>NZ_JBAGJD010000010.1:0-156374 GCF_036864815.1 Paenibacillus sp. A14
CGGGACTCTATTTCGCCTGAAGAAATTCCTGCGGCAGACGAACATGTTCAAGAGTTGCAACGCCTGCAGGAGGTAGAGCAACGCTACCAAAAGGCCGTTAAGGTCCTTGGTGAAAAAGAACTCGAAATCGAAATTTTGCGAGAGTTGCTAAAAAAGAAAAACCCCGCTTATCTGAAAAATTTGAAATAGCCGACCCATTCATTAAGCGGGGGGAACCGGCAGCTGTTGTGCTGCGCATTCTTGGGTTGTCAGAATCAACGTATTACGACCGTAAAAAGCGACTGGCCCAGTCAGCAGAAAAAGGCGAAGAACGTCCAACCGAAAGCCGTGCAGGTCGTCCCGTGCCTGGATACTCTTACACGGCTACAGGTGAGAAAGTTAGCGACGCACAAATCAAAGAATGGCTGCTCGAACTCCTTGAAGGAGAAGAGTTTGTCTATGGTTATAAGTTTTTGGCCCAATCCCTTCGAGATAAGTATGATCTCATCTTCAACAAAAAGAAGTCTTATCGACTTTGCCAAGAGTTAGACATATTGCAGAAACCTAGAAAGCGCGTACGTTCCCACCCTCGCCGATTACCGAGAAATCGAGTTATAACGGGGTCAAACCAACTTTGGCAAATGGACATTAAATATGGATACGCGATCGGGCAGGAACGGTTCTTTTTTGTACTCAGCATTATAGATGTGTTTGACCGAATGGTAGTAGGGCAGTATAGAGGCCCAGTATGCGAAGCTAAACAAGTCGTCCAAACCTTATGGTATGCCTTGCAAGACCGTATAGAGCCCGGCGAGCCTATGCCGGTGGTTCGTACAGACAATGGTCCGCAGTTCGTCAGCAAGCTATTTGGAGATACCTGTGAAAGCTTGGATCTTATTCATGAGCGTATACCACCTCGGTCCCCCAATATGAACGCCTACATTGAGTCATTTCACAGCGTCCTGGAGCGCCATCTGTTTAGCCAAAGGGACTTTATGACCCTCGATGAAGCTTATGAGGCGCTGGACCAATACATGGACTTTTACAACAACCGAAAAATTCACGGTAACTTAAGAAAAATGTCTCCAGCGAAGTTCTCGATATGGGTGAGGACACTGGAAGACACCTCTGCCTTTCATAGAGCGGTGTAATACGGCAGAATAAGGAGCAATCCTGTGAATTCATAAACATTGTAGGGTAGGACTCCGGATTAAGGGGGCCTAGCCGAATCTGCAGGCATTTCTAGCGATTTTAGAGAAACGAGCCTGTTTCGTAGAAAATTCATGCAGAATTGCAGGAATTTTGAAATTTTTGTTCCTAACAAGAAAAAAACATGCGGATATGCAGGAATTCTCTGTTATCAAGGTTGTCTGATGGGGTACTAGTGTAGTTGGAAGAGAGAATGTACTGCTAATGAACCTTGATAGTGCAGCTGAACAAAAAAGGACAGGCCCAAGATGACTTGGTCTGTCCTTTCCGTACGAGCCGCATTGCGCGTCAGAATTGCGGGATGTCCCGCGGATCGCTTGCTTCTTCCGGTCTTTCCAGCAAACCGCCGACACCGTACTCGCTCAGATTCTTGATAAACTGCAGCGCTTCGGCCCGGGTGAGTTTCCCGGCTCCGTCGAAGCCTTTTACGCTGAGGTCGTCCGGGTTTTTACCTTGAGCCAGACCGAAGGCCAGCAGGTAAGAGATGGCGTCATCTCCGTTAAAGCTGACGCCCTCGGCCGACGTCAGCAGCTCGGCCACCTGTTTGCGCGGGATCGGAAGCTTTCGGGACGGCAGCTCGGTATAACTCTTTACGGGATAGTTCAGTTCGCGCGCCCGGTTGTAGTAGATATCCGCCCAGTGGCCCGTTGGACCGGTGACCGCGTCCTTTTCAAAAGCCCGGAACAGCATCGCCAAAAACTCTTCTTCCGTCACAAGCTTGTTCGGCTGAAAGGTTCCGTCCTGAAAGCCTTTGACCATGTTATGGGACAGGCCCCACTGTACGGTGGCTTCATACCACGAACCTTGGCGGACATCGGTAAAAGACGTGCCGGCCGCTTTGACGCCGGACGAAAGCGAAGCTCCCAGCAAGCCGAGGAGGAGGGCTGAGGCGGTTAACGTATTTATAAGCTTGTTGGTTTTCATTTTCATCGTATAATCCCCTATCTGTTGATTCATGAATGTCCATTAGGATGAAAATAGCGGAGCCGGCAAGCCGGCCCCTTTAGTCCGATTAGCGGGTCGTAAATTCCAAAATCAAAGGCTGCTCCAGCGGGCTTCCGCCGGTCGCCTGCAGGCTCGCTTTCCCCTTGACCGTCTTGTCGATCAGAACGCTGTACGTCTCATTGGCGGCAAAATTTCCGCTGCCCGGTTTCACGAAAATCCGGTTCCACAGGATGTAAATCTCGGCATCCTTGACGATTTCGCCCTTACTGTTGATGACGAAGACATTTTCCCCCGGTTTGATCGAAGAGAGGTCGATGTACTTGAAGTTGGTATTTTTCATGGCGACCTGCAGACTGATGCTGATCGGAACGGTAGGCTTGATTCCCTTCCTGGCCGGGAGATCGCGAATTTGCAGTTCCTGCTTAAGCTCATCCAATTTCTCCCGGAATTCCCGGCGTTTCTCGGTATCCGTCAGCGCTTCGACCGCCAGCTTGGTATCAATAAAATCTACCAGAGTCAAAGACGCTTTGGCCTTTTCCAGGGTGGCTGCGGCTCTCTCTACCGGAGTTTCCGCCTTCTCCGCCGGTTTGGACGGAACTGCCGGGCTGCTCGGAGCAGCGCCGCCACCACCGCCACCACCACCGCCACCACCGCCGATTTGGGCGCTGCCACCGGAAGGAGCCGGCGTCGGGTTGGCCGGAATCACGATAACATCCGGCTGGGAAGGCGTGCTTGGCGCCGGCGGCGTAATCGGCGGTGCCGGAACGGAGGCCGGCCCGGTACGTGCCGTCTGACTTGCGCCTTGAGACAGATTGCCTGTGAGATCCTCGGTTTTAACGACAATAGTATATTCGGTATCGGCAAGCAGCCCCGTCAGCTCATAACCGGAACCGGAAGTTTCTCCGGCAAACAGGCCATTGATATAGATTTTCGCCTTGGCAAAATCGCTGTCCGCAGGGTTTGTCCAATGAATGCGAATAGCGTTCGGCATGATCTCGATGGCTCCCCACATCACTTCCCCCGGTGCGGTGGAGTCGCCTGTCGGTGTTGGGTCCGGAGTTACAACAGGCCCGGTCGGGTCCGTTCCCGGATCGGCCGGAACCGCAGGACCGGTAGGCGGATCGCTTGGGTTCCCCGGATCGGTAGATGGGTCGCCCGGGTTCACCGGATCGGTTGGCGGAACGACAGCCGGCAGCGTTCTTACCGGTATGGTTACCCCTTGCGAGCGGTTGTTGCTGCTGTCTATCGTTTTGACCGTGAATTGATAATCGGTATCCGGCGCAAGTCCTTCAAATCGATAGGCTGGAATTGCCGTTTCATTAACGCTTTGGCCATTCACGTACAAGCCGAGTTTGGCGAAATCAAGGTCTAGCGGATTCGTCCAGCTCAACTGAACGGAAGTGTCCGTCACTTCATCGACCGTCAAGCCCGTAACTTCGGCGGGCGGCGTGGCGTCCGGCAGCGGCAGGGTCGACTCGGTCAGGGTTTGACCGGCGGCCTCGTTGCCTCTGCGATCGACGGAATTAATGCTGATTTGATAGCTTGTTTCCGGCGTCAAGCCGGTGGCCTGATAAGAAGTGCCGGGAACCTCGGCGACTTTAACGTTATTGATATAAAAGCGGTTGGTCAGAAAATCGCTATCGACCGGGTTTGTCCACGAAAAAGACAGGCTGTCGGCGGTTTTGTCCGTGACTTGCAAGTTCGTCACATTGGCCGGAGGCGTGCTGTCCTCGGCAAAGGTTAAGGCGCCGAAGCCGAATTCGATATCCCGACCGGGGGAGCCCAGATCGACGGCATATTTCTTTAACTCCTCGCGAAGCTGTACGTTGGACATGGCCGGAAGGGCCTGCTTCAGCAAAGCGAGCATTCCCGATACGTGCGGGGCGGCCTGGGAAGTCCCGTCCGATAAGGCATAGCCGGGCGTGCCGTCGTCTTTCACATAAGTGGAAAGGACCGCAACGCCGGGGGCCGCCACTTCAACCTCGTCCCCGACGGAAGAGAAGTCGCCTCTCCGGTTGTTTTTGTCTATCGCCGCAACGGCGATGACGGAACTGTATTTGGCCGGGTAGTTCACGGTGTATGTCGAAAGAGGGACCGGTACCCCGTTATCGTCGACCTGGCTGTTTCCTGCCGAGCCGACGACAAGAATGCCGGCGTTATAGGCTTGATCCATCATATTGTGCAAAATGGTGGAATCCGTATCGGTTCCAAGCGAAACATTGACGATATCCATGTCGTTTTGAATGGCCCACTCCATGCCCTCCAAAACATCCTGCAAGGTTCCGTTCCCGGCTTGATCCATCGCTTTTACCGCGTACAACTGGACGTTCGGCGCGATCCCGACCCGGGCGTTTCCGTTGCTTTTCGCTGCAATGATGCCGGCGACATGCGTGCCGTGGCCGTTATCGTCGGTATAATTATTGGTGTAATCGACAGTGGAAATGCCGCCGGCGACCGTGAGCTCCGGATGAGTGGTGAGGATACCGGAATCGATCACCGCCACCTTCACCCCTGCGCCGGTATAACCCTGATTCCACATCTTTGTAGGCTGTACCGCTTGAAAATTCCATTCCGATTGTTCGAGGGGGACCGTATCGGATGCGATTTTAAAATCCGCATCCGTCGTTCGAAACGTAATATTCCGCTCAATGAGGGCTATATTAGGATCGTTGACAAGTTCTTTTAGTTCGGCAGGCGTTACCGTTGCCGATACGGCCGGGATCGTATCGAACTCGTGATCGACTTCGACGCTCTCCTCGTAAACGGCTTCCTTGCCTTCGTCATTTTTGTAGACGACGATAACTTCCTGCTCTGTTCCTGACTGCGGGTCACCGGCATAGGCCTGACCTGTCGCTCCTGCATAAAACAGGAGGGACGTAGCGAGAACGGATGTAATGATCTTTTTAGCGCTTCTGCTCATAAGATGATGCTCTCTCCCTTTTAAGATGGTGTCGATTCCTGGAAGTCGATGTAGTGGGGAACACCTCTTTTCGTGGTGAATTAGGGACCCGTCATTAATAGAAAATAAATCAGGATTACTCCATATATCGGAAGGGATTACGGTATAACTTTAGAGGGGAAACGGACTAAAGGGCCGATTTGGCATATTTTTTTTCTCGTCCAGAAAGCTGTATTTCCGGGAGCCCGTCTATTTTTCCAAATGGTGGTTGACAAAGGAAGGGAAAGTGCATATAATACAATTAACAAAACGTTAATTGTTAAAAGCTAACGAAAGGAGTGAGCTTTAACCATGTCAAACGAACAGGCGATGAAGCAGTATGACGTGAAAAAATACGTGACCCCCGACGGTTATACGGCGGATATCGCCGTGTTTACCATCCTGTCGACAAAAGCGGACATGTTTAAGCCGCCGGTCATGGACCTGCACATCATGCTGATCAAGCGCAGTATGACCGACAGCGAGGGACGCCCGAACATCGAGGCGGGGAAATGGGCGCTTCCCGGGGGCTTTGTAGCCCACACGGAAACCGCCTTCCAGTCGGCGGCGCGGGAGTTGAAGGAAGAGACGGGGGTGGAGGACATCCATCTCGAGCATTTTGGCGTGTACGATACGCCGGGGCGGGATCCGCGGGGGTGGATCATTTCCAATGCCCACTACGCCATTGTGCCGGAGCATCAGCTGGCCAACCGCCAGGCGAATGATGACGCCAGTGAGGTGGAACTCTTTTCCGTCAAAGAGGTGCTGAATCTGGATCTTGCCTTCGATCATGCCCGGATCATTAAAGACGCGATCGTGGTGATCCGCCAGAAGCTGCTGGAGACGACGGCCGCCAAAGCGTTTCTGCGCGAGGAATTCACCTATTCCGAGCTTCAGGCCGTGCTGCTGACGGTCACGGACGATTCGGCCATTGCGCTCGACGCCGCGTTTGCCAGAAAGATCAAGACGCTTCCTTTTATTGAGGAAATCCCGGGGAAAAAGACGACCCGCACCTCCAAAAAGCCAACCCAGCTCTACCGCTTCGTGGACGTGAAAGTCAATCATTCACTTTACCATACAAGAAAGCAGGGATGAAGGATGAACGAACCCAAACGGGCCTTGATCAACATCGATTATACGAACGATTTTGTGGCGGAGGACGGCGCTTTGACCTGCGGTGCGCCCGGCCAGGCGATTGAGGGAGCGATCGTGGAAATTACCCGCGAGTTTTTGCAAAAGGGCGAGTTCGTCGTGTTTGCGATCGATCTTCACAAACAGGAGGACGCGTTCCATCCGGAGACGAAGCTGTTTCCGCCTCATAATATCGAGGGGACGGACGGGCGCCGGCTGTACGGGGCGCTGGAATCGGTATATCTGGCGCACCGCGATGAGGGCCGGGTGTACTGGATGGATAAAACGAGATACAGCGCCTTTGCGGGGACCGACCTTGAAATGAAGCTTCGCGCCAGAGGGATTACGGAGCTCCATTTGGTGGGCGTCTGCACGGATATATGCGTTTTGCACACGGCGGTGGATGCCTACAATAGAGGATTCTCGATTGTTGTCCATGAAAAGGCGGTGGCCAGCTTTGACCAGGAAGGCCACGCCTGGGCCTTAAGACATTTTAAAGGCTCGCTCGGCGCGTCGGTCATCTAAATTGTTCAAACAACAACCACTCTACTTACCTAGGAGGAACGCAACAATGAGCTACTCGGACGACGGCCTCGCGCTGCATACGGATAAATATCAAATCAATATGGCGCATGTCTATTGGAAGGATAATATGCACAAGCGCAAAGCGGTGTTTGAAATATACTTCCGCAAAATCCCCTTCCAGAACGGCTATGCCGTATTCGCGGGATTGGAGCGGGTGATCCGCTATCTTAGCGATTTCCGCTTCACGGACAGCGATTTGGCTTATTTAAGAGAAGAAGGCTACAGCGAGGATTACCTGGCCTATTTGGCGGAATTGACGTTTACGGGGACGGTCCGTTCGATGAAAGAGGGCGAGTTGGTGTTTGCCAACGAGCCGATCCTGCGGATTGAAGCCCCCTTGGCGGAAGCGCAACTGATCGAAACTGCCCTGCTGAACATCGTGAATTTTCAGACGCTGATCGCGACGAAGGCATCCCGGATCAAGCAATTGATCGGGGATGAGGTCAGCATGGAATTCGGGACCCGGCGGGCGCAGGAGATGGATGCCGCCATTTGGGGAACGCGGGCGGCATATTTAGCCGGGTTTGACGCGACCTCGAACGTCAGGGCGGGCAAGCTGTTCGGCATTCCTACGGCGGGTACGCACGCCCATGCGATGGTACAGGCTTACCGCGACGAGTACACGGCGTTTAGCAAGTATGCCGAAACCCACCGGAATTGCGTTTTCCTTGTCGATACTTATGATACGCTGAAGTCGGGCGTCCCTACGGCGATCCGGGTGGCCAAGGAGTTCGGCGACCGCATTAATTTCCTGGGCATCCGGCTGGACAGCGGCGACTTGGCTTATCTGTCCAAGGAAGCGCGCAAAATGTTGGATGAGGCGGGGTTCACCGAGGCGAAGATTTACGCTTCAAACGATCTGGATGAGCTGACGATCATGAACTTGAAGGCTCAAGGGGCCAGAATCGATGTGTGGGGGATCGGGACCAAGCTGATCACCGCTTATGATCAGCCGGCCTTGGGCGCCGTTTATAAACTGATTGCGATCGAGGATGAGCACGGTCAAATGGCCGATACGATCAAAATCAGCTCCAATCCGGAGAAGATCACCACGCCCGGGCGGAAAAAAGTGTTCCGCATCATCAATAAGGGCAACGGGAAATCGGAAGGCGACTATATCGTCCTGGAGCATGAGAATCCGGCTGGGGAAGAACGAATCAAGATGTTCCATCCGATACACACGCATATCGCCAAATTCGTGACCAATTTTGAAGCGAGGGAGCTGCATCATTTGATTTTCCGGGACGGGGAATTGGTCTACGAGGTCCCTACGCTCCGGGAAATCCGGGAGTTTCATGCGGACAATTTGCATGTGTTGTGGGATGAATACAAGCGGCTGCTCAATCCGGCGGAGTATCCGGTCGATTTGAGCCAGGCATGCTGGGACAATAAGATGAGGCTGATTGAGGAAATCCGTCAAAAAATCAACGATCGGATCGAATCCTGAGGAGGCGGCCATGGGGAAAATCGGAATTTACGGGTCTTCCTTCGATCCGATTACGAACGTCCATCTTTGGACCGCAAGCACCGTCGCCCACCGCTGCAGGCTGGATAAAGTGATTTTCCTGCCCTGTTCGAACAAGCGGCCCGATAAGACGATGCACATCAGCGATGAGCACCGGTGGAACATGATTTTGCTGGCGATTGCCGGAAACGGAAAGTTCGT
Source organism: Paenibacillus sp. A14 (assembly GCF_036864815.1). NCBI lineage: Bacteria > Bacillati > Bacillota > Bacilli > Caryophanales > Paenibacillaceae > Paenibacillus > Paenibacillus sp. A14. The sequence goes on from NZ_JBAGJD010000010.1 coordinate 8,454, forward strand.
GGCCGATGACTACGAAATGAAGCAGGCCGGTTGGGAGATCGCGACCTACATGACGCTCCAGCATTTCAAGGCCGCGTATCCGGAGGATGAGGTGTACTTTATCATGGGAGCCGACCTGTTGTTGGACATCGGAGAAGGGAAATGGAAGAAGTCCGAGGAACTGATTGCCGAGAACAAGTTCATCGTCATGGCCAGGGACGGCATCAACATGCTGTCGGCCATCAGCCGGTCGCCCATTCTCCGCAATGCCGACGATGGACAGACCTTTCATTTGATCGACAAGGGCCTGGCGATGGAGATCAGCTCCAGCTATATCCGGGATGAGCTGCGGCGGGGCGGGGAGCCGCGCTACCTCGTTCCCGAGAGCTGTTACAGTTATATAAAAGAGCATCGATTATACCAATAGGAAGGGGCAAACCAGATGAACACGCAGCAGCAAATCATTGAAACGTTAAAAGTAAAGCCGGGGGTCGATCCGCGGGAGGAGATCCGCATTCGCATCGACTTTTTGAAGGCCTATTGCATTAATTCCGGTGCCAAAGGCTTTGTCCTGGGGATCAGCGGCGGGCAGGATTCCACGCTGGCGGGACGGCTGGCCCAGCTGGCGGCCGAGGAACTGCGCGCCGAAGGGCGGGACGCCGCTTTCTACGCCGTCCGGCTGCCGTACGGGGTGCAGAAGGATGAATCCGACGCTCAAGCGGCGTTGGAATTCATCCGCCCGGACCATTCCCTGGTGTATAACATTCTGGAGCCGGTGGAGGCCGTTACCGAACAGTTTGAGCAATCCGTAGGCGAAAACCTGTCGGATTTTAACAAGGGCAACGTCAAAGCGCGCATGCGGATGATTGCCCAGTACGCCATTGCCGGGGCCAAGGGTTGCCTCGTCATCGGCACGGATCACGCGGCGGAGGCGGTCACCGGCTTCTTTACCAAATTCGGGGATGGCGGTGCCGATATTTTGCCGCTTTCGGGCTTGACGAAAAGCCAGGGGCGCGAGCTTCTGAAGGAGTTAGGCGCTCCGGAACGCTTGTATCTGAAAACGCCGACCGCCGATCTGCTGGACAACAAACCGCAGCAAGCCGATGAAACCGAGCTCGGTATGACCTACGAGATTCTCGACAAGTACCTGACGGGGAACGAGGTTGAGCCGAAGGCGAAAGAGAACATCGAGAAGCGTTACCGTGTAACCCAGCATAAGCGCGAGCTTCCGGTAACGCCGTTCGATACGTGGTGGAAGTAAGGCGAAAGTCAATAAGAAAGCTCAAACAAGGCTGCCCGCAGGGCAGCCTTTGTTCTTTTTACCCGGTTTCCGCCGCCCGTTCCTCCGCGCCCTCCGTTTGATCTATCGCCGGAACCGTGATCATCACGGCCGTTCCATACCCTTCCTCACTTTGAATGCGGATACCGTAACGGGGACCGAATAACAGCTGAATCCGGCTGTGGACGTTCGAAACTCCGATTCCCGACAACCTGTGTTTTTTACGGTCGCGGATCTGCGCGGGGACCGCCGACATCCCGACTCCGTTATCCATGATTTCAATCTTCAGATCCTCTTCCTGCCTGCGGATATAGATATGAATATTTCCGCTGGAGGAGCCGGGAAAGGCGTGGAAAAAGGCATTTTCCACGAACGGCTGAATCACCAGCTTCGGAACGAGAAGCCGGCGGCAGTTCTCGGCAACCTCATAATGAACCCGGATTTGATCGCCGTACCTGATCTGATTAATAAACACATAGTGCTTCAGCGTCTCGATTTCGGTTTCGACGGTAACCCTATCCTCCGTGGAGCCCAGTGTGCTTTGCAGCATGGAGATCAGGCTGTCGATCGTTAGATCCACCTGGTCGGAGCGCTGCATTTTTGCCAAGTACTTGATGGAGCTTAACGTGTTGTACAAAAAATGAGGATTGATCTGCATCTGCAGCGCGTTTAAATCGGCCTTTCGTCGTTCCTGCTGCTCGTAGAGCAGTTTTTCGGTGTAACGGTCGATCTCTTTGATCATCCGGTTATACGCTTTGGTCAACACGTTGGTTTCATAGCTCCCGTCCTCCTGGAGGGGGTGCAGCTTAAGATTGTCCCCCTTGTTCGTCTGCATCGTTTTGACCAGCTTGTTCAGCGGACGGGTAATCCGCCGGCTCATGAAATAAACAAAAATCAGGGTGAGGACCAGCACGATGCTCACGGCTTTCAAAATCTCCCACGAGATGTTATATAACGGCGCGAAGGCCTTGAGCTGGTTGATTTCCTCCAGCAAATAAGCGTTGAACTCCGGCAGATAGTAGGAAATATAGGTTTGCTTCTGCCGGGATTCCGCCCGTACTCCGTCTTTCTGCTTGGCGGTCTCCAGCGCTATGGAGAGAAGCGAGTCGTCCTTTTTGCTGATCATGCTCCGTTCGCTGCTGGAGAGGATGGTCCCGTCCGCCGAAATCAGGGAAATATGGATGCCTTCGGATACATAAGGACTGTATTTGCGAAAAATATTCAATTCATCCATGACCACCGCCGCATACCCGTACATCCAGCCCGTGCCGCTGTCGACGAGCGGCTTGGTGGCGAAAATAAAGTTGTCGTAAGGAACGGATTCCACGAATAAATCGGGACTACTGTGGTACAGAATGCGATTTGGGATCTTCCCGTCGACGGTCATATATTTGGTGACGATATCCTGCGGGATCTTGTCCCATTTAAGCGCATTGCTGGAGTAATGCCGTCCCCCTTCGCCCGGCAGTGCGGAGACGATGATATGCGATTTTTCCGGACTTAAGTAGTCCTTGTACAGGTCGATATACCTCCCTAGCGAAATGACCAGATTGATTTGCTGCAAAGGCGTGTCGGCCGGCTTGGTAATATAGTTTTTGAACTCGCTGCTGCTGCTGATCTGCAGCATGGTGCCCGCGACTTGATCGTTATAGCTCAGCAAATCCTCTTTGACCAGGTTCATATTGGCTGAAGCGCTCCTTACCACCTGCTTTAATAAAATGCGTTCCGCGATCGTGGAAGAGGCGATCATCAGCAGCAGAGAAATGACCAAAATGCCGGATAGCATCAGAATCAACATTTTGATGAATATGCTGTTCTTTTTCAGCATGGGGCCACCTGTCTTTACTGGAAAATATGGTTCCGATACTCCGCCGGAGTCATTCCCGTCATTTTTTTAAACACTTTAGAGAAGTAATTATGCTCCGAAAAACCGGTTAACCGGCTCACCTCGGAGATCGACAACTCATGGTTAAACAGAAGTTCCTTAGCCTTCCCGGTGCGTACCCGGTTGATGTACGAGGTCAGGTTCTCCCCGGTGCGCTGCTTGAAGTACGAGGACAAGTAACTGTAATTCAAATGGAGCGCGTTCGCCATTTCCGCCAGGGAAATGTCCTTCTCGAAATTCTCGTTAACGTAATCGTAAATTTTTTGCAGGATCGCGGTTTGCGACAGATCGGTGGACCGGACCGCACCTTTAAGCGCTTGCAGAAAATGAAGCAGAACCTCCTCCAGTTCCCGGATGCCGAAAGCCAGATCGATCCGCTTAAAAAGCTTCAGCTTGGAAGCGCCCAGCTCCATCACGGGTTGTTTCATCTGTTCCAGCGTGGTCAGCGCGTTATAAACCAAGTTTTGGCACAGGAGTTTCAAGCTGTACTCGTTATAGGACTGGGCCGACGAAATCCCCGATAGAAGCGCTTTCAATTGGCGGATGGATTCATCCATGGCAAGCATGCGCAGCGCGGTCAGAAACGGAGTCTGGTCGAAGGAGGCGCTGTCGTCGTTATGATTTACAATCCGGGTTTCCGGAATGATGGCGCTGTCGGGAAAATAGATCAGTTTGCCCAGACAGGGGAGAAGCCGATCCCGCTCCCTCGCGGTTTGCCGGATATCTTCGAAAGCTTCCGATTGAAGGAAGGTAACAAAGTTCAACGAGGCTTGAATCTGCCGCGCAAAGGCGGCAAGCGAATCGACCGCGTCCCCGGCTTCCTGTAAGTTGAAATTAATAAGCAGCAGTACTTCGTTTTTCAAAAATACGACGGTGTAGGGAAAACCGCTAAATTCTTCCGCCGCATATTGGAGAATGACCTGCTCCACTTGGCTTTGAGTCCATTTGGTTCGGTTCAGCAGCAGGCTGAGATCCGCCAAGGCCATGCGATAAAAACGCGACGGGAAATGTCGGGTTAGCCGGCGCAGCAGCTCCTCATGCATCTCCTCCCGGGGGGTGTCGTGATCCAGCCACTGACCTAGAGCAAGCGAGATATCCAGGGTTTCGGAAGCGGGGGCTTTCGTCTTCCACTCCAAATCGCTGCACAAGCTTTTAATCAGAGAGATGAGCTCGGGCGCAGAAACCTTGGGCTTCAGCAAATAGTCGGTCACCCCGTATTTAAACACCTCGCGGACATAACTGAATTCGCTGTAACTGCTCAATACGATGATTTTGATCTCCGGGTAGCGCAATTTCATCGCTTTCGTAAATTCTACGCCGTCCATCAGCGGCATGACGATATCCGTAATGACCACATGCGGACGAACCGTTTCGATCTGTTGAAACGCTTCCTGGCCGTTTGAGGCCTGAGCGACAATTTCGATTCCATGCTCGCTCCAAGGGCATAGATGCAGCAGTCCCGTTCGCAGGATCGCTTCATCGTCGACAATCATCACTCGGAAGTTTTTGGAGCGCTGTTCCATATTCACACCTCACTGCGGGTTTTCTTTTACCTCATCATATATCAATTTAATATAGAAAGGTATGGCAGGACCGCTAAGAAAAATATCTGCAAAAATATTTGCTAGTCTCCATAATTTTTACTAACCGGGTAAGACCGGTCGGGAGACATCCAAAATTCCTGCTAATATTAAGCTAATTATTATTATACTTTGGGGCCCGCTTTTTCTAAAATGAATATCGAAATCCATGAAGCGCTTACACAAATCAAACAAAAGGGGTTGTACACATTGAAAAAATGGCTTTCCGTTCTTATGCTCGTCTCTCTGACGGCTTCGCTGCTCGCGGCGTGCGGGTCCGCCAAGTCGGAATCCGCCGAAGGCGCGGAGGGAAGCGAAGGAAAATCCGCCTCCAAAAAGGTGGTTGCCTGGGCCTGGGATCCTTCCTTTAACGGCGCGGCGTTGAAAATCGCCGAGGAACTGTACAAGAAAGAACACCCGGATTTCCAGCTTGAAGTGGTGGATATGGCCAAGACGGATCTGGAGCAGAAGCTGAATACGAATTTGGCGGCAGGCGTGAAGGACGGGCTTCCGGATATTATTTTGGTTAACGATCCGAATATTCAAAAATATGTAACCGCTTATCCGAATACGTTTGCCGATTTCACGGACAAAGTGGACTACAGCCAGTTTTCCCCCTACAAAGTGGACGCCCTGCGCATCGATGACAAAATTTATGGCGTCCCGTTCGATATCGGCGTGACCGGCATGTTCTACCGCACCGATTATTTGGAACAGGCCGGCTTCAAAGCGGAGGACCTGGAGAACATCACCTGGGACCGTTATATCGAGATCGGGAAAGCGGTCAAGGAAAAAACGGGAAAATACATGTCCACGATCAACCCGAACGATGAAGCGCTGACCTCCATTTTGCTGCAGTCCGGCGGCTCCTGGTACATTACCCCGGATAACAAGGGGAATTTCGTAGACAACCCGGTTATGGCGGAAACGCTCCGGGTATATAAAGCGATTTCCGATTCCGGGATCGCCAAGCCGGTCACCGGATGGAGCGAATTCGTCGGCAGCTTTAACTCGGGCGACGTCGCCACGGTCGTTTCCGGGGTATGGCAGGTGGCCTCGATTATGGATGCCAAGGATCAAAGCGGTAAGTGGGGCGTGGCTCCGATTCCTAAACTGAATGTCGAAGGTGCGGTTAACGCGTCTAATGAAGGCGGATCGAGCTGGTTTGTCCTTGAAGGTTCGGCCAACAAGGATTTGGCGATCGACTTCCTGGCCAAAACGATTGGCGGCAGCAGCGAATTCTACGAGCGGTTTCTTAAAGAAAAGGGCGGCGTAGGTTCTTACATTCCGGCATTCTCCAGCGCAGCGTACGGCCAGCAATCGGAGTTTTTCGGCGGGCAAGCGATCTACAAAGATTTCACCGAGTGGTCGAAACAGGTGCCGGGAATCAGCCTGGGAACCTATACGCAAGAGGCCAAGGATGCCTTGAAGAACGAACTGCCCAATATATTGAACGGAGCAGACCTGAAGGACAGCCTGTTCAACATCCAAAGATTGTTTGAGCAGCAGGTGCAATAAATCCAATCGAGGTGCAGGTGACTTATGGGCAGTAAATCGACGAAATCAACTTTTATGGGGTGGCAGTTTGTACTGCTGCCCTCCGCTATCATTGTCTTGTTCAGCTTTTATCCGATGATCCAGTCTCTCATCCTATCGTTTCAATCGGGCAAAGGAAATGTCACCAGCTTTATCGGACTGAACAATTACGCGAGACTGTTCTCGGATCCGATGTTCAGGCAGGCGCTGTTCAACACGCTGCTGTATTTGATCGTGCAGGTGCCGATCATGCTGTTTCTGGGCCTGGTGATCGCGTACTTTCTGAATATGCCGAAGCTTCGCTTTAAAGGGTTCTATCGTACGGCGATCTTTCTGCCTTGCGTAACGTCGCTGGTTTCCTATGCCGTTTTGTTCAAAAGCATCTTTGCCGTGGACGGGATTCTGAACAAGATGCTGATGTCGGTCCATCTCATTAATGAGCCGATCGCCTGGCTCATGGATCCCGTATGGGCGCGCGTCGTCATTATTGCTGCGATTACCTGGCGGTGGACCGGCTATAATATGATCTTTTATTTATCAGCGATGCAAAATATAGATCCGAGCGTTTACGAAGCCGCTTCTATCGACGGAGCTTCCAAGACCAGACAGTTCTTCTCCATCACGGTTCCGATGCTCAAGCCGATCATTTTGTTTACGGCGATTATTTCCACGAACGGGACGCTGCAGCTGTTTGATGAGGTCGTCAATATCACCAACGGGGGTCCCGGGAATGCGACGATGACCATCTCCCAATACATTTACAATCTGTCGTTTGTCTATACGCCGAACTTCGGCTATGCGGCTACGGTGTCTTACGCGATCGTCATCATGGTCGCCGTGCTTGCGTTCTTCCAGCTCAAGGTAGGAGGGGAGAAGAAATGAAGAAAGCCAGCGCGCTGGGGATCCACCTGTTTCTAATGATCGTGTCCGCGATCTCATTGTTTCCGTTTCTCTGGATGCTGATCGGCATGACGAATAGTTCCTCCGACATTGTCAAAGGCAAATTCAGCTTCGGTTCGATGCTTTCGGACAATATTACCAAACTGCTGGAGATGACCACGCTGGGAACGGCGTTTTGGAACTCGGCGTTAATCGCCGTCGTCGGCACGCTGTTCACGCTCATTCTTAGCTCCATGGCCGGATATGGCTTTGAAATTTATCGGTCACGGGGCAAGGACCGGTTGTTCGGTCTGCTGATGCTCTCCATGATGATGCCGTTTGCGGCCATAATGATTCCGCTGTTCCGGATGTTCAGCCGGATGGGATTGTTGAACTCGCCGACGGCCGTCATTTTGCCGACGATTACAACGGCGTTTATGATCTTCTTCTTTATGCAAAATACGAAGTCGTTTCCGCGCGAACTGCTGCAAGCGGGACGGGTCGACGGCCTAAACGAGTGGCGTCTGTTTACGCGCGTTTACATGCCGACCATGAAACCGACCTATGCGGCGGCGGCCATCATCACCTTTATGAATAACTGGAACAATTTCCTCTGGCCGCTCATTGCACTGCAAACCCAGGAGAAAAAGACGCTGCCGCTGATCGTTTCCTCGCTGGCCTCCTCTTATAATCCGGACTACGGGATCATCATGGTGGCCATTGTGGTGACGACGCTTCCGACGGTCGCGATCTTCTTCCTGCTGCAGAAGCAATTCGTGCAAGGAATGCTCGGTTCGGTCAAATAAGAACGGAGGTTTAAGATGAGCGCATATTTTAACGAGCGGCTTTTGCATGGGGCCGACTATAATCCGGAGCAATGGCTGAAACATCCGGAAGTGCTGAAGCAGGACATCGAATATATGAAAAAAGCGGGCTGCAATGTGATGTCCGTCGGGATCTTCTCCTGGGCCGCCTTGGAGCCCGAGGAAGGCAGCTACCGGTGGGATTGGCTGGACGGGATTCTCGATTCCTTGCACGGAAACGGAATCTCCGTGTTTCTGGCCACGCCTTCCGGCGCAAGGCCCGCTTGGCTGGCGCAGAAGTACCCCGAGGTCCTCAGGGTCTCGGCGGACCGCCGTCGCAACTTGTTCGGAGCGCGGCATAACCACTGCTTTACATCGCCCGTTTACCGGGAGAAGATCAAGCGGATCAATGGAGAGCTTGCCAAGCGTTACGGCCATCATCCGGCGGTTAAGCTGTGGCATATCTCTAATGAATACGGCGGAGACTGCCACTGCGATTTATGCCAGGAGGCTTTCAGGCAGTGGCTGCAGCGTAAGTACGGCACTCTTGAAAACCTGAACGAACAGTGGTGGACCACGTTCTGGAGCCACACGTATACCGACTGGTCGCAAATCGAGTCGCCCGCTCCTCACGGGGAGAATGCGGTCCATGGCATGAACCTGGATTGGCGGAGGTTTGTCACGGATCAGACGCTGGATTTCATGCAGCATGAAATCGCTGCGGTGAAGGCGTTCCGTCCTGAACTCCCGGCGACGACCAATTTTATGTACTATTACAACGGGCTGAACTATTTCAAGTTCAAGGATGCGGTAGATATCGTGTCCTGGGACAACTATCCGACCTGGCACAAGAAACCGGATATCGAGATTGCCGTGGACGCGGCCATGAATCACGACCTGATGCGATCGATCAAAAAAGCGCCTTTCCTGTTGATGGAAAGCTCGCCCAGCATGACCAATTGGCAGAGCGTATCGAAACTGAAGAAGCCGGGGATGCATAAGCTCTCCTCCCTGCAAGCGGTGGCCCATGGATCGAATTCGGTCCAGTATTTTCAGTGGCGCAAAAGCCGCGGCTCCAGCGAGAAATTTCACGGGGCGGTCGTGTCTCATGACGGCAGCGCGGACACGAGAGTTTTTGAAGAGGTCGCGGATTTGGGCCGATTGCTCGGCAGCCTGTCCGAAGTAGCCGGAACGGTGCCGAAGGCGGAAGCGGCTATCGTGTACGATTGGGAGAACAAATGGGCGATCGAAGACTCGCAAGGCCCGCGGAATGTAGGTATGGGTTATATTGAGGAGGTGCAGGCTCATTACCGGGCGCTCCTCAAGCGGGGCATTACGACGGACTTTGTGGATATGGAGAGCGACATCGGTGGGTATAAACTGCTGATCGCGCCTATAACTTATATGCTACGTGCGGACTTTGAACGGAAGCTCCGCTCTTTCGTTGAGCAGGGCGGCGTACTCGTCATGACCTATTGGAGCGGGATCGTAAACGAGAACGACTTGGTTTTCCAAGGGAAAGCTCCTTACCGATTGACCGATGTGGTCGGGGTTGTCAGCGAAGAGACCGACGGACTGTATGATCACGAACTAAACAACGGCAGCGTGGTCCATCCGTTCAGCAAAGAAACCGGCGGAGCTTTGCGGGGAACCTATTCCTGCGGCAAGCTTTGCGACCTGCTCCATCTGGAAGGGGCCGAGGCGCTGATGGTTTTTGACGCGGATTTCTATGCCGGCAGAGCGGCGGTGACGCGGAATCATTTCGGCAGCGGCCTGGCGTATTATATCGCCAGCCATTTCGAGGACCGGTTTTACGACGACTTTTACTCGGATCTCTCCGAATCGCTCGGGCTGTACAGGCCGGTCAAGGTTGCGCTTCCCGAGGGAGTATATGCGGCCGCCCGGTCCAATGACAAGGTGGAGTATATTTTCATCCAGAACTATAACGCCGCTTCCTCGGCCGTTTTGCCGCTCGGTGCGGACTGGCGGGCCGTCAGCCGTGAAGCCGACCTGAGCCAGCCATGGGCGCTCGGCCCTTATGAGGTGCTGGTGGCCGGAAGAAGTATTCAAGCCTAAATGGAATTAAAGCGAAGGGGTCTTCCTTAAAGCATCCGTATTGGAACTGCGGTATTGCTTGGGGGAGAGCCCTTTTTCCTTTTTGAACATTTTGGAGAACAGCAGCGGATCCTCATAACCGACGGACCTGGCAATGTCGCCGATCGTCAACAATCGGTTGCTCATAAGGCTGCAGGCTTTGTTGATTCTATAGCGGATCAGGTGTTCCTGGACGCTGGCGCCCATCCGCGCTTTAAACACGGCGCACAGGTAGCTCCTGTCCAGGCCGACGTAATCGGCGATTTGCGAGATACTGATTTTGTTGGCGTAGTTTGTCTCGATAAAATCGGTCACCTTTTGCACATACTGATCCTGCCGGTTTTTTCTTCCCGGAACGGAAGAAGGTTCGGGATTGGCTTCGGCCATATGGGAGAACAGCGAGTACAGAAGCGCGGTCCGCCGCAAATCGCGTCCGCGTTCCATCCCTTTGGATTCGTGCATCTGAAGGATTTGCTTTTCGACCAGTTCCGGATCAAATCGGTTTAGAATCGGAGATTCCACGGTAAGACCCGCTTCGTGCAAATAGGCCTCCGCCTGGGTTCCATGGAATCCGACCCAGACGTATTTCCACGGATGTTCCCCGTCGGCCAGATAGTAAGTCACTTCCCCGGGGAAGATGAGGAAGGCTTGGCCCCGCTCCAATGCATAGCTGCGTTCGCGGGTTTCAAACCGGCCCTTTCCTCCCAGAACGAAATGCAAAAGATAATAATCCCGGATCGCGGGCCCGAAGTCATGAAACGGACAGCATTTCTCGATTCCGTACTGGGTCAGATGCAGATCGGTAAAGGACGGGTTGAACGTCAGGTATTCGATCAAAGGGGACGCCTCCTTATTGCTTGGTTCAATTCTAGTACGATACCATATATAATAGTCGATTTTCAGTGCATTTTCACAATAATCTATGATTATGCCATATTTGTATAGCGATGTTCCATTTACGCCTTTAGACGGTCGGACTTATGATGGGGATAGTACGATAAGGTTATGAATTTTGTCGAAAAGGGGATTATTATGGCGATTCATTATCATGAAGAGGAACAAATCTTTCATCTCCAATCGGAGAATATGAGCTATATCTTGCAAATTGTGAACGGCTATCCCGCACATGCGTATTGGGGGCAAAAACTGCGCATAACGGACCGCCCGCAAAGCTTCATTAATTTGGACGGCAATCTTGCGCTGGACCGGCTTCCACAGGAGTACCCGCAGTACGGGTCGGGGGATTTCCGCCACCCGGCGTATCAGGTCCGGCTCGAGGACGGTTCCCGGATTACGGAGCTGAAGTATCAGGGACACCGGATTCTCGGCGGTAAGCCACAGCTTGAAGGGCTGCCAGCGGTTTATGCCGAAAGCGAGGAGGAGGCCGAAACGCTGGAGTTGGAGTTGAAAGACGAATACAGCGGCCTCACGGTGTTCTTGAGCTATACCGTATTTAAACATTCCGACGCGGTAACCCGGTCGGCGCGGATCATCAATTCCGGGTTGGACACTCTTCAATTGATGCGGGCGCTGAGCGCCAGTGTCGATTTGCCTCGCTCCGACTTCGACATGATCTACCTGGCCGGCACTTGGGCCCGGGAAGCGCACATGGAGCGTCGTCCGCTCGGACCCGGAGGAACGGTCATCGAGAGCAGACGGGGGGTCAGCGGGCATCAGTTGAACCCGTTTGTCGCGCTGGCGGAGCCGGGCGCAGGGGAAGAGCACGGCAAGGTGTACAGCCTGAGCCTGGTATACAGCGGCAACTTCGCGGCCCAGGCCGAAGTGGACCCCTTCAAGAGCACGCGGTTGTCCATCGGGCTGAATCCGTTTGATTTCAACTGGATTTTGAAACCGGGACAATCCTTCCAAACTCCGGAGGCCGTGATGGTCTATTCGCAGGCCGGGCTCGGAGCCATGTCGAGAACGTATCACCGTTTGTACCGGACCCGGTTGAGCCGCGGCGCGCATCGTGACCGGGAACGGCCGATCCTGGTCAACAACTGGGAAGGGACCTACTTCGATTTCAACACGGACAAGATCGTTGCGATTGCACGGGCGGGCGCCGAATTGGGCATCGAGCTCTTCGTGCTCGACGACGGTTGGTTCGGCAAGCGGGACAACGACAGATCTTCCCTCGGCGACTGGACGCCCGACCTCCGCAAGCTTCCCGGCGGCCTGACCGATCTTGCAAATCAGGTCAAGGCGCTGGATATGCAGTTCGGATTATGGGTGGAGCCGGAGATGATCTCGCCGGACAGCGACCTGTACCGCCAGCATCCGGACTGGTGCCTTCACGTCGAAGGCCGGCGCCGTTCGGAGGCGCGGTGGCAGCTTGTGCTTGATTTTTCGCGCGCGGATGTGCGGGAATATATCTACAACACGCTGAGCGGCATATTCAGCACGGTACCGGTCTCCTACATCAAATGGGATATGAACCGTTATTTGACGGAAATCGGTTCCGTACAGAGCCCGCCGGAGCATCAGGCCGAGATCGCCCACCGCTATGTGCTGGGGCTGTACGAACTGCTTGAGCGGCTGACGTCCGAGTTCCCGCACATTTTGTTCGAGAACTGCTCGAGCGGCGGCGGCCGGTTTGATCCGGGCATGATGTATTACATGCCGCAAACCTGGACCAGCGATAACACCGATGCGGTCGAGCGGCTCAAGATCCAGTACGGCACCAGCCTGGTCTATCCGATCAGCTCGATCGGGGCCCATGTTTCCGCGGTGCCGAACCATCAGGTCGGGCGGATGACCTCGCTGAAAATGCGCGGTGATGTGGCGATGTCCGGCAACTTCGGCTATGAGTTGGATTTGACGAAGTTTACGGATGAGGAGAAGGACATCGTGAAGGAACAGGTCCGGGCCTACAAGGAGATTCGCTCATTGGTTCAACAGGGCGATCTCTACCGGCTGCTGAGCCCGTTTGAAGGCGGCGAATCCGCGTGGATGTTCGTGTCCGCCGACCGGAAGGAAGCGCTGGCCTTCTATTTCCGGGTGCTGGCCGAGCCTAACACTCCGGACCGGCGGCTCGCCCTCCGAGGTCTCCATCCTGACTACGATTACCGGATCGAAGGCACGGATGGTGTACTGCCCGGCGACCGGCTTATGGGAATTGGCCTGACCCTTCCCGAAATGAAAGGCGATTATGCCAGCGTGATGTTCAAGCTGAAAGCCGTGGAGGGCTGAGGAGAACTGAGGAGAGCTGAAGGAAGCGGAAAAGAGCGGATACCTGCTCCATACGAAAAAGCCTGCGAATTCGCAGGCTTTTTCTGTTTGACAGACTTTTCCGCGGCTGAAGAATTTCTAACGGAAGCAATAGCCGCAATATCTCTCGAAAAGGCCGATTTCGAACTCTAACGGAAATCATAGCCGTTATTTGTTTGTAGCACCGCACTTTGGACGGCGATGGAGGGAGATAGGCGCTATGAGTTCCGTTAGAATCCGGAAAGAGGCTTTTTGCCAAAATAGCGGCTACTGAGTCTGTTAGTCCGTTAATGATGATCCGGCGGGTGCTGGAATCCCCGAACAGGCTTAAAGGCCCGGTCTTCTTTTTTTCCGGATAGGCGCATACCCTGTATTGAAGGCACCCATGGACAGGGCAGGGGGGATGAAGGTGCGGTTCAGAAGGGGATGGCGTTACCGGAGGGTAAGAAGGTGGAGCAGCGGGCGCAGCCGAAGGCCGATCAGCCGGCGAAAACTGTGGCTCCTCGCGGGCGTTGTCGTGATCTTCGTCTTTTTTCAGTTTTTTAGTTATGTCGAGCGTCATATGCGGGAGCCGATCATGCATTTGGCTAAAATCCGGGTCAAGCAGCTCGCCACGGAATCGATCAATGAGGCGATTACGGCGCAGGTTGCGAATGAGGAGCATGTCGGCAACCTGATCGACTGGAAGACGGACGGAGCGGGAAAAGTCTCGGGCTTCATGCTGAACTATTCGGCCCATATGCGGATCACGTCGGACACGATTCATACCGTCCGGAACACGCTGGACGAGGTGGCCCGTCTTTCGGAACACATTCCGCTCGGCCAGGCGTTGGGCAGTCCGATCCTGGCTTCGTTCGGGCCAAGTATCCCGATCAAGATCGAGCCCAAAGGCGATGTGAAAGTCGATTTGAACACCCGCCGGCAGGACGCGGGAATTAACAATATTCTGGTAGAGGTTTATTTGCGGGTACGCACGGAGCTGGCCGTTGTCGTTCCGTTTGACATGGAGCCGCAGGCTGTGGAGACGGAAATTCCGGTCTCCTATCTGCTTGTGGTGGGAGAAGTTCCGATGTATTACTACGACAGCAAGGGAAATCCGGTAGGCGATCAGGGGGGAGCCCCGAGCATCGCGTTGCCGTCCCAGCCCGGAAAGTCGGGTGCGCACGGAACGGACCCGGAAGCGGACAGCGGTGCTCCGGGAACCGGTGGAGGAGGCGTCGACGGGACCGAGGGCCATGGCGAGGGAGAAGGCGCCGGGAATGGGCGCCAGGAGGCCGACCCGCAAACCGGGGATCCGCCGTCCGATGCCTCTCCGAAGGGGGAGGAGATAAACGGAGAGTCATCCCCGGAACACCCAAACGGTTCCCGTTAAGAACCGGCAAACCCAAATAAAATGGCGCCACAGGTTTCCACTCCTGCGGCGCCATTTTCTGTTTGATCCGGATCTTATCGCTGCTTCCGCTTGCGATCCGCCTGCTCCCACTGTCTAAGAAGCGGGTAAGGATTGAACGCCCATTCGGCCGTCCCGGTGTCCCGGTAAATGCCATAGTGAAGATGCGGCGGGAAGCGGCCTTGGGTGCCGGGAGGGCCGTAGCCGCTGCTGCCCACCCATCCGACCGTTTTTCCGGGTTCGATCGGGTCGCCAACTTCGATATTTTTCTCATAGCCCTGGAGGTGTGCGTAGTAATGATACCGGTTGCTCAGGTCCCGAATGCCGATGCGCCAACCTCCATAGGGATTCCAGCCTTTGGTTTCCACAATCCCGTAGCAGACGCTGCGGACCGGGACGCCGTAAGGGGCGAACAGATCGGTCCCTTCATGGATCCGCAGGCCGCCCCATCCGCGCCGGTCCCCATAAGTGTCGCGGTAAGTGTAAGTGGCTTTTACCGGCAGAGGGAAAGCGGTGTCCGAGAGGTTGACCCGACCGAACGTACGGTAGATTTTGGCGAACTGGCGGATGCGTGTCACGGAGGAATCGTTTTGGTAGTAACGCCATAGGGCGATCCGAAAGTCATCTTCTTCGTACCCGAAACCGTTCAAATAGGTAGCCATCGTGAACAGGGCATCCCGGTCATTTTCGGGCGTTGCCTCTCCGTCGGCCGTCGCGTCTTTGCCGATTCCACCGAACAGCTCGATCGTAGCCGGATTCGTGTCGGCCAGGTCGGGATTTAACGCTCCTGCCCAGAACGCCTCCTTGAAACGGATCCCGACCAGTTTTTTTAACGGTTCCGGCTGCCCTTTTTTACGTGGCGTAATCGTCCGTTCATATTGATCGATCGCCGCGAGCCAATACCAGGGGATATGCGTCAGCATGCCGATCTCCCGATACAAGCTGTGCCTCAGCTTATCCACATTTTTCTCGCCTTGGGGGGCCGGTGTTCCCGGGGCCTCGGCCGCGGCGGCGCCGAAACCGGGCGCCGTGGACAACAGAGCCAGCACCAGTACGCAAATGACGCTGCGAATCGTCCGGCTGCGTGACAAATTATCAGATTTCAAGGAAGATCTCCTCCTTCGATGAAAGTGGCTGTCCTTTAGGATGAGGCTAACGCTGTGTTTTTATTCCATTACTATTCCAGTATTACTGTAGGTATTTCCAGCCCATTCATGGTATAATAAATGGCGCTATAGCTGATTCCACAAGAAGGAAGGTTTCCGGATTTGTCTAAACGTGTGATTGAACCTAAACCGGATTGGATTCGAATTAAGCTGACCACCGGCGATAACTATCAGGATATTAAAAATATGATGCGCTCCAAAACCTTACATACCGTTTGTGAGGAAGCGCGTTGTCCGAATATTTATGAATGCTGGGCCAACCGTACCGCGACCTTTATGATCCTGGGCGACATTTGCACCCGGGCTTGCCGGTTTTGCGCCGTCAATACGGGGATGCCTACCGAGCTGGACTTGGAGGAGCCGGGACGCGTGGCGGAAGCCGCGGAGAAGATGAACCTCCGTCACTGTGTCGTAACGAGCGTGGCGAGGGACGATCTCAATGACGGAGGCGCCATGATCTTTGCACAGACGATCTCGGCCATTCGCGAGCGTCTCCCGCTTTGCTCGGTGGAGGTGTTGATTCCCGATTTTCTCGGGAACGAGGAAGCGCTGCGCACCGTAATGGAGGCGAAGCCCGACATCCTGAATCATAATATTGAGACGGTTGAACGGTTGTCCGATCGGGTTCGGGCAAAGGCGAAATATCGCCGCTCCCTTGAACTTTTGCGGCGCGCCAAATCCATGAAGCCCGACATCCCTACCAAATCCAGCATTATGCTCGGTGTAGGGGAGAATTGGGACGAGATCTTGCAGGCGATGGACGATCTTCGGGCCGTGGACTGCGATATTCTGACAATAGGTCAGTATCTGCAGCCGTCCCCGCAGCATTTGCATGTGGAGAAGTACTATACGCCCGAGCAGTTTGCGGAGCTGAAAGAGGAAGGCTTAAAGCGCGGCTTCAGCCATGTGGAGTCGGGGCCTCTGGTCCGCAGTTCCTATCATGCCCATGAACAGGTGAAATCGGCGAAGAATCATAAAGAAGGTGTGCCCGCATCCAGTTAAGCGGTGAAGGAGGGAAAGCCATTGATTCAAATCGGCGGCAGAACATACGAATTAATTCAGAACTACAAGGATGCCTGGGACCCCGAAGCGTTTAAGCAAAGATACAGCGAAGTGCTGGACCGGTATGATTACATTATCGGCGATTGGGGCTACGAGAAGCTGAGGTTGAAAGGGTTCCTGCGGGACAACCATCCGAAGGCGAACAAGGACACGGCTTTTTCCGGGATTACGGATTATATCAACGAATACTGTAACTTCGGATGCAAATACTTTGTGCTGCACAAAGTGAAGGATCCGCAGAAAGAACAGGCTCACGGCAAATCTGCGCCGAGCGAAGAAAAAACGGTTCCCGAGTCATAGGGGAACCGTTTTTTTTACTGAATATAGTTTGGGCATATAAACTAAATAAGTTCGGGTTGCCAAACGTTCTAGTTGTAAGATAACTGTATGCCGCCTTGTTGATAGGACCACGTTAAGCGCGGAAACTTGCCCGCCAGCTTATGCATTTCCACATAGGTTTCGCCGTTCATCAACTTGACGTCCCCTGCTCCGACCGTAAATCCGGCCGCTTTTCCGTTACCGTCCGCCACGGTCAGTTTCCTGCCGCTTGTAGTCCAAGATACATTTCCCTTCATCAGCGCGCCTATGATGCGTGAGGGTACATAGACCTTGTTTCCGTCTTTAAAGGAATCGATATAACCGCGGAAAGAAACGCCGTTCACACTCAAAGTGGCCGGGCTTCCGCTAATTTCGAGGCTTCTTGCTCCCCCTTTGTACAAGCCGGTGATCAACTGGGCGACGGCGTTATTCTTCACTTCGATATCCGGGTTGAGGCCGACGTGGTTGAAGTCTTCACGGTTTGGCGTGAGATACCGCTGGACCGTAAGCTTCAGGGAACTGCCGTTGGATAAGCTGAACACATTCTGGATCCGGGCTTTGCCGTACGTTTTCGTCCCGACCACCGTCGCGATCCCGTTGTCCCGGAGAGCGCCGGTCAAGATTTCGGATGCGCTCGCCGTAAGCTCATTCGTCAAAATGACGACCGGGATCCCGATGTCCTGCCCGCCCGAGATCGTAACGGCTTCCAGTTCATTGTTCTGACCGGAGGTATACATCAGCGTTCCGCTCTTCATAAAATACTTGGCGATATTCGCCGCCGTCTCCACATAACCGCCGAGATTATCCCGCAGATCGAGGACGAGGGACCTTATTCCTTTGTCGCGGAGCTTGTCCAGTTCGGCCGAAAACTCCTTATCCCCTTTCTCGGAAAAAGAAGAGATGGCGATATACCCGATCCGCCCCGAGGGCAGATAGCTTCCAGTCACCGCCGGAAGCGAGACCGGATTGCGGGTGACGGTGATGCTCAGCGCTTGGCCGCCACGGGTAACGCCGAGAACCACTTTGGTGTTCTCTTCGCCTTGAATCCGCAGAATATCCTCGTTTCCGCTTACGGGCTCACCGTCGATTTTGGCGATGACGTCGCCTTTTTGAAGGCCGGACGCTACGGCCGGAGAACCCGGAAGAACGTCGGTGACATACAGTTTGTGTCCGGAGAAACGAAGCGTTGCGCCAATCCCGACAAACTCCTGATTGACGCTGTTCTCAAATTCCTTCAGCTCCTCGGCCGTGAAATAATCGCTGTAGGGGTCGTCCAGGGAATAAACCATCCCCCGAATGGCGTTGTCCAGCAGTTCTTCCCTCTTTACTCCCTCGATGTTATACGTATCCAGGTAGTCCAAAACCTCCTGGATCACTTGCAGTTCCGAAGCCTGTGCGCCAGCCTCCGCCTCCGCCTGATCCGCGGCGGCCCCGGCCGTTTGCGGCAGAGCCAGGAGCGGAAAGGCCAGCAGGGAGACCAGCGCTTTTTGCCATAGTTTGTGGGGCTTGTTCAATTTCATAGTTAAAGTGTCCTTTGCTGTGGATTCATCCCAGGAAAGCGTTGCGGACCCGTTCCCAAAAAGGGAAGGGACGATAACGCACGAAGCTGATCTTGTGAGCCGCCACTTGGCAGCGGACGGAAATCAGATCATCCATGGGAAGGGTGATATGATCGACGGTAAGCACCAGATTTTGCTCCTTCCGCGAGTAGATATCGCAATGATGATGCTTGGGCAGCACGAGGGACGAGCCCATCGTTCGGAATACCCGGTTGTTGATCGAAGCGATCTCCGAGATTTGCAGCGCTTCGATGGAAGGGTGAATCATGGCTCCGCCAAGGCTCTTGTTATAAGCCGTGCTCCCCGAGGGAGTCGATACGCAGATCCCGTCACCGCGAAACATTTCAAACATGTGGTCATTGATATCGACCTGGGCAACGACGGTGCCGTCGACGCTTTTTAGCGTGAACTCATTGAGGCAGACATAGGAGGTCGTTCCCGATTTTTTGCGGATTTCCAGGTCCACCAGAGGATAACGCACGATGCGCGGGGTGAGTTTCCCTTCCTCCTGATGGCTGCTCATCATCCGGACCAGTTCCGGAATCTCGTCCGCTTTCCAATCGGCATAGAAGCCGAGATGGCCGGTATGTACGCCTACGAATGCGATGGATGGAATCCGGTCGATGAAGGTATGAAAAGCGTGAAGCATGGTGCCGTCTCCGCCGATCGATACGACGATATCCGGAGATTCGGCATCCAGTTGCAAGCCTTGCGCCGCCGCTAGCTTATGGAAGGATTCGCTTAAGTCAACGGACAGTTGATCTCCTCGGTCCAGAACGTAATATCTCAAGATGAAAGGCTCCTTTATTTTTCCTTTTGTAACGATCATAATCAATTCCGAAACAGAACACAATCTTTCATTTTCCTTGCTTGCCGCCCGTTCCCGAGGTCATCCGGCGAAGCCATGCGGTCAGCAGCGATAGGATGACCAACGAGATGAGGACCACCGCGGATATCAGCATGTTGTCCGGCAGCGAGCTCCAACCGGAAAGACTTGAACCTCCGGTGACAGCCAGGGGAAAAAGGACCGGAGCCGAGCTCATAAGCGGCTTCCAGAGCAGGATGGCCAATATGGCGGACAAAACGGCGTGGATTAACCGGGCGACCAGAAATGGGAGGTAGCGAAGGTCGGCTCCGTTGAGAATACTGGCAACCTGGGCGTGCACCGACAGACCGCCCCAGGAAAGGATAAAGGCCGCGGCGGCGGCTTTGTACATCAAGGGAACTCCTTCGGGGGAAGCGGCTGCTTTGGCTCCGAGCGTCACTTCAAAAATCCCGCCGACCAAAGGTTCCGCCAGTTCCGAGGGCAGGCCGGTTACCGGCAGCAATGCCCGGACACCGGAATAAAAGGCGCTCATCATATCGGAGACGGTCAGCACCTCCAAAATGACGGAAAAAAATACGACCAGCCCCCCCACAACAGTCATCAACTGAAGCGAGGAGGTCACGGCCTGGCGCAGCAGTTCGCCAAGGCTGCGCCCGTCTTGCAGGCGGGCCTCATGCATCGCCCGCACTGCGGCACGCAGACTGAAGCGGGACGAGGGGGCCTGTTTCGTCGCGGTTTCCGCCGCTTCAGGACCTTCTTTGGTCCCATAAAAGCGCATCAACAATCCGACCAGCAGGGCGCTGCCGTAGTGGGCCGCGGCGAGGAGGCCGGCGAGCTTGGGATCGCCGAAAAAACCGATCGAGACGGCGCCGATCAAAAAAATCGGATCGGACGAGGTGGTGAAGGAAACGAGACGTTCTCCTTCCACGCGGCTCACCAACCGCTGCTCCCGCAGCTTGGTCGCCAGCTTGGCGCTTACCGGATACCCGGAGGCGAATCCCATCGCCGCGACGAAACCCCCGCTGCCGGGAATGCGGAACAGTGGCTTCATCAGCGGGTCCAATAGTTTCCCGAGAAAGTGGACGATGCCAAAGCCCAGCATCAATTCGGAGATAACGAAAAAGGGGAACAGGGACGGAAACAGCACGTCCCACCAAATTGCCAGCCCGCGGACTCCCGCTTTCCAGGAGGCATGCGGATAAGCCACCATCATTATTGCCAGAATAACAGCCATAAATAGCAGGAGCGGAGCGCTCCACCGCTTTGGATTCATAAAATAACGCCCCCATTGAGATCATAGTGAATTGTATGAGTCCAGCGGGACAAACAGCACAAAAAAACGAAGAAAGCGATTACAAATGGGGCTGTATTTTTTGCATCTTTATGATAAAATGTGACTATAAATCGATAATGGATGGAGTGTTGAATATGAGTTTTGTCGCCGGTGTTCTCGTATGCGCCTTCGTATACGTCATTCGCGCCTCTCTCGTCCATTCCGGTGAAGAGGATTGGCGCAGCTATTGAGCATCCTCAATGAAGAGGTCACCTAATACGTAGAAGCTCCTTTCGGGAGCTTTTATTTTTTTTTGACCTGAATTTGGTATAATTAGAGTGCAGTTTAAAATTATTGAAAGATGGAGATCGCCTGTGAATCCAAGTTTAAGCATCTACGACAATTTGGGTGGGGCCGAAACGATCCGTAAGCTGGTTGAGGCTTTTTACCCGAAAGTTCAAGCCGATCCCCTGCTGGGGCCGCTGTTTCCCGAAGACATTAGGCCTGTGATGGAGAAACAGTACATGTTCTTGAGCCAGTTTTTCGGCGGCCCTTCCCTGTATTCGGATGCCTTTGGCCATCCGATGATGCGGGCGCGCCATCTTCCGTTTCCCGTGACTCCGGAACGGGCCGAAGCCTGGCTGGCCTGCATGTCCGCCGCCCTGGAGGAAATCGGCGCGGAGAAACCGCTGCGGGACCTTGTGCTTCAACGCTTATCCGGCCCCGCATTTCACTTTGTCAACACGACGGAGGAGTAAGTTTATTTTAGTCGGAAATGAAAGGATGTTAGTCCTGTGGAATCAGTGGAGTTAGAACCGCTTTACCAGATCAAGGTGGAATGTATCAATTGTGAAGCCAGTTTTTCTACCTCGCGTGTGCGCCCTAGCTTTAAACGGGCGGTCCGTACCGATACCGACTTTTGCGGGTATTACCGCAACGAGAACCCGGATTACTATGTCGTGCGCATCTGCCCGTCCTGCGGGTTTGCGTCGACGGAAAACTTCAATCCGAAGCTCACGGAACAGCAGCGCACCAAGTTTAAAGAGCAGATCGGCCGGCGCATGAATCACCGGGACTACGGCGGGGCCCGGGACTGGGATGCGGCTCTTGAAGCATACAAGCTGGGGTTGTTGTGTGCTCAGACGATCGGGGAGAAGGATCGGATCATTGCGAGCCTATTGCATCATATCGCCTGGTTATACCGTTATAAGGGAAATGAGGAACAAGAGCAGCGGTTTTTAAAGTATTCCTTGGACTCTTATATTCGCGTTTTTGAAAATGAAGATACGCAGGGAAGTGACGCCCGTCTGATGTATCTCATCGGCGAGCTTCACCGCCGGACGGGGAATGACAATGATGCGGTCAAATGGTTCTCCCGCGTTATTAACGATAAGCGGATTATGGATGCGGCGATGATTCGGGCCTGCAGAGAACAGTGGGCCCTGCTTCGCGAGGAAATGCTGAATAAAGGCCAGGATCTGCCCGAGGAAATGCGGGGTTGAGCGGCCCCGCGGTTCCGCTTGACGGGCGGGCTCAGGACCGGCGGAGCACGGTATCCGTGAGCAAATAGTCGGCATCGCTGTCCAGGATGGTGACCTTGTTGCCGCAGCAGGGAAATACGAGCAGTTTTTTCTTGCCCTCGCGGACATGAAGAATATCCTTGGGCTTGATGGGAAGCAGGACATTACTGCTGCTGCAGTATGGACACTCATGTACATAGACATCCCCCATCACAATGTCGTATGGCAGCGTTTTTTCGAAAGGGATCATGTCGGTTGACCCGGGTCGTTGTTTTTATTCGTTTCGGCGTCCCGCTTCGCCAGCTCCGCGATTTTTTGCAGTAGTATATGTTGGGGCATGTGCATCAGATGCTCGATCGGGACCTTGAGCTCGGCGGCCAGTTTGACCGCGGTCTCCGGTGAAATTTGCAGCGGCTTCATGAAAATACCTCCTTGAGATTTTTACCCTATTGCATTAATAAACAACTTGGATCAGGGCGAACTTGTACTTATAGTTATACACTTTTAATCCACCCCGCATCAATAAGGCGGGAGGAAAGGGCGAGATTTATGGAACCATTGAAGAATCCGGTTAATCCGACATGGGAGCTTGACTCCATTTTTCCGGGAGGATCGTCTTCCGCGGAGTTTCAGCGTTTTCTCCATCAATTGGGCGAGGACTTGAAGACTTTGCATGACCGGCTGATAAGCATGATCCCACCGGCTAATGTAGAGGAAACCCGGGCTTTTGACGAGGTGATCGAGGGGCTGCAGAGCGCCAGCGCGCGTATTACGGAAGCGGACAGTTTTGTCGGCTGTTTGGCCGCGCAGGATCAGCATGACAAGAAAGCCGTTCAACTGGCCGCCAAAGTCACCGGCCTGCGGGCGGCGTATGAAAACGCGATGACCCAGTTTCAAAGCGTGCTGCGGATGACGGAAGATCCGGTATGGAACGTTTGGATGGAGCGGACGGGAATCTCTCCGATCTCGTTCGTTCTTTCCGAGAAGCGGCAAGCGGCCCGGGAGAAGCTTGCTCCGGAGCTGGAAAGCCTGGCGGCCGAATTGGCGGTTGACGGCTATCACGGCTGGGGGCAACACTACGATACGATCGTCGCCAAAGTCGGAGTACCGTTTACGGACGATCACGGGGAAAGCGCGCTCCTGTCCGTGGGCCAGGCTGCCAACAAGCTGGATGATCCGGACCGCGATGTCCGCGAGACCACATTTGACAAGTGGGAAGAGGCCTGGAGCCAGGTTGCCGATTACTGCGCGGATACGTTGAACCGGTTGGCGGGCTTCCGTCTGAAGATGTATGAGAAACGCGGCTGGGACGATATTCTGAAGGAACCGCTGGATATCAACCGCATGTCCCGGGAGACGCTGGATACGATGTGGCGGGTTATTCAGGAGGCGAAGCCGGTTCTCGTCTCTTATCTGGAACGGAAAGCGAAGCTGCTCGGCGTGGAACGCTTGAACTGGACCGATGTGGAGGCGCCTCTGGGCGAGGTGACCGGCAAAATCACTTACGATGAAGCGGCGGCGGAAATCGTGAAGCAATTCCGGAAATTCAGTCCGAAGCTGGCGGATTTCTCGGTCGAGGCGTTTAACCGGCGGTGGGTGGAAGCGGAGGATCGTCCCGGAAAGCGGCCCGGCGGGTTCTGCACCTCTTTGCCGGTCAGCCAGGAGACGCGCATCTTTATGACCTTCGGAGGCACCGTATCGAATATGGCGACATTGGCTCATGAACTCGGGCATGCCTACCATCAGTATTTGATGGATGAGCTTCCGCAATTCAACCAGGAGTACGCGATGAATGTGGCCGAAACCGCCTCGACGTTCGCGGAAATGATCGTTGGCGATGCGTTGGTGAAGAATGCGGCGGGCGAAAAAGAAAAAATCGCTTTGCTAGCGGACAAAATCAACAACGGCGTTACCTTCTTTATGAATATTCATGCCCGCTTCCTGTTCGAAACGCGTTTCTATGAGAAACGGAAGCAAGGGCTGCTGGAGCCGGAGCAGCTGTGCAAATTGATGGAAGAGGCGCAGCGTGAAGCGTATATGGACGCTTTAGGCAAGTACCACCCGCATTTCTGGGCGTCCAAACTGCATTTCTATATCACGGACGTCCCATTCTATAATTATCCGTACACGTTCGGTTATTTGTTCAGCACGGGCATTTACGCCCTGGCTTCGCGCGAAGGGGAAGGCTTTGCCGATAAATATGACGCGCTGCTGATGGATACCGGACGGATGACGGTGGAGGAACTGGCGGCCAAACATTTGAACGTTGATTTGACGCAGCCGGACTTCTGGCGGGAAGCCGTCAATGTTGTGGTTGAAGATGTCAAGCTGTTCCTGAAGCTGACCGAATAGGTCTGCGGTTTATTTAAAAAGGCCGTCCCCATGTCATTTTTAAGAGATGACGGGGGCGGTCTTTGTCCTTTCTGTCGAATGAACGGTGTTCTCGTCTCCCCCGTTCATTCGGCCTCAGCGGCCACTTCCCTTTGCCGGGCGGATGAATAGGGGTATTTTGCGGCGCTATTTTGTCGAATTTGGCTGGGTGGTGTGAAATAGCGGCGTTCTAAGGTCTTATTTTGGAAAAAAGCGGGGCCAACCCCCGATTTCTCGTCCCGCAACAGGGTAATAAGGTCCGCCGGTTCACTGTACTGTAAGGAATTGGCTCTGAAGTTCCGATTCCTGTCTTCCGATATATAGGATGATGAATATCCCATATAAGGAGGCAGACAGCATGACAAGAAAATGGTTAGTAGCACTCTCCTGTGTTTTGGCAATCAGTCTGGTTAGTGCCGGGGCCGCTTCAGCCAAGCCGGGAAACGGCAAGGGGCCGGACAAGGAGACGACGGCCGCGGAGCCAAGCAAGGCGGAATCGAAACAGGATGGCAAGCCGGAGAAGCCGGAAATGGGTGCCGAGGGCAAAGCGAAGAAAGAAGCAGTAACTCCGTCCGAAGAGAAATCCAAAGGGAAAGATAAGGAACAAGGAAAGGATAAAGAAGACAAGGGTAAAGATAAGGAAAAAGATAAGGAAAAAGTCGGCGAAAAGACCTCGGTTACGGATGATACATACAAAAACAAAGGTCCCCAAGGTTACAAAGGACTTCTTCGCGCGATAGAAAACGTCAAGGACAAGCCGGCGGGGGCGGTACTCGCCGATCTTTTGCTGACGAAGTATGAAGCGCAGCTCAACGATGAAATGAAAGCCAAGTTGGAAAAGATCGTTAAAGCGGAAGACGCCTTGTCCGAAGCGGCGGACCTTCTGGATCGTCAAGGCAGCGTGACCGATGCGGTTTATGTCCAGAAGGAAGCGATTTTGGCCGATTTGACGAACCTGGACTCCTACAAAAAGCTCGGCAAATTTTATAAGAAGTTGGGTAAACGGGGCGTCAAGCTTTATGTAAACGGTGAAGAGCCGGCATCCAGCGTGAATCCGGTTGTGAGCAGCGGAAACACGCTCGTGCCGTTCAGAGTGATCGCCGAGTCGCTCAAGGCGGATGTGATCTGGAGCCCGAAAGATCAAACGATTACGGTAACGAAGGACGGGGTTACGGTTAAGCTCGTCGTTGGTTCGAAAAATGCTACAGTGAATGGTAAAAAGCAAACCCTTGACGTTCCTGCCCAAGTTGTCTCGGGCAGCACGCTGGTGCCTGCGCGTTTTGTAAGCGAGGCGCTCGGGGCTGTAGTGAAATGGGAGGCGGAATCCCAATCCGTTGTGGTATACGAGGATAAAGCAACGAAGGAATGAGTGACAACATTGCAATTCACAAAGAGGACCGGTGCTATGACGCCGGTCCTCTTTGCTTAGGTGTAGACCGGCTGGACAAGGGGAATTCTAGGAAATGGGCATTAAACATAACAAAGGAACGGAGCCGATACAATGAAGGTGGCGATTATGGGGGCGGGGTTGTCCGGGCTGGCTTGCGCCATCCGGCTGGAGCAAATGGGCGTATCTCCGACGGTGTTTGAAAAGCGCAGTTGTCCAGGAGATCGCTTTGCGAATATGGAAGCGCTGATTTCGGTTTTTTCACGGCCGATACGTGACGAAATCGCTTTTTTGGCGGACCGGTATCAAATTTATCTCCAACCCTCCTCGAACATCAGTGAATTTGTGATTCGGTCGGCCAACGAAAAAGCCGTGCTTACGGGGAACTTGGGCTTCTGCAATCATCGGGGCAGACAGGAGGACGCGTGGGAAAACCAGTTGGCGCGGCAAGTGAAGTCGAAGATTCATTTTCATGCGGAGCAGTCATACGAGCACCTCTTAAAGGAGTTTACCCATGTGGTGGTAGCCACCGGGGATCCTTCCTACACAGCGGCCGTTCACAATTTCAGGACGGATTTTACCGCTACCTTAAAAGGCGCTACCGTAGAAGGAGAATTTTCGCGGTATCGGGTCATAAGTTGGCTGGATGACCGCTTTGCGCCTAAAGGATACGGCTATCTACTCCCTTTTACCGAAAAACTGGCCAATATTGTCATTGCGTTTCGCGAGGGGGTTAATGATGATGGTTTGGAGTTGAAAGAGAAGTGGGCGTTGTTTTTCGACCGGGTTTGTACGGATCTGGGTCAGGACCTGCAGGTTACGGATCAATTTGAAGTCAACGGCTACAAGGTGGGACAGTGCCGCAGAGCCAGAGTCGGAAACACCTTTTTTACCGGGAATTGCCTGGACAGCGTGATGCCGTTGTTTGGTTTTGGACAATTTCCCGCCATTTTGTCGGGCATTTATGCGGCTGAAGATCTATGCGGCGGCACCCCTTACATAGAAGCGACCCGGGCGATTCATGCGTCTTATGACAATTCAATGGTTATACGAAAGTTATACGAGAGGCTGGATACCGGGCAAAAAGACAGGCTTGTTAAAATGCTCAATGGTAAAATGGGCGAAAAGTTGCTGACCACACGCTTTGATGTATTGAAGATAGCGTCCCGTTTATTGAGATGGACCGGAATTCAATAAACAAGTAATATTTAACCAAATATGTTGTTTATTGTTGAACGATACATAAGAATGACATATAATGAGACATAAGTCCTATTACTAAATAGGCAATTTTATAGGAAGGGAGGGTGAATATGCTGAACACCGATCAGCTTTCACTCGCTAGACAGATGGATCTTGTTTTTAAAGAACTGGAGACCGAGTTGGGGGGAATGACATCGGGGACCGTATTCATCCAAATTCGCAATAACGTCATCGGCAAATTCGGGATCCGGCA
This sequence comes from Paenibacillus sp. A14, assembly GCF_036864815.1. Classification (NCBI taxonomy): domain Bacteria; kingdom Bacillati; phylum Bacillota; class Bacilli; order Caryophanales; family Paenibacillaceae; genus Paenibacillus; species Paenibacillus sp. A14. Next base: position 36,023 of record NZ_JBAGJD010000010.1, read on the forward strand.
TAATCCGATTGCGGGTCGGAACGGCAAATTGACCGAGGAGAACAAGGGACTCTCGGCCAGCCAATGGCAGGCTTTCCGGACGATGGCGATCGAAGCTTTGAAGTACAAAAAGTACTGGACTCATGGCGAAATCAGCTACGATTTTGCGCTTAAGCAGGATACCGTGGTTGTGGACGCCGTTCTGGAATCCAATTACAACATGGCTAACCTTATGATTCAGCGTTATCCGCGCAAGAATGCCACGGGTACATATCAAGATAAGCGCTCTGATTTGTCTTCATAAAAAACACTACAGGCGACCTGCTTATGGCAGATCGCCTGTCTCCCTATAGGTCACTAGGGAAATTTACGGATTACAGGTTCGAACGACCCGACAATTGCTGCTCTGCCAATTGTACCAGACGTTTGGTGATGTAACCCCCAAGGGAACCGGTTTCACGGGAAGTGTAGTTTCCATAGTAACCGTCTTGCGGGATCGTCACGCCCAATTCTTGAGCTGCCTCAAATTTCAATTGTTGCAAAGCAGCAGTTGCTTGAGGAACGATAAGGTTGTTACGGCTGCCGCCGCGTCCTTGTGCCATGTTTGTCACCTCCTTCGGGCTTTGTGATGTTAGTATGGTTTTCGGAGCGTAAAATATGCGGCAAACCTCTAAACTAGAGCAGTGGAAATTATTGCATTTCTCCTTTAAACAACAAAAAGAGCCGCTCATGAAGATCACGAGGCGGCTCTAAGCCCAATATTAAGCTTCTTCGGTAGGATAGATCATATCCAGTTGAACGTTTAACTCCAGATGTCCCCCCGGCTGGAGATCGATCAATCCGGTTTCGGAAGGGGAAAGACCGGAATTCGGAGCATCCGGCAGCCAGGTGTAGGGTTCAATGCAAAGAAATTGGTCCGCTTCACCTTTGGTATAAAGAACCCAATGCTTGAAATATTCAGGATCGGCGGAATAACGGAGGCCGTATCCGTCACTGCGGATTAAATCGGCTTCCACCGGCTTGCCGCCAATGCGCAGCATGGTGTCGAAATTAGTCCCTTTCAGATTCAACCCTTCATTCAGCGCTTCGAACTCGCCGAGTTGAACGGTCTCTCCGGTTGGAATTAATTCCTGATCCGAAGTATAAAGTCCCGATACCGGGAGCGTGAGCTTCCACCGTTCCGGCTCGCCGTCCAGCAGAAACCAGGTGTGCAGCCCCAAACCGAAAGGGGCGGGCCGATCGCCCAGATGGCTTACTTTAAACGTTTGTTTTAAAGAGGAGCCCTGAAGCCGGAGCGTCATTTCCAGCTTGAGCGGTACGGGGAACTGTCTCATCCAGTTCGCATCATCGCTGGTGATGAATTCGGTAGTAATTGCGCAGCCTTCATCGTCCTCGTCGATATCGCTCACACGCCAAGCTTGCGTACGGTGCAATCCGTGGATATGGTTGTCGTTTGCGGTGTTACGGTCAAATTGGAATTCCTCGCCGGCATACGTAAACCGCCCACGGCGGATACGGCCGGGCGGAATCAGCAGCGGAATTCCGAAGTGATATGGTTTTTGCAAATAGAAATCAAGATCGCTTTCTTCCGGACCACGCAGCACATCGCGCTGCTGGATGTGGTCCCAGATGCGAATGACATTATTGCCGAGTCGGGGTAGCAGTGTGACTTCAAGTTCACGGCTATGTAAGATATACGTATCGTAACCGTTCCATTGCCCTTTGGTCACTTTTTTCATATCGTTGCTCCTTTTCCCACATAATAATCGTATCCCTAAGCCTAGACTAATCATAACACTTTTTCTTTGGGACGAAAAATGGATTTGACATGGCACTTTGCCGGGCATTATGATGATCTTATATCAAAGCGTGAATATTGTAAATGCGATGACAGGGACAAGTAGGTAAGGTTTTGCTTCCTTCAGAAAGCCGGTGGTTGATGCGAACCGGAGGAAATGCCGTACCGAATGGCCCCTTGAGTGCCGTGCAGAACGTTGAATGGACTTTCCCAGTATGCCGGCCGTTTGTTCCACGTTACGGAATCGAAAGGCCGCGAAATGTTTTGTGATATTTTCGGCGAATTAGGGTGGCACCACGGTCTCACGTCCCTTGCGGATGTGGGGCTTTTTTGCGTCCGTACCCACGCAAGCCGACGATGAGAAGGTTTTTATTTCAATGTATAACGGAGGTTGGTTGATTATGAAGAAAAGAGTGCTTTCCGGCATTCAGCCCAGCGGCAAATTGACATTGGGCAATTATATCGGAGCGTTGAAAAATTTTGTCACCTTGCAGGATGAATATGACTGCAACTTTATGGTGGTGGATCTCCATGCCATCACTGTTCCGCAAGACCCGGCCGATTTGCGGGAGCAATCCGAATCGGTAGCCGCTTTATATTTGGCGGCGGGGATTGATCCGAATAAAGCGAACGTGTACATGCAATCCCACGTGCGCCAACACGCCCAGTTGGGATGGTTGCTGACGACGCTCACCTATATGGGGGAACTGGAGCGAATGACCCAGTTTAAAGATAAATCGGAAGGGAAGGATTCCGTAGGGGCTGGCTTGTTCGTCTACCCGTCTTTGATGGCCGCGGATATCCTCATATATAATGCGGATCTGATTCCCGTAGGCGAGGATCAGAAGCAGCATCTGGAGTTGACCCGGGATTTGGCCGGCCGATTCAATCACCGGTACGGCGACTACTTTACGATTCCGGAACCATACATTCCCAAGGTGGGGGCCCGGATCATGTCGCTGGACGACGCGTCGAAAAAAATGAGCAAGAGCAATCCGAACGCGGGCAGCTATATTGGAATGCTGGATGAGCCGGACGTGATTCGCAAGAAGATCAGCCGGGCGACGACGGATTCCGGCCGGGAAGTGAAATTCAATCCGGCGGAAAAGCCGGAGGTCAGCAATCTCATTTCGATTTACAGCCAATGTTCCGGCTTGAGCATCCCGGAAGTCGAGCTGCGTTACGAGGGGCAAATGTACGGACCGTTCAAAAAGGATTTGGCCGAGGTGGTCGTCGGCACGCTCGAACCGATCCAGCAGCGCTATCGGGACATTCGCGAATCCGGCGAGATACGCAGCATTTTGCGTCAAGGCGCCGAACGGGCCGCGGAGATGGCGGAGAAGACGCTGCGAGATGTGCAGGAGCGAATGGGTTTTTTGGCGGAATAATGAAGTAACGGAAATCATCCGGGCAGATATCTGTCCGGATTTTTTTGTGCGTCACCGAATTGTCATAAATTCACCCAATGATCAAACGATTGTCAAACACTTTCGCATTTTGATATGATAAAGTTTATAGCGTAGGGAAGAAATTGCGGAATTTTTAATGAATTTTTATATATATTTACCTCTATCTCAATTATAGGAGGCATAATTTCAAGTGGATAAACAAATCAGTTACCATGCACCTGCGGATTCTGCGGCGCTGTCTGTGAGCAATACGCCACCCGGAGAAGCGGCAACATGGAAAGATTTTGTTGCGCTGACCAAGCCGGGAATTCTGCGCTCCAACCTGATCGCGGTGTTTGCCGGGTTTTGGCTTGCATCGCAGTGGCAATTGGACTATTTAAAGTTGGTTTTGACGTTGGTCGGAACCGTTTTGATTATGGCGTCATCCTGCGTGTTTAACAACTATTTCGACCGGGATTTGGATACCAAAATGGCACGGACGAAAAACCGCGCTCTCCCAATCGGAAAATTGTCGCCGAGAACCGTTCTCTGGTACGCCGTGATTTTAGGAGTCATCGGAGCCGCGGTATTATTCTCCTTTTCCGGTCTTTTGGCCGGGGCCTTCGGGCTCGTGGGGATGTTTGTCTACGTTATTATTTATACCTTATGGCTTAAACGTACATCCACCTGGAGCACATCGATCGGCGCGATCTCCGGGGCGATGCCGCCATTGATCGGCTATGTGGCCGCTACCGGAACCGTGAATTTGGGCGCGTTGCTGATCTTCGCCTTGCTTTTTTTGTGGCAGCCGCCGCATTTTTGGGCATTGGGCATTCGCCGGGTCGAGGAGTACCGGGCTGCGGGATTCCCGCTTCTTCCCGTCGTCAAAGGGATTCCGAGAACGAAGCTGCAGATGATTCCTTACTTGGTATTGCTGATTCCGATCCCGATCTTGATGTATGTATTCGATTACACCGGATTATGGTTTTTGGTGATCGGGGTAGCTTTGTCCGCCGCTTGGCTGCTGATGGCGCTGAAGGGCATTTCCTCCAAAGAGGAAGGCGCCAATGAAATTTGGGCCAAGAAAGTGTTTCTTTTCTCGGTAAATTACCTGACCATCGCCTTGATTGTGATGATTTTGGATACGGTGCGGCTATAATGGAGGATCGGATATGACCCTGTTGAAGAAGTACAAATGGACCTGGATTCTATTGGCGATTTGCATCGTTCTGGCGGGATATCTCCTTTGGGAAGCATTCGCCAAGCCAAAGCTTCCGGTCATCCGGCCGGTGGAAAACTTCAGCATGGAAAATGTCGACGGGAAGACCGTCACGCTGGAAGACACCAATGGCAAGGTAAGACTGTTCTACTTTTTCTTCGCCAATTGCCCCGACGTGTGCCCTATAACCACTTTCCGGCTCAGTCAGGTGCAGGATGAGTTGAAGGAGAAGGGGCTGTTCGGCAAGGACGCCTCCATCGTCTCCATCACCTTTGACCCTGAGAGAGATTCGCTGGAGAATATCAAAGCTTTCGGGGACAAATTCAAAGCGGATTACTCCGGTTGGTACTTCCTGCGGGGAGACCAGCAGAAGACGATCGATCTCGCCATGAATTCATTTAAGATTCTCATCAATAAAGACCAGGACGGCAATTTTGTCCATATGGACCTGATCGGATTGGTCGACCGGGACGGCAACCTGCGGGAAATCTACCGTCCTGAAGCCACCGCGGCCGAAATTGCCCAAGGCGTGGCGGATCTGGCCAAAGAGTAAAGGATCGGGATGTCGGCTTCTAGTAAGGGCTGGCCGGGGGATACAGGATGTATTCTTCCAGGCCGGCCTTTTCCAATTGGGCGATGACATATTCGTCGGGAGTCCCCTCAACTCCGGCATAACCGCGGCGGGTGTAAATTTGCTCCGCGTCCGGGAAGACATCCCTCAGAACGCCGCGGATCTTTTTGCCGGAAGAGTCGTTATCCATGAACAGATAAACTTCGTCATCCTTTATCTTTTTGCGCAGCGCCTCCAGCTTAAGGGTGTTCAGGGTGCCGAATGTGCAATAAATCCGCACATCTTCGCTCAAAAGCCGCCGCAGCTTGCTGCGGTCATTTTTGCCTTCAACGATAATACAGATGGACAACGTCATCACTCCAACTTTTTGCGCATGGAAGCTGTGTTTAGAAATACTCTTTATATGTAGTGTATACCCCCGAGAGGGATTCATGCAAAACGGGATTACGACATATTTCCCGGGAAAAGTAAAAAGTCCGCCTTTCGGGCGGACCTTGGTTGAGGCGCTTTAGCAGTAAAAAAAGGGGGAGCGCAAGACAATCACCAGCAAAATATACAATACGAGAATGGTTCCGGTCGAGGTCCATATGCCTCCAACAGCCGGCCCCGACCCGCAAGGATCGATGTGGCCCATAGGTTCACCCTGCTCTCTAGGTCGCTAAGTAGTTTCTACACGATATCCTATGTGGGGAGGAAACCTATGCCCTGTACTGTTGCCCAAAGCCGGAAAATAGTCCTTGCCTCGCGTTTAGAGGCGGTGTGTGCCGATTTGTGCCGGCGGGGCGGAGGTTTCTATGGGTCTTCGCTGCGGGGCGAAGAGCAGGGCAATCATCAGCAGCAGAAATGCCAGGAAGTAAGGCGAGTAGACGCCATGAATCATCCCGGCCGAAATCGGGCCGATAAAGGAGCCGATCGACATCGCGATCGATTGCAAGGAGAAGACGGTCCCGAGCCGTTTCCCGCCGCTAAGGTCGATAAAGACGGAAGCGATGGCCGGAAAGGTGACCCCCTTGGCCATCCCGAGCGCAAAGAGCGAGACGGGTAGGGGGATGAATTCCAGTGCCGCCAACGCGAAAAAGGAAAGGGCGATGCCCAAAATTCCCGCTATCGCCCGAAGGTAAGGGGAATAGCGGTTAAGAAAGAGCATCGACAGCGTTGTGAGCGCACCCAAGCTGATCAGGGAGAAATACAGCCCGGTATGCAAAATACCGGAAGTTCCTCCAGCCTGGAGGGGAAGCTCAAAAAACAAAATCCCTTGCGAACAGGACACTGCCAGCGGGAGAATATAGTATCTGAGCGGGATGACATTGAGTTTGACAGGGATTTGGGCCTGGGTAGCCCGGCCGGGACCGGAGGCACCCGGGATGGCTCTTCTCGGCTCGTGAATCGTAAAGATGGCGATGATGCCGGTTGCGATCAAAAGCCAGCCCAACGACTGAAATGTGAGCGTGTAGCCTGTATTCGCGACAAGAAATGCCCCGGCCGCAGGCGAAACGACGGAGGCGAGCGTATGCATGACTCCGTGGCCGGCCATCAGTTTTCCTTGCTGAACGGCGTTTTTGCCGAGAGAAGCCAGCATCGCCAGGCACGCCGGGGACAAGAAAGCGAGCACGAATCCGCTGATGGAGCGAAGCACCAGCAACTGCCATGGCTCGGTGACATGCGCCTGCATCAGCAGGATGATCCCCGCCCCCAATAGGCTGAAAACCATGTATCCTTTGCTGCCGTGCCGGTCCACACCCTGCCCCGCCAGCAGATTTCCGGGCAGATGCGTCAGGGCGTAAACCCCCATCATCCAGCCGATAAAGGCGGGGGCGGCTCCGATCGAGAGCGCAAATGGCGTCAGGATCGGATACTGGGCGTGAAGGTCAAAGAAAGCTAGGAACATAAAAAAATAAAGCCAAAACGCTGCGATCTTCATTACCTTGCCTCCCCTGGGAAAGTCTTTATGCTCTACTTGTACGTTTTAAGGGACGAACTTATTACCGTGGATTGGTTTTTGCATGCCCGATTATTCGGCCAATCCCCCGTAAAAAGGGTTAAGCTGACACCGCCCTGGGCCATCATGTATAATGGGGAAAGTGCATGAATGATGAACATGAATGATGTACAGTATGTGACGAAAACGGATGGTAGGAGTGTATAGCTGATGTTTGATTTGAATTTAGAAGTATGGACGGAGTTTTTAAAGCAGAACTGGCTGGTGATCGTAGTTGCGCTGGTCGTGCTGTTCCTGATTTTGAATTTTGTGAAGACGCTTGTTAAATGGGCGCTGGTGCTTGTCATTGCGGCTTTTGTCATCATCTATAGCGGAATTTCACTGAAGGATATCGGGGACGCCATCACGACAGTGAAGGATCAGGCGGTGGAGATCAGTCGCAGTGAAGCGATGAATATGATGAAGAAGGAAGCGGCCGATGCGAAGATGACGCGGAACCCGGACGGTACGTTCACCATCAAAACCCCCAACCTGGAAGTTAGCGGGAAAGAGGGCGACGGGAAAGTCAAGGTCATGTTCCATGGCGTTTCTTTGGGCGAGTGGAAAGTGAGCGATACGCTGGAGGCGTTTATTCAGCAAGCGAAACAAAACACCCCTTAATAATAAAGACATCGAGAATGGAGGGTGACGATGACGGAGAGTTGGCTGCAGAGCTTGTTCGATTTGAATCTGGTTTCCGCTTTGTTGTTGGTCATCCTGCTGTTTTCCATAACGCAGGGCTTGCTGCGGGGGGCCTCGCGCAGCGCGGGCAGGCTGGTGTCGCTGCTCAGCGGGGGCATACTGTCGGTGCTCGGCTTGCTGGCTTCGATCCCCCTTACGGTCTGGCTGTCGCCGATCGTACAAGAATGGCTGGCCGGCATCAAGCTGCCCGCGCGGGACTTATCCCGATGGGAGCAGGTCTATTTTACGCTGCTGACGGCTGTACGGGATTTTTCGCTGATGCGTTTTGCGGTGTTGTTCATGATCAGTTATTGGCTCATCCGCACGGTGCTGGGGCTTGCTTCGGCGTTTGCGCTGGGAGGCAAGGGCAGCTCGTTTTTGGGGCGGCTCGTCTTCGGCGGGGAGCGTCCGGCCTCCCTGCTCAGCCGTCTTGCGGGTGCAGGAATCGGCGCAGTGATCGGTGCGGCCCGGTGTTTAATGGTGATCGCCGTCTTGTTTATTGCCGTAACGCTGTTCCCGGACAGCGGGTTTAGCCGGTATGTACAGGCTTCCCCGGTTTACCAGCATGGGGCGCGTACGGTCATCGAACCGCTGTCGGGCAATTTGATCAAGGAGAAGCTGCCCGTTTTCACCCGCAGTGTCGAGGAAGAACTGAACGGCATTCTTCAGCAGAGATACGAGGTCATCGATGCCAATATCCCTCAGGATATTGAACTGGCGGCGGCGGAAATTACCAAAGGGGCCGGAAACGATGAGGAAAAGGCGCGCCTGCTGTACGATTGGGTCGGATCGCGCGTGACTTATGATTACGAGAAGGTCCGGGACTATGAGGACAATGGCCATTGGCGCGAGCAGACGCCGCAGAAGACCTTCGACACCAAGCGGGGGGTATGTATCGACTATTCCCGGTTGTATGCGGTGATGGCCCGTTCGCAAGGGCTGGATGTCAAAGTGGTTACCGGGCTGGGTTATGACGGCCGCGGCGGGTACGGCCCGCATGCGTGGAACGAGGTATATCTGAAAGAGCAGAAGAAATGGATTCCGCTCGACGCCACTTGGGCGAGCAGCGGGGATTGGTTTAATCCGCCCGCTTTTGAGGAGACGCATATTCCCGACAAGCTCGTCTAAAAGCTGGGAAACGCTGTAACTTCGCCATGCCCTTTTTCGTTATGCTAATATAAGAGTACGGAGTTTTAAGAATCAAAAGGGGTAAAGAGGGGAAACGGAAATGAAAAGTGTGTACTCTGACGATCCGCGCGAACAAGAAGCTGTGATGCAGCGTCATTTTAATATCCGCTTGAATTTGTTTTTCTTCAGCGCGTTTGCCATTTTTACCGTGATTATCGTTCGCCTGGCGATCCTGCAGTTTGTCGAAGGACCCACCTTGTCCAAGCAGGAAACCGCCATGCGGATTAAAGACGTGCCTCTGCCGCCTACCCGGGGAACGATCTATGCAGCCGGCGGCGAGAAGCTGGCGTATTCCACGCCGGTGCAATCGCTGTATATTACGTTGCAGAAGGATTACAGCAAAAAAAGCGGTGAGAAGAACCGTCCGGAAGCCATGGCTTTGGTCGACAAGCTTAAAGAAGTCTTCGATAAGTACGGTGATCCGAAGACGGAGAAAATGACCAAGGAAGATATTATTGAGGCGATGGACCTGGATTACCGGCAAAATGGAGGTTTTACGCCTCGGCGGATCAAAATGGATCTTAAGCCGAAGGAAGTGGCATACTTTCTCGAACGCAAGGATCAATTCCCGGGAATTGAGGTCGTGGAAGAAAACATTCGACATTATGATAAAGATACGGTTGCGGTTCAGGCAATAGGATACATCCGCAAGTATTCCAATGCATCAACGAATCTTGAGTTCTATAAGCAGATTAGAGCCCAGGAAGAAAAAGATCCTTCCTTGCACTATACCGAAACAGAAAATGTGGGGTACGATGGACTGGAACTTTATTATCAGGCTGAATTGCGCGGTAAAAACGGTTTTAAGAGCATCCCCATAGATCCGCGTAATATGGCGAACGGGATTCCGGAGGTGACTCCGCCCGTCAAAGGATATGATCTTCATACTTCAATAAATAAAAATATACAATTGGTGACCGAGCAAGCGATTATGGACCAAATCAACTGGGTACACCGTAATGCCGTATCGGGAAAGACACATCCTTATGCAAATACAGGCTATGCGGTAGCGATGGAAGTGGACACCGGCAATGTGGTGGCTATGGCCAGTATGCCGGATTATGATACAAACCTTTGGCAAAGTGGTAGTGTTCCGAAAGAGGAATGGAATAAAATAAGCTCGAATTATCAAAATGGCACGGTTACTCCATATAGTTCAGGACGTTCCGGTCATAATTTTGAATCCACGGTATTATTGGGCTCGACAGTAAAGCCATTATCGGTACTAGTTGGACTGAATGAAAATTTATTTACTACGAGCACCACATATTCTGACCGTGGAGTAGCCTATTTTGGCAAAAATGATTCCTCCCGGGTTCGCAACTCAGGTGGGCATGTTTATGGGTCACTGGACCCAGCGGAAGCGATCCGTCATTCTTCCAATGCCTTTATGGTGGATATGGTTGGCGAGAAGTTGTATAACAAGTACGGAGCCAAAGGAATTGACGTATGGGATAAGCACATGAAGGAGTTTGGATTGGGAGTTTCTACCGGCGTGGATTTACCTAATGAGTATCTGGGAAAGCTTGAGTACTTTAATAAAACGGAAACACCACTGACCCGGCTGGCCCTCGCTTCCTTCGGACAGCAAGGTAAATATACGGCAATGCAGCTTGCTCAATATGTAGCTACTATAGCCAATAGAGGAAAGCGGATGGAACCCCATTTAGTCACTAAAATTACAGATTCGGAAGGGAATATCATTAAAAAAATCGAACCAAAAGTATTGAATGAAGTTAAATTTAAAGATAACTATTGGGATGAAGTAATAAGAGGGATGCGCACAGAGGTAAGCGCGTTTAACGGTTTTGCGTATGATTTTGCTAGAAAAACGGGGACATCAGAGCAAGACTACAAAGGTAAAAGATTAGAGAACGGGGTATTTATCGCTTTTGCTCCACGCGAAAATCCTAAATTAGCTGTGGCCGTGGTGATACCGGAAGGGGGCTTTGGTGCCCACAGCGCCGCGCCGGTGGCCCGCAAAATTTTTGAGGCTTACGATCAGGAATATGGGCTCGACGGCGTGCCGAAGAAATCTTTGAAGCAGCAAAATGGGCAGACTGACGGGAAGAAGCAGGATTAATCGCCCTTGAATGCCGGAAATGCGTTGTCCTGCAGATATACGGCCGGTTCGCACCGGTTATGCGGGAATGTGCGTTTCGATTTAACAGGATCTTTTCCAGCTAATTTACCGAGCCACTTTATCGGATGACACGTGCCTCTTTTTCAAGTTATATCCATCCATCAGCCAAGCAAGAGGAAAAATTCCTCTTGCTTTTTTGTATGTTTATCCCTTAAAATTTGCCTTGAGGAAACTTTTTTACACTTAACTAAAAAATAATCTACAAGGAAACAAATATTTACTTGTACAACAAATGGGCGTGGACGCCGAAAATGTGGGAGGAGAGAACAAATGAACGAAATCAAGGTGAAGAAAAGTCCGCTGCAACGGGCGAAGATGACGCTAGGCGTATTGGCTCTGATCATTTTGGCGGCCTGCTCCAAGGTGGAGGGAAGCGCGGATCGGGCGAAGAGGCCGGCCGATGCTGGCAAGATTCAGGTGGTGGCCACGATCGGGATGATCACGGATGTAGTTCAGGAAATCGGCGGCGAGGAAGTGGAGGTCCACGGACTGATGGGACCTGGGGTGGATCCGCACTTATATAAGGCATCTCAGGGAGATATTCAGAAGCTCGACGAGGCCCAAATGATTTTTTACGGAGGACTGCATCTGGAAGGGAAGATGACGGAGATTCTGGAGAAGCTTGAGAAACACAAGCCGACGGTCGCCGTATCCAAAAATATCGATCCCACTCAGCTAAGAGCCGGGGATAAGGAGCAAGGAACGCAATATGACCCGCATATTTGGTTTAATGTGAAGTATTGGGTTACGGCGGCCGAAACGATTCGCGATACACTGACGAAATACGATCCGGCCCATGCCGATACCTACAAGCAAAACGCCGATGCCTACATCACGGAGCTGACGGAACTGGACGACGAGGTTCGGGCGCGGATCGCGGAAATTCCGGAAGCCGGACGCGTGCTGGTTACCGCGCATGACGCCTTCGGTTACTTCGGAGACGCTTACGGTATCGAGGTGATGGGCCTGCAGGGCATCAGTACGGCGGCGGAATACGGATCGAAGGATGTCAGCGAGCTGCGCGATTTTTTGGTGAAGAATCAAATCAAAGCCGTCTTCGTGGAGAACAGCATTCCCACAAAATCGATGGAAGCGGTCATTGCCGGAGCCAAGGAATTGGGGCATGAGGTCAAAATCGGCGGAGAGCTGTATTCCGATTCGTTGGGCGAACCGGGTTCCGAAGCGGACACTTACATTAAAATGGTACGCCATAATGTGAACACCATTGTGGGGGCTTTGAAATAGACTGTTAGGGTGAAAAGAGCCCAGAGTAAAGGAGAGCAAGCGATGACGATCTATCCTCTTGAAGTTGATCAACTTACCGTCGCCTATCAGAAAAAACCGGTGCTTCGCTCCGTTTCGTTTCAAATCCCGTCGGGGAAATTGATCGGTGTGTTGGGGCCGAATGGAGCGGGAAAATCGACGCTGCTGAAAGCCGTGCTCGGCTTGATTCCCAAGGTGGGGGGCGAAGTGAAAATCTTTGGCCAACCCTACCGTGAGCAGCGTAAAAATGTAGGTTACGTACCGCAGCGCGAATCCGTGGATTGGGATTTTCCCACGAACGCTCTGGACGTCGTAATGATGGGCCGGTACGGCCATCTGGGCTGGCTTCGCCGCCCGGGCGCGAAGGAGCGGGAAATTGCCCTGGAATGCCTGACCAAAGTCGGCATGGCGGACTATGCCGGGCGGCAGATCAGCCAATTGTCCGGCGGCCAGCAGCAGCGGGTATTTCTGGCCCGGGCGCTGGCTCAGAACGCCAAGCTGTATTTTATGGATGAGCCGTTTGCCGGCGTGGACGCCACGACGGAGAAAGCGATCATCCAACTGCTGCACGAACTGAAAGACCAGGGGAAAACGGTGTTGGTCGTGCACCACGATCTGTCCACCGTTCAGGAATATTTTGATCATGTGATGCTCCTCAATGGAGAACTGGTGGCGTCGGGGCCGACCTCCGACATTTTTACACCGGAATATTTGCAAAAAACCTACGGCGGAAGAATCGCCATGCTGCAGGATTTTGCCGCCGTACCGGCAGGGAAGGTGTAAGACTTATGATAGCCTCGTTGATAAATTGGCTGACCGATCCGAATATGCAGTGGATCCTGATGGGTTCCTTACTGCTCGGGCTCGGCACCGGGGTGATCGGCTCATTTACCTTCCTCCGCAAACAAAGCTTGCTTGGCGATGCGCTGGCGCACGCCGCGCTTCCCGGCATCTGCATCGCGTTTATGCTCAGCGGAGTGAAGTCGATCGGGCTCTTTATGATCGGAGCCGTTTTGGCGGGCGTGGTTGCTACCTTCGGCATCCATGCCATTACCCGCTATTCCCGGATCAAGCAGGATGCCGCGCTGGGCATCGTGTTGTCCGTGTTTTTCGGGATCGGCGTGGTCATGATGACCAAAATCCAGCACAGTGGCAACGGCAATCAGAGCGGGCTGGACAAATATATGTTCGGCCAGGCGGCTTCCATGATGCTGTCCGATGTTTATCTGGTCGGTATCGTTTCACTCATCCTTGTGGCCGTATGCACTCTGCTGTTTAAGGAATTCAAGCTGGTCAGTTTTGATCCCGGGTTTGCCCGGGGCATGGGGTTGAGGGTCGGCCTGCTGGAACAGCTGCTGCTCCTTATGACGGTTATTGCCGTCGTGGTCGGCATTCAGGCCGTGGGAGTGGTGCTGGTCGCAGCGCTCCTGATCACTCCCGCGGTGGCGGCCCGTTATTGGACGGACGCTTTAAGCGTCATGGTCGTCCTGGCCGGTCTGTTCGGGGCGCTCTCGGGGGTGACGGGCACCCTGATCAGCGGCACGCTGTCAAATCTGCCGACCGGGCCGGTCACCGTGCTCGCCGCGACCTCCTTGTTCGTCGTATCGGCGGTATTCGCGCCGAATCGCGGGCTGGTCGCCAAGCTGGTCCGCCGGCTCCGGCAGAGGAATGACCTTCGGCGAAGCTTCGAATCCGCGGTCGTCGACATGCCGGGGATTTCGCAAAGAACGCAAGCAGCGGAAAGGAGTGCGGACTGATGGCGGATTTTTGGATCATACTAACCGGCACATTGGTTGCCGCGACCTGCGGGGTACTGGGCTGCTTCCTGGTTCTCCGCAAAATGGCGATGGTGGGCGATGCGATCAGCCACTCCGTCCTGCCCGGCATCGCGATCGCTTTTCTGGTCAGCAGTTCCAGGGATTCGCTTCTGATGCTGGTCGGGGCCGCCGTTTTAGGCTTGATCACGGTCTTTCTGATTCAACTGCTGCAGCAGGGCGGCCTCCAATCCGATGCCTCCATCGGCATCGTGTTTACCGCGCTGTTCGCCATCGGGGTCATTCTGATCAGCCGAAACGCGGCGCATATCGATCTCGATCTGGATTGCGTCCTGTTCGGGGAGATCGCCTATGTCCAGTGGGATACGCTCATCTGGAACGGCTATGATTTCGGACCGGTCGCCGTGTGGATGCTCGGCGGAACGCTCGTGCTTGTGCTGACGGTCATCGGTCTCTTTTACAAGCAGTTCAAGCTGTGCGCCTTCGATCCGGCGCTTGCCGCAGCGGTGGGCATCCCCGTGGCCCTATTCCACTACCTGTTGATGGGGATGGTGTCGCTGTCGACAGTGGCCTCTTTTGAAAGTGTTGGAGCTATTCTGGTCGTCGGTATGCTGATCGTTCCGGCCTCGACGGCTTACCTGCTGACCGACCGGCTCAGCGTGATGCTGCTGTACAGCGTACTGATCGGCGCCGTCAGCTCCGCGGGCGGCTACTATGCCGCCAAATGGCTGGACGCTTCCATCGCGGGCGCGATGATCACGGTGGCGGGCATCCTGTTCGTGTTGGCGTTTGTTTTCTCGCCGCTGCACGGGCTGTTGGCCCGCTACCAGAAGCGCCGCAAGCTGAAGACGGCGTCGGCCTGAACGGCCTAAGCGCCGGCTAGCCGGCGGTGTCAACGGTATCGACAATTCGGGAAAAGCATATCTTTATGCAGTTCAGGGTCCCCTGCTCTAGGGGGCCTTTTGTTTGGATTGGGGCTGGTTTGACATATTTAGACCTGGTACTTTGTGAAATTCCTGCAAATCTGCAGGCTTTTACGTTGAAGAGGACTCATTTGTGAAAACCACCGGAAATTCCTGTAGATTTGCAACTTTTGAAGGGGATGCCTCATACCTTGGGAGGAAAATAATTCCTAAAGTCGAATAGTTGTACGAGGACAGGCGCTGTCGGATTTAGCTACTACTTCATTTATTTAGGGAGAAGTGAATGATATTGAGCAAACGGCAAATTATGGTTCTACTTACGGCTGTGTTGATTTGTATACCGTTAATGGGGGCAAGCCGAAGCAATCTTAATCTTGAGCAAGCCTCCGAATTGACCATTAGAATTCATAACATTCCTCGTCAAAAAACCACGGAACCTTTGACGATCTTTTGGGCAAAAGCTAGTGACGGCTTGTACAAAACGATCGTAAACGGAGATAAGACGAAGACTTATTCAATCCTTAAAGGGAATTTCAGCAATGTCCTCTATAAAGACTACGAGACGGTTTATTTTCTTAAGCAGGGAGATGGCCAAACCGGTGATATTTACAAGTTTACCATGTCCTCCAAAAAATTAACGCGCTTGACCAACCTAGGAGAGATCGATCTATTTTTCCTCAAGAGCCAAAGTATTTATTATACTACCAATAGCATCGACCCGGGCGTGTATCGAATATCGCTTGACGGGAGTTCGAAGATAAGGGTAAATCCGATTGTATTGAATCCGCAGGACAAAAAATATCATTATTACATTGGCTACGGAATACAAACCCTTGGCGATATCTATTTTCCACTGATGAGACAGCCCTTGCCATCCACGGGCGAGATGTATATTGAGGAGAACGATGACGACGAAACGGCCTTCGATCAGATTTTCAAGAAGACCAAGGAGGAGCAACTATCTTCTTACTTCTTTTTTATGGATGATTACATAGGTGAAGCAGATTCGGATTCGTTCTTTTTTGTGGAACGTGATAGGGATAAGCACGCAACTTACCTTCATCTGTTCCAAAAGGGGGATGAAATTGTGCGTAAAATTATCGGTTGGGATCTCGAGCCCCTGGATGTTTTGGATGGATGGGCATATTTCACCGTAAGTGATGAAGATAGGGAAACAGGGGGAATATTCGCCATCCGAATGGATGGTTCAGGGCTGCGCCAGGTTGGCAGCAACGAATTTTTCTATTCCGACTACCTGGGCAGTATTAAGCGGCATCTCGTTTTCCAAAACCGAAACGACGACTCCTTTGCGATTTTAAAGGGAATATGACCCATATGCGAATAGGAGGGCAAATAATAGATGATCCAAGAGGTCCAGCGATGGTTTATGTTCAAAAGAAAACGAAGTAGGTCCGAAATCCGTTTAAGGTTATTTCTGTTCCCTCCGGCGGGAGGCGATGTTTCTACCTACTTGCGTTGGGAAGAGGACATGCCCGAATTCGTGGAGACTTGTTTCGTGCGGCTTCCCGGCAGGGGTGCCAGATTCGCGGAACCTTCCATCGACCGCATGGACAGGTTGATCCATTCACTGTCGGAAGAGATGGGGGAGTATACGGATGTCCCCTATGTTTTGTTCGGGCACAGTATGGGAGGACTTGTCGTTTACGAACTGGCGCGGAGGATGCAGCATCTGGGATGGCGACTGCCGGAAGGGTTGATTATTTCTTGTGTCAGGGCTCCCCATCATATGAACCGATTTACGGAAAGCTTGACGGAAAATAATGATGACAAACTATATATGAAAAGCGATGCGGAGTTTCTTGATAACATCGTCCATTTGGGAGGAATTCCGGAGGTGCTCCGTCAGAATCGGGACTTCTTGGAGATGATTCTGCCTACATTTCGAAAAGATATGAAGCTGTGCGAAACCTACCAGCCGGAGCATGCTGCGCCGCTGCCGATTTCCATAGAAGTTTACGGGGCCAGCAGGGACCACCTGGCTAAGGGAGATGAGCTGGAGGGCTGGAAGCGGTACACTTCCAAAACGTTCGCGCTTACGATGTTTCAAGGCAACCACTTTTATTTTGTGGATCAGCCCGGCCCTGTCCTGACGCATCTGCGGAATAAACTGATCGAGTTGGATGCACGGAACGGCGCGGAAAGGACGATCGAGCGAAGATGATAGAGATGTATTACGTCGACATTGAAGAAGAAATCTCCTGCCAAGACAACGATACCTTGCTGGGGATCTGCTCACGGGAAAAACGCATGGAAGCGAACCGGTTTCGCTTTGAGTCGGATCGAAAAAGAGCCGTTTACGGAGAAGCTTTGGCCCGTTATATGGTCGCCGGGAAAACCGGACTGTCGATGAATGAATTGATCTTCGACAAAAACCGATACGGAAAGCCCTATCTTCGGGGGCAGCATCGGATTTTTTTTAACCTCTCCCATTCGGGAAGATATGTGATCTGCGGTTTGGATCAGGAGGAAATCGGGATCGATATCGAAGAGGTCAAGAGCATGGACTTGGGGATCGCCAGTAAATTTTTTCATGCTAGCGAATATGCATATCTTCTTTCCAGGGAGCAGGAGCAGCGGATGGATGCGTTATTTGAGCTGTGGACCCTAAAGGAAAGCTATATCAAATTTTTGGGGGTCGGATTGCAAAAACCTTTGGATGCTTTCTACTTCAACTTGGAGGGCCCTTCGGTCGAACTGCATTCGGATGATCGAATCCCCGCATTCATTCAGAGCTGTACGATCAAGGGGAGCTACAAGCTGGCGGTTTGCGCCGACAGCCCCGGACCGATCCGGGTGCGGCAAATCTCGGTCAAGGATATCGTTTCGAGCATAGGTAGAAGAGGGCTCCAGCACACCGACGGATAAATTAATAACAGGTACCTTGCATTAAACAGTACCGTATGTTAATATTTGGTTATCCAGCTACTGCACAATGCTCAGTACTAAACAAAGCGTGGTGGAAGATATTGAATATTCAATTCAAGAAAGGTGTGTTGGAGCTTTGTGTCCTGGTATTAACGGCCAAGAAGGACCGCTACGGATATGAGTTAGTGGATCAGATTTCGCAAAAATTTGAAATCGCGGAAGGTACGATTTATCCGTTGTTAAGGCGGTTGGCTGCCGAAGGACTATTTTCAACGTATCTGTTTGAGTCGGATGAGGGCCCTCCCCGGAAATACTATAAGATTACGGATGAGGGAAGAAAAGTCATGCATGAATTAATCGAAGAATGGAGTAAGTTTGCCAAAGGGGTGCAGGAGATGATTGAGGAGGGTTCAGAGTGAAGAAAGAAGACTACTTGAACGAACTGTCCCAATATCTTAAGCCGCTGCCTCCCGATGAAAGGGCCGAAGCCATGGCTGATTACCGAGAGCATTTCGAGATGGCCGAATTAAACGGACGGTCCGAAGAAGAGATCATCTCCAGGTTGGGCCAACCCCAATTGGTCGCACGGGCCGTGCTTGCCCAATTTCAAATTCGGCTGGCGGGAAATTCCCCCTCGCTGGCTAGCGTAACCAAGGCGGTTCTGGCGACCGTAAGTTTGGGATTGTTCAATCTGGTTATCGTCCTGATCCCCTTTGCCGCCTCGTTGGCTGTCCTTGCCGGACTATTCGGCTTCGCTCTCTTCTTGATGATTTCGCCGGTCTTGCTGATCATGCAGCATCCGATCCTCACGGTTGTTATCAGCGACTTTTTCCTGATGTTGGGGCTGGTCGGCACAGGTCTGCTGCTTCTGGTCGGGATCATCCAATTAACCCGGTTGTACTATCGTCTTGTCATCCGGTATCTGAAATATAACCTGAAAATGATGAGAAGGGAGTGATCTGAGTTGACCCGGAGATTACGAAAAATAAGCAGACTCGCCCTTCTGCTGATCGCCGTCTCGGTGGTTGGAAACGCGGTTATGTATCTGCTGGGCAATTCTCCATTTAACTTGGGCGATCTTTCCGTCGAACGGACCTTCGGTGCGGAGTTGGCGGACGAAATCCGTATTGAAACGGATACGGAAAAGGTCGAGGTACTTCCGATCGAAGGAAATGAAATCCGGACAGCGTTGGGTGGGAAGACGACGAAAAAGTGGCTGGAGGATTACCGGATAGATATCACGGAAGACCAAGGGAGCGTCCGGATCAAAGTTGTCCAGGACAGTAGATTTAAATTTCTTGATATCTATACGGATCTTAAGTTGACCGTGGGGATCCCGGAGAAAAAGCTAAGCCGTCTGCAGGTCGTTTCGGACACGGGAGATATTTCGATAGGTTCCGTTTCAGCGGATATCTATTCGGCGGCAAGCGATACGGGCTCGATCCGATTGGATGTCCAAGAGGGAGAAATTCAGGCCAGGACGGACACCGGCACCATTGCGGCCTCACTCCGTCACATTGCCCACGACATCCATGCCGAAACGGATACCGGCGATATTACGATACAAACGGCCTTGGTTCCGCAAGCGCTGCAAACGAAATTATCCGCGGGTTCGGGAAAGACCGACGTTTCATTGCCGGACTATCGGGACGATGGGATCGGGAAAGGGGGGCCATGGGTGGAACTGGTCTCCGACACCGGCAATCTAACCGTCAAACAGAGTAACGAGCTTCAAAAATGAGAAATCCCACTTTTAGGAGGGTGCCCTTATGATAACCCCAAATGCCAGCAAAGTCGTTTTGATCAAGACGGAGGATTTGTGCAAAACTTACTCGACCGGAACCGAACAATTTCACGCGGCAAAAAAGATCGATCTGGAGGTCTATAAAGGCGATTTCACAGTGATTATGGGAAGCTCGGGATCGGGAAAGTCCACGTTGTTGTACCTCCTAAGCGGATTGGATACGGTTAGTTCCGGAAAGGTGTTCTTCAAAGGACAGCGGATTGATGCCTATTCGGAAAAAGAAATCACGGATTTCCGCTCCAGTAAAATCGGCTACGTGTATCAATCGATCAACCTGATTCCGGATTTCACCCTGCTGGAAAATGTGGCCTTCCCGGGTTATGTGGCCGGGCGAAGCAAGAACGATGTGAATAAACAAGCCTTGAAGCTGTTGAAAACGATGGGCATCGGGGAGCAGGCCGACCGCTTGCCTTCCCAGGTTTCCGGCGGTCAGCAGCAAAGGGCGGCCATCGCCAGAGCCCTGATCAACTCGCCCGAGGTGATCTTTGCCGATGAGCCCACCGGGGCGCTGAGTCAAGAGCAGGGGACGATCATTCTCGACCTGTTGACGGATATGAACCGGACCGGCCAATCCATAATGATGGTGACGCACGATATCAAGGCGGCTTGCAGGGCGGATCGGCTGATTCTGGTCAAGGACGGTATGATCGACGGTATTTTGGAACTAGGCAAGTATACGCCGGAACAATTGAAAGCAAGAGAAAGCCAAATCTTCATGTTCATGTCAGGGAAGGGGAGATAAGGCATGTATGCCGTTTGGAAGCTTTGTTGGACGAATCTGAAGAACAAAAAAGTTCAAAACAGCTTCATTGCCATCATCATCATGCTTGCGGCCCTGCTTCTGTCGACGGCTGTCCTGGTCCTTAACAACACGAATCGGATGTATGAGCAGATGCACGCCGAGACCCGCGGCGCCCATCAAATACTACGGCTGGAGAACGGGATTTACGACCCCTACCGGGTTCAGCAATGGTGGGCGGGGCAGGAGGGAGTCACCGTCTCCGAAGTAATGCGGTACCGCTATTTGTCCAGCATGTCGCACGCCGGGAAAGAGATTCCCAATGTCGATTTGTACATGATGGATACGTTGAACGGACCTTTTCCCGTTGACCGCCTGTTGTTTGCGGAAGGAGAAGAAAGAAGCTCACCCGAGGCCGGAACGGCCTGGATCCCCACATCTCTCGCTTATTCCAACAATATTCATGTCGGAGACGCAATCGAGTTTAAAACCGACGAAGGAAGCTTCCGGCTCAACGTTGCCGCCGTGGTCGTAGATATTTCCTATTGCTCCCCCTTCGCGACCAGCGGCCGGATCTGGCTGAACCATCAGGACTACAATACAAACTTGTCGGCTCTGCAGGGGGACGATAAATACATGACGGGCCTGCGGTTTGACGATTACAGTCAGAACAGGGCCTATTGGGAGAGGTTCGAACAGTTTCTGGGAGCCCCTTACCTGGAATCGGTAAAAGACTTCGAGAGTCTGTCGTCCTATTATATGATAGCGAATCAGGTCATTAGTTTCGTGATGATCTTTCTGGCTGTCGTCATGATCGCGGTCGCGCTTTACACACTGGGATTCACCATTTCCGACGCGATCCTATCAAGCTACCGTACGATCGGAATCATCAAGTCCGTCGGCCTATCCTCCCGTAAAGTTATTTTAGCCTATGTCACCCAGTATACGTTTTTGGCGTTCATTTCGGTCATACCCGGGATTTTGGCCAGTTATGTCTTCTCCGCCAAAATCGTTGCCGGCTCCATGGCTTATCTCAGCATAGGCTCCGCCGATATGAACAACGCTTATTCGATGCTCGCCGTTTGGCTCGGAGCAGCCGTTGTCGTGATGATCTTCCTCTCCGCGCTGCTATTCTCTTACAAGGCCCGCGCAGTGGAGCCGGCCCAAGCCGTCCGTTACGGCATGTCGGAGAAAGAGTATTCCCGGAAAGCGGGCGGAAGCGGAAGCTGGAAAGGGAAACTGCTTCAGTTGGGCACGCTCCCCACCTCGTTAATCATCGGTCTTAGAGGCGTCACGAAGAATGTTCGCGGTTCGGTGCTGATTGTTCTGATATCCGCTTTATCTACTTCCGTCCTCGTGTTCGGTTTCCTGTTCGTGAACAGCATCTCTTCCATTCATGGAACTATCGCGAAATGGGGATATGATTCGGCCGACTTATCGGTAAGAATCGATAATCCCGCCAAATTGACCTTCGACCGGTTGCAGGAAGAGGTGTTGTCGGATCCCCGAGTGAAAAACTATTCCCGCTATGGGGACGCGAACGCGGTTTTGCCGCTGAAGAATCAAGGGTCCTCCGCGAAAGGGCAGGCGGATACGATGGGAGTGCTGCTAACGGTGGCCGACGGGAATTACGATGACATCGGCTATGAAAATGTGGAGGGCCGAAACCCGGCCGGCGCCCGGGAAATCTCCATCGGCGTGAACGTAGCACGGACTTTAGGCATTCATGCGGGGGATTCGCTGGATATTTACATTGAAGGCGAGAAACATACGCTTAAAGTGACCGGAATCTATCAGGCGATCGCGAATATGGCATTTACGGGACGAATTACCGCCGATGTCATCCGGAATGTCAATCCGGATTACGGCAGCACGATGAATACCACGTTCATCAATCTCAAGGAAGGCGTGTCGGTCGACCAGTTCGTGAGCGAGCTGCATCAGCGGTACGGAAACGTGCTTTGGACGGCGAGCCAGGCCACGCTGGTTGACGAGGTGTTTTCCCAAGCCTTCACCATCATTGTCCTTCCGATGTCAGTCATGGCACTGCTGTTCATCGTAATTACATTTGTGATTATCTATAGCATCTGCCGGATTCATATGAAAAAAGAGAGCCGAACCTACGGTATCTACAAATCCATCGGCATGACCTCCCGGCAGATCCGTCTGTCGGAAACGGCGGGAATCCTGTTCCTGTCGGCGATCGGCGCTTTGGTTGGAATCCCTTTAGGGCTCTTGGGCCTTCCTCCTCTGTTAAACCTCGTCCTGGCGGACTACGGCATCGTGGAAGTCCCGTTGATCATGAACGGAGGCGGCATAGCCTTGATGATTCCGCTAAGTATTGCGGCGGCTTGTCTCGGGTCCTGGACCGCATCCAAATCGGTTCAAACCACGTCTCCAAGGTTGTTGACGGTGGATTAATCAGCAGGCTTCCGGCTCGTTCCGGAAGCCTTTTTGGTGATGCAAAATGTAAACAAAGCAGACTTTTACTAAAATATTACATGAAATATACAATAATTGGATTGACATGTAAAAAGTATATAGTATATTTGACTTTAGATGTTAATTACTTAATTATCATCCACTTCTATATAATTACCTCTATGTAAAACATATCCTTTCATTTTATGAGTTGCGTCAGAAGCTTCACTTCAAGACTCACACTTCAGAGTTCTTTCTCATTATCCACTACCCAACATCAATCGCTCAAACTCTTACACCCTGCTCCACTTTTATCCAACTAAATATATTTGAATTGAGGTCTGCGTATGGCAAATACCGCCTTTTTGTTCCCGGGGCAAGGGTCGCAATATGTCGGCATGGGAAAAAAGTTGCACGATCAGTTTACCGCGGCAAAGCTGTTGTTCGAAGAAGCTAATGACACGTTAGGTTATGATCTTGTCAAATTGTGCTTTGAAGGCAGTCATCAAGAACTCATGCAGACCATGAATACACAGCCGGCGATTTTGGCCGTAAGCGTCATGGCCTTCGAGATCGGCCGACAAGAACTGGGCTGGGAGCCCTGTTTTATGGCGGGACACAGTCTTGGCGAATATTCCGCCCTCGTGTGCAGCGGGGTTATGTCTTATCGGGACGGACTAAGCATTGTAAGAAAACGGGGGATGCTGATGCAAGCTGCGGTCTCCTCCAGTCTCGGCGCGATGGCCGCCGTGACTCATGTAGTCGCGGACCAACTGGAAGAGTGGTGCCGCAGGACAACGACGGAAACCTCGCAGGTAGTCATTGCCTGCTACAACTCTTTGCAGCAGCATGTCATTGCCGGCCACCAGGAGGCAGTCCGGGCCGTTGCGGATCGGGTACTGGAAGCGGCGCCGCATGCGAGCGTGAAATATTTGAACGTGAGCGCTCCTTTCCACAGCCCGCTGATGCAGTCCGCGGCGGACAAGCTGGCGTTGGAATTGCGGAATGTGGAAACCCGGCCCGGCCGATGGCCGATTATCTCGAATGTTACAGCCCGGCCTTATGGGCGGGAGGATCTGGTTGGGCTGCTCTACCGCCAAATGACTCACCCGGTTCGCTGGCGGGAGACGATGGAGTACCTGTACCGGAATGACATGGAGCGAGCGGTGGAAGTCGGGCCTCGCCAGGTGCTGACTCAGCTCATGAAAGAGACTTATCCAGCCGTACAAACCTTCCATGTGGAGCATCCGCAAGAAATGAATACGCTGCGTCCGTTATTCGCTGCGGACGGGACTCGGCGCGAAACCGCGATCGCTGCGGCACAGGCGGCTTTAACGGCCGCCCTCATCGCCCGAAACCGGAATGAGGATGCTGAGGCCTACACAACCGGCGTTGTCGAGCCCATTCGGCAAACCCGGGAACTGATCGAACAAATGCGTCGTCGGGACGGGAATTTGGACGTCAATCAAATCCTGGACCGGATAAGGGAATTGCTGCGGCAGATCTTGAACACCAAACAACTGCCGCCGGACAAACAGAACGACATCTTCAGCAAGCTGCAGGCCATCGGGCAGTCGGCCGCCGTATTGCAGCGATAATCTATTTTTTGGGGGGGAAATGGGTGTACACAAAGCAATTTGCAAGTCTGATCGACGTCATGAAAGAAAGAGGAAAATCCGATAGTCGGGGAATTACGTTCATTGATGGTGAGGATCAGGAGGATCGTCTTTCCTATAAAGAGCTGTATGAAGAGTCCTGCCGATTCCTGGGATACCTGCAGCAGCGGGGGGTTATCCCGGGTCAGGAGATCGTGTTTCAAATCGAGAACAACCGCCGGTTTGTCACTGCTTTCTGGGCGTGCATCCTTGGCGGCATGATCCCGGTCCCCGTCAGTACGGGGAACAATGATGAGCACAAGAGTAAGGTGTTTCGCATTTGGGAGGTGCTGAACGACCCTTATCTGCTGTCGGATTCCAGAATTCTGCGGGATTTGGAGACCTTTACGGAGAAGAGCGGACAGGGCCATCTGTTCGATAAGATCCGAGGAAAAGTAACTCTTATTGATGACGAGAAGGTATTTGCCGGGGCACAAGCCCCAAAACTGCATACCGCCCATCCCGACGATATCGCCTTTATTCAATTTTCCTCGGGCTCGACAGGCGATCCCAAAGGAGTGATGCTCACGCATCGAAACTTGATTTACAACGTTTGCGGCATACTCAGCAGTTCCAGAATAACGGCGGAAGACTCCTATTTGCAGTGGATGCCTCTGACGCATGATATGGGACTGATTTGCAATCATATATCTCCGCTAACCGCCAATTTGGAGCAATTTATCATTCCGACGTCCCTTTTTATAAGACAACCTCTGTTGTGGATCAAAAAGGCGAGCGAGCACCGGGTAAGCATCATCTCCTCGCCGAATTTCGGCTATAAGTATTTCCTTCAGTTCTTTAAACCGGAAAAGGTCGATTCCTGGGATTTATCCCGGGTCCGCATTATATATAACGGGGCGGAACCGATTTCCACCGATCTGTGCCACGCCTTTTTGGAGACGCTGGGTCCTTACGGTTTGAAGCGGACGGCGATGTGCACCGTGTATGGACTGGCAGAGGCCTCGGTAGGCGTCGCAATCCCCCCTGCGGAGGATGAATATGTGACCGTCTATGTGGACCGGAGGCACTTGAACCCGGGTAACCGGGTCGTTGAAGTGAACCGGGAATCGGCCCATGCGCTCTCATTTGTCGAGGTCGGCTACGCGATAGACTACTGTCAATTCCGGATTTGCGGCGAGGAAGATGCGGAACTTGCGGAGGGGACGATAGGACACATCCAGATCAGCGGACCCAACGTCACCCGGGGCTACTACAACAATCCGGAGGCGACCGGAAAATTGTTGACGGCGGACGGCTGGGTAAGGACGGGAGATTTGGGGTTCCGCCGCAACGGTCAACTGGTCATTACCGGGCGGGCGAAAGATATTATCTTCGTCAATGGACAAAACGTGTATCCTCACGATGTGGAGCGGATCGCCGAGGAAGTGGATGGCGTGGAGCTCGGCCGGGTAGCGGCCTGCGGGGTCTATAACACGGACCTGAAGAAGGAAGAAATCGTACTGTTTGTCGTTTCCAAAAGAAAACTGGATAAATTCTATCCCATCACGCTTGAACTGAAACGGCTTTTGAACGAACGCGGAGGCTGGGAAATCGCGGATATCGTGCCGATTAAGCGAATGCCGAAGACGACCAGCGGAAAGGTGCAGCGCTATAAGCTTGCCCAAATGTATAGAGACGGCGAATTTATCGAGGTATCCCGGGAAATGGAAGGGTTGGCACGGGCGCGCAAGGCGGACCAAACGGATCGGACGGAGGAGTTGCGGAGGTCACGCGATCCGGAGCTTACGCAAACGCAAATCGAGTTGGATATTCAGCAAATATGCCGTGAGGTGCTCGGAAAAGACGAGATCGGCATTCGCGACAGTTATTTTGAAATGGGAGCCGGCTCCCTGCATCTGGCGCAAATGGCCGACCGGATCGAACAGAAATTCGCAATCAAGCTGGCGGTCGCCGATTTGTTCGCCTACCCTTCGATCGCCGCTTTGGCCAAATACCTTAAGACGGAAAAGACGCTGCTTCAAACTTCGGAAGCAACGGGAGCCGGAACATCCAGGCGCGATGACAGGGATATCGCCATTATCGGCATGTCCGTCTATTTGCCGGGCTCGGCGACACTCCGGGAGTATTGGGGGAATTTGACCGAAGGCCGCCAGCAAATCGGCGAACTTCAGGCCGCCCGGCGGGAAGACGCCAAGGATTATTTGTCGGTCATCGGGCTGGAACGTCAGGAATCCGATTTTAGACCCGGCGGTTATTTGGAGGAGATCGATAAATTCGACTATGCTTTCTTCAAAATTTCCCCCAATGAAGCCAAGCTGATGGACCCGAATCAGCGGTTGTTTGCGCAGCAGGCTTGGCAGACCCTGGAGGATGCGGGGTATGCGGGCGACAAGCTGCGCGGCAGGAAAGTGGGAGTCTACGCCGGCTTTTCAAAAGTGGGATACGATTATGAACGTCTGATTTCCAAAAATGAGCCGGACCGGATTTCCAATTACATCGTGGGTAATCTGCCGTCCGTTTTGGCCAGCCGTATCGCGTATTTCCTCGATTTAAAAGGCCCGGCGGTCACCGTCGACACAGCCTGTTCTTCGTCATTGGTTGCTGTTCACATGGCCTGCCACGCCATTCGTCACGGCGAATGCGAAATGGCGCTGGCCGGCGGCGTCCGAACTTCGCTGCTGCCTCTGTCTTTAGGATTGGATATGGAATCGAAAGACGGCTGTACCCGAACCTTTGACGCGGCTTCCGACGGGACAGGGGTGAGCGAGGGAGTCGCTTCGGTATTGTTAAAGCCGCTGAGTCGGGCTATAGAGGACAAAGACCATATCTATGCGGTGATTAAGGGCAGCGCCGTGAATCAGGACGGGACGACGGTGGGGATTACCGCGCCAAACCCGGTTTCGCAGACGGAAGTGATCCGGACGGCATGGCGGGATGCGAAATTGGAACCCAATGACCTGGCGTTTATAGAAGCTCACGGAACGGGGACGAAACTGGGCGATCCCGTTGAATTTTCCGCGCTGGAGAAAGCTTTTGCCGGTTATACGGACAAGAAACAGTTCGTCGCGCTGGGTTCTGTAAAAGCCAACATCGGCCATACGTTCGAAGCGGCCGGAATCGCCAGTTTGATTAAATCGGCGCTCATGCTGAAGCATCGGCAAAATCCACCGTTGATTCATTTCAAAGAGCCGAACAGAAATATTCGTCTGGAACAGTCGCCTTTCTACATTAATACGGAGCTCGCCTCGTTCGACGAGTCCAAACTGCCGCTCAAATGCGGGGTCAGTTCATTTGGTTTCAGCGGAACGAACTGTCATGTGGTGATGGAGGAATATGTCGATCCGGTGTTGGAAACGCCGGTTCAAGAGAAGGGGCAAGGCCAGGTGTTTGCTATATCGGCCAAAACGGAAGGCTCCCTTCGTGAGCTGTTGCAACGGTATGTGAGCCATTTGAATCTGTACCCGCATCAGACCTTAGCCGACATTTGCTACACGGCGGGGACGGGACGGGCCCATTTGGAGCATCGAATCGCTTTCGTGTGCCAAACGCGGGAACAATTGTCCCGCAAACTGTCCAACCTTTTGGCCGACGCAGGACAAGAAGGCGTCTACCGGGGCGTCTACAAGATCGTTTCGGATTTGGGACGGGAACGGAAACCCGGTGAGATTACGGAAACGGAACTGGCCCAAATCAGTGATGAGGCGGCGGCCATCGTATCCAAGAGCAACTCGGGGGATGAGGAGGCCCGGAGACTCCGGCTTGAACGCTTGTGCGAGCTTTATGTTCAAGGAGCGCGTATCGACTGGGATAAGCTCTATGTCGAGCTTGCCCCCCGGAGGGTCCCCTTGCCGTTATATCCTTTCGAACGCAAACGCTGCTGGATCGATATTGATCCCGCAAAGCTCCGGACAGCGGAGAAGTACTCGAATACGAATCAGGGTGAGTGGACGATGACGATGACGGAAACGAAGAGCTTGACGGACGATGTGGAACATGCAGTCAAGCGGATGATAAGCGCCGCTTCGGGTTTGGAATTGACGGAGATTGATAACCACGCCCATTTCCTCGAAATGGGACTGGACTCTATCATGCTTGTGCGGATTCGCAAGGAGATTGAGGAAGTCTACCATTTGGATATTGCGATCGAACGGTTTTTCGATTCCATTACCAATGTACAAAGTTTGACCGCGTATATTATCCAAAATGGAGATCCGCAGCCGGCGGTTCGGACGGAGCCTCAACCTCAGGATGAACCGGTACGGGAGGAGCAAACCGTGCTTCGGGAAGCGGAGGAACAGCAGTTCCAAGCCGCGGCGGGGATTTCCGTGGAAGCCGGCGAGTGGGCGGTTCCCGCTGCGGAAGGCTCGGAATTGGAGCGCATTCTGGCGCGGCAGATCGAGCTGATGAGCCTTCAACAGCGGAGTGTGGCCGATATTCTTGGACAGCAACTGGAGCTCCTGAGCGGAAGCGCGGGAAAGAAAAGCATGGCCCAAGGGGCTGTGCAGAAGCTTAGTGTAGTCCCGGGGAGGAAGCCGGGAAAGGCAGATGCCGCTGAAAAAATAGTGCCGATCGGACCGAAGAATACGGCCCCGGGTGACAGAGCGGAGAAAGCGAAGAAAGATTCGCAGGAGCCGAAGCCGTTCATCCCTTATCAGCCGATGATGATCGGAGAGGCCGGGGAGTTTACCGAGATGCAAAAGCAGTATCTCGACCGCTTTTTCTCGGCGTATACAAGGAGAACGCAGGGGTCCAAAGCCTATACGCAGCGAACGCGATATGTGCACGCCAACAACCGCAATGTTTCGGGTTTCCGCTCCTATTGGAAAGAGGCGATATATCCGATCATCGCCGAGCGTTCCTCCGGGTCCCGGATGTGGGATGTGGACGGAAATGAATACATTGATTTAACCATGGGATTCGGTGTGAATCTACTGGGCCATAACCCGGATTTCCTCGTGGC
Organism: Paenibacillus sp. A14; assembly: GCF_036864815.1. Taxonomy (NCBI): domain Bacteria; kingdom Bacillati; phylum Bacillota; class Bacilli; order Caryophanales; family Paenibacillaceae; genus Paenibacillus; species Paenibacillus sp. A14. The sequence continues at coordinate 65,355 of NZ_JBAGJD010000010.1, forward strand.
GGAAATGAAAGCGGGCTCGTCCCCTACGCTGCCACCGTTGGGTCCGATGTCGGACCTGGCCGGGGATGTGGCGGAGCGGATCAGCCGGATCACGGGGGTCGATCGCGTAGCTTTCTACAATTCCGGCACGGAAGCCGTCATGGTGGCGCTGCGCACGGCCAGAGCGGCTACGGGACGCTCGAAGGTGGTCATCTTCTCCGGGTCCTACCATGGTACATTCGACGGAGTTTTGGGCGTGGCCGATCCGGAATCGGACGAAGCTTCGGCGCTGCCGATGGCTCCAGGTATCCAGGAGAATTTTGTTCGAGACGTGATGATGTTGAACTACAATAAGCCCGAATCCCTGGACGTGATTCGCAACCATGCCCATGAATTGGCCGCCGTGCTCGTAGAGCCCGTGCAGAGCCGACGGCCGGATTTGCAGCCGGGCCGGTTTTTGCAACAGCTCAGGGAGATTACCTCCCAGTCGGGAACGGCGCTGATCTTCGATGAAGTCATTACCGGTTTCCGTATTGGACTGGGCGGCGCCCAGGCCTGGTTCGGCGTTCAGGCCGATCTGGCGGTATACGGCAAGGTGGTGGGGGGAGGCTTGCCGATCGGGATCGTGGCCGGGAAAGAATATTTTATGGATCCGATTGACGGCGGGAACTGGAATTTCGGCGACGATTCCTATCCGCGGAAAGCCGACCAAAAAACGTTCGTCGGCGGAACGTTCTGCACCCACCCGCTGACGATGCGCGTAGCCTTAAGGACGATCGATTATTTGGAATCGCAAGGCTCCGCGTTGTACGAGGAATTGAACAGCAGGACGGAGAGGCTCGTCCGCGAGCTGAACGCCTTCTTTAAAGCAGGTAACGTACCGATTTATATGGTGAATTTCGGTTCGTTGTTCCGGTTTGTATCTTTTGGCGACATTGAACTGTTCTTCTATCATTTGATTCATAAAGGGCTGTATGTGTGGGAAGGACGGAACTGTTTCCTGTCCACCGCGCACACCCGGGAAGACATCGACGAGATCATCCGCATTGTAAAAGAGAGCGTCGGCGATCTGCAGCGGGGTGGTTTTTTGCCGGGAAGTCCATTGCCGCCGGACGATGACGGCGGAAGGAAGACCGTCCGGTTATCCAATGAACAGAAGCAGCTGTGGATGTCCTCCGTTTCCGGGGGACCCGCCTCCGCTTCCTTGAACGAATCCGTTTTGCTCCATATGAAGGGGGCGCTGAACCTGGAAGCCTTGCAGCAAGCGGTAGATTTGCTGGTTCAGCGCCACGAAGCTTTACGGACCGTCATCGATGCAAGCGGGGAATGCCAAGTCATTCTGCCCCAAGCGTTTGTTCCGGTTCAGGTTCAGGATTTACGCGGCCGTTCCGTCGCCGAGGGCAAGGACGAGCTGGACCGCTGGATGGCCGAGGATGCTTCTCGTGCATTCGACCTTCATGTCGGGCAGCCTTTGTTCAGAATTACCATACTCCAACTGGCCGAACAGGAATCGATCCTGGCACTTACTTTTCATCACATTGCCGTTGACGGTTGGTCCATTGCGGTGTTTGCCGGCGAATTGGAAGAAGCCTACTCGGCCATCTGCCAGAAACGCAGGGCCCGGCTTCCTCAGCCTGTCCAGTTCCGTGAATACTTACAGTGGCAGGAAAGGAAGCTGAAGCAGCCGGAAGCCGATGAGACCGCGGCGTTCTGGACCGCGCAGTTCGAGCGGCCCGTCCCCGTCCTGCAACTGCCGTCGCCGAGCGGACATCTCGTGAAGAAGACGTTTAACGCCGGCAGACAAACGTTAACACTCGATCGCGATATCACCAAAGAGTTGAGAGCGCTAAGCATCCGCAGCAAAAACAGTCTGTTCATCACGATGCTCGCGGCTTACGGTTTGTTTTTGCATCGGCTCGCCGGACAAGGACAACTTGTCGTCGGTATCCCGACCGCGGGTCAATCCCATATGGGGGAGACCCATCTGGTAGGAAACTGCGTGAATCTGCTTCCGGTATATACCGAAATCAACGGCGGCGAAACCGTCGCCGATTACATGTTTGCCGTAAAGCTGGCTATGCAGCGATTGGACCGGCATCAAGGCTATTCTCTGGCAAGTCTGGTCGAACGCATGCCCGGGGCGCATATGCCCGCGATCAATATCTTATTCAATATGGACCGTCCGGTACGCCGCCTGAACTTCAGCGGATTGGACACCGAAATAATCCCTTATCCGGTACGGCATTTGCACTATGACCTGTTTCTCAACGTGACGGAGATTAACCAGGAATTAAGATTGGATATCGATTACAGCGCCGATTTGTTCGAACCCCGGGCGATGGAGCTTTGGGCGGAAGGTTACCGTCATTTGCTGCTAACCATGGCGCAGGATTCATCCCGGAAGGTGTCGCAGCTGTCGCTGATGACGGAGGAGCAGACCCGGCTTGTCTCGCAGCTAAGTCACCGGCATGGAGTACATATTCTTGACTCCTTCGGTTATCCGCTTCCCGTAGGCGCTGCGGGTGAACTGCACATTGCGGATCCAGAGGCGGGGGCCGTAGTACCTTCCGGACAGCTGGCGATGTTCACGCCTTCCGGAGCTTTGAACATTTTCGGCGAGATCCAACGCACGGCAGAGATTCGAGGGTATCGCGTCAATCTGTCGCAGTTGGAGGATAAGCTGCGGCAGCTCCCCGCTCTGGAAGAGGCTCGGGTGCTGGTTCGGGCGGTCGACGGGCGACATATGCCGGAACTTGCGGCTTACATCGCTCCCTCCCCGGGAAGGGACGCTTCGCAAGTAAGAGCCGAGATGACGGAGCGTCTACCCGAATATGCGATCCCTTCCCATGTAGTTATGCTGGAGTCGTTTCCGCTGCTGGAAGATGGGGCCATTGACGTAGGCAGGCTGCCGGATCCGGCTGCATTTTCGCGGGATGCCGAGCCGCTAAACGAAACGGAAGCAGGCATTGCCCGGATTTGGAGCGAGCTCCTCGGGGTCGAGCAGGTCGGCGCGCAAGACCATTTCTTCGCCCTGGGCGGAAACTCCCTGAAAGCAACCGTGATGCTGTCGCGAATTTATCAGGAGTTCGGCATGCAAATTCCGATCGGACCTTGGTTCCAGCAACCGACGATTCGGCAACTGGCGCGTATGCTGGACGGGGGATGGAAAGATGGGTACGAACCGATTCCGCTGCAGGAGAAGCGGGATACTTATGAAAGTTCAGCCGCTCAGAAGCGCATTTATATTTTGGAGCAGCTTGATGAACATACATGGGTCCATCATATTCCGGGCCGGATTACGCTTCAGGGCAAGCTGGACCGCGAGCGGATTTTGAAGGCGCTGGAGCAGATTGCCGGCAGGCATCAGGTGTTCAGAACGACCTTTGAAATTCAAAACCGGGATGTCGTCCAACGGATCGGCGAACCGATTGCCCTGAAGGTTCCTTACGCGGAGCTGTCTCCAACGGAAACTTTGGAAGACCGGTTCCGGCTTTTTATGAAGCCGTTCGACCTGACCCAAGCCCCGCTTTTCCGAGCGGAGCTGGTTAAAGTGTCCGAAACGGAGCATGTTTTGTTTGTGGATCTGCATCATTTGATTTCGGACGGTTATTCCATGGCCGTATTCTTGCGGGAGCTGGCGGAACTGTACCGAGGGCATGTTCTGCCGGAGTTAAAGGTGCAATATACCGATTTCTCCGTTTGGCAGCACCGCGTGACGGACGAACAAAGAATAAATGAGCAGGAAGTGTACTGGCTTCATCAATTTGAAGGGGAGCTGCCTTTTTTAAACTTGCCGACGGACTATCCGCGCCCCGGCCGGTTGAGCATGGAAGGCGAGCGCTTAAGTCTGCGCCTGGACGAAGGCCTGACGCAGCGGCTCCGCCGTCTTGCGGCGGAGACCGGAACGACGCTGTTTATGGTCTTGCTGTCCGCTTATAAGGTGCTGCTGCACAAATATACCGGGCAGGATGACCTTATTGTCGGTACCCCGGTTTCCGGACGCAATCATCCCGACATCGAGCCGCTGATTGGCGTGTTTATCAATACCGTCGCCATTCGCAGTTACCCGGGTAAAGACAAAACGTTCCGCGCCTTTTTGGAAGAGGTCCGGCGCAGCAGCCTCGGTGCGTTCGACCATCAGGATTACCCGTTCGAATGGCTGGTCGACAAACTGAACATCCGGAGAGACACCAGCCGGAATCCGCTGTTCGATACCATGTTCATTTTGCAGAATATGGAGATGGAGGACATGTCCGCGGTGGGCGTGACCTTTATACCGGAAGAGATCAATCCGGGAGTGTCACCTTATGATCTCACGCTGAGCGCCGAGGACTGGAACGAGAAGTCCGTCGCGCTGCACCTGGATTACAGCACCGCGCTGTTCAAGCGGGAAAAAGCGGAGCGGATGCTGTCCCATTATGTGAACATTTTAAGCGTCGTGGCGGATCACGCGGCCGTGCGCTTATCTCAAATCGACCTATTGTCCGCGGAGGAGCGCCGGCAACTGCTTGTTGACTTTAATGCAACCCGAATGACCTACGACCCGGAGTTGACGGTCGACCTGCTGTTTAAGCAGCAGGCGGAACGCACCCCGGATGAGGTTGCGGTTGTCTGGAATAGCGAGTCTTACACCTATCGTCAGTTGGACGACAAATCGGACCGGCTTGCGTCTTCGCTTCGGAAAAAGGGAGTCGTGCCGGGAACGATCGCGGGTGTCATGGTTACGCGTTCGGTCCATATGATCGTCGCCTTGTTAGCGGTGTTGAAAGCGGGAGCCGCCTACCTGCCGATTGATCCCGATTATCCGGCGGACCGGATTGAATACATGCTCAACGACAGCGAAGCGGAAGTGTTGCTGACCGAGCCGGGATTGGCCAACCCGGTGGATGGCCGCGTAACCACGCTGTTCGTGCAGGATGAAAGTCTGTATCTGGAAACGGAACACAAAAACGGCGGCCTGGAGCGAATGCACAGGGCAGGGCATCATGCTTATGTCATTTATACCTCCGGCTCCACAGGCAATCCCAAGGGAGTCATGATTTCGCACCGGGCGGTTCATAACTTTATCGAGGCGATGGCCCAAAGAATCGCCTTTATCCCGGGGAAGAGCATTTTGGGCTTGACGACGATTTCCTTTGATATTTTTGTGCTGGAAACCTGGGTTCCTTTAGCGAAGGGACTCACCGTCGTCATCGCGAACGAGGCGGACCAACTGGATCCCGGAGCGCTCCACCGCCTGATTGCGGAACATCGCGTGGAAATGCTGCAGATGACCCCGTCCCGGTTAAAGATGCTGCTGGCCGGCGATCCGCACATGGCATTTCTGCAAAATGCGACCGACCTCATGCTCGGCGGGGAACCGCTTCCGGTTTATTTGCTGCACCGGCTCCAGGAGATCCCCCATTTAAAAATTTTCAATATGTACGGCCCGACGGAAACCACGGTCTGGTCCTGCGTCAGCGATGTGACAGCCAAAAAGCAGGTGGATATCGGCGGACCGATTGCCAACACGCAGATTTATCTCGTCGATGAAAGCGATAGTCTGGTTCCGATCGGCGTTCCCGGCGAATTATGCATCGGCGGGGACGGTTTGGCGGCGGGCTACTGGCGCCGGGAAGACTTGACGGAACAGAAATTCGTCGATAATCCGCACGCCGAAGGACGCAAGATGTATCGTACCGGAGATTTGGCGAAATGGAGGGAGGACGGAAGCCTGGAATACATCGGAAGAACGGATTTCCAGGTGAAAGTTCGCGGGTATCGGATCGAGCTGGAAGAAATCGAGAGGACGATGATCCGTCAATTGCCGGTGAAAGAGTCCGTGGTGGCCGCCAAAGAGGATGAACCGGGCAATGCCTATTTATGCGCCTATTACGTGCCCCAGGCCGGAGCGGAGCTCGGCTCGATTCGAGAAAGCCTGTTGAAGACGCTGCCTGAGTACATGGTGCCGTCCTATTTTATCCCGCTGGAGCGCATGCCTTTGACCCCGAACGGAAAAATCGACAAGAAGGCTTTGCCTGAACCGGAAGCAGGCCCGCATTCGCACGAAACCTATGCGCCGCCCGAAAATGCGATCGAAGAGCAGCTGGTTCGCATATGGCAGGAGGAACTGGGCTTGGACCGAATCGGCATCCACGATAACTTCTTTGAACGCGGAGGCCATTCCCTGAAGGCGACGGTGATGATCGCCCGAATCAATCGGGAAATGGGCGCGGACATCCCGGTGAGAAGCTTTTTCCAATATGCCACCGTTCAGGGATTAGCCCGGCTGATTCGGCAAGCGGAGCGCAGCGACTTTACCGAAATTCCCGTCGCGGCGGCGCAAAGCTGCTATCCCCTGTCCGCGGCGCAAAAGCGCTTGTTCATGCTGGAACAGATGAACGGGGGCGGCACCTCTTACAACATGACCGCGGCCTTTGAAATCGTAGGGAACCTGGATCTTGAGAAAATGGAAGCGAGTTTTCGGGCCTTGATGCTAAGGCATGAGGCGTTTCGCACCTCCTTTCAAGTGATCGACGGGGAACCGGTGCAGATGATCCATCCCGATTCGCCGTTTAAGATCGAACATGCGGGATGGGTGAACGAGGCCGAGTTGGAACGGATCGCCAAGCAATTTACGGCCCCTTTCGATTTAAGCCGGGCCCCGCTGTTCCGGGCCACGCTGGCACAAAAAGACTTGGATCATTACGTTTTGCTGATCGATATGCACCACATCATTTCGGACGGCACCTCCATCGAAGTGTTCATTGAGGAATTCAATACGCTTTACAGCGGAGGGGAGCTGCCGGAACTTCGCATTCAATATAAAGACTATGCCGTGTGGCATAATGAACAGTTGGCCAAGGGGGCATACGAGGATCATAAGCAATACTGGCTGGGGCAATTTGCCGGCGAACTGCCGGTGCTCAGCCTGCCGGCCGATTTCCCGCGGCCCCAGCTTCAAAGCCAGGACGGAACCGCGTTGGAGTCCGCGGTCGGCGGGGAACTAAGCGCTCAGTTAAAGCTGTTGGCCCATGAGACGGGGACGACGCTGTATATGATTTTGCTGGCCGCTTACAGCGTCCTTTTGTCCAGGTATGCGGGGCAGGAGGATATTATTGTGGGCTCCGCGGTCGCCGGGAGAGAGCATGCCGATCTGCGCAAGGTGATGGGGGTATTCGTCAATACGCTGGCGATGCGAACCCGGCCGGAAGGGGAGAAGAGCTTCCGTACCTATTTGGAGGAAGTCAAAGAGGTTTGCCTCAACGCTTACGATCATCAGCAGTATCCGTTTGAGAGCTTGGTGGAAGCGTTGGCGGTTCCGAGAGACCTGAGCCGCAGCCCGTTATTTGACGTGATGTTGACGATGCAAAATGCCGGAGAAGACGACTTTCAAGTGGAGGGTTTATCCGTCAAGCCGTATCCTCTGAGCCAGGAGTCGACCAAATTCGATATCTCCCTGCTGGCCCGGGTAACGGAGGACGATATTTTCCTGGAATTTGTCTATTGCACGGCTTTATTTACCGCCGATACCATGCAGCGGTTTGCCCGGCTTTTGGTTCATGTGCTGCGGACGTTTGCGGACCGCCCGGATCTGGAATTGTGCCGATTGTCCCTGCTGTCCGGTGAGGAAAGGGCGGAACAACAAATGCCTGCCCCGCACAGACAGGAGAGTGAAGGCGGAGCCCCGGAACTTCAACCTGGATACGCCACGGTCGTCGAGTGGTTTGAAGCGCAGGCGCAGCAAATGCCGAATCACATCGCTCTGGTCTATGGGGAGGAGAGATGGAGTTTCTCCGAGCTCAACGCGAAAGCGAACCGGCTGGCGAAAATGATGCTGGAAAGCGGCTTTGCGGAGGGAAGCGGCATAGCCGGAATCATGATGGAGAACCGGCCCGAGACGATTGCGGCCCTGCTGGCCGTATTCAAAGCGGGGGGAGCCTACATGCCGATAGATCCCGAATTTCCGCAGGAGCGGATCAGGTTCATGTTGGCGGACAGCGGTTCGCAATTCCTGTTGACGTATGCCGACAGTTTAGCGGGATCGGAGAACGTGGAGCAGCTCTTTCTTTTGGATCAACTTAAAACGACAGAAGGCCTGGAGCCTAATTTGAACACACCTGTCCGTGGAGACGATCTGGCTTATGTTATCTACACCTCGGGGACAACCGGAACGCCGAAAGGGGTCATGATCGAACACCGGAATTTAACGAACTATGTACAGTGGTTTGTCGCGAGCCGGGGGATCGGCCGGGAGGACCGAACAATGCTGCTTTCTTCGGCGGGCTTTGATCTCTGCTATACCGCATTGTATCCCGCGCTCGTCGGCGGATGCGAGCTGCACCTGCTAGACCGCCACGATATTGTGGATCCGCGGTATGTACTGGACTATATATCGCTGCATCGGATCACCTATATCAAGGCGACGCCATCATTATTTCATCTGCTGGTGAACCATGAACGCTTCGACACGGTGGGAACCCTGGAGTCGCTGAAACTCATCGTACTCGGCGGGGAGAAGATCAAGATTCACGATGTAGAGCGGTATTTCGAGCGATACCCGCATGCCCGGTTCTTGAATCATTACGGTCCTACGGAAGCGACGATCGGGTGTATTGCGCATCCGCTGGATTTGGACGGTTTCCCGGCATTTTCACGGCAGCCGGTCATCGGCAAGCCGATCTTTCATGCGGAAGCTTATATCCTGGACGCCTACGGCAATTTACTTCCGGACGGGGTGCCGGGAGAGCTTGCGGTCGCCGGCCGCGGACTGGGCCGCGGTTATTTGGACAAGCCGGAGCTTACCGGGGAGAAGTTCGTCCCCCAACCGTTCAACCCCGAGCGGCGGCTTTATAAAACGGGGGATCGGGCTAAACGGCTGCCGGGCGGGGATATCGAATTTATCGGGAGAATCGATCACCAATTGAAAATCCGCGGCTACCGGGTCGAATTGGCCGAAATCGAAGCTCAGTTGGCGGGACATCCGGGTATCCGGGAAGCTGCGGTTACCGTCAAGGAGGGCGAGGACGGCACCAAGTTTTTGTGTGCCTACGCGGTTACGTCCGAACCTTTGACAGCGGCGGAGATACGGAACTATTTGGCCTCCAGGCTGCCCGCCTACATGGTGCCTTCCGCTTACGTCTTTCTCGATCACATGCCTTTGAACGAGAACGGAAAGGTGAACCTTAAGGTCCTGCCCGAACCTGTGATTGAACTGGAGCCATCCGGTTCGGAATCGGCCCCGGCGAATGAAGTCGAGGAAATCCTGGTCAGGGTGTGGGAAGAAATCCTGGGCGTTAAGGGAATCGGGACGAGCCATCACTTTTTTGAAAGCGGCGGGGACTCCATCAAGGCCTTGCAGGTATCCTCCAGATTGATGTCACATGGGCTGAAAATGGAAATGAGGGATTTATTCAAATATCCGACGATCCGGGAATTGAGCAGGTACGTGCAGCCTCTGGCCCGCAAAACCGCTCAGGAACCGGTGACGGGGGAAGTCGGGCTTACTCCGATTCAAAGCCGGCTGTTTGAACAGCGATGGGAACATGTCCACCATTACAATCATTCCGTGCTGCTCTATCGGCGCGAAGGGTTTGATCCGGTCACCGTCTCGCAAGCCTTCGACCGCCTGGTGGAGCATCATGATGCGCTGCGGATGAAATACCTGCCGGAGGAACAAGGGGTCGTGCAAGTGAACGAGGGACTTGAGGGTCAAGGGCTTTATAACTTGCAAGTGATCGATGTAACGGAAGCTGCCGATGAACGGGCCGAAATCGAGCGGCAATCGGCCGAGCTGCAGACGAAATTGCATATCGAGAGGGGCCCGCTCATCCAGTTGGCCGTTTACCGCACGGCAGCCGGAGACTATTTATTGATCATTATTCATCATCTGGTGGTTGACGGGGTGTCCTGGCGGTTCATCCTGGAAGATTTCTCAACGGTCTATAAACAACTGCTTGAGCGGATCCCGGTTCGGCTTCCGGACAAAACCGATTCCTTCAAGGGCTGGTCGGAGCAGCTCGCGGAGTATGCCGTGAGCCCCGGATTGCTGAAAGAAGCCGGATATTGGAACGTTATCGAGCGGACGCCCGTGATTGAATTACCCGTCGACAGCGCCATCTCATTAAACCTGGCCGGGGATCATGCCAAATTGCAATGGACGTTGGAACCCGATTTAACACGAAGCCTGTTAACGGATGCCCACCATGCCTACAGCACGGAGATCAACGATCTCCTGCTGGCCGCTCTGAGCCGGACGCTGCAGGAATGGGCGGGAGCCGGCTCCGTCCTGATCCAATTGGAAGGTCATGGCAGGGGAGACGTCGTTAAGGGGTTGAATGTATCGAGAACGGTAGGTTGGTTTACCTCGATCTTCCCGTTCGCGCTCGGTTCGGCGAACACGACGGATTTGGCGGGGCTGATCAAAGGAACCAAGGATGATTTGCGGCGAGTCCCGGGCAAAGGACTGGGCTATGAGATCATGAAGTATTTAACGGTCAAAAAAACGAATGTGGAGCTTCCCCTGAAATTCCGGCTGAAACCGGAGGTCATCTTCAATTACCTGGGGCAGTTTGACCATGATGTCGCCCGGACGGATTTGTTCGAATTGTCCGATTTATCGGCGGGACCTGAGGTCGGCGCGCAAATCGAGAAGGCCTATAAGCTGGAATTCAACGCCATGGTATCGGGCAAGCGATTCACGATGGACATGAATTACAACAAGCATCAATACCGCATGGAAACGATGGAATGGCTGGCCGGCCGGTACAGGGACCATCTGACCGAAATCATCCGTCATTGCTGCCGTAAAGAAGTGAAGGAAGCGACACCGACGGACTATCAGTACAAAAAACTTACGCAAAAACAACTGGATACGATTTCCCAAAAGCTGAGAAAGAAGCTGTAGTCCCGCCTGATTGCGGAAGCTGCCGGATTCCTGATTGAAATGATCCGGCAGCGAAATAAATGGGGAGTGTGTGAATTTGAGCGATCATGAAATCGATAAGATCTACCCGCTTTCGCCGACTCAAGAGGGGATTTTGTTCCACTCCTTGCTGGAACCGGATTCCGAAGCGTACTTTGAGCAGGTTTCGTTCACGCTCAAAGGGGAGCTATGCCCCGAAACGCTGAAACGCAGTTTCGCGAAACTGGTCGAACGCTATGATGCGTTGCGAACGGTATTTATATTTACGGAAGTGGAACAGCCCTTGCAAATCGTGCTGAACCAGCGTGATCCGCAAATCGACTACATGGACGTAACCGGATATCCCCAAGACGAACGGTCCCGACGAGTGGAAGCTTATCAAGACCAAGACCGGAAGCGGAAATTCGATTTGGAAACCGGACCGCTGCTGCGGATGGCTGTTTTTAAAATGGACGAAGAAGTCCATAAGGTCGTCTGGAGATTTCACCACATTATTATGGATGGTTGGTGTATGGGGATCCTGGCTCAAGATTTGTTCCGGATTTATGAGGCGCTGGCGGCCGGTCTTCCGCTTCAGTTGGACCTCGCTTATCCGTACAGCGACTATATCATGTGGCTGAGTGAGCAGGACCAGGAAGAGGCGTTGCGGTATTGGGGCAACTATCTGGAGGATTATGAACTGCAGGCCCGGGTTCCCTCCGTTGGAGGCGAGGCGAAAGATGGGTTCGATCATCGAAAATATCATTTTAAATGGGATGAGAACACGACCCGGCTTCTCCAGAGGCTGGCCGTAAACAACCAAGTTACATTGAGTACGGTATTTCACACCATCTGGGGCATTATGCTGCATCATTACAACCATTCCGAAGATGTGGTATTCGGCTCGGTCGTCTCGGGAAGGCCACCTGAACTACCGGGAATCGAAAGCATGGTAGGCTTGTTCATCAACACGCTTCCTTTGCGGGTCAAGAGCGAAGCGGGCACCTCCTTTCAGGAACTGCTTCGTCACGTGCATGATTCGATCCTGGAGGCGAACCGCTACAGCTATGTTTCCCTGGCGGATATTCAAGCGAAAACCATGCTTAAGCATCATCTGATCAACCACATTCTCGTTTTTGAAAATTATCCGCTGGAAACAACGAACGGCGGCGGGGAGAAAGCTCTTTCCGTGACCGATAGCGAAATGTCGGAGCATACCAATTATGATCTGGATGTCACGGTGTTTCCCGAACGGGAACTCGAAGTGCTGTTTACGTATAACGGTTTCGTCTATGAGGAAAGTTTGCTGCGGAGCATGGAAGGCCATTTGAGGCGGATTGTGGATACCGTCTTGGAGAATGAGCGGATTTTGGTTCAGGACATCGATATCATTACGGACCAGGAAAAAGAGACGATCCTTGACGACTTTAACCGCACGGACAAAGCGTTCAGGCTGGACAAGCCCGCCCACCGGTTATTCGAAGAAAATGCTCGGCGTCATCCCGATAAAATCGCCCTGCTCTATAGAGAGGAGGCTATGACGTACGACCGGTTGAACCGGAATGCGAATCGCTTGGCGCGCCTTTTTAGGGAGCGCGGCCTGGGGCGCGGCGATTTTGCGGCCGTTATGCTGGAACGCTCGCCGTTGATGGTTGAGAGTATTTTGGCGATATGGAAACTCGGAGCCGCATACATCCCGGTTGACGTTTCTTACCCCGAGGGGCGAAAGGCCGGAATTGTCGCCGACTCGGAAGCCAAACTCCTCGTGACGCTATCGGACTATGCGGATGAAGGCTTGCGTCACCTGTATCCGGGCCGGCTTGTCGAGATGGACCGCCTGGTCCGCCCGGCGGATCAGGAAGCGGAGAGCGATCTTGACCTGCCGGTGGCCATGACCGACCTGGCATATACGCTTTTTACCTCGGGATCGACGGGGAGACCGAAAGGCGTCATGATCGAGCATTTGGGCATGCTCAATCATATTTGGGCGGAGGCGGACGATCTCGGCTTAACCGATCAACTTATCTTTGCCCAGACGGCAAATCACTGCTTCGACATTTCGGTATGGCAGTTGTTCGGCGCTTTGGTACTGGGGGGAACAACGGCGATTTATCCGGACGAGCTGATCCTGGACCCCGGTTCATTTATTCACCAAGTGAGTCGGGATCGCGTAACTCTGCTCGAAGTGGTCCCCTCTTATTTGGGGATTTTGCTGGACATCGTGGAGGAGCGGGCACTCCGCTTCGAGCATTTGCGGCATCTGATGATTACCGGTGAGGCGGCGACGCCGGCCCTGGTTGCCCGCTGGTTTGAGCTTTGCCCGGAAGTCAGGATGGTCAACGCTTACGGACCCGCGGAAGCATCCGATGACATCTGCCAATACGTGATGGATCGGACACCGGAGAATAGCGGGTACATTCCGGTAGGCAAGCCGCTGCCCAATATCCGGATCTATATCGTAAATAACCGGATGAGGCTGTGCCCTGTCGGGATCGTGGGGGAAATCTGCGTGGCCGGCATCGCGGTCGGAAGGGGCTATTTGAACGATCCGGAACGGACGGGACAAGTCTTTATGGAGGATCCGTTCGCTCCGGAATCTGGAGTGCGTTTGTACAAAACCGGAGATTTGGGCCGATGGCTTCCGGACGGAAATCTCGAGTTTGTCGGCCGGAAAGACCAGCAGGTCAAAATCAGAGGCTTCCGCATCGAATTGGGCGAAATCGAACACCGGATGAGCGAGTACGCACAGATCCGGGAAGCTGCCGTTCTTGTAAAGGAATCCGGTGAAGGTGAAAAATATTTGTGCGCCTACTATACTGCGGACAACGCCCTTCCGGTGTCCGGATTGAAGGATTATTTACATGGCTGTTTACCGGAATATATGGTGCCCGCGGTCTTTGTCCAACTGGAAGAGATGCCACACAATGCCAACGGAAAAATCAACCGCAGTCATCTGCCCGATCCGGTTGATCTCCGGTCCGATGAAGGCTTTGTACCGGCCCGTAACGAGACGGAAGAGACCTTGGTTTCCATTTGGTCGGAAGTTCTTGGCGCCGGACGCGTCGGTACGCACGATAACTTCTTTGAATTGGGCGGCCATTCCTTGAAAGCGACGGTGATCGCGTCGAGAATACACGGGGAGCTTGGCGTGGACGTGAAAGTGAAGGACGTGTTCCGGTTCCCGACCGTGGCGCTTCTGGCTGAACGAATTGGGGACTTAAGCGACGGAAAGAGCCATGCCTCGTCCATTCTTCCGGTTCCCGCCAGTATCCATTATCCGGTCAGCCCTGCGCAAAGAAGAATGTATGTGTTGAACACGCTGGAGGAATCGGGCTCAACCGCCTACAATATGCCATTCGCCTATCGCGTTGCTGGGGAAGTGAACACGGCGCAGCTGCAGCGGATTGTCGACCAAATGGTGGAGCGGCACGAGGTTTTCCGCACGTCATTTCACGTGGTGGACGGTGAACTTGTACAAACGATTCATCCCCGGGCGCACTGCCGGGTGGAGACTGTGGAGATGCTTGGCGCGGCAAGGGAGGAAGTTCAGCGGCAAATCTCCTCCTTCATCCTTCCCTTTGACTTAGAGGAAGCTCCGTTGCTGCGAATTCGCCTGCTGCAAACCGGACAAGAGGAGAATGTGCTGTTCATCGACATGCATCATATTATTTCCGACGGCCTGTCCGGGGACCTGATGCTGCGTGAACTGGAACAGTTGTATCGGGGTGACCGGCTGCCGCCGCTGGAGATTCAGTACAAGGATTATGCGGCCTGGTTGAACGGACGGCTGTCGGGCGAAGAGATGAAGGCACATGAGGCGTATTGGCTGGAGCGCTTCCGCGGGGAACTTCCCATGCTGAACTTGCCCTTGGATTACAGAAGGCCGGCTATGCAAAGCTTTAACGGCAAAACCTTGCCGTTTTCGCTGCAATCCGAACTTTCCGTGGCGCTTCGGGAGCTGTCCCGAGAAACAGGCTCCACTTTGTTTGCCGTCATGCTGGCCGCTTATTATGTACTCCTGTCGAAATATACCGGGCAGGAGGATATCGTAGTCGGATCGCCGGTCGCCGGACGCCAACACCGCGATGTCCAGGACATGTTGGGGATGTTTATCAATACGGTGGCGCTGCGCGGTTTTCCGGAACGGCAGAAGACGTTCCGCCAGATTGTGCAGGAGGTCCGGGACCATACTTTATCGGCGATCGATCATCAGGATTTGCCGTTCGAACGGTTGGTCGAGCTGCTCGATGTCGACCGGAACACGAGCCGCAACCCGCTCTTTGATACGATGTTCAATTTAACGGACCGGGAGAAGCCGCAAGTTCAGCTCGGCGAATTGCTCCTCACCCCGTACGCATTGAAGCATGAGATCTCCAAGTTCGATCTCATGCTGGATGTGTATGCGGACGAGGCGGAAATTCATTTTGATTTGCAATATAATACCGATCTTTTTAAGAGCCCGACCGCTGCGCAAATCGGCCGGCACTACGTAGAAATCCTGCATAACCTGGTTATTTCCCCGGATCGCCCGTTGGCCGCGATCGAATGGCTCGGTGAGAATGAGCGGGAGAAGCTGATCGAACTGGGCCGGGGGAAAGCCGCGGATTACGATTTCAACTTGACGTTGCCCCGCCGTTTTGAGCGGTTTGCCTTGGAGCAGCCGGAAGAACCGGCCGTGAAATACGGCGGGAACGTATGGACTTATGGGGAACTGAATGCCCGAGCGAATCGGATCGGCCGCTATTTGCAAAGAAATTTAGGAGAAATACCGGCTGATACAGTTGTCGCGGTCATGCTGGAGCGTTCCCCCGATTTTATCCAGAGCGTGCTGGGGATTTGGAAGGCGGGCGGGGCCTATGTGCCGATAGACATCGAGTATGGGGTGAAGCGGAAAGCCGGTATCCTGGAGGATTCGGGGGCTCGGGTGCTCATTACTCGTTCAGAATTTCTGCAGGATGGTCTGGGAGACCTGTATGAAGGGGACATCCTGTGCCTTGACCAAGTGATGGATGAACTGATGCGGGAAATTCCGGGAAATATGGACCATGCTCATGATCCGGACAGCCTGGCCTATATCCTGTTCACCTCCGGATCAACCGGAAGGCCGAAAGGCGTAATGATCGAGCACAAGGGGCTTTTGAACCACGTCCTTGCGGAAGCGGATGAGCTGGGGTTGGACCGTCGCCTGGTCTTCGCCCAAAATGCGAATATCTGTTTTGATATTTCGGTCTGGCAATGCTTCGGAGCCTTGGCTTTGGGCGGAACGACCGCCATTTACCCGCATGAATCGGTATTGGAGGTCGAGCGGTTTATAGAAGGGATTATGGCGGACCGGGTGACGCTTCTGGAAGTGGTCCCTTCCTATCTGGCGGTCATGCTGGATGTGCTGGAGCACACCGGAGCGAAATTGCAAACCCTCCGTTACTTGATGATTACGGGGGAAGCGATCAAGCCGGACCTGGCCCGAAGATGGCTTGCCTTATATCCCGAGATTCCCGTTGTGAATGCTTACGGACCCGCAGAGGCGGCCGATGATATCAGCCAGCGCGTAATCCGGGAACTTCCCGAGGGAGTGGACAACGTTTCTATCGGCAAACCGCTGGCGAATTTGAATCTGTATGTGGTCGACGAGCATATGAACCTATGTCCGGTAGGCGTGTACGGGGAAATCTGCGTATCCGGAGCCGGGGTCGGCCGCGGTTACATTCATGATCCGGAAAGAACGGGCCAATCGTTCATGGAAGATCCCTTTAGAAGGGGAACAGGGGAGTCACTGCGACTGTATAGAACCGGTGATTTGGGACGCTGGCTTCCCGACGGCAATCTGGAGTTTGCCGGGCGTAAAGATTTTCAGGTGAAAATCCGGGGCTTCCGTATTGAGCTGGAGGAAATCGAAGTTTGTATTCAGCAATCCCCTTTCATCCAGCAAACGGTCGTCTTGGCCAGGGAAGATGAAACCGGGAGCAAATATTTGTGCGCTTATTTGGTGCCCAATCCTTCCTTGGGCGTTCAAGAGGAAGGCTTCATCCATAAGCTGAAGGAAGAATTGGCGGCCGCGCTGCCCGGCTACATGATTCCTGCTTATTTCATCACCCTGGAGCGGATGCCGCTGCTGGCCAGCGGCAAGGTTGACCGGGCCGCGCTGCCGGCTCCCAAACGGGACAACGCTTCGGCGGACGATTACGCCGCACCGCGCGATGAAGTGGAGCGCATGCTGGTTTCGGTTTGGGAGGAAGTTCTAGGCGTCCATCATGTCGGCATCGACCACAATTTCTTCGAACTTGGGGGAGACTCCATCCGGTCCATTCAAATATCCTCCAAACTGAGCAGTCGAGGTTATACGCTGAAAATGAAGGACCTGTTTCAGAATCCGGTAATCCGGAAGCTGTCCAAGTATGTGGAAGCCGATTATCGTGAGATTGATCAAGGGCCCGTCGAGGGATTCGTTGAATTGACTCCGATTCAAAAATGGTTCTTCGCATCCGGGTTCACGCCGGCGAATCATTGGAACCAGGCCGTTGTTCTCTTTAAGGAGGACGGGTTCGACACAGAGATCCTTGCGGAGGCCTTCCGCGGGCTGGTCCGTCATCACGATACCTTAAGAATGGTATATCGGCGGGATGACGGAGGATGGAAGCAATACAACGAAGGGGCAGACGGAGAGGATCCGCGTTCCTGGTTCGATCTGTTCGTAGCAGCCGTGCCGGAAGGGGAAGAGGGCAGGCTGGAAATCTCCCGTCAATTGGACCGGCTTCACGGCAGTATAGATCTGGAGCGGGGGCCGCTGGTCAAAGTGGGCTTGTTCAAGACCGGCTTGGGCGACCATTTGGCCGTCATCATCCACCATTTGGTGATCGACGGCATTTCCTGGCGTATTTTGTTCGAGGATTTGACGCTGGCCTATCATCAAGCTCTCCGCGGCGAGCCGGTCGCGCTTCCGGCCAAAACGGACTCGTACCAGACCTGGGCGAAACGGCTGACGGAGTTTGCGAACAGTGAGGCGATGCAACAAGAACGGCATTACTGGAAGCGGATCGAATCCGCGAGCATAAAAGCGCTGCCGAAGTCGTCCCCCTACACGGGACAGACGGCCAAGGTCGCGGATAACATGATCTATTCCTTCCGGCTATCCCAATCCGAGACGGAGGAACTGCTCGGCAAAGTCCACAATATCTACAACACCGAAATCAACGACCTTCTGCTTGCCTCCCTCGGAAGGGCCGTATCGTTGTGGACCGGGGAGGAGGACGTCCTTATCTGTCTGGAGGGGCACGGTAGGGAAGAGATTTTGAAAAATGTAAATATCAGCAGGACGGTCGGGTGGTTTACTTCCGTTTATCCCGTCGTCTTGAACATTCCAAGCTCAGCGGATGTATCCTACCATATTAAATCGGTCAAAGAGGAGATCCGGCGGATCCCGAACAAAGGCATCGGGCACGGAATCCTGAAATACCTGGCCGGGGGTCAAACCCTTAGTGATCTGCAGTTCAGGCTGGAGCCCGAAATCAAATTCAATTACCTAGGGCAATTCGACAACGACGTCAACACGGAACTGTTCCGGGCGTCCGACCTGTCTTACGGACAAACGGTCAGCCCGGAGGCCGAACGGGAAATCGCCCTGAACATTACTGGGCTTGTGGAAGACGGCCGCCTGATCCTGTCGATCGAGTATAACCTGACGGAATATTCGGAAGCGGACATTCGCGTCTTCGGAGAATTGTTCAAGACCCAGTTGACGGAAATCATCAAGCATTGCATGGAGAAGGAATCGCGAGAGCTGACGCCTTCGGACGTGGGCGGAAGCGATTTGTCCATCGAAGAGCTGGAAGCGATTATGGATTTTTATAAACAATAAACTGAATTCAGGGAGAGATGGTCATGAGCGAAAAGCTGTCGATCTCGGGGGTATTCAACTTAACGCCGATGCAAGAGGGAATGTTGTTCCATTCCTATTTAAATCCGGAGTCTTCGGCCTATTTTGAACAGTTTTCCTGTACCGTCTCGGGACAGCTGGATGTTGGATTGCTGGAAAGAAGTTTTAACGCGCTTATCGAGAAGTACGATGTGTTAAGGCTGAATTTTCTGCATGAAAATATGAAAAACCCGAAACAGATTGTATTTAAAAAACGGGTCATGTCCGTCTTTTACGAAAATTTGTCCCATTTGGGCGAAGCGGAGCGGGAGCGGTATATCCAGCGTTTCATTCAGGCGGATCAGAAGAAAGACTTTGATTTGGCCAAGGATTTGCTGCTCCGCGCAGCCGTACTGCAAACGGATGATCGGCGATATAAGCTGATTTGGAGCTATCACCATATTATTATGGACGGTTGGTGCTTGAAGACGATCGTTCAGGAGTTGTTCGAGGTGTACAAGGCACTGAGCCGGGGCCAATCCTTGTCTTTGGAGGAGGCTCCTCCCTTCTCCAGATACATCCAGTGGCTGGATCGGCAAAACCGCGAGGAAGCCCGTTCCTACTGGGCCGATTATTTACGAAGCTACGACTCCGAGATCGAACTGCCATCCTTCGGCATAAGAAGCCGGTGTGATCGGGATCGCGGCTTCGTTCAGGTCGATCGCAGCTATAAAATAAGCGAGGAGACGGCTCTAAGACTGGAGCAATTGGCCATAACCCATCAAGTTACCTTGAATACCGTACTCCAATCGGCGTGGGCTCTGCTATTGGGACGTTATAACGGAACCGAGGATGTGGTCTTCGGTTCCGTCACCTCCGGTCGGCCGGCCGAAGTGGAGGGAGTGGAGGACATGGTCGGGCTGTTTATCAATACGGTTCCGATCCGGATTTCCTTCCAGGGCCATCAGCCGTTCTCTTCATTAATTCAACAAGTGCAGCAATCCTCCCTGGAGACGCAAAACTACGATTTTTACCCGCTCGCGGAAATTCAATCCCTTACATTCAAGAAGCACAATCTGATTCAACATATTTATGCGTTTCAAAACTATCCGGTCAGCGCGGATTCGCAGGACGACATGGACAGCCCCTTCACGATGACCGACCTGGAGGACTTCGAGCAGACGCATTATGATTTCAACCTGATCCTGATGCCGAACGACGGGCTCGAGGTCAAATTCAAGTACAATGCTTCCCGTTATGAGGAAGCCGCGATGGACCGTTTGTTCCGGCATTTCGAGCAGGTACTGACACAGATCAGCCGCAAGGCGGACGCGGCGATCCGGGATATATCTATCCTCACGGACGAGGAGCAAAAGCAAATCCTGCACCAATTCAACAACACGGCAGGCGAGTACCCGCGCGATCAAACCGTGGTGCAATTGTTCGAGCGTCAGGCCGAACGGATCCCCGGACAGACGGCTGTCGTCAGCCCCAATATTAGACTTACGTACGGGGAGTTAAACGCACGAGCCGACCGGCTTGCATCCCGATTGAGAAGCAGAGGGGTCGGTCCGGACAGGATCGTGGGTATCATCGGCGATCGGTCCGTGGAAACGGTGGTGGGCATGCTGGGCATTTTGAAAGCCGGCGGCGCTTATCTGCCCCTCGATCCGGAATATCCGGATGACCGCATCGCGTACATGCTGAGCGACAGTCAGGCGAAGTGGATCGTCTCGCCGAAGTGTTATGCCGACAAGCAGGCGGACGGAGTGGAGATGATTCTTCTCGAGCAAACGGAAGAAGAGTCTTCCTTGGACCCTCGTCAGCCGGATCAAGGTCTAGCTTGTACGGAGGCAGGGAATCCGACGCCCGGAAACTTGGCTTACGTCATGTACACGTCCGGTTCAACGGGGCGTCCTAAAGGGGTAATGATCCAACATCAGAATGTGGTGCGGCTTGTCCGGAACACGGACTACGTTCCCTTTCAACCCGGGGGGCGCATCCTGCAGACGGGAGCTCCCGTATTCGACGCCTGCACGTTTGAAATATGGGGCGCGCTGCTGAACGGCCTGGAGCTTTATATTATCGACAAAACCGCGATCCTGGATCCGCAGCGGCTGGGTGAAGCGCTTCGCGAATACGAAATCACGACGATGTGGCTGACCTCCCCGCTGTTTAATCAACTGGCCCAACTGCAGCCGGACCTGTTCGAGCCGCTTCGTCATCTGATTGTCGGGGGAGACGCTCTTTCACCCAAGCATATCAAAAGGGTCGCCGAGCACTGTTCAGAGACGACGATCATCAACGGATACGGGCCGACGGAGAATACGACGTTCTCCTGCTGCCATACGATCCGCTCGCTGGAGGATGCTCGCATCCCGATCGGCGGCCCGATCGCCCATTCCACGGCATATATCGTCGACCTCTACGGACAGTTATGCCCCGTCGGGGTTCCGGGAGAACTATGGGTTGGCGGCGACGGAGTCGCTCGCGGATACATCAACAATGAGGCTTTAACTGCGGAGAAGTTCATCGCCAGCCCTTTCGCGGAAGGAGAGCGCATTTATCGAACGGGGGATACCGCCAGCTGGCTCCCGGAAGGGACGATTGATTTCATCGGCCGGATGGACCATCAGGTGAAGATCAGGGGGTTCCGCATTGAAACCGGGGAAGTCGAAAGCCGGATCCAGATGCATCGGGGCGTGAAGGAAGCCGTGGTTACTGTATGGGATAAAGGGGAAGGCAACAAATCGCTGTGCGCTTATCTGGTCGGGGAGAATGGGCTGGGTGCGGACGAAATGAAGCGATATCTGTCAAACCACCTTCCCGAGTACATGATTCCAGCCCACTGGGTGTTTCTGGATTCGCTCCCGTTGACGTCGAACGGCAAAGTCAACCGGCAGGCGCTGCCCGAACCGGAGGAACACGCCGCATATTCCGGGAATTCCTTTATTGCGCCTCGGACCGAGACCGAGCGGAAATTGGCGGAGATCTGGGAGTTGGTGTTGGATCTGCCCGCCGTCGGCGCAAACGATCATTTCTTTGAACTCGGCGGTCATTCTTTGTCGGCGCTAAAGCTGGTTACGGAAGTGAAGAAACAGTTCCAAATTCAACTGCCGCTGGCGGAGATCTTCCAGGCGCCGGTGCTCGCCGACATGGCTGTAAGGCTCGGCGGCAATCGACAAGCGGATTATGCCGCGATCGAGCCCGCCCCAACCGCGGAGTTTTACCCGGTATCCTCCGCGCAGAAACGGCTGTTTATTTTGAATGGGATGGCGGGGATGGACACCGCTTATAATATGCCTTTTGTCATGCGGCTCGAAGGGAAACTAGACGTCGACCGGCTGGAACGGGCGTTTCAAACGTTGATTGCCCGCCATGAAGCGCTGCGCACCTCCTTTGCCTTCCATCAGGGCGAGCCGGTTCAACGGGTGCACGAGAGCGTGCCGTTTGCCGTAACACGTTTGCAGGTAAAGCCGGATCAGAAACCGGAGGACCTGGTCGATTCCTTCGTTACTCCGTTCGATCTCGGGGCGGCGCCGTTGCTTCGGGTCGGGTTTGCTCAACTTCAGGAAGAACAGCATGCGTTGATCTTTGATATCCACCACATCGCGGCTGACGGAGCATCCATCGGCGTCATTGTGAAGGAGCTCAGTGAGCTGTACAACGGTCTCGGCAAGGAAGACGGAGCGGCCGTACAGACTGTCCGGAAGGCTCCGCGGATTCAATATAAAGATTTTGCCGTCTGGCAAAACGGGCTGTCTGCTTCCGGGGCGCTGCAGGAGCAGGAGCGGTACTGGCTCGAACAATTCGCCGGTGAGCTTCCCGTGCTTCATTTCCCGACCGACTACCCGCGGCCGCAAATTCAGAATTTCGAAGGCGCGTTTATTTCCGAGGAAATTGACGAAGAGCTGGCGTCCCGGTTGAAACAGCTGGCGAGTGAAACGGGAGCCACTTTGTACATGGTTCTGCTCGCCGCTTACGGCATATTGTTGTCGAAATATTCCACCCAGGAAGATATCGTTATCGGTTCACCGACAGCTGGCAGGCCGCACGCGGATGTGCTTCATACGGTCGGTATGTTTGTCAATACGCTGGCTTTGCGCGTCAAGCCGGAAGCGGAAATGCCGTTTGACCGTTTTCTGGGTGAAGTGAAGCAAACGGCGCTCCAAGCTTTTGAACATCAAGAATATCAGTATGAAGATCTGGTCGAGAAGCTTGGGCTAAAACGCGATTTAAGCCGCAATCCTTTGTTCGATACGGTGTTTACGCTGCAGAATCTCGACATCGAAGAGGTTGCCTTTGACGGGCTTGCCGCCCGCTCTTCCTCCTGGGACGGCCGCATGTCCAAGTTTGATCTGACGGTGACGGTCGTGGACAAGGGGCAAGGAATGATCGTGGATGCGGAATACGCGGCTAGGCTATTCAAAGCTTCAACGATCACGCGGCTGCTGAAGCATTATGTTGAGGTTTTGCGTGCGATTGCGGCGAACCGGAAGATTCCGTTGGCGGAGATCGAATGGCTGCCGCAGGAGGAAAGGCGGCAGGTTCTAGAGCAGTTTAATGGTTCCAAGAAAAAAATCGCGGTAAACCGCACTGTACACGAGTGTTTTACCGAACAGGCGAAGCGGACCCCGGACCATACGGCGGTCGTATTCAAAGATCAGCGTTTGACTTACCGGGAATTGGACCTGAAGGCCGACCGTCTTGCGTCTCTCCTTCGGGCCAACGGCGTCAAGCCGGGGCAAATTACGGCCATCCTGGTGGAACATTCCGCCGAGATGATCGTGGCGGTGCTTGCGGTGCTGAAAACGGGCGGGGCGTATCTCCCGATTGACCACGAGTATCCGGCCGAACGCATCGCTTATATGTTGGAGGACAGCGGGGCGGGGCTGCTGCTCACCAAAAACCGGCTGTTGCAGCCCAAAGACTGGAACATAGCTATCCCCAAGGTCGATCTGGGGGATGCGCTGGCGCTGCGGGAGCCTTATTCCTTACAAGAACCGCTGCTGGCGCCGGTTCCCGGTTCCGCCTCCGATTTGGCGTATATCATCTATACCTCGGGGTCGACCGGGAAACCGAAAGGCGTAATGATCGAGCACCGCTCCCTGATGAATATGACGGAGTGGTACCGGACTTACTACAGGTTGACGGCGGAGGATAGATGCACCAAATACGCCGGATTCGGGTTTGACGCCTCGGTGTGGGAAATATTCCCGCCGCTGCTGTCCGGCGGAGAACTGCACGTTATTCCGGAGGAGATCCGGTACGACGTGCCGCGGCTCGCGGATTATTTCGAGAGAACCGGCGTCACCGTCAGCTTCCTGCCCACGGCCATCTGCGAACAGTTTATCCAGCTTGGGAGCGGTTCGCTGCGCGTCTTGATTACCGGAGGGGACAAGCTGAAGTCCTACCGTCCCGGATCCTATGAGCTTGTGAACAACTACGGGCCTACGGAGAATACGATCGTCACCACGGCCTTTAAGGTGGACGGCCATTACGACAATATTCCGATCGGCAAACCGATTGACAATGTTCGGGTTTATATTCTGGACGTCCATAACAAGCTGCTTCCGATCGGGGTTCCCGGAGAGCTGTGCATCGCCGGAGACAGCCTGGCCCGGGGGTATTTGAACCGGCCGGAGCTCACGGCGGAGAAGTTTACGGCGGATCCTTTCTATCCGGGCGAAAGAATGTACAGAACCGGGGACCTGGCGAGATGGCTGCCGGACGGCAATCTGGAATACTTGGGCCGCCTGGATGAACAGGTCAAAATCCGCGGCTATCGCATTGAATTGGGCGAAATCGAGAAGGTGCTCCTGAAGCAGGAGGGAATCGGGGAAGCGGTTGTCGCGGTCGTAATGAATCCGAAGCAGGAAAAGGAACTATGCGCCTATTTCACAACGTTGCGGGAATGGACCGTTCGCGAAGTTCGCGAAGGCTTGGCTCGGGAGCTGCCGGAATATATGATTCCGGTCCACTACGTCGCTTTGGACAGCATCCCGCTAACCTCCAACGGAAAAATCGATCGCCGCGCGCTGCCTCAGCCCGACTTTACCGCCGCGCCAGGGGATCATGATGTGCCGCCCCGCAGCGAAACCGAACGGAAACTTGCCGGGCTGTGGTCGGATGTATTGGGGGTCACCGGCATCGGGGCATTCAGCCATTTCTTCGAGTTGGGCGGGCACTCGCTGAAGGCGGCAACGCTTGCGGCGCATATCCAGGAAAGCCTGCGCGTCGATTTTCCGTTGAGCGGGGTGTTTCATCACCCGACGCTGGAACGAATGGCGGCGGCCGTGGACGCGATGGAGCCGATGGGCTACAGCTCGATTGCACGCGTTCCGGAACAGGCGTATTATCCGGTTTCGTCCGCGCAGAAACGCTTGCTGATTCTGAATGAGCTGGAGGGGGCTGGAACGGCTTACAATATGCCATTTGCCTTGCAGTTGTCGGGGAGTCTGGACCGCTCGCGGCTGCAGCAGGCGTTTATCGGTTTAATTCGCCGACATGAGGCTTTCAGGACGTCGTTCCACATCCGCGCAGGGGAATTGGTACAGAAGGTGCATTCAGAGGTTCCCTTCGCCATTCAGAACCTGGAAATCCCGGACGATCCCCAGTTTATTCGGGAAGCTCTGCGGCAATTCGTGCAGCCGTTCGATTTACAAGCGGCCCCGCTGATCCGCGTAGGACTGGCGAAGCTCCGGCATGACAAGCATATTCTGATGATCGACATCCATCATATCGTTTCCGACGGAGCATCGATCCGCCTTCTGGTTGAAGAGTTAGGCCTGTTGTACCGTGGTGAAACGGCGGATGCGAAGCCAGAGCGGATTGAATACAAGGATTACGCGGCATGGCAATTCGATATGCTCCGGACGGAAGCCTACGCGAAGCAAGAGAAGTATTGGCTGGAACGGTTCGCCGGTGAATTGCCGGTTCTGAATCTGCCTACGGATGAACCGCGGCCGCAACTCCAAAGCTTTGAGGGGGACGCCCTCTCCCTGGAAATCGACAGCGATTTAAGCGTCCGGATTCTGGATGCCGCCGCCCGGACGGGAACCACAATGTACATGTTCCTCCTGGCGGCATATCACATTCTGCTCTCGAAATACGCAAATCAGGAGGATATTATCGTAGGCACCCCGACCGCGGGCCGGGCGCATAAAGAACTGGAAAACGTCATAGGCATGTTCGTCAATACGCTCGCGATCCGCACGCAACCCGAGGGGAACAAGCCGTTTCTCGCCTATTTGGAAGAGGTCAAAGAGCTTTCCCTGGAGGCGTTTGAGCATCAACAGGTTCAATACGAGGATCTGCTCGAGAAGCTGAATCTTCAACGGGATATCAGCCGCAATCCGCTGTTTGACACCATGTTCGCGGTGGACAACGTCGGTGTGGGGGAAATCCGGCTCGAAGGACTGGTTATAGAGCCTTACCCGTTCGACAACGGCGCGTCCAAGTTCGACTTGATGGTAACGGCGGCCGAGGAGGGGACGCGAATCCGCCTGGATGTCGAATATGCCCGCAGGTTGTTCAGGAAAGACACGGTGGAGCGGATGATGGCCCATTACCTCCAGATCCTGCGTACCGTTACGGCGAACTTGGAGATCAGGCTGTCGCAGATCAGCATGCTGCTCCAGGAAGAACGCCGCCGGATTGTGGTTGATTTTAACAACACCAAGACGGTGTACCCCCGCCAAACGATTCACGAGCTGTTCGAGGAACAGGCCAGCCGTCATTCGAAACGAATCGCGCTCGTTTGCGACGGGACGGAGCTGACTTACGCCGAGCTCAACGCCAAGGCCAACCAGCTTGCGCGAACGCTTCGCGCCAAAGGGGTCGGCCCGGATCGCGTCGTGGCGATCATGGGCGATCGCACCCTGGAGATGATCATCGGGATGCTGGCAATCCTGAAGGCGGGAGGCGCTTATCTTCCGATCGATCCCGACCATCCGAAAGAGCGGGTGGAGTATTTCTTCCGGAACAGCGGAGCCCGCTGGCTCCTCGCCCGAAGCTGTTATGCGGACCGCGCTGTTCAAGAAGCGGAAGTCGTCGTAGTGGATCATCGGCAGTTGGATGACTACAGCGCTCCGAATCTTTGGCATGAGACCGGCGCCAACCACCTTGCATATGTGATGTATACATCGGGGTCCACCGGAATGCCCAAGGGGGTCATGGTCGAGCATCTCGGCGTGGCCAGATTGGTCAAAAATACGAATTATGTGCGGTTTACGAAAGAGGACCGCGTTTTGCAAACGGCGGCCCCGGTATTCGATGTCAGCGTGTTTGATATTTGGGGGGCGCTGTTGAACGGAGCCAGACTGTACCTGGTCGACAAATTTACGCTGCTGGATCCGGAGCATCTGGAAACGGCGCTGCGTAAGCACCATATTACGGCCTTATGGTTGACATCGCCGCTGTTTACCCAGTTTGCCCAGCATAATCCGGATATGTTTAGCTCCGTCAGTTACTTAATCGTCGGCGGAGATGTCCTCTCTCCGAAACATATTCAGTTGGTCAGAGAGCATGCCGAGCATCTGATTCTGGTGAACGGATACGGGCCTACGGAGAATACGACGTTCTCCTGCTGCTTCACGATCGAGCGAGCTTACGAGAAAAGCGTGCCGATCGGTCCCCCGATCAGCAATTCAACGGCCTACATCGTCGATAAATACGGCAATTTGAATCCGGTCGGAGTTCCCGGGGAACTCTGGGTCGGTGGAGACGGGGTCGCCCGGGGATATATAAACAATGAAGCCTTAACGGCGCAAAAATTCATCCCCAATCCTTTTGTTCCGGGAGATCGGGTTTACCGGACCGGAGATGCGGCGAAATGGCTTCCGGACGGAACGATCGAGTTTATCGGAAGACTGGATCATCAGGTGAAGATCCGGGGGTTCCGGGTGGAAATCGGCGAGATTGAAAACCTGCTTCTCGGTCACCCGTCGGTCAAAGAGACGGTCGTGCTGGTAAAGGATCAAGGGGATGTGTCAAATAAGTTCCTATGCGCCTATGTTTCGGCCGAGGTGGAATTGACCGGTCCGGCTCTTAAGGAGTATCTGGCCCGGCTGCTGCCCGACTATATGATCCCCTCCGTCTTCGTCTTCATGGAGCAGCTCCCGCTGAATGTAAACGGCAAAGTCGATCGCAAGGCGCTCCCCGAGCCGGAATACGACGGGAACGAGGTGGAGTACACGCCGCCGAGAGACGGGGTTGAGGCCACAATCGTCCAGGTCTGGTCGGAAATTTTGGGGATCGACCGCATTAGCGTCCACAGCAACTTCTTTGAGTTAGGCGGACATTCGTTAAAAGCGATGCAAATGGTGACGAGGCTGGCTGATCTTGGCTGGAAGCTGAGTATCAACCAGGTTTTCGCCCATCAAACTCCGGCGGAATTGGCGGCTTACGGAATACGGTCAAACCGTGCGGTAATGTCCGGGGATCGGGATCGCATCGCGGATGTCCGGGCGGCGGAGCAATGGCTTGGCGCAGAGTTGGGGCGGTCCTGCCAATGGCGGACGTATTCCGTTGAAGAAAAGGAGTATCAAGTCGTTCACATCGACGGGCTGGACGAAACCCTGAAGCACGAAGCGGAGCGACTGATCGTCAGCCTGATTGATGAGCGCCTGCATCCGCATTACATTGCGGAGGCCGAGGATCGGGCTGCCCAAACCCTGAACCTGAGCATGAGCCGGGAAGCATGGATGGAACGAATGAATTTACGGCAAACGGCAGGCCCGGCTTGGGTAGCTAACCGGCTGGAATCCATCGCCAGGATGCAGGCCGAGTACGCCAAGGGAATTACGGACCAACGGGTAGTTAGGGATTACAAAATTTCACCGTCCCAAATGTATCATTTCCAACATAAAGACGTCTCGGGAACGATGGTGAAGTGGAACAAGGCCATTCAGCCGGAATTGCTGAGTGAGGCGCTGCAGCAAATTGTATCTTTAGAGGAGGTGATGCGAAGCGTATTTGTGGAGGCGGCGAATGCCGGAGAAGGATTTTGGCGGCTGCACGAGGGTCCGGAACGGCTTGAATTGCCGTGGATGGATATTTCCCATTTCGAACCCGGCACGCAGCGCGGTATTCTCAAGTCCCTGATGGACAAGTTCTTTATCGAGCCTTACACAAGCCGGGATCCCTTGATGTACCGGGTATTGCTGGTCAAGCAGAACGTAAAGGAATATATCCTGCTGCTTCCGTTTTCCCACACGATCTTTGATTATATGAGCAATGAGGTACTTCGAAATCGGGTCATCGAACGGTATGAGCTGCTGAGCCAAGGGAAAAGCGCCGAAACGGGAAAAACGCATGCGATGTTTACGGACTTTATCGAACGGATCTGCAGAGGGCCGGAAGGGTTAGCGGCGGAGCGCTTCAATGCGCTGTTTGACATTCCGTCCTTCGTTGTGGCGGCCAAAGAGGTGGCTGTTAGTATGCGGCTGCGGAATATCGGCGATGGAGAGTCGTTAAATACGACCGTCGTTAACCATTCCATAAGCATAGATTCACAAGCGGGTTCCGCCCATGAGGCCGAAGACATATGGATAACAGCCCTGGGGATCTTTGCGAGGTTCTTCGGTTCTTATTTCAATATGAAGCGGATTCCGATGTGGATGACGCACTTCGGCAGACAGTACGGGGATCAATCTTTCTATGAGCTCGTGGGCGAGTGCGTCGATTATATCCCGGTGCTGCTGGACTGTGAAGTGGACATGGACAAGCAGGCCGAGGCGATCAAACAGAAACTGAAGCTGGTTTCCGATCATAACATCCATTTTGCGAATTTGCTGTATAACGAGTCGAGCGATCCGGGTTTCACCGACGCGGGCATCCGTTTGGCCGCTGCCCATCATGAGATGCCTGTCAATTTCAATTATCTTGGGGAGCTTGGAGAGGATACGGAATTGGACTACCTGGACGGGGACGGTGTGAACTGCGATGATCCGAATCGGATTCTCTTTATGGCCTGGCACAGGGCAGACCAGATTTGCGTATCGCTGATCCTTCCTGTCGCGGAGGATTCGAACAAGGTGCGGAACATGCTTGATGAGGCCGCCGGAAAACAAATGAAGGGTTATACTCTGCACGACTGAAAGGTGTTAACCATATGAGAGATTCCAAAAACATTGTAATCTTCAGTCTCAGCAGGCTTATTACTGAGCTGGGGACATCCATTTTTCGCTTTGCGCTTAGTCTGTACATTTTAGATCTCACCGGATCATCGAGTATGTTCGCGCTTGTATTGAGTTTTACCTATATTCCCGGCATCATCGTCAATATGGTCGCAGGTGTCCTCGTCGACCGCAGCCGCAGCAAAAAACGGATATTGGTCATTTCCGATTTCCTGTGCGGAATTTCCATTCTGCTGCTCATGTTCATGTTTCATTTTTATCATGACAGCATTTGGCTGTTCGTCGTTTACGCCGTGATCCTAAGCGCACTCCAAGCGCTGTTTACCCTGACGATTAACTCGTCCATTCCGAATATCGTGGCCCCTGAGCGGGTGGCGACGGTCAACTCCAGCACGCAAAGCATCGGTGCCCTAATCGGGATATTAGGGCCGGTGCTGGGGGCGGCGGCTTACAGTCAATTCGGGTTGGAGCGGATTTTTTTGATCGAGGGGGCCGCGTTCATACTATCCGGGTTTCTTAATTTGATGCTGCGGTTCTCGTCCCGCAAAGCCGAGAGCGAGGAGTCGAAGCCTTATTTCGAAAGCTTGAAGGAGGTTTACGGATATATTCGGCAGCGCGCTGCAATCAAGTATTTGCTGATGATCTTCGTCTTTATCAACTTTGTGATCGGGCCTGCGGTTTCCCTGATCCTGCCGTTTATCGTTTATCAGGCGCTGGATATGTCTCCGCAGCAGTTATCCTTTATCGAAGCGGCTCTGGCGGTCGGCGTCATTATTGGAGCCATTCTCGTGTCGCTGCCGGCGGTAAACCGGTTTATCACCAACAAAATATTCATTCTCATCCAGTGCCAAGCTTTAATGATCATCCTGTGGATGTTTCCGGAATGGTCGATTTTCGAAAAGAGTGCGACAGCGCTGCTTATGGCCGGTTTTATGATCGTCTTGTCGTTTACCGGGGCCTTGAACACGATGGGAAATATCCCCATGCTCTCTTATGTTCAGCTTTATATCCCCGAGCGGATCAGAGCCAGTATTTTAGGGGTAGTGAGCACGGTAACGACGATCGCTGTGCCCGTCGGGATGTGGGTTTACGGAGCTCTTCTGGAGATCGTGGACTGGTACTACATTACGGTGATATCGGGCGTCGGAATGCTTGCGGTCGGCATATTGGCCCACCGCAACCGGGACTTGAGGGAGTTTTTTACCCAAGGCAAGGAGCCGGAGCCCATTAGGGTTGTGGAAGCACACGAAGCCTGACATTTCATAGAACGGAAAAAACCGAGGAGGAATGAAAAATGAAAGCATTCGAAGTCCTGGAGTCCAACGTTAGGTCTTATTGCAGAAGCTTCCCGGTCATCTTTGATAAAGCGAAGGGCGATCAATTGTATTCGGAGACGGGGGAGAGCTATATCGATTTCTTTGCGGGCGCGGGCGCACTTAATTACGGACATAACAACGAATACATGAAGGCCAAAATTTTGGAGTATGTCTCCCAAGACCGGATTATGCATGGACTCGATATGTATACCAAGGCAAAGGAAGACTTTATTCTCTCGTTCTCGGAGCATATTCTCCAGCCACGAGCCCTGGACTATAAACTGCAATTTTGCGGACCTACGGGGACAAACGCGGTCGAGGCCGCATTGAAGCTGGCTCGAAAGGTCAAGGGCAGAACCGGCGTCTTTGCCTTTATGGGCGGATTCCACGGGATGTCCCTGGGGAGCCTGTCCATCACCAGCAGCAATTCGATGCGGGAAAGTGCGGGACTTCCGCTTAGCCACGTTACTTTTATTCCTTACGAAGCGTCGGTTGAAGGCTTGGATACGATCCGTTACATGGAGCGGCTTCTGACGGATACGCATTCCGGGACGGCCAAACCCGCGGCGATTATTCTGGAAACCGTTCAGGCGGAGGGCGGGATCAATGTGGCCGGAATCGAGTGGCTCCAAAACCTGCGCCAGCTTTGCGACGACCACGATATCCTGTTGATTGTCGACGACATTCAGGTCGGCTGCGGCAGAACCGGCCCGTTTTTCTCCTTTGAACGTGCGGGAATCGTGCCCGATATCGTCATTTTGTCCAAATCGATTAGCGGGTACGGATTGCCGATGTCTTTGCTGCTGATCAGACCGGAGCTGGATATTTGGAGTCCGGGAGAGCATAACGGGACATTCCGGGGCAATCAATTGGCCTTCGTTACGGCCAAAGCCGCGCTGGAATTCAGAGCGGCGGAGAGGCTCGGGGAGCAGGTTCGGGAGAAGGAGGCCTTTGTCGCCCAATATTTGAAAAATGAAATCGAACCGCTGGCCCCCGGTATTTATATCCGCGGCATCGGATTGATTTGGGGAATTGACGTCGCAGTGCTGGGCGAGGAGGCGGCAGGGGAGATTGCCAGAAATTGCTTTAAGGACGGCCTCATTCTGGAAAGAGCCGGCCGGAATGATACGGTGATCAAGATTATGCCTCCGCTGACGATCAGTATGGATAATTTGAAGCGCGGGTGCGAGACGATCAAAGAGTCGATCAGCAAAGCTTGTTATTCGTATAGCCTTTAAGCAGCGAGAGCCGGGGTCCACTGGACCCCGGCTTGTTACTTTTGTGACGTTGGCGGGAAGCATCGTACGATGGCGGAACCGGTCCTTATGGCATGCGCCGGGAAAATCTGTTAAAACAGAGAAGGAGGCTAGTTTGACAAGACAGACAGGATAGGAGATGTACATACGATGATGACAAAATTCGGGCGGATGGTTTCCATTTTGGCTCTGGCCGCTTTGGTCGGCTGTTCCAAAGCGGCTCCGGGCAACAATGCGAACGTCGGCGCTCAGGCGAACGCAGAACCGGTGCAGAGGACGGAGGCGCCTTTGCCGAACGGTGCGGAAGCCAAGGAAGGAGCGGGCGAACCCGACTCCACCCCGCTGTTCAAAAAATTCATTAAAGAGAAGGGGCTTGGGGCAAACCTGGAATTGTTCTTTTTTGAAAAGGAGGATTTGGACCGGGATGGGCTGGAAGAGGCGGTAGTGGCCTACGGCCCTTCCGAGGACGATTTGACAGATATCTATGTGCTCAAAAACCGGGACGGCCAAATTGTCCAGTTGGGGGACAACCTGAATTCGGGCGGTTACAGCGTCGAAGAAATCAAGCTCATTCAATTGGAGGGGAGGGAAGACAAAGTAATCTTCCTGGGGCTTACCAACTGGGCCAGCATGACCGGTTTCAGCTTGTTCGATTTGGAAGGGGGCATTCCGGAAAATATCGCCTACAGCGCCTCGGCAACCGGTGCCGGCGAGGATGTCTTATTGGACACCGACAATAACGGCCGTTTCGACTGTTATGAGCAGCGCCGCTATAGCTATGACGTATTATATTATGAAGTAACCCGCACTTATAAGCTCCAAAAAGGGGAGTTTATACATGCCGATACGTCCGTGAATTTGCCCGATTATCCGGCGAGTCCGGAGGAAGTTGTCGAGGAATATTTGGCCTTAGGCATAATCGACGAGCAGCCGCCGCAGAATGTTGCCTCGCGCCGGGCGGAGCTGTGCCGGTACTGCAGCAAGAACCCCGACAAGGCCGGGCCTCAAGTGGATTACAGCGTTATGCAAAACTTGATATTGGACCTGGAGGAGGAAGGGAGCGCCTTGGACGTGAAAGAGGACGACACGGACGCGACCGCCACACTGAAATGGAAGGATGAGAACGGGAGACAGCATAAGGCTGCTTTCCGATTGACTAAGGAAGGAACCGGGGACAGCGGGAAGTGGACCATTACCGATATTTCATCAAGTTAAAAGGCGGCCGACGGATCGGCGTGATATAATAACCTTTAATAACTTTTCAGGGGGCATTCATTTGAGAGGATACAATGTTTGGCGACCGGTGATGCTGATTCTGGTTGCGTTGCTGACGAATTCGCTCGTAAGCAATCTGTGCCTGCTGTTCGGTCTGGCGCCCGAGATGGCCAAAAACATCGGTTTTATCGCCATGATGATTGCCGCCATCGTGATGTATATGCGGATGACGAAGCAGCGGCGCAAATAGATCGGGAAATCTTGTTAAGTTGAAGGAGACTCGTCAAGGGCATGAAAATGAAATGGCACTGGGCTATCATTTATCTGGTAGGATTCTTTTTTCTGCTCGTTTTTTTCCCGAGTAATAACACACCACCTGTTGATCGCAACGAAGAGGATAGACCGATTGCGCAAGGCGACAATCTTTTGCGTGAGCGGGATTTTGAACAGGCGGTCGAGGTGTATGCCGAGGTTCTTCGCATGGACCCGGAAAACCTGCAGACCCGGGAGAAGAAGGAACAGGCCGAGGAGATTATGCATTTGACCGCCGACCTGATCCGGGAAGGGAATGCGGCTTTTAAGAAGAATCGATTGGATGAAGCCCTGGAGTTATTTGAACGGGCCAAGGAACTGGCGCCTCATACACCGAACGAAAGTTACCAAAGACTTTTGGGGGTTTTGGAGACCAGGCAAATCAAGGAGTTCTACGGAGATATGCTGGAGCTGGATGCCGAATGGGAACAGATTAAGGAAGAGTTAAAAAAGGGCGGGACGCTTTCATCAAAAAAGATATCCGAGTCGATCGCCGCGATGCACCCGTTAGCCCAAAAATATTCCGCCGGCAACAAGCGCTTGCCGAACGAACCCGTAACTCCCGAAGGAATCCGATTGTATGAGAAATATCAAGAGATGGAAGAACAACATGATACCGAATTCATCATTTACCGAATCATTCCCGAAATTGATTTAGATGTTTTTGAGGAAGACGTAGATAAGTACGTAGAAAATGTGAAGAAGAATATACAGGCTTTTGGGTTGGATTACCAGCCGGAAAAAGGGGAGCTTAATTATAAAGAACTGTTTTACATTAGGCATCCCGAACTTAAGAGATATCAGTAAATTCAAGCGGCTGCCCCGAAAGAGGCAGCCGCTTTTTAAGTATCCGCCCGCCAATCGCTGATCAAGATAGTTTGAAATCCCATTCAATCAGCGGAGTATGGCGGGTTGCTATAAGCAAATCCAGAGAGTATTTGCTGGTGAGCGCCGCCAGGTCGGCCGGGGAAGCGGAAAAATAAGCCCCGGCAATACAAGCGGCATGGAATTCACTCCAGTTCACGTACATTTTTTGCACAACCTCAGCGATTTGCGTACTGAAGGAACGAGCGGATTTTCGAGTCATGAATTTGACACGGACCCCCATCCGAAATATGGCTACCATTAGCGCATAGTCATAGGCAGCGATATGGGAGGGTGCCAATACATCCATGAAGGTATGGACACAATACAGCCTGGACTTATTCTTATGTTCCTCCCCCACCGTTTCCATATATTGTTGACGTGCAGGATGAGATAGAGTGGAAAGCAGCCGGGCATAGTTGTTAAAGTCATGCCGATAACCCTTATGGTGCAGCCAGTTCAGAAAGTGATCGAAGGTTTCTTCATTTTTAATGCCATGAAGGAGCATGAAGTCGGTGATCGCTTGAGAGGGGCATGTTTGGATATGGCGATAGCTATCTATCCCTTTATTGAAAGAAAGTCCAGTATTAAACAGCGTATAAGTCATAGAATCGTAAAATGATAATCTGTCCCATTGCCGTAACATTCTCCAGTATGCTCCTTTCGCAAATTTATCGAATCCGGCGAATTCTTATATATTCAAATACCGTTTTGTATACGCCGATAACCCCTAGAAAAACCAGGATTCCAAGCTGGAAGACGAGCTGTCTGTTAAACGGCGTTTCGGCCATCGGTCCTCTGACTTCGAAATACGTTTCGACGATGGGGTCAAGCTCGGAAGGCGGAAGCTTATCGGCCGCTTTGGCATCGAGGCCGTTCAGGCTTCGTGAATAAGCTTCCACTCTCCCTATCACGGTGTCGGAAGGAGAAAGAGACTCCCAATGAAGACTTTGAGCGACCGCCAAGCCCAAATCGGGCTCGGTTTTATGCAAGTATCCTCTTAGCGGCGTTTGGCGCTTTTCCTTTGCAAGCTCAAGCGGTGTCTCGGATAAGAAAATGATGGGCATTCCCGAAATTTCCCCGAGATATATGTAACGGTCAGGATCCCCGTATTGATCAAAACGAAGAAAGGCATAGGGTTTGTATTCGAAAACGCGTTGATCGTCTAGGACATACTCTCCCACCTCCAGGTTTTTTAGATCCAAATTCGGCAGTTCAATATACCTTTGATCGCTTATAAGGTTCGGATCCTGGAGATCTTTTACGCTTTTCGGTATTCTGGCATTGGCCGCGTTCCAATACGAAATGAGCAGGCCGATCAGAAGCAAATGGGCCGTCAGGGCTAAGACAAAACCGGTTAATATTTTGCGGTTTACGAACCGCCTCCATTTGGTCCGATCCGGAATGGATTGAATCCTGGCAGCGGGATGATGGACTTCCGCTGCGCTTTGAAGCAAGGCTGTTCCTTCCGCTTTTTGGCCAAGTGCCAGGCAGGCGCGAGCCATTAGCAGACGGGCTTGCTCATGTTCCGGCCAGCGGGAAAGGATGGAGTTACATTCCTCCAGCAATTGAGCATAGTCCCGTTTATAGTGCAGCAATTTGGCACGATACAAATACCCGTCGATTTCTTCAGGCATGATCTCAATCAACCGGTTGAAGTAATCCAACGCTTTTTTGTAGTAGTTTTTGCGAAAACAACACTCCCCCAGCAGCCTGAGCAGGTCGGGATCATCGGCAAAAAGGGTATAGGCACTTTGCAGATGTCGTTCAGCTTGCGATATTTGGTCCATGACCAGAGCTTGATGCCCGAGATCCCGAAGTTCCAAAAACCGGTCTATATCGACATTCTCCGCCCGGAGAAGCGAATCGAAACGGAAACCCGATTGAAGCTGCCTTTGATAAAAGAGCAGAAAGGAATCGGCATGGAGGTCAGGGTCGTACTCGTCCGATGCTTCCATCATGCGGAGCCAGCCGAAACTCTTCTCGAGCATTCGCCAGACTTCGGTCGGCAGATAGCGGCGCGTCTGCAAAAGCGATAATAACTGTGCGCTGACAACGGAGGCGGTGTCCAGATTCCACACTGTTTCGGAGTGAAGAAGCTCCTCCCACTTCACTGCCGATATCCGTGAAGGGAAGTCATCGTACAGGGCGGCCGCGAGACCTATCCATTCCGCGACGGCTCGAAAATTCGCTTCGGCCGGATCGACTTCCGCAACGGGAGGCATTTCCATCAGGCGTATTTTTGGAAGGACGAGGTCCGGTTCCCGATTCAAGTTGTCGTCCGGGTCCGCTTCCGGGTTCATCAGGCGTATTTTTGGAAGGACGAGGTCCGGTTCCCGATTCAAGTTGTCGTCCGGGTCCGCTTCCGGATTCATCAGGCGTATTTTTGGAAGGACGAGGTCTGCCTCCGGGGGAGGCGCAGTTTCCGCTTCTGCCCAATCCACATTGTTGTCTGCAGTTTCGGGCGGCACTCCTTTTTTGGCATAAACCAAGGCGGCGTCAAAAGCCTCCCGCAAGGTTTGATACCCGGTGGGGTCATCCTCCGGATGGTAAACTTTGAGCTGCCGGGCGTACGCGCGTTTAATAGCTTTCATATCCGTAGTTGGGGGAAGCCCCAACCGTTCCCAAATGGTCATCTAAAAGCGATCCACCTTCCAAGCGAAATCTAGATAGGTTGAACTAAGGAATTGGCGTTAGCAAATGTGAAATGGTTTCGGAAATACGTTGGACCGACTTCAACAATTGTAGATATGAAGCGTCACCGTCGGCGTCTACACACTAACGGGAAAACCTCCCGTTAATGCACCGCTCTTGGCCCTTGAGCCGGATTTAGCTGGAAAAGCTCCATCTATTTCCTGGCCCAATGGCCGATATCCACAATTTCAGGCGGATTAGCGGGAGGTTTTCCAGCTAAATCGCCCCTGCAGCGGCATAAGCACCGAATTAACGGGAAGAATTCCCTTTAATTGAACCAAACCATGAGCTGTAGGCCAAGAGTTTGAAAAGAACCCTTCACCCCGCTGTCTAATAGGCAAATCAATTAGTTCAACCTGCCTAGTTCTGATTAATACATTTATCGGAGGCCAATTTTAGGATTGTTAGTTACATTCCTTCGCCGGAAAGCAACGGACGGACCGGCATTAAAAACCCAAGGGCACTTTGTCGATAATAAAAATAGCTATTCATCAAAAGAGATTCGACAAATATGACATCAGGTGGTGGGCTCCGGCTTGAATATATGGACTATCCTGGATCTTCCTCCGACGGAGGACGAGAAGCAGATCCGCAGAGCTTACGCCCGGATGCTGAAAAAGCACCATCCCGAGGATGATCCGGAGGGCTATCAACGCCTTAGGGAAGCGTTCGACGAGGCGATGAAGCTCGTCAAACAAGGTTTTTCCGCGGTCGAGGCCAGTATCGGATTCGTGGAGGACGATGAGGAAGATACCGAAGAAGATGCTGATCAAGGGAGTGAAGCGGAGGAGGATGCCCTGACACCGCCTCTTTCCCGTGCTCTCAGGAAACTCCACTGGGAACCGGAGGACCTGCTTCCCGAGAAGACGCCGGTGGAACTCGTTGAAGAATTTATGGAAGAGCTGGATCAATTGTACCAGGATTTCACGTCCAGATTCGATCTTTCGCGTTGGACCGAGCTTCTGAATAATAATGTCCTTTGGCGTTTGGGCAGCCAGGGACGGCTGACGGACGAGGTGCTGGATTATCTGGAGGACCATTATTTTCTGTCCGGCGAAGTATGGGTCTTGCTTGACGGCACTTTCGGGATCAAAGAGAAGATGGGGCTTGACCCCGCCGGTTTTCGGGAGGAATATCCCAAAATTTCTAACTATATGGTTAGAGGGTCGCTTGCGGCCAAGCTCGGTTATGCCGATCTGTTGGCCGCGGAAAATGTGGACGATCCTGAAGCCTATCTTCTCTACCGGGAAGATTTCGCCCTGGCCATGCAGAATCATAAGATGGAGGATGCTAGGTGGGCCTTGGAAAAGGCACGCGAAATTTTTGACAAAGACACGCAAATCCTTCGTTTGCAAATTGAGTTTTACCGGGAGGTCGAAGACTGGGAGAAGGCACTGCCGGCATGCGATGACATTCTAAGAATTTTTCCCGATGATTTGGAAATGCGCATGATCCGGACGGGTTTTCTTTTGCAGATGGATCACCTGGAGGAAGCCAGGGAGGAACTGGACCGACTTCGGCGGCTCAGACCCGATGATCCGGAGGTATTATCTTTATCGGGGCAGTGCTGCATGCGTTTGAAGGAGCCGGATCAGGCCCGCCGGTTTTACACGCGAATGCTGGAGCTGCGCGAGAATGACATGGAAGCCGTCATCAATTTGGCTAAAATCGATGGATTTATTCAACGCCTTCCCAAGTCAAACAAGGGTCGCCGGAGCCAAATGCGGCAGATTCAGCGCGAATGGGGAAAGCACTCCCCGGCCAAGACGCTTCAGAGATTCGGGCACCTGCTGCTCATGAAATGGATGAGCCTGGCCCTGATCCTGGTGCTGCATACTTTATTGGCCATCACTTGGAATAAACATGTGCAAATGCCGGTTTGGACGTATATGAACCAGATGGTTGACCCTCCTGAGGCGCCCTTGGTTACAAAGGCGGACGAGTTGGAACAGCTGCCTCCGGGAAGCCCGGTGCGTTTGAACATATCCAAAGCTTTCTACACCGGCACGTTGGAGCTGGAACTGAAGGAGAAGGATAAAGACGGCAACAACCTGATTTCCTATATGGCTCAAAACGAAGCGGAGCAACGAGACCTGTTCGATCGGTTAACAGGATATATTTGCCGGGGGCGGGTGGGTGAGATGTCCGTCATCTTGCTTACCGATTACAAGCAGAGCAAACAGATTTTTGAGAATGGCTCGATTGAGGCGGAAGGGATTGTGCGGGAAA
This sequence comes from Paenibacillus sp. A14, assembly GCF_036864815.1. Classification (NCBI taxonomy): domain Bacteria; kingdom Bacillati; phylum Bacillota; class Bacilli; order Caryophanales; family Paenibacillaceae; genus Paenibacillus; species Paenibacillus sp. A14. Next base: position 105,092 of record NZ_JBAGJD010000010.1, read on the forward strand.
TTTCTTCTCCCGAATTAAAAGCGTTCAAGGACAACTGGGCGAAAAAGGGAAACTACGGTACGATATCCCTGCAGGATTTTTACATCAATATCAGGGACGGTTTGGAAGGGGGCGTTCTGCGCCCGGAAATTCCCGTTATCGCATGGTTCTACATCCTGGTCTTAGTCTTGCTGTATGTCCGGCTCATGAAGAATATCGTTAAAAACAAACGTTTCCTGTTGTATGACGGGTCCTCAGGCAGGAGGGGGGAGGCGTAAACATGGTGCTCACAGTGGAAGAAATGCGCAGAAAGTGGAAGCCGTTGGCGCATGCCATGCTTTCCTTCATTAATATGGGGCCGAGCGCGGAATATTATATTGCGCATCCCGAGAAAATGTATCTTGGCACCATCAACAATAAAAAGATTCTGTCGGAGCAGCATCATATCGACACGCCGGAGCAACTGAGGCAGCATATCGAATGGCAGATGTCCGTAGGGCTCCGCGACGAATTCGATAATATGCATCAAGAATTGATTTTGCTTCCCGAAGCGGAACGGCTCCGCCGCATCGAGTCCGGTTCGGACCCGCTGATTCGGCACAAGATGGCGGTCGTGAACCATTATTTGCGCCGGATGCCTTCCGGCGGATTAACGGGGTACGACTGTTCCTTCATTGTGCTCAAGTCGCTTATGGCGGAACAGTTGAAATGGCTGACAAGCGAGGAGGCCTGGAGCTTTGTGGGCGAGGCTGTCGAGCTCGCCAGAAATCGTTATGAGGATTGGCATGATTATTGCATGAGCTTTGCCGTAGGGCTGGAGTTTTACGCCATCGACGATCCTTCATTTTATGTGAGAGATGCGCAGGGGCGGCTGAGAAGACTGCTGAATGTCATCGACAGCCCCTTGGTTCAAGTGAAACTGCATTTTTAGCCGAATAAAAACAAGCTGACGGGAACTTCTATCCCGTCAGCTTGTTTGCGTAATCTTCAATCCGACATTCCGGCCACGGCGGACGCCGCACCGACCACGCCCGCGTGCTCGCCCAGCGCGGCGGCGTGGAGGAATATCCCGTCGCCCCAATAGACGGGCATCACGATGCGGCGAAGGTGCCCGCCGATCCGTTCCAGCAGGAAATCGCCCTGGGCCGTGATGGCCCCGGCGAGGAGGAACCGGCGCGAGTTGAGCGTATGCGCCAGATTGGCGAGACCGACCGCGATCCGCTCCGCATACCGGTCGACAAGATCAAGCGCCTGCGCGCTCCCCGCGCGGGCTTCCACGAACAGCTGCCTCGGGTCCCGGAGCCAGAGGTCCGGAGCTTCTTGTTCGCGCATCAACGTTTTAAGCCCGGTCACGGAGGCGTAGTTCTCCCAGCAGCCGCGGTTGCCGCAGGTGCAGGGAAGGCCGCCCATGGCGACGATATGGTGGCCGAAGCCGCCCGCATAGCCGTCGTCCCCCGTAAACATGGTGCCGTCTCTCACGATGCAGCCTCCAATTCCCGTACCGAGGGCGACGCAGACGAAGCTCGGGAGACCCTGCGCGGCGCCTTTCCATTGCTCGCCCCGGGCGATGGCATGGACATCGTTCATCACCGCGACCGGAAGTCCGGTCTCCCGCTCAAGCAGCTCGCGCAGCGGCGTTCCCGTCCAGCCGGGCAGATGCTCCGTCGCATAGGCGACCGTCCCGGCCGTATCGACCGTCCCGGCCGTCCCGACGCCGATGCCCAGCAGATCCATCCCCTCCTGCGCGGCGGTCCGGCGAAGCTCTCCGATGAGGCCGGACAGCTTCGCCAGAAGGGCATCCCTGCCCCGCGCGGCCTCCGTCGGCACGGTGCGGAAATGCCGGACGCCGCCGTCCGTGCCGATCAGCGCCGACTTGATGCCGGTGCCGCCGAGATCGATGCCGATCGCTCCGCGCGTCCGGCTCATCGGCCGTCACCGGCCGGTCCGGCCCCCCGTATGGCGCGGACGAACTGCTCCGTCACCGTGTGCGGCCGGGTAATCGCCGTGCCGACGACCACGGCGAAGGCTCCCGCCCGGAAGGCCTCGGCGGCCTCTTCGGGGCTGTGGATCCGGCCCTCGGCGACGACCGGAACCCGCACGGCGGACGCCAGCTCCGTCACCAGCCGGAAGTCCGGCCCTTCGTTCTTCGGGCTGTAAGGCGTGTAGCCGGACAGCGTCGTGGAGATCAGATCGAAGCCGAGCGCGGCGGCGGCGATCCCTTCTTCCACGGTCGAGACATCGGCCATCAGCAGCCGTCCCGGCCGCCGCCGGATCCCGGACACGAGGCCTTCCAGCGATTCGCCCCCGGGCCGCTCCCGCCCCGTGGCATCCACGGCGACGATATCTGCCCCGGCCGCAAAAATCAGCTCCGCATCGGACAGGCAGGGCGTGATATACACGTCCGAGCCGGGATAGCTCCGCTTCCAGATTCCGATTACCGGCAGGCCGCAGCCTTCTTTAATCGCCGCCACATCCTGCGGCGAGTTGGCCCGGATGGCCGCAGCCCCTCCATCCTTGGCGGCATTCGCCATAGCCGTCATAATATGGCTGCCGTACAGCGCCTCTCCCGGATAAGCCTGACAGGATACGATCAACTGTCCTTTCAATTGCTCCAGTAGTTTCTCCATACTCCATTCCCTGGCTCCTTTAGTTGGATTCCAAAAAAAATAAAACGCATACATCGATCTATTTTCCAGTATAAAAACATATACCTTACATGTAAAGAAAATTATTTTCTAATTTAACGGATATTTAGAAAAAAATAAACAAAATCATTTACAAGTCGATTTGGTTCTGCTACTTTAGAACACAAGAAACAGCCAAAACCACAAATAAGGAGGAAATGCAGGATGGAGTCTTTTGACGTCATAGTAATGGGCGGCGGCATCTCCGGGACGATGGCCGCGGTAGCGGCGGCCAAATCGGGCGCGAACACGCTGATTGTGGAATCCCAGGGTTATTTGGGAGGGACCTTGACCGCCAACGGAGTCGGCCCGATGATGACCTTTCATGCCGGGGAGAAGCAAGCCATTCAAGGCTTAACCGATGAGCTGATCGAAAGGCTGAAGAGGGTGGGCAAATCGCCGGGACATATTTTTGACACGGTCGGATTTACGTATTCGGTCACTCCGTTCGATGCCGAGGCGATGAAGGTGGAACTGGAATCTATGGTCCTGGAGAACGGGGGCCAAATCCTGTACCACACGATGCTGGCGGAGGTACACACGGAGGATGGACGGGTCACCGGCATTACGGTTTGCAATAAATCCGGGTTAAGCCGCTTGTCCGCCAAAGTGTTTATCGACGCGACCGGGGACGGCGATCTGTCCGTCCGTGCGGGAGCCGCCTTTACGAAGGGGCGGGAAAGCGACGGGGCCACCCAGCCGATGACGCTGAAAATGAAGATGATCAATGTCGACATCGCGAAGGTCAAGGAATATATCCATGCCCATCCGGAGGATTTCCCGCTTTACAATGGCGATACCTCGATTATCGAGAAGGCGCCGAGATTGTCGACCGCCGGCTTTGTCAGCCTGTTTAAAAAGGCGAAAGAACGGGGCGAAATTTCCATTCCCCGGGAAGATATTCTGTTCTTCGAGACGAATACGCCCGGCGAAGTGATCCTGAATACGACGCGGATTCTGGGACATGACGGTACGGATGCCTGGAGCCTCAGCCGGGCCGAGACGGAAGGGCGGAAACAGTGCAGGGAACTGGAACATTTCGTGAAAACATACATTCCCGGTTTTGAAAACGCTACCGTGGAATCGACGGGCCCATCGATCGGCGTCCGCGGCTCCCGGCAGATTATCGGCCTTTACACGCTGACGGCCGCCGATATTTTGTCGCAGAAGAAGTTTGAGGACACGATCGCCCATTCCGGCTATCCGATCGACATCCATAACCCCGACGGCGAGGGGACCAAGCACGAGAAGCTGGAATGGGGAGGCATGTACAGCATTCCGTACCGTTGCCTCGTAACTCCCACGCTGAAGAATGTCATCGTCATCGGCCGCTGCCTCTCGGCCACCTTCGAAGCCCAGGCCGCCGTCCGGACGACGCCGACAACCGGCGCCATCGGGCATGCGGGCGGGGTCGCGGCCGCTCAGGCGGCGCTGCAAAACCTGGAGGTCCAGCAGGTTGACGTGGCACGCGTACAAAGCGTGCTGAAGGAGCAGGGGGCTTACCTGGAGGTCTGAGGGTATTATTACTCTTACTCTAACGGTTGCCACAGCCGTTATTTGTCCTAAAAACGCCGATTTCCAATTCTAACGGCCAACACAGCGCTTATTTCGAATAAACCTGGCCGTTAGGGACGTTAGGGAGGGAACCCAGGGGAAATAAGGGCTCTCACGACCGTTAGAATTTCCAAAGGGTTACTTTTCGCAAAATAGCGGCTGCTCCAGCCGTTAGACTTCCGCTAGTTTTTGCACGATGCTCTATCTGCAAACGAGAGTTCAACTTATTCAGCTTTTCATTTGAACGGTAAAGGGGACTTGAACCATGAGTTCAATCATGTGGGTACAGGCTATTGGCATTTTACTCGTATTTCTTCTGTTTGCGGGGCTGATGATGACCCGGAAGCTGCCGACGATTCTGGCGCTGCCGAGCATGGCGATCTTGTTCGCGCTTATTGCGGGCGTACCTTGGTCTTCCGGGGATCCCGAAACGGCGACCCTCAGCGGAACGATTCTGGCCCAAGGGTCGATGCGGCTGTCCACGGCGATCGCCGGGCTGATCTTCGGCGCCTGGTTCGGGCAAATCCTGAATAAAGTCGGGGTTACCAAATCGATTATCCGTAAAGCCGCCGAGCTGGCCGGGGATAAGCCGGTGCTGATCGCGCTGCTGTTCTTCGTGACGGCCTCGGTGATCTTTTCCGCGGCGAGCGGTCTGGGGATGGTCATTCTCGTAGGGACAATCATTATCCCGATTATGCTGACCGCCGGCATCAGCCAATTTCTGGCTTCCGTCGTCTTACTGTCTGCCGTAGGCGTCGGGGTGCTGTTCAACGTTTCCAACTGGGCGGTTTACGTGGATGTCATGGGTCTGCCGGTTTCGACCGTCGCCGACTACACGTTGATCGCCGCCTTGCCGCTGATCGTCATCAGTATGATCATGATCGTCTATTATGCCCGCCGCGACGGGCGCGGCCGCAAAGCGTGGGCGATGCCGGCGACCTCGCCGTCCGCGGATGGCCGCAAAGTGCCGGCGGTCGCGCTGATCAGCCCGCTGGTACCGGTCATTATGGTGTTCGTCTTCAAGATGGATATCGTGCCCGCCGTTATCATCGGCGCGGTTGCCACGCTGATCCTGTCCTGGCCGAAACGCCCGGTGCACGTGCTCTCCAGCTCCCTCGTCGAAGGGATTCAGGATGTGGCCGGAGCCTTGGGGCTGATGATCGGCATCGGCATGCTGGTCAACGCTGTTATGGCGCCGCAGGTGACGGCGATTATTTCGCCGTTGATCGAAGCGGTGCTGCCGAACAGCCCGCTGATGTACATTCTGTTCTTTACCATTTTGTCGCCGCTGGCGATTTATCGCGGTCCGTTGAACGTCTGGGGACTGGGCAGCGGTATCGCCGCGCTGTTCGTAGGGGCGGGCATGACGCCGATCGCGGCCATGCTGGCGCTGCGGGTGGTCAGCAATGTGCAGTCCGTCTCCGACCCGACCAACTCCCATAACGTTTGGGTGGCCGATTTTACGAAGAGCGACATTAACGATATTTTGAAACGGACCCTGCCTTGGATGGTCACGGCTGTGCTGATCTCGATGGTCTGGGGTGCGCTTGTCGTCTTTTAAGCGGGAGAACGGCATGGTTTAGAGAGATAGGAGGGAGCTATGAAATGGGTAGAAAAGTAAGGGTAGGCATCGATGTCGGCGGTACGTTTACCGATGCGGTCGTGCTGGATAACGAAACGTTCGAGATTATTGAAAAAATGAAAATTCCGACTACGCACCATGATGAGGACGGCGTGGCTAAAGGGATCGTGCAAATTTTGCAGACAATTTTGGAGAGCAAGGGCATCGCCCCCGAGGACGTGACCTTTATCGCCCACGGTACGACCCAGGCGACCAACGCTTTGCTGGAAGGGGATGTCGCCAAAGTCGGCATCCTCGGCATGGGGGCGGGGATGGACGGATTGAGCGCGCGCAGCGAATCCAATCCGGGACAAATCGAGCTTGCGCCCGGCAAAAATCTGCAAACCTACCACACGTACCTGGACTCCAAAAATCTGAAAGATGAGGCCGTGGAGCAGGGGCTGCAGGATTTGCTCTCCCAGGGGGCGGAGGTCATCGTCGCTTCGGAGGCGTACAGCGTGGATGATCCGGCGAATGAGCTGCGCGTCGTCGAAGCGGCCCAGCGACGGGGCGTGTTCGCCACCGGCGGGCACGAAATTTCGCAGCTGTACGGCCTGCGGACGCGGACGAGAACGGCGGTCATCAATGCCAGCCTCATTCCGAAGATGATGGAGACGGCCAACATGACCGAGAAATCGGTCAAGAACGCGAACATCTCCTCGCAGCTGATGATCATGCGCTGCGACGGCGGGGTCATGAGCATCGACGAGGTGCGGAAACGCCCGATTTTGACGATGCTGTCCGGTTTGGCCGCGGGCGTGGCCGGAGCGCTGATGTACGAGAAAATTTCCGACGGCATCTTTTTTGAAGTGGGCGGCACGAGCGTGGACATCTCGGTCATCAAGAACGGCAAGGTCATGATCCAGAACGCGCAGGTCGGGGGACACCGCACCTACCTGCAATCCCTGGATGTGCGGACCTTGGGCATCGCCGGCGGCAGTATGATCCGGGTAGCGGGCGGCAAGATCGTCGACGTCGGCCCGCGGAGCGCCCATATCGCCGGGAAAGCCTACGAATGCTTCGCGGATCCGGCACAGCTACAGGACGCGCGGGTGCTGTTCATCAGCCCGCGCGAAGGAGACGCCCCCGAATACGCCATCGCGAAAGGCGGAAGCGGCGAGGAATTCTCCTTCACCTTGGCGGGAGCGGCCAACCTGCTCGGCTATGTGCCGGAAGGGGACTATGCTTACGCCGGGAAGGAGAGCGCCCGCTTGGCCTGGGACGCCTTGGGCGCGCATCTGGGGATTTCCGGAGAGGCGGCGGCCCGTCAGGTGATGGATATCGCGATCGAGAAGACGATGAAAACGGTCAATGAAATGATCGCGGACTATGAGCTGGACCGCAACTTCGTCACCCTGGTCGGCGGAGGCGGCAGCGGGGCCGTCCTCGTGCCGGCGATGGCCGAGAAGGAGCGGATGAAGTGGCAGATCGCCAAGAACGCGCCGTATATCTCGACGATCGGTGTTGCTTTGGCTATGGTCAAGGAGCAGATCGAACGTACGGTCATCAATCCGACCGAGGCGGATATCAAGCGGATTCGCAGCGATGTGATGGATAAAATCGTCCAGTCCGGCGCGAGCGAAGAAACCGTGGAAATTACCATCGAAATCGATAACCAGAAGAACATTCTGCGCGCGATCGCGACCGGTTCGACGGAGCTCCGGTCCAAGGATCTGGGACAGGCGGCATTAACCGAAGACGAAATGCGCAGCATCGCGGCAAGCTCCGTGGACGCGCCGGTCGATTCCATGAGGCTGGCCGCCCAGACGGGGAGATGGCATCTGTTCGCTAGCGAAGAAATCCGTAAATCCTTCTTCGGCCTTCTAAAGAAGAAACGCATCTCCGTCAGCGTGGTTGACCGGGAGGGCGTGGTCCGGTTCAAGCAGGCCGGCGTGCATTACGGCCAATTTGCCAAGAAGGAGCGGCACGACGCATTCGTGGGTTTCCTGGATGAGCATACGATTTATTCCGACGCCAATGCTACGATTCCGAAGGTCTTCCTGTTTTTCCGGGAGAAAATGCTCGATCTGACCGGGATGCAGACCAGGGAACAATTGCTGTCCATCCTGGACATGGAGACGGAAATGCTGGGCGAGGAGGAAGTTTGGCTCGCGGTAGCGTACCAATAGACTTAAAAGCGTGAGGGGGCAGGTGGCCATGACAGGTGTACAAGTACGAGAACAGGAACGGGAACAGGGGCAGGAGCAGCGCGTGGGCGTCGGCGCGGGCGCGGGCCGGCATCCTGTTTACGAGATCCGCAGCCTGGGCCTTAACGATGAGGTACTGGCTTTCGCGGAGCTGGAGAGGGATCCGGTTTTTCATAAAATCGAACCCGGGAAGTACGGGTATTACTTGTCGCGTTCTTTGGAGATGGGACGGGAAGCGGCGGCCCGGCTGAAGGGGCAGCCCATCCGGCAGCTTCTCGATCAGGCGGGGGTCCGCTTCAATCTGGCGGCATCGGCGGGTGCGGGCAACGGTGCCTTCAAAGTGGCGCTGCGGGCTCAACTGGACTGGAGCGGAAAGGTCCCGGAGATCACCGTCTACCGGGAATCCATGCATCAGCTTCAAGCCGCGGCTGCGGCATCGGACGGGGCGCTCGGCCCCGTGACCTTCGAGAGGATCGTGGACATCCACCTGGCGCATGAGTATTATCACTTGCTGGAGTACCGCAGCGGGCGGTTTACGAATGAGCTGCTGGAGCCGGTGGAGTGCCTAAAACTCGGCCCCTTCCGCCGAATGGCCACGATCTTGCAGACGAGCGAGATTGCGGCGCACGCTTTTTGCAAGGAATTGCTCGGGCTCCCCTATCTGCCTAGCCTGCTGGACAATATTTACCTCGTGCAGACGGACCGGATGAAAATGGAGCAGTTTGTGGAAAATGTGAATAAGTGGAAAACAATTTTGGGCGAGAGTGGACTCCATATGCTATAATAGGTAAATCGTTTACTGCGAAAGGTCGTTCCTTCGGAGCGGTTTAATCGCAAATGCAGGAGGACATATCATGGCTTCGCAAGTACCCGCGGTGATTGCAAAAATCATATCGCTCAAGCAAAAATTTACCTACGGCGAAAACCAGATCGCTCACTTTGTCATTCATCATCCCGAGTTTATTACCCAGCATACGATTACGGCGCTTGCCAATGAGATCGGCGTTTCGGAGACAAGCATCAACCGTTTTTGCAAGAAAATCGGGTTTAAGGGTTTTAACGATTTCAAGATCGCGATCGCCCAGGATACGTTTTACCGGGAAATGCAGACGCGGAAAAAAGAACGCCGCGAAATCACGCCCATCGACGGACTGGCCCTCGATTACAACGAGCTGGTCGTCAACACGTCGGCGATGATCTCCGAGGAGGCGCTGCAGGGTGTGGCGGAAATGCTGAAGCAGGCCAGGCGCATCCACATTTTCGGCATCTTCGATTCTTTCCTCTCGGCCATGGCCCTGAAGAACCGCCTGTCGCTGATCGGGATCAGCGCGGAGGCCAGCAGCGACAGCCGCGCGATGAAAATCGCGGCGTCCCAGGCCACGGCGGAGGACATCGTCATCGCGTTCACCCGTTCCGGCGCGACGCCGGAAATTATCGACGCGGTATCCACGGCGCAGATGAACCAGGCGAAGACGGTGGCCATCACCTGCTACGATTCTTCCCCGGTCACCGAGGCCGCGGAAACGAACATCATCGTGCCGGACAAAATGTCCGTCAGCAACAGCGCCATGATGTCCAATCACATCACTTTCCTGTTTGTGGTCGACGCCGTCATGAGCCTGCTCATTTCCTCGGACAAATCCTACCTCAAGAAGAAGCTGGACAGCGAGGGCATCATCTCCAGCCGGCCTTCGGTAACGGAGTATTACTGATCGCCAATCAAAAAAGCGGCTTGCCTCCATCGGCAAGCCGCTTTTTGAATGAACTCGATCCATTAACGGGAATCTCTCCTGTTAATTTGGCTCGTTTCGCCCATATTGCACCATTTAGCTGGAATTTCTCCCGCTAAACCCGCCGGATAGGGGCGATAAGAACCTCTGCCCCCTAAATTAGCTGGAGGTTTTCCAGCTAATCGCTAGCCGTGGGCGGCAAGGGGCGAATTAACGGGAGGTTTTCCCGCTAAGTGTTAGCGCTGGTTATTGTTCCGGCTTGCGGACCACGCCAGGTGGAGGAATTTCCGCGCACCCTACCAGGCATGAATGGACAGCATATTCCAATAGAACAGGAACGCGGTATAGGCGATGCATCCTGCGGCAAACGCACATCTGCCGAGCGCAGCGGAGGTTTTCTTGCCGGACCGGATGCCGTCCCGCCATAGCAAGTGAACGGCGATCATCACGGCTGCCAGCGGCAGGGAGGAGATGCCCCAGGCAAACCAGCCCGGATATCCGTACGTAATTTCGGTGTTGCCATATACCAATTGCACGACCAGAAAAATGGACATCAGCAGCGTGATAGCGGTAATGTGCAAGGAAATGGGCTTCTTTGTTCTCCGGAATAAGCGGACGACGTAACGCACAAGCCAGATGGCCAGCAGGGCGATGAGCAGCAATCCCGAGCCGGCGTATATGCCAAGCAAGAACACGGGACGGTGCAGGAATCCGGGCTGTTCCGCCAGTGTCGTTTCCTGTGCGAGGGTCATTTGCCATCCGTGATCGCCCTGTTCAAACCATAGCTTTCCGCCGCCCCCTTCCTCTTGAAATAGGCCTTCCGCGATCGGCACATAGCTTAGCTCTTTACGCTCGCCGCTCCCATCCGGGAACACGCCCGTCAGGATAAGCCGGCCTTCGGCCGCTTTGACCTCAAAATCTTTGCCTCCGAGAAAATAAAGCCATTTGCCCCATCCCCGCTTCGGCGCGCCCGAGAAGGAGTAAGTACGCTCATACTGCTGCAATTGCTCCCGGGAATATGACAGCGCTTTGCCCATTTTCTCCGGTCCGGCGATCAGTCCGGTAATGGCATCCTCGATTTTTTGATTCATTTGCGTGGATCCTTCGATAACCGCATTGCTGACTACCAGGACGCCAATCCGCTTCGCGGGGATCAGCAGCATTCTGGCGTTAAAGCCTTCTACGTCTCCGGTGTGAGACAGGGTCTCGATCCCGCCGGCCAAGCGTCCCCGGTAAAAACCGTAGCCCATCCCGGGCAAATCCGGATGTTCGGCGAACTGCTGCTCATGCATCGTTTCAATGGTGGAAGGCTCCAAAATCGACGTGCCTTGATATTGTCCGCCATTCAACTGGGCGATCATAAAATGGGCAAACTCATTCGGCGTGGCACTGAGGCCGCCGGCCCCCGGTATACTCAGGAAAGTGTAGGGGACTTCCTCATAATGACCGCTTGTATAATTGTACGATTTGGCCATGTTCGGGTTATTTTCGGGTACCGTCAGATTTGCGCTGGGCATATCCAGCGGCGTAAATAAATGCTTGGACATATAAGTATTAAGGTCGGCGCCCGAGTTCTGTTCGATCAAATTCCCTACCAGTCCGAGTCCGGCGTTGCTGTAGGCGTATTGTTCCCCGGGCTCCCGCACGGGGGGATGGTCGCGGAAGTATTTACTCAAAAATTGTTCCGCCGACAGATGGTTCGATCTGGAGAGCGAGGTGATTTCGTAAACCGCTTCATCCAATCCGGCGGTATGCGTTAGCAGGTGGTGCAGCGTTATCGGTTTTTTTCCGAAAACCGGCACGTTGTAGCCGACCAGAAACCGGTTCAGGTCGTCGTGAAGGGTCAGCTTCCCTTGCTCGACCAATTGCATGGCGGCGGTGGCGGTCACCGTTTTCGTAATCGAGCCAACCCGCATGATCGTTTGCGCGGGATCAACAGACCGCTTGTTGTCCACATCGGCATAGCCATATCCCTTGCTGAACAAAATGCGTTCTCCTTGGGTTACGACTACCGCCGTCCCATGGATATACCCCTTGCTGGTTTCCTCATCCATCATAGGATCAAGGAGTTGTTCCAGCCGCTCCGCTGTGATGGAGAAATCGGACGAGCCGGCCGCCTGGGCGGACGGAACAAAATAGAACATATTGAAGAAAAGAGGGAGAAGCAGCAGTATAGTGATTGTTTTTTTCATATGGAAAAACCTCCAGCGGTATTGGAATCGAAAATATATGTTCCAGAATACAGCCGCGCTCTTTCGCTGAACTTTCGAAAATCTTAAATCCGTCTTAAAAATACCGGAAATTCGGGCGGAAAGTGCTAAACTAAAGGAACGGACGAAAAATGTCGATGAGATGATAGGGGAGCGTGATTTCATGCAAAAGACCATACTGCTGGCGGATGATGATCCGGATATTGTTGCGCTGCTGAAGCTTTTTTTGGAGAAGGAAGATCTGGTTGTTATAGAAGCTTATAATGGCGCGCAGGCGTGGACATGTATCCGGGAGCGCAGGATTGATCTGGCGGTCATTGACATCATGATGCCCGGACTCGACGGCATTCAACTGCTCAAGCAGTTGCGCACGGAATATAAGCTTCCGGTGATTATGATCTCGGCGAAAAATCAGGACAGCGATAAAATTCTCGGCCTGCAATTGGGAGCCGATGACTTCTTGGCGAAGCCTTTTAATCCGCTGGAAGCGGTAGCCCGAGTACAAGCCATGCTCAGACGGACCTATGAGTTCAATGAGCCGCCGACGGATTCCCTGATCGAGGAGATCCAGTCGGAGTCTGTGGTCATCGGAGAACTGAGGCTGTGCAACCGGAACTGTGTTCTGTATAAGCAGGAGGAGGAAATTCAGTTAACCGCCATTGAATATAAGCTGCTGAAGACATTTATGGATGCTCCGGGCCGGGTTTTTACGAAAAAACAGCTGTTTGAGCAGGCTTGGTCGGACTATTATTATGAAGACGCCAATACGATCATGGTACATATCTCCCGGCTGCGGGAGAAGATTGAGGACAATCCCCGGCAACCGGTCTATATCCGAACGATTCGCGGCTTGGGCTACAAGTTCGCCAGGAAAGAGGAGTTCTCATGAAGAAAAACACACTGTACCGCCGATTGGTGAAGAGCCATATTTTTTCCGCCTGTACTTTAGTTGTGACCCTCCTTGTGTTCCTGGGCTTCGCGATGGATATGGAGCGGGAAACCGTCGAGCTTCGCTTGTCCGGGTTGCTGTTCTTGCTGCTATTGTTCGGCGCCAATGTTGCGGTCTACAGCTTGTGGACGGCGAAGCGGATCACCGGACCGTTGGAGCAAATCGCGGGAGCGATGGGGGAGATGCGGCAAGGGCGGTTTGAGGAACGGCTGGATATTCAGGCAACGGACGAGTTTGCGCGGGTGGAGAGGTATTTTAATGCGTTGGCCGAGTCCTTGCAGCAGGCGGAGGCGGAGAACCGCCATCTGCAGGAGAGCAAGCGCCGGATGCTTGTCGATCTCTCCCATGATTTGAAGACGCCCGTCACCTCTATTCTGGGTTATGCCAAAGCGCTTCAGCTTGAAATGATAGACGATGAGACGGACCGGATGAAGGCTTTGCAATTGATTTACAACAAATCCATCCAGGTCGCATCGATGATCGATGACATCTTTGAGTTGTCCAAGCTGGATAGCCCCGATTTTCCGCTGCGCGCCGCCCCGGGCGATCTGGCCGAACTGTTGAGGGAGACCGTGGCCGATTATTATGATCAATTTGAGGAACGCAAATTTGTGTTAAACCTGGACATTCCCGCCGTTCAGGTCACGGTGGCGTATAATGCCGGGTTGCTGCGGAGAGCGGTTTCCAATCTGTTATCCAATGCGCTCCGCTATAATCCGCCGGGTACGGAAATGACCGTACGCCTAACGGATTTCGGAGCTATGGTAAGGCTTGAGGTGATCGATAACGGAGTCGGGATTTCCGATGCCTTGAAAGCCGTCATCTTTGAACCGTTTGTGCGGGGAGATTCAACCCGGAAAGGGGATGGGGGAACCGGGCTCGGTTTGTCGATTACCAAGCAAATTATGGAGCGGCATGGCGGCGAGCTGCGTCTGGACAACGGGAACGGACAAACCTCATTTGAACTTGTGCTGTACCGCCGCTAGTGCCTCATCAGACATCGTAGTGGGGGAAAATGAGCATACGTCGCTGCTTCAACTATGATTTGGAGCGAGGTGCTCGATATACGCAGTCGATAAGTACGCAGTCTCACATCCACAGACATCCAAATCGTTTCTAGCCCACGGCGATCAAGGTGCCTAGCGCACTTTCCAACACACTTCCAACTCCAAAAAGATGCAAATCTGCAGGTATTTAAGCCGATTCACGAGGGGATACGAAAAAAGATGCAAATCTGCAGGAATTCTCTGTTATCAAGTTGTCTGATGGGGCACTACGTTCTTGCGATCGGAAGCCGAGGCCCGGCACCCAACACCCGGCACCCAACACAAAAGAGCCTGTTACCCACTTGGGGTACCGGGCTCTTTTGTGCTGTTCAGTCGGGAATAAGATTATTTAAAGGGTCAGTTTTTTGCAAAAAAGGTTTAACAAAACGGCGGCTTCCTGCCGCAGCAGGGGTTGCTTGGACCGATAGTCGATGCCGGCGGAGTCCTTGGTGATTTCCGGCCCGTACATGCCATGATTCACAATATACTGCACCGCATCCACGGCCCAAGGGTCCGTCTCCCCAAGCAATTGAATGCCCGGGGAATTCGACGTATTCACGCCGGCTGTCATCGCGGCTCTCCAAATCAGGACCGCGGCTTCCTGCCGTGAAATGATTTGACCAGTATCGTAAACCTGTTTGCTTTTCGCGTTTCCTTGAACAAACCCAAGGTCCATGGCTCTTTGCACAAACCCCAAATAAGGAGCATCTCCCGCATCACCCGTTAGCGTTGTTGTTTTTGCCGGGGCCAATCCTGTCATGCGCATAAGTTCCGCAATAAACTCGGCCCGGGTCATTTCTTGCTCAGGGTGAAAAGCGCCATCCGCCGCAGGGTTTAAAAATCCGAGTTGATCCGCTCCATAAATCCATGGCGCATAGGGATGCTGCTTACTAACATCCGTATATTCTTTAGGCTCGGAGGCTTTTTTCGCCCAACTATCTACTTTGTTATAGTACAAATATTGAGTTCCGTTTGAATTCACTTTAATAGCGGCCTTAATCCCTTGTTCATCCTCAAACAACATCGGCTCGATTTCCCGGAGGGTATGCGATCCATAGGGATCCACGATGGTCAGTTGTCCGTCGTCGGTCACCGTAACTTGAAATACCCAAAAGGGGATTCTTAGATCTTGATAAACCCCCGTCAGTTGGCTGAGCTCCGTTTTGGACGTGTTAAGGTACGATTTCTGTTTCGGCGTTTCGGGATAGAAATGATCCATGAAGGCTGCGAAAAAGTTTTCGCGCAAATTCGTGCCGTCACCGTTAACAACGATAAAACCGCCTACTTTCTGTTCGGGCATAAGCCACATCCAGGAGTGGTAACCCGACAAATCCCCGCCTTTGCCGATGACCGACTGACCATTATAGTTGTTGCTGTAAAAGGTTTCAAACCCGTAAGCCGTGCCGGGGATCTGCGGGTGAATCCGATGATGGATTTGCTGCATGTTCTTCACCGATTCTTTGCTTAAAATTCGGGCGTCCGCCAGTTGTCCGCCATTGAGCTGGGCGATCATGAATTTGGCCATATCTCCCCCTGTAGAGAACATCCCACCGTCCGGCGCCTCGGCCGGGTAGGAAAGGTATTCGGGGATCGGCTCCTTCTTCGCCGTGTAAGGGGTAGCCAGATGCTCCCGCAGTTCGGACGTCATTTGGAAGCTGCTGCTCTCCATGCCAAGCGGTTCCAGGATATGTTTTTGCACATATTGACTAAAGGGAACACCGGACAGCCGCTCCACGATATACCCCTGTAGATTAAAGGCGTAATTGTCATACCGGTAAGCTTCACCCGGATCGCGGACAATCGTCGGTACCTGTTGCTTGATAAACTGGTTGTTCGGAACCTCTTTTTCGGAAAGATTCGGACTATCCGTATAATCAAATCCGGTAGTATGCGTCAACAAATGCTCCATCGTGAGCGTTTTATCGGTTTTGTTGGGAATTTTCAAATCGCCCAAATAAGCTTGGACATCTCCCTGCAAATTTATTTTCCCCTGTTCAACGAGCTGCATGACGGCTGTTGCCGTGAACAATTTGGAGATCGAGGCGATCCGAAAGACGGAGTTCTCCGCATCTACCGGCTTTTTGCTTTTGAGGTCGGCATAACCGTAGCCTTTTTGAAACAGAACCCGGTCTCCCTTGACGAGAACGACCGCTGCGCCTGTTAACTGCTCTTTGTTTTGAGGCTGATTAAAGAACTCGTCCACAAAAGCCTCCACTTGTTTAGCTTCCAATGGCACGGCAGCTTGGCGCTCCGTGGCCGAGGCGGATACTTTCGGCTGAAGAGCCGCGGATGCGATGAGCAACCCGCACATTAAGAGCGGGATCATTTTCCGAGGTTTGGATTTAAATAAAAACAATGCGATGACCTCCTGTTTTGACGATTTCTTGTAGCGAACTTGATTTAATCCGCGCGTTCAATCGGCATTAGTGTAACACCTTTTGGCTGACTTTTAACAAATTCGCGTCGATCTTAAGGTAAATGTAAGACTGGGGGAATTTCTCATTTGATATGCTTAAAGTAATTTGTCAATGAGAAGAGGATAAAAGGATGAAATCGAACCGATCAAGAGTTTTTCCGGTCATCATGATTCTAATCTTTGGGATCGTCAATATCTTTGGGCCTAACGCTAAAGTACAAGCAACTGGAGGGTTCCAAGCCTCCGCGGAGGAGACAACCCAAATCGATAAATTTGTCGAGACGATGATGGACAAGCTCCAGCTCCCCGGGGTAGCCATAGGTATAGTCAGGGGGGATCAGCCCCTTTATTTGAAGGGATATGGCGTCGCAGGCCCGCAGGGGCAGCCTGTTACCGCGCAAACTCCCTTTATTTTAGGCTCAAGTTCCAAGTCGTTTACGGCTCTGGCCATCATGCAGTTGGCAGAACAGGGGAAAGTGGACTTGGAAGCGCCGGTTCGGGACTATTTGCCTCAATTTGAATTGGCCGACCGCAAGGCGTCCGGTACAATTCTGGTCAAGCATTTGCTAAATAATAACAGCGGGTTGTCTACTTATACCGGGCGGATTGGTTTTGTCGGCACCGAGCCAACCATTGAAAAACTGATCCAGGGTTTTAAAGATACCCCTCTAAGTGAGCCGGTAGGGACAAAATATCAATACTCCAATGCCAATTACGATATATTGGGCGGGATTGTCCAGAGTGTCTCGGGGATGTCCTATGCGGATTACGTCCGGAAGAATATCTTCGAACCCCTTGATATGAAGAACAGTTTCACTTCAACGTTAGCGGCCAAGAAGCATGGTCTAGCGCAAGGTTACCAATCCTTTTTTGGGTACATGTTCCCCACAGAGCAGCCGGACAACCCTTCCATGCTTGCCTCCGCCTACCTGATTTCCAGTGCGGATGATATGGCCCATTATCTCATGGCACAGCTGAATGATGGAAAATTCGGTGATAGCTCAGTTGCTTCCACCGAGAGCATCCGTCGCATGCATGAACCAGCGGTTCCCGACCCTACGATTGACGGATATTATGGAATGGGATGGGAAATTGCCGATGGGGTAGTCAGGCATCAGGGCGATGTCGAGAACTTTCACTCTTCGATGGTGCTGGACGGCGACACAGGGATCATCGTATTGATTAACGCGCATGATTATCTGGTCCGCGGCGGCAAATTCGAAATGATTACGGACGGGATTCGTGATATTTTACACGGCCGCCAACCGCAGACAGATGTAGGAAATGTTATGGCGACATACATCGTCATTGATCTTGTCGGTCTAGCCGTGGCTGTACTGCTGGGGATATCCATCATGCGCCTATTCAAACGGAAAGTTAGTATTACGCGTACTCCGCTGCGAAACTTGTCGTCTGTCCTGTTTCTCCTAATGTTTAATTTCGCAGTTCCCGTTACGCTGCTTTTCAGAGCGGGCTGTTTTGTAGCCCCATGGCGCGTGCTGTTCTCCTGGTTACCGGGGATTGGCCATCTCGTCTTTCTGTTATGCATCCTCGCACTAGGCATCGGTGTGGTTAAGTTGGTCCTGTTTATCGGAAACTTGAAAAGGGACATTAGGATCTAGTGCTAATTGCGTTATTGTAATAATATCTCCTTATGCGTTTGTTGCATGGGGAGGGGAAAGGATGAAGAAGTTAACGGTTATGATATGTATTATCGGCTTATTGTTTTCGGGATGTTCGACATCCGCAGACAAGAGAAAAGCCAAAGAAAATGAAATCAGCCGGTTGGCCATAAATTATGTGAAGGAAAAGTACGGGATGACGGACGCCGAAGTCATTGAAGTAGCGCTGGCTTCCTCGCCAAACGGGCCTATTCCCAGTTTTAAACGGAAAGTTCCTAATGAGGGTGTAGTTCGTATGGCACAAAATGGCGAGGTTTTTAATGTGCTGGTCAGTACAAATTGGGGGCAACTCACCGGCCAAACCGACCGGCTCATTGCCGATAACTATCAGGCCGCGGAAATCAAACGCGGTATTGAGGAACATATTATAAGAATATACGGCGTCTCCAAACAATACCATATCCGAAAATTTGACTTGTCCAGCCTGATCGGCGAGGGGGAGAAATTGGGGTACTTCTGGATCTCCCATTATTTCAGCCATTACAATTCCGGCGACCGGCATAACAGTTATTTTACGCTCTCGCAAAAATATGAAGGGGATATCGCGAAGTTTTTGAAAGATCAGGATTACAGCATTCAACTGGAGATCTTTTTCAAAGGGGAAGAAAAGAACAGCCGCAAACATGCGGAGCAAAGCAAAGCGTTTTTGGACAAAATGGTCGAGATCTTCGGCAACGGCGAAAGTGAGATTCAGGTGTACGTAAATAAAGAACACAAATTCATGGACGACAAGATGCAGGACATTTTCAGACAGGCGGATGACTACGGCAAAAATATCGATCCCGTTCTTTACGGGCCGGTATACAATTTCTGCAATAGTTCAGTCAAAACGCACAGCGAGGACTACATCGCTTTTAGGAAAAAGCAGTCGCCGCACACCGAACTGGAGCGAGTGGATTTTCATGGAAACCGCTATAGCTTTATTGCGGCCGATCAGGGAATCAGCCTGGCTTCGCTGGCGGAAGACGTTGATTTTGCCGACGAAACGGACTTTATCTATTCAGCCGTACCGATGGACGAGGACGATCCTTTTCGCACGGCCGACTTTAAAGTATTGGACCGCAGAGAGAAGGGGCGTTACGAATACCGTTTGCTGAATGACCGCATCTACCGGGTCGATTATGCCAAACCCGAGCAACAGGGGGATTACGGGAACGAGGCGATAGCCGTAAAAATCGCCAAAAGCCTGGTTCCGCAGCCTACGGATGACCTCCTTATTGTAGAGAAATTAGAAAACGGAAGCCTGGCCGTGGACTATTACACCGAATATGTTATGGAAAGTGAGGACTCGCTGATCGGCGAAGTGCAGGCGGGGAAAGATTTCGCCCTTGTGCGCAGAACAAAGGTAGAGTAGGGAAGGGCCGGTTTTTATCCGGCCTTATCCAGCCTCCTTATCCGGAAGCAGATCCGTATGCCACAGCGCCTTTTTATACAGCAGGGAACTGTGTCTCATCAGATTATGGAGAGGCAAAAGCGTATAACTGGCTGATATGCCCGGCTTTTTTTTGGAAAAATGGGCCCCGCACATATAACCCACATTAAATTCGTTCCAGCTTCGATAGTTTTTTTGCAGCATGTCGGCTGCTTTCAGCTTGATCTCCCACGCTTCATTCTTCGTCAAAAACGTTAAAGCCAATCCGACACGGGCCAGAAGGATGGCCCAGGCTCCATCATATGCCACGACATTTCCGGAAGGAAGCTGGTGCAGGCATTTATGCACGACCCCCCATTTTTCAAAATCCGCCTCATCTTTCACAGACTCGAGAAACCGGCTTCTTCCTTGTTCCGTCAGCGCGGCCAAACAGGCATGTTTGCGGTTGTACTCGGCCCGGACTCCATCCTGAAGCAGCCAGTCGATTTTTTTCTTTAATTCGGAGGCATTCGTAATTCCCCAATGCTCCAACGTGTGTTTGATCAGACCTTTACGAATATAACGATCGATGACCCCGAATTCGTAGGCCACATAATAGTTATTGAGCATCCATTCCTCGCTGCAGGCGGAAATACAGCGAAAATACAATTCCAGCCGCCTGCGTTTCCTGAAACTATAGTGTTTTAACATGCTTGCCGAATCCTCCTTGGTCAGGTACAAAACAATTTGAGCGTTCGCAAAGTCTTCCAGGCGCTCACGCCAAGTATGAAATAGAGTAAGATCATGAATCCCGGCGGATGGAACAGAAGTTGGACGGCCCAAAAAACGATGAGATACAGCCAGCTTAATCGAAGGAAGATGACGCCGCAGGTAAAGCTAAAGAATTTAATAGCGTTTTTTTTCGACAGCTTGTAATAGGGATTATATTTTTGAGAGAAGAGATGCTTGTTCCACAAACTTTGCCCCAGAGAAGCATCAAAAAGGAAATGAACATAACCCGTGGAGTTTACTTGAGTCTCCGCGTTTTCCTTCCAGATTTCCTCGAGGCGTCCCAATTCCAGCTTGGAGGCAAGAGAAACGCTCCAAATATCTTTATCCAGACCGTGATACTCCCGAAGCAATTCGCATTCCCGGATCGCCTCATCATACATCTGCTCTTCGTAATAAATCTGTGCCCTTAGCAGATGAGCCTCATAATCTTTCGGCTTTAGCGCAAGAAGATCATCCAGGCTGGCGAGAGCCTCTTCCTTATTGCCGACTTTCCGCAAATATTTAGCCCTCATCAACTGCAAATCCGGATCATCCTGAAAGAGTTGATGGGCTTCGGCCAAGACGTCCGCGGCTGCTTCCGTTCGATCTTCCATTAACATCGCTTGGGCCTGTTGCCTCAGCGTGAGATAATGTTCGATATCGAAATGAAGCTCCCTGTTGGCAAAGCACTCGTAATCCAGCGCAGTGGTCCCGTAAATTTGCCTGATCAGAAACTCAATCCAGGGTTCGTCATAAATCTCAAGCAAATATTCCTTGTCTTCAACCAAATGAAAGGATCTATCAAGGATTTGCCATACCTCATGCGGTAAATTTTGATGCTTTTCCAAAAATAACATCAGTACGTTCAAGCGTTCTTCCTGATACTCGACTTTCCACAAAAAATCATCCGCCATCAACGCATTCCATTCTTGAGGATCGATCCGACGCGTGAAATCACAATACAACTCTCTCATTTGCCGAAAAAATAGTTGGACCTCGTTCAACGCCTGATGCGGCGCCACATCTACCCAACGGTATGTACTTCTATATCTAATTCCCTGGTTTATGTCGTCGGCAACAACATCAATATCAGTGTCAGTACCATCATTACATTGATAGTCAGCTTCATTTTCCTCTTCCTCTTCGATGGCTATTTTCATGGCCCGGTCGAAAGCCTCTCTAAGTTTTTGATAGCCCTGCGGGTCATCTTCCGGATGATGAATTTTCAAAAGCTTCGCGTATGCCCGTTTTATCGCGGATTTGTCCCCGGTGGGCTCAATCCCGAGGGTTTGCCAAAAGTTCATGAAGTTTGTAGTCCTCCTGTCTCGTAGTTGCGGGCTAAACCCACGCCTGTATGCCATAATTCGACAACTTTATTGGTTCCTCCTTCTATGGGAGTAAAAATAAACCAGGCTCGATTCACAGGAAATGCTCCCGTGAATCGGGCCTGGCAAGTGAATAAGGGCCTTAAACGCCTATGATGTCCGTTAGAGCAGAAGTGGAAGGGACGGTTCACGATTCCCGCCTGACCTCCTGGTTCTAACGGAAACTATAGCCGCTATTTTGGCATTTCGGAGCGGATCGGAATTCTAACGGAAGCCATAGCTGCTATTTCGGCAAAATGAGGCCGCTTTCGAGGTAAAGGGAGCAAATAGGCGCTCATATTTCCGTTAGAATAGGAAGGAAGCGATTTTTCGCAAAATAGCGGCTATGATGTCCGTTAGAGTAGAAAGTGGAAGGGACGATTCATGATTCCCGACTGACCTCCTGCTTGTAACGGAAGCCATAGCCGCTATTTTTGTCATTTTGGAGCAAGCCGTCAACAGATTGAATTGACCGGCTGCTTCATCTACTGAACGATTTCCCCCTCGACTGTCACTACGCCCCGGACCGGTTCCTGCGGGGGTTGCGGTGCGTGATCCGGCGCTTTTTCCGGCGTTGAATCCGCCGGAGAAGGCGGCTGGACCGGTGTAGGCTCCGCGGGAACCTGATTCTCGGTTGTAGGCTCCGCAGGAGCCTGATTCTCGGGTGGGGTCCCCCCCGCAGGGGCCTGATTCTCCGGCGCGGGAGCGGGCCTAGACTCCGGCTCCGAATTTTGAAGCGGTGCCTTCAACTCCAAGCCCTGGCCACGGATCCAAAGCGGGCCCGTTTCCGCCGCGATTTGCAGCCACTCGCCCGATTGACCGGTAACTTGAATCGTTTGCGGCGATACCGCCGGGCCTTTGGGGGCAAAGGCATCCGGATAGCGGTAGGTCCGGATAACCTCCGGCACATGGGCGGAAGCATCGATCGGTTCGACGACCGTCAGCATCCCCGGCGAGGGGTGAATCCAGCCGGTTCCTTCGGCCGCGCTTACCTGAACCCAGTCCCCTTTGCGGGCGGTGATGGTGAGCTTCTGCGGCGCGAGGGAAGCGGTGGCGGTTGCGGCGCCGCCGATGTTAGGGTACAACGGCGTGCCCGCTAGCAGGTCCATCGGCTCCTCGACGTACTGGACCTTTTGCTTCCCGAGCCAAAGGTCGTAGGATTTCTTGGCCGTGTAGAGACCCACCAGCCGGTTTTCGGACCAGATTCCGCCGAATTTGCTCAGCGGAACGCTTCGTTCTCCGACATAATCGGCGATCTCAATCGTAAAGCCCGGACGGCCAAAGGTTTGGACAAACCAGTCCTTATAGCCTCCACCCGACGGATTTTTCTCCGGCTTCACCAGGGAATATCCGGTTAGATTGGCGAGTACGGTGGCGATCGATTGGTCGCGGGCGACGTTTTGGCTTGGCGTCCGGTAATGCCAGAATATAATTTCACCCGAGCTGTGATAGGAGATCGTGATTTCCGGATCAATTTGTTTGGTAAAAGCCATCATCATCTGCACTTCCGCAGCTTGCGCCGGTTGTTTTCCTTTATAGTTCTGATACCAGGGATACGCTCCTGCATTGCGGATCGTGCTCCAGCCGGCCGGGTACTGGCGGTTCAGGTCGATCCCTTCCATCGTGGCTTTCCAACGTGCGAAATGGCTGCTGTTGCCGTTATATCGGTGCAAGGTGTTGGCCAGATTGGCCGGCAATCCGGCCGTTCCCTGTTGAGCAAGGGTGACGCCGTCCGGATTTACCATAGGGACGATCCAAATCGTCACGCTGTCGAGCAAGCTGCGCACTTCATAATTGGAGATCGGGGTATTGGCGGTGTAGGCCAGAGCGTAGGTCTCTATCATTTTCATCAGCAGCGAGGTGGTCATCCATTCCCTGGCGTGATGCGAACCGTTCAGAAAAAGGACGGATTCGCCGCGCCCCAGTTTAACCGCCCACAAATCGCGGCCATATTTTGTTTTACCGAGAGATTGGTAGGAAATGAGGTCGGGATAGACCTCGGCCAGCCGATCGATATCCCGCTGCATCACCTTGTAGGAATAAACCTGATTGGGGTTTACGATGCCGGTGGAAGCATGGGCTGACGAGGGGATGATAAATAGAGGAAGTAAAAGCAAGAAACTCAGGAACGTAAAAACGCATTTTTCTAGGATCTTCTTAGCCTTGGTGGGTCTCATGATGACGGTGCTCTCCCCTATTCTATGTATAAATATGAAATAACTTTAGGGAAGTATAAAGGGAATCTAGTGACTTCGTCAATTCATTTTTCATAGAAAATAGGAAAATAGACATAGGCGAAAAATAGCCATCCTCCAGGACTATATCCAGCCCTGGAGAGCGGCTCTTTTCTCATTCCTTTTCGTCACCTGACAGCAACTGAAGCAGGTTATCGGGAATTTTTAGCTTCTGATTGTCGAACAGCAGTTGAAATTCACCCTCGCCGGCATTTTGATGAGCGAGCTTGATCTCTTCCATTTCATGGTGCAACTGCTCCATCTTCGTGTCCAACTCGTAGGCGGTGTCCGCCGCTGTTTTTAAATCCGCGAGCAGGCGTTCCGGCACGGATTCATTGTACTTGTAGAAGATTTTATGCTCCAGGCTGGCCCAAAAATCCATGGCGATCGTCCGGATCTGAATTTCCACGCAGACGAGTTCCTCCCGGTCTGACATGAAGACCGGCACTTCCACCAGCATATGCAGGCTTTTGTAACCATTGGGCTTCGGATTTTTGATGTAATCCTTGATCGCAATGATGTTCAAGTCTTTTTGCGCCTGAAGCATCCGACTGATCCGGTAAATATCCGAGATAAAGGAACAGGTGATCCGGATACCGGCGATGTCGTGAATCGTGTGTTTGATATCCTCCAGGGACTGGATTCCGCCCTTGCGGTACAGCTTTTTCATGATGCTTTCGGGCGACTTCAGCCTTGACTTGGTATGCTCGATCGGGTTGTAGTCATGCAGCAGTTGGAATTCCTCCTGCAGAATTTCGATCTTCGTCTCCACTTCGTGAAGCGCGAATTTATACATCATCAAGAACCGGGTCAGCTTCTTTTGAATGGTTTTCACTTGTTCCAGTGGATTAGGATTGGAATGATCAATCATAGATACCGTCCTTCGTACATAAGTTGTCTTGTTGTTTGAATCTTTCATACTTTCATTATACCTTAGGTTGCCGGCTTGCTTCCAGAAACGGGGGTTAGGGGCCATGCATTCGCGCATTATCCTGAGAATTTGATAGGATTAAAGTCTCTGGATTGCTATAATAATCTAGTGCAAATGACATATCAAGTGAATGAAACATCAGGAGGGGCAACATGAAACAACAGCTGAAGACGATAAGTGTTATGCTGCTGGCGGCGGCGGTCATGGCGGGTTGCGGCAAGTCCGCAGCCGAGGAGCGGGCGAAAGCGGACGCCGAGCAACGGCAAGAGACCGGAGCGAAGGGGCAAAGCGGGCAAGCCGGGCAGGTTGACCAAGCTGTTCAAGGACAGGAATTCAGTGCCAAGGACTTGCTGTACGTGAAGAATGCGGTGCATTATCAGGCGGAGCTTCTTAACAAAAGCCTGGAGAAGATCAAATTGCCCAGTCTGGAGAAAGGCTTCCGCAATTCTCCGGTTTCCACGGCAACATGGATCGACCAAAAGATCTCTTTGCAGTTGAGACTGGAAGACCGAAGCGGCGGACAAGGAAAATCGGAGGGAACTCCCTTGAACATCCGGGTCGTCCCTAATGACGGGAAAACCTATAAACAGTTTAAGGATGAGGGGTTTAAGGTACAAACGGTAGACGGTAAAGAGTATTTGGTCGGACCGGATTCGGGAAAGGCGCAGCTGGTTTACATAGACGGAGATTTTATTTATGACCTCGATTCAGTCTCCTATGTTATGAATTTTTCGGGTCGCACCTATTCCGTGGAGGAACTTATCAAAATTGCCCGGGGAATGACGGCGGACTCGGAGTATAAGAAATACTTCCAGTTGGATTTGAGCCGGTACAAGGTTCCATCCTATTTTGTGAACGACGGAAAAGAACCTTATTGGATCATGGTCAGCTATCATCATGATGATCAGCCACAAAACTTTGCTGCGGAGGGACAGTCCCTGCAGATCAGCAATGATTCGGCACGGTTTGAACAATGGACACCGCTGAACGAACTGGCGAAGGAAGTGTACGGTGAGGAAATGACCATCGAAGGCCATAAAGTGGTGAAAGATCCGGACTCCAACGTCATTCACCTTTTTAACGGCGGGAAGTTTTATGATTTCTCTCCCAAAACCGAAGCCGACCAGGAAACGGGGAAAGTGATGTATACGGAAATTCCCAATTGGGATGCGGAAATCGCCAAAACGATCAAAACCTTGGGGTTGTCGACGGAGGAAGACAATATCGGTGCGGCTACGCCGAAAGAGTCAAGCAGTGGCGTATCTTCCGAGCAGATAGATAAGGAAAGCCGGATGAGAAGAGAGGCTGTCAAGGCCATCTATTCCGACGCCCTCCTGGATGAATCGGTATTTACGGAAACTTTGCTCAAGTTTACAGTGATGGGCCCGGATATCGATGTGCCGGGGATGCAGGAAGAATTATATTCCCGCTACGCCGCTTTGAACAAGGATTTGAACGAATTGAAGCTTAGCGAATTGCCCGGACTGCAATTGGAGCCGGAAACGGTAAAGCTCTTTAAGGAGCTTGTTCAATTCGGCGGTTTTGAGGACAGCGGGATCTATTATATGAAGGATGAGATTAAGGGTGGGCCGACGCTCTATTGGGTGCTGGCGATGGTGCAAAGCTATGAAGGTTATCAGGTGTTGAATGTTTACGACCCGGAGAGGGAAGGATTTTTGACCGATCTTTAAGGCGGCTTCGGGCTTTCCCCCAATTACGGCTTCTGTCCGGAAATCCTGCTATAATGATGGGGCTGAGATTTTTAATTTCTGAAAAAAGAAGGTTTGAAGGATGAAAAAAATAGACCAGGCACAGGTGCAAAAGGAGCTTCGCGCATTTGTCGGAGACACTGTTTATGTTCACAGCGAGGCGACATCATACGTCTTTGTCCGCAATTTCAAAATCTGCGTAGACGAGGCTTTTATCGCAGGCGACAATCCCTGCCGCGCTGCTCTTCGGTTTGATGGCCAGGGTTGGCTGCGCATGGAGGCGCTCACCCATTACGAGGTCGATGAACAAGGCCGCCTGCTGCTGGCCGGATTTGACGATCGCGGCCGGATGCATGCCGCACTACACCTGGGAAGGGAGCCGTTTCCGGAATGATAAACCACACAGAGCAACGCCGGGTGGGCAAGCTGCTTGCGGTTTTTGCGCATCCGGACGACGAAACCTTTATTTGCGGCGGGACACTGGCGAAATACGCCGGGGAAGGGGCGGAGATCACGCTCGTCAGCGCGACCCGGGGAGAGATGGGCCGCCGCATGGGCAACCCGCCTTATCTGAACCGGGAAACGATCGCGGCCGCCCGGGAACAGGAATTGCTGGAAGCGTGCCGGATCCTGGGCGTTCGCGACTTGAGATTCCTGGACATCCGGGACAAGACGGTCGAATTTATCGATGAGGAGCTGCTCATCGCACGGATTGAAAAATTGGTCCGCGAGATCGAACCGGACGTGGTCCTCACGTTTCACGCAAAGTGGGGAGGCCATCCCGACCACTGCGCGATCGGCAAAGCCGCAACGGCGGCCTGCAGACGGACCGGGCTGGAGCAACGCCTGTTCTTTATCTCTTTCGGCGATATGATGGAGCGTCCCGAGCTCTTTGGTTATACGCGTACGGATGTCGTGAAAATCGATGTTTCCGCCCAATTGGAGACCAAACTGGCGGCCTTTCGCGCGCACCGCTGCCAATCGGAAATCGATGAATGGGTATGGCTTCCGGATCGGGAGGCTGTCGCGCATTTCGGCAAGCACGAGAATTTTATTAAAGCCGATACGACCTGCACCACCGAAGTTCGGCGTTCATTTTAGGCGATATCCCTTATCCCCCGTACTTCGCTTTAGGGCGAGGATGGGGGATTTTTTATGAAAATCAAAAGGTAATTTAATCCACTTCTAGAATAGATATTGTATTACAGCTTTGAACGTACATAAAAACCAAATAAAAGGAGATGAGAGAGTTTGAGCAGGAGAGTCATTGCAGGAATTTTAAGCTTTCTGTTAACTTTTACGCTGTTATTGCCGGCAGCGGGAGCGCAGGAGGAGTCGCTCCAACAGGCAGAAAGCGCCGTTAAAGTCATCTCCGGTTTGGACCGGAATGCCGTATCGCTGGATGACCTGAAACCCGATCCGAGGTTGAGCAGGGAACAGCGGCAGAGTCAATCCGCCCGGTCATCTTCCCAATCTCTTTTTCATGATGAAGCCCTAAAGATCGAGCAGCAGGCACCTCTTCCCTCTTCTTCACTTCAACCCGAAAATTACGTTCCCCTCACAGACAGCCAAGAACCCGTTTCCGTCATCGTAGAATTGCAGCAGACCCCGGTGAAAGTGTTCGAGGCCGAGGCCGGGCAGGTTCAAAGCAAGTCAAGTCTCAAGGGGCCATCCATTTCATCGCATCTCGCAAAGATTAAACTCGAGAAGAGCATCTTCAAAAAAGCGGCACAGAGTCAGTTGAATGCAAAGATTAAACGTGAGTTTACCCAGGTATTTAACGGATATTCGCTGACCCTGGCGGCCAATCAGGTGGAAGAACTGCTGACGCTGCCCGGAGTCAAAGCCGTGTATCCGAACAAAACGGTCTATGCTACATCCGAGCCGGATACCTTGGTTACCGCGCAAGGAAGCGTTCCTTTTATCGGGAGCGAAGCGCTCTGGAGCGAAGGCGCCAGGGGGGAAGGGATCAAGATCGGCGTTCTCGACACCGGGGCCGCGAAGGATCACCCCGACCTGGAAGGGGCTATCGTCCGGAATCCGGACGGTTATTGGGGATACGACATTATCAATAACGACGGGGAACCGTATGAAACCACGAAGGAGGATTACTATAAAGCCCGGGAGGAAAACCCGAATCTCCCCGAGGTGAACGAGCTGGGGAAAACTTATTACACCTCGCACGGATCCCACGTCACCGGAATTATTGCCGGCCAGGGTGTCGGCGCAGCGGGAATGGAGGGAATCAAAGGTGTAGCCCCTGAAGCGGATATTTACGCCTATAAAGTGCTGGGTCCCTATGGAGGAGGAACGAACGAAGGCGTCATCGCCGGGATTGAGAAGGCCGTCGAGGACGGCATGGACGTCATCAATCTATCCTTGGGTTCGCCAGGAAACAATGAAGCGTCCGCGGATTCCGTCGCCGTCAACAACGCGGTAAGAACGGGCGTCATTGCAATCGTAGCCGGCGGAAACGATGGCCCGGGTGAAGCGACGGTCGGCGATCCGGGATCAGCCGAGCTGGCGGTTACGGTAGGGGCCTCCAAACACCCGATGGAGACACCCATCATCAAGGTGGGCGGCTCGGACGACAGCGCCTTTTTCATGGAGACGTTCGATAAGTCCCAGGGGATTGAAACCTTGACGGAAGAATACGAATTGGTGGACGTCGGTTTCGGCAGAGAGGCGGATTATGCAGGAAAGGACTTGAACGGAAAAATCGCACTGATCAAGCGCGGGGAGCTCTCTTTTGAAGAAAAAGCGAGAAATACCATAGCTTCCGGAGCCATCGGCGCCATTATATTTAACAATGTGCCGGGTGAACTGGAGAGCGGGACACTCGGGGAGATCAACGTGACGATTCCGATCTACGCTTTGTCCGGTGTAGCGGGAGAACGGATCAAGACCGAACTAGAGGCTAATTCTGCACTGAAAGTTACGTTTGACACAACCGTGGAGCAGGATATCATGGGCGATTTTAGTTCCCGGGGACCATCCAAACCCTCGTTTGATATTAAACCGGATATTACCGCACCCGGAGTGAGAGTTCTTTCCAGCGTACCCGAGTACGAGGGATGGTATGCGGCGCAAAACGGCACGAGTATGGCGGCACCGCATATCGCAGGGGCCTCTGCTCTACTTAAAGAAAAATACCCGGATTTGACTCCATCCGAAATCAAGGCCTTGATGATGAATAATACCGTTAAGCTGAATGACCGTCTTGGAGCCCGTTATAAACACATGGAGCAAGGCGCCGGACGCATTTCGCTTGAAAAAATCCTGAAGGCCAAAGCGGTCGCCATGGCCGAGGAAACCACCGCAAATGTGGGCGGCAAGGATTCGCTTACTCACTATACCGGCAGCATTTCTTTTGGTTATGTTTCCTTGGGGTCCGCCGGCGAACGGAAAATTACCGTCAAGGATATCGCGGGACAGAATTCTTCTTACGTCCTGAGTACCGAATGGTACGGCTCATCGCCGGTTCAGCTTGAACTGTCCAACGGTCAGGTCGATGTTCCCGCAGGAGGACAGGGGGATTTCTCCATTGCCGTTAAAGTACCCGAACAAACGGACGCCACGTATTACGAGGGCGAATTGAAGCTGGCGGATCCGGGCAGCGGTCATGAAATTCAAATGCCTATCGCTCTCTATATTGGAGAGACGCCGGAAAACGCCACGGTTTCCGATGTAACGCTGGAACCGGACATTTTTTCTCCAAACGGGGATACGGTATCGGATGTTACGAACATATCATTCAAGTTAAATCAAGGCGTTCCTTACTTCTCCCTGGATGTGCATGCCGCCGATGGCCAATGGTTGGGAATGCTGCTGGACGGGAACGATTTGAATCCGGGCACCTATAAACTTAATGAGCCTTGGAATGGCTCGGGACTGAATGAAGGTTTGTATTATTTAGTGCCTTGGGTAGGGGATGGACGAGAAAATGCAGTTCCTCTTGAGGATCAAGCCGCAGCCTTCATCATTGATACCACGGCGCCTCTTGCGAAGTTCGGAGAACCCGACATTGTCGTGGATAAATCCAGCTTCTCGGGGACCATCTCCGGCATGATTACCCAGGATTTATTAATCGACTTGTTGGTGTCACAGGGGAAATTATCCATTCCGGACGTGATCGGTGTGGCCGTGCTTTATGGCAGTGCAAATGACGGAAAAAAAGTACAAATTGATGGGACCGTGGATAAAAACGGGAATTTCGCCGTTCAGGTTCCCGTAAATCCGGGAGAGAACTCCTATGAAATTTACATCTATGATCTTGCCGGGAACGGCCAGGTTGTCCCGGCCCATGTCGTAAATTACAAATCCGAGGTGAAAAACGCGGTTGTTGTGACGGCATTGCCGAGCCAAGTACCCGCGGATCAACCCTTTACGGTAGGCGTCGATTTTGACGTTACCGCCGCGGTATACTCCGCGAAATTCGATCTGGTGTACAGTAAGCAGCTGACGGTGCCGGAGGTTGTGCCGAGCCCGCAACTGGGCGAACATCAGGCGAAATGGAATCCTGACGCGCAATTGTCCGTAACGGGGGCGGTTTACGAGCTTTCACCGGAAAGCAGCCGGTACGAATACTCCGTTGCATTGAACGGCACCCCGGGATACACCGGAATCGGATCATTGGCGTCTTTCCGATTCGGGGCGGCGCCGCATGGGGAGTACTCTTTTGAATTGGTGAATCTCGTGCTGCTCGACCAGAACGGTCAGGAAATTCAGGCGGATTCCCGGCGTCAAGCCAAAGTCACCGTTTTGGAGAAGCCCGCGCTTCGGGTAGAACCGCAGACGCTTTCCCTTCAGGAGGGTTCTAAAGGGAAGTTGACCGTGATTTACCGGAACGCGGAAGGGAAGGAGACCGACGTAACGGCGGAAGCCGAGTACACGCCGGCCAATCCGGCGCTGATTTCCGTAGATAAGGGACAGGTGACCGGGAAGCGGGATGGCCGCACCACGGTAGAAATCAACTACGGCGCTTTGCGGGTGACCGCGGACATTACCGTTACCGATGCGCCAGGCTCCGGTGGCTCCGGTGGCGGAAGCGGCAAGAGCAGCCGCAATGGCAGCAGTAGCGGTACTTTAACACCGCCACCCGTAACACCGAAGCTGGAGCAGGCACCAGCCGGATCCGTCAGAGTGGCGGTCAAGGACGGAGAGCCGACCGTGGTTTCCCTGGAGGGTGGCTTGACGGTTACCGTGCCGGCGGGGGCTCTTCCCGGGGAGGCCGGGTTTGTTCAAGTGACGCCGGCCACGGATGAGGCGGCAGCGACGCTGCTGGCGGGGTTAAACCCGGAAGCCGTGCTTAGACCGGCAGGGAAGTACTATGACTTCGCCGTGCTGGATAAGAGCGGAAAGGTGCTGAGCAACCCTGCGTTCAGCCAACCTGTGACGGTATCGATCCCGGTCGAAGCGCTCGTCGCAGCCAAGCTGAATCCCGAAAAAATCAGCCTGTTCAAGCTTCCGGAACAGGGGCAGCCGGTCCAACTGCCGACCCTTCTAAAAGACGGCAGCCTTGTGGCCCGATTGAGCAGCTTTAGCCGTTACATGTTCATGGCCAAGGAAATGAAGTTCACGGACGTGACCGAGACAAATTACTCGTGGGCGGTCAACGAGATTGAAGTGCTTGCCGCGAAGGACATCGTGACGGGAAGAAGCGGGAATTTGTTCGGTCCGCAGGAACAGGTTACCCGGGCGGAATTCGTCTCCCTGCTGGCACGGGCGCTCGATTTGAAGCCGAGCGGGCCTGCGGAAGTGCAGTTCGGCGATGTCCCTGCGGGCAGTTGGTATTACGATGCCGTCCAAAGCGTTGTGAAGGCGGGAATCGTGACCGGGTACGACAACCGGACCTTCGCGCCGGATCAAGCGATCACCCGGGCCGAGATGGCGATAATTCTGTCCAGAGCGTTGGAGCATGCGGAAGGGAAGACGGCAGCCCCGGCGGCCTCGTCCTTCTCCGATCAAAAGGAGATTCCATCGTGGGCGAAGGAGGCTGCCGCCAAGGTGGCCGGTCTGGGGCTCCTGCAGGGAAAAAGCGGGAACCGCTTTGAAGGAGAAGCTTTCGCCACGCGGGCGGAAGCGGCTGTGGTGATGTATCGTTTATACAGAAATCTATAAAGGTAACTATGGTTTGGTTCGAATTAAAGGGAATTCTTCCCGTTAATTTGGTACGTATGCGGCTGCAGAGGCGAATTAGCTGGAAAACCTCCCGCTAATTCGCCTGAAATAGTGCATATCGGCAATGGGACCGCGAAATAGATGGAGCTTTTCCAGCTAAATCCGATCCAAGAGCCAAAGAGCGGTACATTAACGGGAAATTTTCCCGTTAAATTTTCCCGTTAATGATGTAGACTCCGAAGGTGGAGTGGGGCTTTATATCTACAATTGTGGATGTTGGCAACGTAACTCCGAAACCCTATCACATCCTTGCCCAACGCCAATCATTTATTTAGTTCAACCTATCTGGGGAAATCATAAGAGTTTTGGCCGCTGGCATCGAGCCGGCGGTTTTTTTTAATTTCATGTCACAAATCGCGAAGAATCGGTTGTCATATATACGAATTCGGAACACGGGAGGTGATGGAGTGGATAAAAGAACAACGGCTGCCGTAAACGGGGAAGAGCTCAGAGCGCTGATCGATGAATGGGCTCGGCAGGCGCAGGTGGGCTCCCAGGAAGCGTTTATCAAGATCACCCGCCATTTTGAAAGACAGTTGTATATCTATTGTTACTATCTCATCAGAGACCCTGAGGAGACGAAGGATGCGCTCCAGGATATTTTTATCCGGGCATATCGAAATATCGGCGACTACCGGGGGGAATCCCTTTTCTCGGCTTGGCTGTACAGAATCGCCTACAATCACAGCATGAATGTGTTGAAGAAGAAAAAACGGGAGCAAAGGTTGGCGGACAAGTATCGGCATGAAGCCCGTTTATATACCCATACCGAACGGGAATCCGCCGTAATGGAGCTGCTGGATCCTTTGACGCCTGACGAGCGAAACCTGGTGCTGTTAAAGGCGGTAGAGCAGTACACTTTTGAGGAGATCGGGCAGATTATGGACTGTACGGCGGCTGCATTGCGAAAAAAATATGAACGCATCCGTAAAAAACTGGTTCAATATGAACGTAATAAGGGAGGCGCCAAAATTGAAACGAACATGGGATCCAGCAGAGCAGGTTATTGAAAATTTGGAGTATATGATCAATCTTACGGAAGTGCCGGAATTAAACCTGGAAGAGAGGATTGTGGAGGAAATGAACAAAACAAATACAGGTATTCGTCATCGTGATCGGAAGAGCAGCATGATGAAAAAAGCGGCGGCGATCTCGGGGATCGCCGCGGCCATGGGACTTGGGGTCATCGGCAGCGGTTTTGTTTCCCCGACCATGGCCAGCGCGTTAAGCCAGGTCCCGTTGATCGGCAACGTATTCCAGCAATACGGTGATGAGGGGCTTCAGGCGGGGGTAAAGCAGGGGCTGTATCAGCCCGTTAACGCCGAAGACAGCCACAGCGGCATCACGCTTAAAAGTACAGGTTATATCTATGACGGGACGCGCATCTCCGTTGCTTTACAGAGAGAAGGCGAAACGGATGACAAACTGCTGGGCGACGTTCTTTCCAACGGCGACAGAGTTACCGGCGGCAAGGGCGTGATCAAGGACATCAGAATGATCGTTAATGGCGAGAACTACTTTGTCGGCCGTTACATTTTGGAAGAAGGGACAACCGGGGATTCGGCGATTCTGAACTTCAATGATTCCCTCCCTTTCGGTACCGGCACATCGGGCCATCCTGGAAACTTGGGACGGCCGGCACTGGGCAAGTCTTTCGATTTGACGCTGCAAGTGAACATGACGGGGGCCGACCAACCTTATGTGCTGAAGTTTCCGGTGAAGAAAAACACCGAAAATCTCGTCTTGAACCCGCAGTCGGTCAAATCCCATGACGGATTCAGCCTCACCTTGGATAAACTGGAACTGACGCCGATCAGTACACGGTTGACCATGACCGGTAAAGGAGAGTTCAAGAGCCTCGGAGAAGAATACAAAATTCCTGACAAATATCTGTATGCCGGTAAGCATGCATTCGGGGTCAGTATCTTCGATGAGAACAACAACCAGGTGGACGATCTTTACGATAACAGAATGAACATCATTGATGGAAAGTATCATATAGACTTCCTCTTCACGCCTTTCAAAGAGAAGCCGAAATCCGTTACGATTAAACCTTATGTACAAAAAGTGGACCGTACCTCAGGCAAATTTGGGGAAAAGAAATATATCAGCGAACTGGAGTTCAAGGTGGATCTGAAATAGCGGAAGTAAAAGAATGGGCCTGCTGTACTTTACCTGAATCAAGGATAGGTTATACTCCCGGACTACTAAAGAAATCTAAGAAAACGCCGCATTGACCGTATGGTCAATGCGGCGTATAATAAGCTCAACATTGACCATGTGGTCAATAACCATGCTGAATTAACGGGTGATCATAATGGAATGGAACATGAAGGGGAAGGTTTCCTTGATTACAGGGGCCAATGCCGGGATTGGCAAGCGGGCGGCCAAGCGTCTGGCCGGCGCGGGTTCCGCGGTGATCATGGTGTGCCGGAATGCGAATGCCGGGGAGAAGGCCGCGGAGGAAATCCGGCAGGAAACAGGCAATGGAGATGTTAAAGTGCTTCAAGCGGACCTTGCGTCACAGGGAAATGTTCGCAGGCTGGCGAAGACCGTACTTGGCGAGTTTGAACGCTTGGATGTGCTGATTCATAATGCCGCCAACTTCGATTTATCCATGAAGCGGCCCGTGTTGACGGAAGACGGTGTGGAGAACATCTTCGCCACCAATCACCTTGCGCCATTCCTCCTGACGAATTTGCTGCTAAGTCGACTTGAACAAAGCGCACCGAGCCGGATTATTACCATTGCTTCGAAAGGTCTTTTGTCTTATCCTCGTATGACGATCGAATTTGATAATTTGAACGGCGAAATGAAATATTCGCCAACGCGAGCCTATTACCATTCCAAGCTTGCCCAATTGATGTTTACCTATGAGCTCGCCGAGCGGTTGAAAGGGACCGGGGTTACGGCGAACGCCATCCGGGTACCTAGTGTCAAAGTGGACGCGGGACGCTATAATCACCTTCCGGCCTGGATGGGCGCGCTCTATCGGATCAAGCGGAGGTTCTCCATCGACCCCGAGCAAATGGCGGAAACTTATTTCTACCTATCAGCAGCCCCTTCTTTGCTTCATGTCTCCGGAAAGTACTTTGATGAGCTAAACCGTGAGGTAGCTTCTTCCCGCAGTTCTTACGATAAGGCGGTATGGGGGAAGCTCTGGGAAGTCAGCGAGAAGCTTACCGGATTGAAATAGACAGGGAGGGGACT
Source organism: Paenibacillus sp. A14 (assembly GCF_036864815.1). Taxonomy (NCBI): domain Bacteria; kingdom Bacillati; phylum Bacillota; class Bacilli; order Caryophanales; family Paenibacillaceae; genus Paenibacillus; species Paenibacillus sp. A14. Next base: position 140,860 of record NZ_JBAGJD010000010.1, read on the forward strand.
ATTCATGACGAGCAAGATAGATATCATTCTGCAGTATGCATTGGAAGAATTCAGCGAGCAAGGGTACCGCAAGGCGTCCACCAATCGGATCATCCAAAAGGCGGACACATCCAAAGGCATTCTCTTTCACTATTTCGGAAGTAAAAAAGGGCTGTACCTGCAAATTTTGGATCAATGCTTGGACCAGTTTGAGGCGTTTTTGAATGCGGAACTAAGCGAGATGCCCGAAGATATACTGGAACGTTATGTAACGATAAGCACAGCGAAGGTTAAAATGTTTATGAAATATCCGACTATTTATAAGCTGGTCGTGTCCGCGTTCCAAGATACCCCGGAGGAGCTGCGGGCGGAGCTTGCCGAGCGGGAGCAGCGGATAAAAAAACAAGGAGAAGCATGGTTCAGGACCAAAATAGATACCTCCCGTTTCCGGGAAACGTTTGTGACGGAGCGAGCCTTGGAAATCGTCGCCTCGGTGTTAGAGATGAAAACCCGCAAGTTTATGGAGGAGTTTGGCGGTTTGCCCGATCGTGGGACTTCCAGACTGCTGAAGGTCACTAAAGAATTTGAAGAGATTATAACCATCCTGAAAATCGGCATTTACAAACCGCAACCCTAAATAAACGGCTGGAAAGGGCCTCCCTATCCAGCCGTTTTGCTGCTTGCCCGCTTGGCGGCAGGCTATCCGAGTTCCGGGGTGGATTCCCGGAATATCGGTTTTGTGTAAATATGGGAAACCTGATAAGGCTGGTTCGGATCATGGATCCGAGACAGCAGCATCTCCGCCGCCTTAATCCCCATCTCATTGCTGTAGATATGAACGGTCGTTAAATGAGGCTCGACGATCACGGACTCCGGTCCGTTGTCAAAGCCGCAGATTACGATATCGCGGGGAATCGCCAGGTTTCGGTTCTTAAGCGCCTTGATGACGCTTACGGCAATGTAATCGTTCGCACAAACAAACACGGAAGGCAGCTTCCCCATCTCGTTCAGCCGCTCATCCATCCAGCCGGGCTTGGAGGAGAACAAGCGGTCGTCATCCACAACGCATTGGGATAGCTTAAGCTCAAGACCGGCCTCAGTCAATGCCCGGTTAAATCCCACCCATCGCTCGTTAAAACTCCGGCAATGGTTATAATCCCCGATAAACCCCAATTCCTTGTATCCGCCTTCAATCAGCTTCTTGGTCAACCGGTACGTGCTGTGTTCGTTCTCCATCAACAGGACGTCGGCCTGAAATTCGGGGTAGCAGACATGGGCGGAACAATCGATAAAAATGGTCGGGATTCCGAGGTCGGTAATCAGCTTGCTGTACTCCAGATCAAAAAGCTCGATGCAGACGATGCCGTCGACATTCGACTTGTCAAAATTGTTCGGAAGCGATAAAGATTCCATCTCAATATCCCTGACGATATGGATGGATAAATTGTAGCCCTCCGAGCTGATTCTTTTCTCCAGGCCGCTGATCAGCGTGGACCCGAAATGGGACGTATTGGGCAAGTTTTCGGTCAAAAGCGCGATGTTTCTCGTATTGGAGCTCTTGGTTAAGAGGCTCTCGCTTTCCATAAACGCAAACTGCTTATATTTCAATTCGATAGCTTTCTTGATGACTTTATTCCGGGTCTCATCCGGAATGCTCCCGCTTCCGTTCAGCGCTTTGGAGGCGGTGTTTCGGGAAATTCCCAGAGCGTCGGCGATATGCTGGATCGTTACTTTCTCCTTCGCCATTCTTTCACCTCTGTATCTATACTTAATCTATTCCTACGAAGTGAGAACACGATAACTTCGACTCTTCCAATGTATAACAGTTCGCTGGAAATAGCAATATTAATTTTACATATGCACACATAAGTTTACATTTGGAGACTTGGGATAAATAATTTATCCATAGAGGAAAAAGTGAGGGGAGTAGCTTTTTATTAGAATATCACTTAAAAATGTCGTAATAACATGATAATTCGCAACAATTGTATGCATTTGTAAATATAATAAGGAATTAATATCGAAATAATTTTTACAAATGCACAAAAATATTTTAGCAAAATGTATTGACCTAAACCATTCCGTTTGTTAAATTGTAAGTGCATTCGATACAAAAAGGCACAGGAATCGAAAATTTGAAAGCCTTTACTGTTGACAAATGCAAAGTCAGGAAGAACGGAGGCCACAAATTTGCAAAATCTGATGAATACCACCCAAGGAAAACCGGCGCTTGTTCACTCCGGCAAGCCAAACTGGATGAAATATTTGCGGAAGCATTCCTTTCTCTATTTGCTGCTAGCGCCGGCGCTGATCCTAACTCTTATTTTTAAGTACGGTCCCATGTACGGTGCGATTATCGCATTCAAAGATTTTAGCCCGATCAAGGGCATTCTCGCGAGCGAGTGGGTAGGGTTTAAACACTTCGAGAAGTTTCTGTCATCTCCCAATTTCGAAGTAATTTTTATGAATACGCTTAAATTAAGTTTTTTTGGCCTGATTTTGAGCTTTCCGGTGCCGATTCTTTTGGCCCTGATGCTGAATCAAGTCCGGCGTGCGGGAGTCAAGAAGAACATTCAACTTTTTCTGTACGCCCCCAATTTCATCTCGGTGGTGGTCATCGTCGGGATGCTCTTTATCTTCCTGTCGCCGACGGGGCCGATCAATCAAATGTTCAGTTGGATGACCGGCGAGCCCATCATGTTTATGTCCAGGCCGGAGTACTTCAGGTGGATTTATATTCTGTCGGATATTTGGACGGGAGCGGGCTGGTCCTCGATTATTTATGTGGCCGCATTGGCCAATGTGGACCCCGAGCTGCATGATGCGGCCAACCTCGATGGGGCAAATCTGCTGCAGCGGATTCGAAATATCGATCTGCCGACGATCCGGCCGATTATGGCTATCGTATTTATTCTGGCGGCGGGCGGAATCATGTCCATCGGTTTTGAAAAAGCCTACCTCATGCAGACGGCGATGAATCTGCCGACATCGGAAATCATTCCGACCTATGTTTACAAAATCGGTCTGCAATCGGGCGATTACGCGTACTCGGCAGCCGTCGGCTTATTTAATTCCGTGATCAATGTGGTTCTGCTGGTTACGGTGAACTTTATCGTCAAAAAGCTAAACGAGGGCGATGGTCTTTATTGAGAAAGGAGCAAACAACAATGCCCATTAAACATTCCCGCTTCGACCGCTTTCTGCTGAAATTGAACGGTTTTTTCCTGGCGTTGGCCGTTCTGGTCGTGGTTGTTCCGCTATTGTATATCGTGGTCGCCTCCTTTATGGATCCCTCCGTGTTATTGAGCCGGGGCATATCCTTCCGGGTGTCGGACTGGACGCTGGACGGTTATCAGAAAATTCTGTCCAACCCGGCGATGATCCGCGGCTTCGGCAACGCGGTGCTCTATTCCAGCGCATTTGCGCTCCTCACGGTAACGGTGTCCATCTTTGCCGGCTATGCATTATCGGATGACCGGCTGAAGGGCCGGGGCTGGTTTATGACCTTGTTTCTGATCACTTTGTTCTTCGGCGGGGGGCTCGTTCCGACTTACCTGCTGGTCAAAAATTTGGGGCTGCTCGACACGATCTGGGCGGTGATTATCCCGGGGGCCGTTAACGTGTGGAACATTATTTTATCCCGCACCTTTTTCAAAGGGGTTCCCCGCGAATTGCGCGAGGCCGCGGATGTCGATGGGGCTTCGGAAGCGAGCATCTTTTTCCGGATCGTACTGCCCCTTTCCAAACCGATTATTTTCGTGCTTATCCTGTACGCATTCGTCGGCCAATGGAATTCCTATTTTGACGCGATGATCTATCTGGACAATCCGAATTTGCATCCGCTCCAGCTCGTTCTCCGTTCGATTCTGATTCAGAATCAGGTGGACCCGGGGATGATCAGCGACCAGCTCGCCATGGCGGAAATGAAGCGCTTGTCCGAGATTATCAAATATGCGGCGATCGTCATCTCCAGTCTTCCGCTGGTCATTATGTATCCGTTCTTTCAGAAGTATTTCGAGAAAGGTGTCATGGTCGGTTCCCTGAAATAGGGGGGCGGCAGCACATATATGTACTTTTATAAAATGGGAGGTCATCCACAATGAGAAAAACGAGTACACCGAAAAGCGCCTTGAAATCGATATCCGTAACGCTCTTGGCTTCCGCTATTTTGCTCTCGGCCTGCGGCGGAGGGGGCGGCGGGGCCGCCAGCGAGAAGCAGGATCCGAACGGCAAGGTGACGCTGAACTTCATAACCCAAAGCTCGCCGCTCGCTCCGTCCGACCCGAACGAGAAGCTGATCAACAAGCGGCTTGAGGAAAAGACGAACGTGCATATTAATTGGAAGAATTTCACCAAGGACGTGTTTGTCGAAAAAAGAAATCTCGCCATGGCGAGCGGGGATCTTCCCGATGCGATTTTTGACGCGGGGTACAGCGATTACGAGCTGTTGAAGCTGGCGAAGGACGGGGCGATTATCCCGTTGAACGACCTGATCGAGCAGCATATGCCCAACTTCAAAAAAGTGCTGGAGGATGCTCCGGAATACAAAGCGATGATTACGGCTCCGGACGGGAATATCTATGCTTTTCCTTGGATCGAAGAGCTGGGCAGCGGCAAGGAACGGATTCAGGCGGTGGACGCCGTTCCGTGGATTAATGTGGAATGGCTGAAGAAGCTCGGGCTCGAAATGCCAAAGACCACGGAGGAGCTTAAGAAGGTGCTGATTGCCTTTAAGACGCAGGATCCGAACGGGAACGGCCAAGCGGATGAAATTCCGTTATCTTTTATCAATAAACCGGGAGCCGAGGATCTGGTGTTCCTCTTCGCTTCGTTCGGGCTTGGGGAGAACGCCGACCACGCTGTCGTCACGAATGATGGCAAAGTGGTGTTCGCGCCGGCCGAGGAAGGCTATAAGGAAGCGGTCAAGTTTATCCATGAGCTTTATAAAGAGGGGCTCATTGACGTCGAGGCCTATACGCAGGATTGGAGTACTTATTTGGCCAAAGGCAAGGATCACAAGTACGGACTGTATTTCTCCTGGGACAAGAGCAATATTTCCGGGGCCGATGACAGCTATGACGTGATGCCTCCGCTCGCCGGTCCCGACGGCGAAATCAATGTCACCCAAATCAATGCCCTGGGCTTCCATCGCGGCAGAATGGTGATTACCAGCGCCAACAAAAACCTGGAGACGACGGCGAAATGGGTGGACCAGTTGTACGATCCGGTTCAATCGGTGCAAAACAACTGGGGAACGTATGGGGACGAAACTCAACAGAACATTTTTGAATACGATGCGGAAAAAAATACGCTGAAGCATTTGCCGCTGAACGGAACCGCCCCGGTGGAACTCCGAGAAAAGACCAGTGTCGGCGGGCCGCTGGCCATTCTGGACAGCTACTATGGCAAGTATACGACGCTGCCGGACGATGCCAAGGAACGATTGCGGATCATCAAGGAAATCATGGCGCCCCATATGAAGGCGGAACGATCGATGCCGAGCGTGTTCAACTCGATTGAAGAGCTTGAACGGCTGACGACGATTGAGACGGATCTGTTCGCCTATGTATTGAGAATGCGCACCGAATGGTACCAGAACGGCAAGATCGACGAGCAGTGGGACGAATATTTGAAGGAACTGGACCGGCTTGGCTTGAAGGAATGGATGGAAATCAAACAGTCCGGTTATGACAGAGCAACGAAAAAATAAGTTCAGATATAGAGCCGCCGGATAAATTCGGGGAGAGGGAGAGAAACCTATGTCAACTTTTATCAAACAAAATTACCGAGGAGTCTATCATTTTTCGCCCAGGACGATGTGGATGAATGATCCGAACGGGATGGTTTACTTTGAAGGGGAGTATCACTTGTTCTTTCAGCATCATCCTCATGGCATGACCTGGGGACCGATGTACTGGGGACACGCCGTAAGCAAAGATCTGGTGACCTGGGAGGAGCTCGACATCGCCCTGGCCCCGGACGAGATCGGGATGATTTTTTCGGGAAGCATCGTGGTCGATTGGCATAATACGACCGGCTTTTTCGGCGAAAAACCGGGCCTGGTCGCTATATTCACCCATAGCCGGGAAACGGCAGGCTCGCAACCGGTTCAAACCCAGAGCCTTGCTTACAGTAACGACAAAGGCAGAACCTGGACCAAGTTTGAAGGAAATCCGGTGCTTCAGGACGAGAGCTTGGTCGATTTCCGCGATCCCAAAGTGTTCTGGCATCAGGACACCGGGCGGTGGATCATGATCTTGGCTTGCGGTCAAACGGTTCGCCTGTATCACTCAACGGATTTGAAAAGTTGGACCTTCGGCAGCGAGTTCGGCGACGGCATCGGATTCCACGGCGGAGTCTGGGAATGCCCGGACCTGTTTTCGCTCTCCATTAACGGGGATCCTTCCAGACAGAAATGGGTGATGCTGGTCAGCATCGGGGATAACCCGGAGTATCCGGAGGGCTCGCGCACGCAGTATTTCACCGGGGATTTCGATGGTTTGACGTTTGTGCCCGACGCGGAATCCGGCCAGATTCGCTGGCTGGATTACGGCAGGGACAATTATGCCGGGGTCAGTTGGTCCGACGTGCCCGCGGAGGACGGCAGACGCCTGTTCATCGGCTGGATGAGCAATTGGAAATACGCTAATCTGACGCCGACGGACAGCTTCCGCGGCGCGATGACGGTACCGAGGGAACTATCGCTGGAAGAAAGAAACGGCGCGGTTTATTTGCTGCAAAAGCCAGCCCGGGAGCTGGAGGGCGCCCGTGTCCCCGTGCTGCGCCTTCAAGGCATATCCGCGGCTGAAGCGGAAACGGCGCTGCGTTCCCTGCAGCTTGAGAGTTTCGAGCTGAGAGCCGTAGCTCCCGCAGGCCGGTCCTTTGCCTTCAAGGTAAGAGCGGGAGACGCCTGTGAAACTGTGGCCGGCGTGAATGCGGCGGAGCTTGAGGTGTTCGTGGACCGCAAAAAATCGGGCATACACGATTTTCATGAACAATTCCCGGGTACCCATCACGCCAAGTTGTACGCGGCCGGCGATAAGGTGGAGCTGCGGCTTCTGGTGGACCGCTCCTCGATCGAGTTGTTCGCGAATGGCGGGCAGGCCGTGATCACCGATTTGATTTATCCGAAAGGCGAAGCGGGCGGCATCTCCTTTGTTGCCGAGGATGACACCATGATGCTGGACGTTCTTGAGGTGTATACTCTGAAGCCGTCCGCCCGAATCCCGGAATGAGGCCAGCGAAAAGAAGGGAGACTTACGATGCGAATTGGAGCGATTGAGGCCGGCGGCACCAAATTTGTTTGCGGCATTGGGAATGAGCGGGGGGAAATTGCGGAGAGCATCAGCTTTCCGACCGAAGACCCGCAGACGACACTAGACCAAGTTATTGCCTTTTTCAAAGGAAAGCAAACGGATGCGATCGGAGTCGGTTCCTTCGGGCCGATCGATATCCGCCAAGATAGCCTGACTTACGGTTATGTGACAACCACTCCGAAACCGGGCTGGGGGAATTTCGACTTCCTCGGCACGCTGCGGCGGGAATTTCCGGTACCGTTCGGATGGGACACGGACGTCAACGCCGCCGCGTTCGGGGAGGCGACCTGGGGGGCCGCCCGGGGGGTAAACAGCTGCCTGTATTACACGGTAGGCACGGGGGTCGGCATCGGCGTCTATTCGGAAGGCAAGCTGGTTCACGGCCTGGTCCATCCGGAAGGGGGACATGTGCTGATCCGGCGGCACCCGGACGATGATTTTGCGGGAGCCTGCCCTTTCCATGGGGATTGCCTGGAGGGAATGGCCTCCGGCCCGGCCCTGGAAAAGCGCTGGAAGGTGAAAGGGCATGAGCTTCCGGCGGATCACCCGGCTTGGGAGATCGAGGCGTTTTATCTCGCCCAATCGATTGCGGGGGCGATCCTCTTGCTCTCCCCCGAGAAAGTGATTCTCGGCGGGGGAGTGATGCAGCAAGCGCAGCTCTATCCCTTGATCCGGGAGGCGGTGAAGCGAAATCTGAACGGATATTTGAGCGCCGGGGAAATTCTGGAACATATCGACGATTACATTGTGCCTCCGGGGCTGGGGCAGCAAGCGGGTCTTTGCGGCGCGTTGGCCTTGGGCCTGTCCGCATTAAGGGATCAGGCTTAATGCGGCGGTAAAGGGTTGAGGATAGGAAGGGGCTTCTTTGCCTTTCCTGTCCCGCCTCACGCCGCGAACATTCCATTTGGAAAGGAAGAGGGCGGATGTTGAGAAAATCCCACTCCTTGTTGTCTGCGTCGATGTCGGCGCTGCTTGTTTTCAGCGCGATACTGGCTCTGATCGGACAACCGAATACCGGCCGGGCGGAAAGTAACCGTTCTATAAGCCCTGCGGAAAAGGAGGATACGGCGATCAATTTTGAAAGCGCAATCAATTTTATGACCAATTTGACGGGGTGGCGTGTTAAGGGCCAAGGGAAAATGGAGGACACGGAGCAGGGGGCTCTTGTGACCCCGGATGCCGGGAATGAGGTCATGGCGATCGCCGCGGCGAAGGCGGACGATTTTGTTTTGGAGGCCGATGTGATGGTCATGGGCCGGGATGCGGAGCCATCCTTGATTTTCCGCTCCGATACGGAAGGCCGGTCCTTCTATAAGCTGACCCTTGTTCCGAAAACGGGCATGCTCCGTTTGAGCGAGATCGACGGGTCGGGGAAGGGGAGAACGTTGGGAGAACGGCAGGTTACGCTGTCCCAAGGGGAAATCTACCGGCTGAAGATCAAAGCGGAGGGGAAGCGGATTCAGGTGTTTTGGGGCAATCAATACGCCCCGGTTCTTGAGGCGGCGGACGCCAACTACGCTACGGGGTATATGGGACTACACGCCCGGGGCGGATCGGCGCTTTTTCAAAACGTAAAGGTTAGTGAACTTAAGAGCAATTTGGGTTCTTTGGTGAAAGAAACGGGGAGCTGGCAACCGGATCTCCAAGGAATTCGCGGAATGAGTGAGCGCACGAAGGCGGGTTCAAACCGGGCGCTGCAACTATTCGGCGAACTGGGGGATAATTTTGTCCTGGAAGGAAACCTCTCCTTTGGACCGGATGGATCGGAGCGGGGAGACGGTGGGCTGCTGTTTCGGGTGAACGCAAGCGGGACCGAAGGATACGAGGCGGCATTGGTGAAAGAGAAGGGCGAAGTGCGCGTTCAATTGCGGAAGATGGACGGAACTGTGCTTCAGACATCGGACCAGGCATATCCGTCGCCGCCAGCGGCCAGGCATCATCTGGAGATCGCGGCGGTCGGACCTCGCGTTAAAGTGCAGCTCGACGGATACGCCGAACCGGCGATCGAAGTCACCGATCACAGCTTTAGCCGGGGACACGCCGGCTTCTCCGTATCGGACGGTACAGCGTATTTTCAGGATGCTTATCTAACACCGGAAGACGATTATTACGCGGAAAAATACCGGCCGGATTATCACTACTCCCCGGCCAGGGGATCGGCGAGCGACCCGAACGGGCTTGTTTATTTCGAAGGGGAATACCACCTGTTTCATCAGGACGGGGGCACCTGGGCTCATGCGGTAAGCCCGGATCTGGTCCATTGGAAACGGCTCCCCGTCGCGCTTCCCTGGAATGAATACGGTCATGTCTGGTCCGGTTCGGCTGTGGCGGATCTTGAGAACGCTTCCGGGCTGTTCGCCGATTCAGGAGGCAAAGGCCTGGTCGCTTATTATACCTCCTATCATCCGGATGGCCCCAACGGGAATCAGCGCATCGGTTTGGCGTACAGCAAAGATGCCGGCCGGACTTGGGAGTATTCCAAGGAGCGTCCCATCGTGATCGAGAACCCGGGCAAGCAGGGCGAAGAGCCGGGAGGCTGGGATTTCCGGGATCCCAAGGTCGTCAGGGACGAAGCGAATAACCGTTGGGTCATGGTGGTCTCCGGCGGCGACCATATCCGCTTTTTCACCTCGACGAACTTATTGGACTGGACGCTTGCGGACCTGTTCGGATACGGGAATTATGTCCGGGGCGGCGTATGGGAGTGTCCCGACCTCTTTCAACTTAAAGTGGAGGGGACGGACGAGGTGAAATGGGTGCTGATGATCAGTACGGGCGCCAATCCGAAAACACAGGGCTCGGCGGCGGAGTACTTTATCGGGGAGCTCACCCCGGAGGGGAAATTCGTCAACGATAACCCCGCCGGGAAGGTGCTGACGACGGACTTCGGCAAAGAATTCTATGCCTCCATGTCCTTTTCCGATCTGCCGGATTCGCGCAGAATCATGCTGGCCTGGATGACCAACTGGGATTACCCGTTCGCCTTTCCGACGCAAGGGTGGAAGGGGACGCTCTCCATTCCGAGGGAGGTCACCTTGCGGCAAACGGATGAAGGACTCCGCTTGTTTCAGGCTCCGATTCAGGAACTGGATTCGTTGGAGCGGGAAGTGTTCTCTGTCAAAGACAGGCTGGTGACGGCGAAGGAAGCGAATCTTCTGAAAGGTCTTTCCGCCGGAGCCTTTGAAATTGAAGCGGTCATCGAGATTCCCGAAGGCAGCACGGTCAAGGAATTTGGCTTCCGGCTGCGCGAGGGAGGGGAACAAAAAACGGTGGCCGGTTACAAGGTGGCGCAAAAGCAAATGTTTGTGGACCGTTCGGCTTCCGGCAACACGGAATTTTCACCGCTGTTCAGCACCTTCCATACCGCGCCCCTTCAACCGGAGAAGGGAAGGATCCGGCTGCAGGCCTTCGTCGACGATGGCTCGGTTGAAGTCTTCGGCAATGACGGCCGGGCGGTGATTTCCGATGTCATTTTTCCCGATCCGGCTCATCGGGAGATGGGCTTCTATGCCGACGGCGGCAAGGTCAAGTTGGTTTCCTTGAAGGTGAACGCGCTAAAAAACGTATGGAGCATAAGTGATGAACTGGGGCCCAAAGTGATCATGGATACGGACGACCGCGAAATCTCCGTCGGTGACGCGTTACGGTTGGAGGCGGCGGTCGCGGACCTGAAAAACCGGGGTACCGCGCCGATTCGGTGGACGACCAGCGATGCCGCTGTCGCGGCTATAGAGTCCTCTGATAAAGGGCGGGCCGTCATACGGGGCAAAGGAAAAGGCGAGGCCATCCTCACCGCTTCCACCGCCGACGGCAGAGCGTCCGCCTGGGTGCGGGTCAAGGTATTCGCCGGCGAGTTTCGTACGAACTTGACCGGCTGGACATCGGATGTTTCCGGAGCGACGTGGGTCGCCACGGAACAGGGCATCCGCGGCAGGTATGACGGCGATGCGGCTTACATGGCCCGGGAAAAGGCGGGGGACTTTACGCTGGAAGCCGAGATGACGCTGGCCCGTTCGGGTGGAGCGGGTTCCCTTCTGTTCCGGGCCAGCCCGGACGGACGGAGCGGATACTATTTTAACATCGATCCCAATATGAAGGCCTTCCGCCTGTTTTACAAATTGGACGGAGCCTTTGCGGAGAGACAGGTGCTCGCCAAAGTGCCGGCCTTTCTGCAGCCGGGGAAAACCTACCGCATTCGCATCGAAGCAAGCGGACCGCAAATGCGCGTGTTTGTGGACGACGTGAAAATGATGGAGGTTGCCGACGGAACATTCGCCGAGGGACATATAGGCGTTCATGTGTTCGGCGGGCAAGCTTTTTTCCAAAATGTGAATGCGAGCAACATGGAACCCGCGAAATTGCAAAAAGCGATCCTTGTCCATAGCGGAGGGCCTCAAGTGCTTTTTGCCGAGAAATCGCAAAACGGAGAACCGGTGGTTCCGGCCGACTTGGCCGAGGAAGGCGGCAATCGGGTTTGGGTTCTGGTACCTACCGGAGACGAGGCGGGCTCTTATTCGATTCGAACCGAAGAAGGGAAAGCGCTGGACCTCGATACCGGGCAAAACAAGCTTCAATTGTACGATTATCTCGGCTATCCCAATCAGCGCTGGCTGATTTCCGAACATGAGGACGGCACGGTCTCCGTGATCTCGGCTTATCACCAGCAAGCCATTGAAGTTACGGAGGACGGGAGCGGCTTAAGCTTGAAACCTCCGGCCCCGTCCCTGGACAGGCAGAAATGGAAGCTTCAAGAACCGTAAATGAAGGACGACATTGTCGATCCGACCATTCGACACGGTTGGACAGAGTGTGAACTTTGTCTAACCGTGTTTTTTTTACAGTTTATCTGTATACGATTTTCAAAAAAAGAAATATGATGAGAACAGCAGCCGATTAAAACCAAACCAGTAACCTGTGAAGGGTGACACTATGGATGACCGTAGTTAAGGAAATTATTCTTCAGTTATTTTTTGCCCTGATCCCCTTTTTGGCGTTTAACGTATATTACCGGGACAAGCCCCGGAATTTTTCGACCCCGTTCATTATCGTGATCAGCACGATCTGCCTGTTCTTCTCCATGACCTTTGGGGCAAGCGCGGTGAGCGGGTATTTTTACGACATCCGGTATATCATTTTGTTTTTCGGGCTGCTTTTCGGCGGCTATAGAGCAGGTCTCTTTCTTCTGCCGGAATTTGTGCTGTATCGGCTATACCTCGGCGGGGATGGAACCTGGGTCGCCATGCTTATTCTGCTTGTTACGCTTCCGATTTCGCTTCTGCTGTACAAATGGTATCGGAAAACCGACAAAAAGTGGGGCGTTACCTTAACCGCGGGGTCCGTCTTTTCCATCGTTCCGCTTCTGCTCGTCTATTGGTACAATCCCGCTTTGATCGAAAGTCATTTATGGTTCCATATTGTGATTATTCCGGTTCAAAACTTTTTCGGCAGTTGTCTGTTGATCTGGCTTTTCCAGAAAGCTGCCGCGGACAAGGACTTGTTTATCCGATACATGCAGAACAAAAAGGTGGAAGTGGTCAGCCAAGTCGCCGCCTCGCTTGTCCATGAAGTACGGAACCCGTTAACCGCCGTCAAGGGGTTCCTGAAGCTGATTCGGGAGTCCCGGCTGGATCAGGAGAAAGTGCAACGCTATATTGACATTTGCATCAGTGAAATGGAGCGTACGGAGTATATTCTCTCCGAATACCTTGCGATTTCCAAGCCGCTAACGGATCAACAGGAGGCGACCGATCTGGCGCATCAGCTGCGGATTACCGTGGAAGTCATGCGTCCCTACGCCAATATGAACAATGTGATACTTGAGCTGGAGGCGCCGGGAGATCCGGTTCCGATTCTGGCCAATCCGGAAAAAATCAAGCAGATCCTAGTCAATTTAATCAAAAATGCGATTGAAGCCTGCTATGCCGTTACCGACGGAAAGGTGACGCTGGACCTCTGGACCGAGGCGTCAAAAGCCGTTTTAACGATTGCGGATAACGGGATCGGGATGACGGAAGACCAGGTGGAACGGCTGGGGTCCGTTTTTTTCTCGACCAAGTCCCGGGGGACCGGGTTGGGGCTGAATTTCTCCTACCAGGCCGTCCAGGGAATGGGAGGGACGATTTCGCTGAAAAGCGTCCACCGCGCGGGGACCCGCTTTACCATCACGCTGCCTTTGTGTGAACCCGGACAGACCGGGAGCGCGGCCGGGGCCAGGGATCCGGAAGACAAGCTGTCCTAAAACTTCAGCTTACGGCATATCCATGGGATATAAAGGAGTTGAAGGATATGGACATGATCGTGGCGCGCTATTTTGAAGTCAAACAGCGGATGAAGGAGTTGGAGCAGGAACTGGCGGAGCTTCGCGAACGTATTCTGGAGCATTGCCGAGAGCGGCAAATCACCGGTTTGGAGCTCGCACAACATACGGTCCGGGTCATTCATCAGGCCCGACGGGAGTATGACGAGAACAAGCTTTATGAAGCGCTCCCGGACCTGGAACTGTGGCGTCTGCTTTCCAAACCGGACACCGCCAAAATCGCCGGCCTCCTGAAGCTGAACGTCATCACGGAGGAAAAAATCAAGCATACATATCGACTGAAGGATATTGCGCTGCTGCAAGTGGACAAAAGATAGGGAGCCGGCTTCCGGTTATCGGAGCCCCCGCGCATGGCGGATTCGCGCTGCGCTCTGGCCATGCGCCGGGCTGGTCCACGGTCAGAAACGCCGGGAGCAGTCGGAAACGACCAGACACAGGCGGACATGGCTTGGCACAGCCGGAAACAGTCGGTCACAGTACGACGAAGCCATAAATCAGATTGCAACCTAACCGTAAACCTGACCGTAATCTCACGCTATCCAATCGTACCCCACTTCTTCCCAACCGAGCGAAAAAGATGCAAAAGTGCAGGAACTTTGGAGGTATTGGTGGACTTAGAATGAAAAAGATGCGTATGTGCAGGTATTTTCTTAAGTTGGCGGGAAAAGGGTGATTTTGGAAGGAAAAAGATGCAGAATCGGCTAGGCCCCCTTAATCCGGAGTCCTACCCTACAATGTTTATGAATTCACAGGATTGCTCCTTATTCTGCCGTATTACACCGCTCTATGAAAGGCAGAGGTGTCTTCCAGTGTCCTCACCCATATCGAGAACTTCGCTGGAGACATTTTTCTTAAGTTACCGTGAATTTTTCGGTTGTTGTAAAAGTCCATGTATTGGTCCAGCGCCTCATAAGCTTCATCGAGGGTCATAAAGTCCCTTTGGCTAAACAGATGGCGCTCCAGGACGCTGTGAAATGACTCAATGTAGGCGTTCATATTGGGGGACCGAGGTGGTATACGCTCATGAATAAGATCCAAGCTTTCACAGGTATCTCCAAATAGCTTGCTGACGAACTGCGGACCATTGTCTGTACGAACCACCGGCATAGGCTCGCCGGGCTCTATACGGTCTTGCAAGGCATACCATAAGGTTTGGACGACTTGTTTAGCTTCGCATACTGGGCCTCTATACTGCCCTACTACCATTCGGTCAAACACATCTATAATGCTGAGTACAAAAAAGAACCGTTCCTGCCCGATCGCGTATCCATATTTAATGTCCATTTGCCAAAGTTGGTTTGACCCCGTTATAACTCGATTTCTCGGTAATCGGCGAGGGTGGGAACGTACGCGCTTTCTAGGTTTCTGCAATATGTCTAACTCTTGGCAAAGTCGATAAGACTTCTTTTTGTTGAAGATGAGATCATACTTATCTCGAAGGGATTGGGCCAAAAACTTATAACCATAGACAAACTCTTCTCCTTCAAGGAGTTCGAGCAGCCATTCTTTGATTTGTGCGTCGCTAACTTTCTCACCTGTAGCCGTGTAAGAGTATCCAGGCACGGGACGACCTGCACGGCTTTCGGTTGGACGTTCTTCGCCTTTTTCTGCTGACTGGGCCAGTCGCTTTTTACGGTCGTAATACGTTGATTCTGACAACCCAAGAATGCGCAGCACAACAGCTGCCGGTTCCCCCCGCTTAATGAATGGGTCGGCTATTTCAAATTTTTCAGATAAGCGGGGTTTTTCTTTTTTAGCAACTCTCGCAAAATTTCGATTTCGAGTTCTTTTTCACCAAGGACCTTAACGGCCTTTTGGTAGCGTTGCTCTACCTCCTGCAGGCGTTGCAACTCTTGAACATGTTCGTCTGCCGCAGGAATTTCTTCAGGCGAAATAGAGTCCCG
>NZ_JBAGJD010000011.1:0-111750 GCF_036864815.1 Paenibacillus sp. A14
CCCCCTCAAGATGAGATTTCCCAATTAGTAAGACCCCTTGAAGACGACGAGGTTGATAGGCCTGGGGTGGAAGTGCAGCAATGCATGGAGCTGACAGGTACTAATCGGTCGAGGGCTTATCCAAAAACAACTCCAAAAAGTGGCGTCAGGCTGAACAAGCCGATCTGAGCACTTGAGGAGACTAAAACGCAAAGCACGTTTCGTATCCAGTTTTCAGGTGATCAAACATCTGAACACGTTTGGTGGCGATGGCGGAGGGGTTCCACGCGTACCCATCCCGAACACGACCGTTAAGC
Source organism: Paenibacillus sp. A14 (assembly GCF_036864815.1). NCBI lineage: Bacteria > Bacillati > Bacillota > Bacilli > Caryophanales > Paenibacillaceae > Paenibacillus > Paenibacillus sp. A14. The sequence goes on from NZ_JBAGJD010000011.1 coordinate 297, forward strand.
CCTCCAGCGCCGATGGTACTTGGACCGAAGGGTCCTGGGAGAGTAGGACGTTGCCAAGCGAACTTTATTCCCTGATAGCTCAGTTGGTAGAGCACTCGACTGTTAATCGAGTTGTCACAGGTTCGAGTCCTGTTCGGGGAGCCATTTGCTCTCATAGCTCAGTAGGTAGAGTGCATCCATGGTAAGGATGAGGTCACCGGTTCGATCCCGGTTGAGAGCTCCATTTTCTTGACTGGCCCGTTGGTCAAGGGGTTAAGACACCTCCCTTTCACGGAGGTAACAGGGGTTCGAATCCCCTACGGGTCACCACCCTTCATTTAATAAAAGCTTCAAATACATATGGAGGCTTAGCTCAGCTGGGAGAGCATCTGCCTTACAAGCAGAGGGTCGGGGGTTCGATCCCCTCAGCCTCCACCATATTGTTAATGGGGATTAGCCAAGCGGTAAGGCAACGGACTTTGACTCCGTCATCCATAGGTTCGAATCCTATATCCCCAGCCATCTTTTTTCTTGTGATTGTATGAGCCATTAGCTCAGTTGGTAGAGCACCTGACTTTTAATCAGGGTGTCGAAGGTTCGAGTCCTTCATGGCTCACTTTTTGAAATGCGCGTGTGGCGGAATTGGCAGACGCACTAGACTTAGGATCTAGCGTCTTTGACGTGGGGGTTCAAGTCCCTCCACGCGCACCATTAATGCGGACGTGGCTCAGCGGTAGAGCATCGCCTTGCCAAGGCGAGGGTCGCGGGTTCGATTCCCGTCGTCCGCTCCATATTATGCGCCCTTAGCTCAGCTGGATAGAGCGTTTGACTACGAATCAAAAGGTCAGGAGTTCGAATCTCTTAGGGCGCGCCACTTTTCAATTTCATAATGGATAACCATCTTATTTCGGGACGTAGCTCAGCTTGGTAGAGCACCTGGTTTGGGACCAGGGGGTCGCATGTTCGAATCGTGTCGTCCCGACCATTATAAGGTGCGGGTGTAGTTCAATGGTAGAACTCCAGCCTTCCAAGCTGGTAGCGTGGGTTCGATTCCCATCACCCGCTCCATTTTATGACAGTAACATCATCCGGTCGATGATGTTTTTTGTTATAACCGGAGGTTTTTTTTAATCTTGCATTTTATTGCTTCACCGTGTTAGGGTAATTAGAGGGTTATCACTCGCAGTTAACTTAATGTTACCTATCCATTTCGCCGAGCAGGACGCCAAGCGTCTTCTTCTGGGGATTACTTCAATTGGAGCTGCGGCATGTACTCGTCAAGGCTCTTCCGCTTTCCTTTAAATTCCTTACAAATAAAGTGAAGATTTTCAGGGAAGTTTATTGTATTATGGTAGGAAAGCTTTTAGAGACGGAATAGGGATGAAATGGGGGAGAAATATGACGGAATTAACGGTAGCAGCCGGCAAAACAAACACCAATAACCTTCTTCGGCGCGATATACGTTTTTTGGGCAATATTCTAGGAGAGGTCCTGGTTCATCAGGGCGGCAATGAACTCTTGGATATTGTCGAGAAGATTCGTGAAGCCAGTAAATCATTGCGTGCCGTATTTTTGCCGGAACTCCACGAAGAGTTCAAGGGAATGATCAATTCCCTCGAGCCGGAAATCCGACACCAAGTAATCCGAGCATTCGCCATTTATTTTCAATTGGTTAATATTGCTGAACAGAATCACCGGATTCGTCGGAAACGGGATTATGAGCGTTCCGCGGGCGAAGCGGTACAAACCGGATCCATCGAAGCCGCGGTGAGAGACTTGAAAGAGCAGGGCTTTTCATTTAGTGAGGCGCAGGAAATTTTGGAGAGCATGTCCCTGGAGCTCGTCATGACAGCTCACCCCACGGAAGCGATGCGCCGTGCGATCTTGGATATTCATAAGCGGATTGCCGACGATGTGATGCAGCTCGATAACCCGACACTGACGTTCCGCGAGCGCGAGCAGCTTAGGGAGAAGCTATTGAACGAAGTCATCACCCTTTGGCAAACCGACGAGCTGCGTGATCGTAAACCGACCGTGCTTGATGAAGTGCGAAATGGGATGTACTATTTTCACGAAACTTTATTTCATGTCTTGCCCGAGGTTTATCAGGAACTGGAACGCTGCCTTTCGAAGTACTATCCGGAGCACTTGTGGCACGTACCTACGTACCTGCGGTTCGGCTCGTGGATCGGCGGGGACCGGGACGGTAACCCTTCTGTAACGGCGAACGTAACCTGGGAGACGCTGAAAATGCAGCGTAAGCTTGCGATCCGCGAGTATCAAGGTCAACTGTCGGAACTGTTCAAATACCTCAGCTTCAGCACTTCCATCGTGGACGTAACGGATGAGTTGCTTGCTTCGATTCAAAGAGACCGACTGCAAGTCACGCTGAAGAAAACGCCGCAATGGAACAATGAGAAGGAACCGTATCGCATCAAACTTACCTACATGACGGAGAAGCTTCACAACGTGCTGGATGAGGCGAAGAAAAATACTTCCGAACGTTACGCCGATGTGAACGGATTAATTGAGGATCTGAAAATTATTGACCGCAGCTTGCGTCATCATTATGCGGATTACGTTGCGGATACGCACATCAAGAAGTTGATCCGTATGGTGGAGCTGTTCGGATTCCATACCGCTACCCTGGATATACGTCAGCACAGCAAGGAACACGAGAACGCCATGACGGAAGTTTTGGCAAACATGAATATCGTCAGCAACTATGCGGAGCTGGGGGAAGAGGAGAAGGTGGCACTGCTGGAACGTCTTTTGAACGATCCGCGTCCGTTGACCTCCCCTTATCAGGAATACAGCGAGAGCACGACGGAGTGCTTGAATGTTTATCGGACGGTTTTCGAGGCGCAAAGAGAGTTCGGCAAGCAGTGCATCACAAGCTACCTGATCAGTATGGCCGAAGCGGCCAGCGATATTCTGGAGGTTATGGTATTCGCGAAGGAAGTCGGACTATTCCACAAGGAAGCCGATGGCACGGTCGTATGCACGCTGCAATCCGTCCCGCTCTTTGAAACGATCGACGATCTGCATGAAGCGCCAGGTATTATGCGCCGACTGTTCAATATGCCGATCTATCGCCAATCCGTAACAGCTATGAATGACTTGCAGGAAATTATGCTTGGTTACTCCGACAGCAACAAAGACGGCGGCGTAGTGACCGCGAACTGGGAGCTTCGGGTTGCTTTGAAGCAAATTACGGCAGCGGCAAAAGATTTCGGCGTGAAGCTGAAATTCTTCCACGGCCGGGGCGGTGCGCTAGGACGCGGCGGAATGCCGCTAAACCGCAGTATTCTGGTCCAACCTCCCGAAACGATCGGCGGAGGTATCAAAATCACCGAGCAGGGCGAAGTGATCTCCTCCCGTTATTCGTTGAAAGGCATTGCCTACCGCAGCCTCGAAACGGCCACATCGGCGCTGATTACATCGGCGATTCAGGCCAAGCTGCATACGGACCACCATCCGGAAGAGGATAAGTGGGACGCGATTATCGCCGGGATCTCGGAAACCTCGCTGAACAAATATCAGGATTTGGTATTCCGTGAGCCGGATTTCCTGAAATTCTTTAAAGAATCGACACCGCTTGGGGAAGTCGGCGAACTGAATATCGGCTCCAGACCGTCCAAACGCAAGAATAGCGACCGCTTTGAGGATTTACGGGCTATCCCATGGGTTTTCGCCTGGACGCAAAGCCGCTACTTGTTCCCGGCCTGGTACGCTGCCGGAACAGGTTTATTTAACTACTATCAAGGCAAGGAAGAGAACCTGAAGGTGCTTCAGGAGATGTACCAAAATTCCACGTTCTTCAAATCCTTGATCGATACGTTGCAATTTGCCCTGATCAAGGCCGATCTGGTCATTGCCAAGGAATACGCCAAAATGTGCAACGATGCGGAGGCGAAGGAACGGATTTTCGGGCAGATCGAACAGGAATTCCTCCTTACCAAGGACATGATTCTAAAGATTACCGCGGTATCGGAAATTCTGGACAACAACCCGGCGCTGCAGGAATCCATTAAACAGCGGAATCCCTATGTTGACCCGCTAAGTTATCTGCAAGTACAGCTGCTTCTTGAACTGCGCGCCATTCGCGATGCGGGGCAGGATGACCCGGTATTGCTTCGCGAGGTGCTCCTTACCATTAACGGAATCGCCGCAGGGCTCCGGAATACGGGCTGATCCTCTCCAGGGCGACTAGAGGGAATTTAAAAGCAGGCAAGCCGGTCCTTTCCGATAGGAGAGGATACGGCTTGCTTTTTTTATCTTCGATGATTTTGATAATGGCGAGATGCGGGAATAGTATTGCAATTTACATAGAGTTGAATTAACATTTGAATGAAGTGCCGACGGCCGGAGTTACGTTAAAGGGCTCGGGAAACGGAAGGCCGGATAAGCAAGTGTCCCGAATACGCCCATCCAAGGATTTGGGGGAACATATGGTGGTGGACCATTTCGAAGCGAGACTGGTAAAGCTGGCCCGTAAAGGTGATCAGGGCGCTTTTGCCGAGCTCGTTGATTTATATAAGGATAAGATTTTTCATTTGGCATACCGGATGTTGTCCAATCGGCATGAAGCGGAGGACATCGTTCAGGAGGCTTTTCTTCGCGTTTACAAAAATTTTCATCGGTACGACGACAAACAGAAATTCTCGACATGGATTTATCGGATAGCAACCAACCTGTGCATTGATCGCTTGCGCAAAAGAAAGCCCAGCTACTATCTGGACGCCGAGGTCAACGATCAGGAGGGGATGGACGGCTATACGTTGATTCCCGGAGACGAGAGAACGCCGGAATCGGAGTATTTGCTTTCCGAGACGCAACAGATGATTCATCAGGCGATTGAAGGCTTGCCCGCGAAATATAAGTCGGTCATCGTGCTGCGGTATTTGCAGGATCTGTCGCTGCAGGAAATCGGGGACGTATTGGACATGCCGGTGACAACGGTAAAAACCAGAGTTCACCGCGGGCGCGAATTTTTACGGAAGAAGCTTGAACACAAGATGAACTGAGGGGCTCGTTTAATTTAACTATTGTTGCGATTTTTTTATGAAACGCTTTGTTCGGTCGAACGTAATGTAAGATAGGACGACTATGCCAATAGAGAGTATTGGTTATCCATAGATTGAACTGAAAGGATTGGCGGATATGGATTGCAAACATGCCTCTTCCATGATACATGATTATCTGGACGACGATTTAACGCAGGAACAGGCCCTGAAGCTGAAAGGACACCTATCAGGCTGTTCGGCGTGCAGTGCACGGTTTCATGAGCTGGAGCAAACCGATATGATGTTGTTTGCAACCCTCAGACACAACGCTGTTTCCGCATCGGATGAACTCGTCGACCGGATCATGGGGAACATTCCGAAGCAGCGAAAGCAAGCGGCCTGGATCGGCTGGATACGCCGGCACCCGGCTTTGACGTCTGCGGCCATATTCCTGGTAGTGATGCTCTTCAGCGCGATTTCTTTATGGGATAGCGATGATCAGTTAGTTGTGAAGACTGCGGATCTGGATCAAGTGATTATTAACGGAGATACGGTTACCGTACCGAGCGGTTCAACCATTGCGGGAAATCTGACGGTAGAGAACGGGAAGGCGGAAATTTACGGCGATGTGCAGGGCAATTTAACGGTCATTGACGGTTCTTATTATCAGGCCTCTACGGCACATATTGCCGGAGAGGTCAAGAGCATTGACCAGGCTTTGGACTGGATATGGTACAGAATTACCAATCTGTTTACGGAAGTCGCCTACAAATAGCGGTAAGGACGCAAGCGGCGCCTCCCTTAAGGGACGGGGGGCCGTTTGTTTTTTTAACTTTAGGAAAAAATTTCTTGTAGTGACGAATCATTCTAATTTTCTCGGGTGCTTGCATCTGCTTGGGGAACGTTATAACCTAGAAGTTAAGGGGAACATATAAAGACGAGGTAACAAAGGGATGTACATAAACGTTTCTTTTTCGACGGGTCGTCAAACGGAAACTTTTTGGGGGTTGCACCATGGATTATTTTGCAAACTTAACGTGGCAGGATTACATCAAAGACATTATCGATATCCTGATCGTTACCTATATAATATATCATTTGATTTTATTGGTTAGGGGAACCAGGGCGATTCAACTGCTCAAAGGGATATTAGTCCTTGTGGTCATTTGGGCGGTAAGCACCTGGTTTGATTTGTATACGTTGAAGTGGCTCATGAATCAAATGTTTACGTTTGGCGTCCTGGCAATCTTTATCATTTTCCAGCCGGAGCTGAGAAGGGCTCTTGAACAGCTGGGACGGGGCAAACTATTCGGCCGGAGCACCGCGGATGAGGAGGAATTCGGCAAGCAAATCGGTGAGGTCATTAAGGCAATAAACTTTTTATCCCGTAGAAAAATCGGGGCATTAATTGTATTTGAGCGTAACACGGGACTGAACGAATACACCGAATCAGGTATAAAAATGCAATCGATGATCTCCTCCGAGCTCTTGATCAATATTTTTATCCCGAATACGCCGCTCCATGACGGAGCCGTTATCATTCAGGGGCACCGAATAGCGGCCGCGGCATGCTACCTCCCCCTGTCGGAAAACCCGTTTATCAGCAAAGAGTTGGGGACCAGACACCGTGCGGCTATCGGGATCAGCGAAGTGGGCGACGGCATTTCAATCGTAGTGTCTGAGGAAACCGGGCAAATCTCTTTAGCGATAGAGGGACAAGTGGTTAGAGATATTAATGAAGAATCGCTGATTTCCAAACTTTATGAGGAGCTCGGCCCGAATTCGGGACAGAACGAAAAGCGCAAGCCCTTCTGGAAGAAGAAGGGGGGCTTGAAGTAATGGATAAGTGGATCAACCATAACAATTTTGCCAAAGTGATCGCTCTTATTATCAGCGTTATTCTTTGGGCTATGGTTCATATCGATAGCGGAACACCGGTTGCTCCCACCACTATGATCAAATCCAAGGTGATCGATAATGTGAAGATACAGGTGACCGGCTTCGACAGTGATAAATATGTACTCTATGATCTGGAACCGGACAAAGTCAGGCTGGAAGTCAGCGGGAAGCGGACGGACTTAACCACCAATTTTTCTGATTATAAAGTGAAGCTGAATTTGAAAAATATAGGACCGGGGACGATTACCCTTCCATTGACCCATGAACTTCCTCCCGGAGTTGAGCTGATTTCCATGGAGCCTTCCATTATAAAAGTAACGATTGAAGCCAAGGAAACCAAAGAGGTCCCGGTGACGATCGTAACCAAAGGGAGCCCGGGGGGAGGCGTGCAGGCCGGCATTCCGTTAGTCGAGGGAGCCGGTACGGTTCAGGTGACGCTGCCGGAAAGCGAAATCGGCGAGCTTCAAATGGTGCAGGGAACCGTGGATATCACCGGGCTTACAGCCCCGTTAAAAGGCAAAAGCGTCAAGCTCACTGCATATGATAAACAGGGGCAGGTCATGAAGAACGCGGAAATATCGCCGGGCTCCGTGGATGTGAGTGTCCCGATTAACAAGCTTTACAAAAATGTGCCTCTGGAGATTCGGGAAGTCGGGAAGCTGCCCGACGGCTATGTCCTGGCCAGTGTGAATTCAAATGTGGAAGGGGCTGCAATTTATGGGTCGAAAGAAATGCTTGAGGGCATTTCTTCCTATCCGGTCACAGTAGATTTGAGCCAATTTCAAGGCACTACGGAGACCAGGTACAAGGTGGACTTGACTCCTCCAGACGGTTTTGAGAAAATCGAGCCGAGCTCTGTTGAGATCACCGTCAAAATTGAACCTGCCGGGCAGAAGCTGATCGAGAACGTTCCGGTCACCTTGCTGAACGTGAACGATACACTCACGGAGAAGTTCCTTCATCCGGCCAATGCGAAGGTTTCGCTGACGGTTTATGGAGCGAAGGAACTGCTGAGTAAGCTGAGTGCCGAGGATCTTACGGCGACAGCCGATCTATCCGGGCTGGGCCAGGGAGTCCATACGGTTCCCGTCATCGTGAAGCTCCCGCAGTTTTTGGAGTTGTCGGAACCGGGGAAATCGTTGACGGCTAAAATTGAGCTGTCGCCGAAGGGGAAGCCTGCAACGACAGTGCCGGAGGAAGAGAAATCCACAGGGACTGAGGCGCCGGAGATTCCGCCTCCAGCGGAGGAGCAGCCGGGGCAGAACAGCTCGGGCGGCGACGCGGGGAATTCTTCCGGCAGCACCGGCGGAAGCAGCGGTGAGACCGGAAATGCCGGGAATGCGGGGAACTCCGGGAATGCCGAAAGTACAGGAAGTGCGGGGAACAGTGAAAACGGTGATAAAACGGAAGCGGACTCATAAAATTCGAGCAAGTCAATCCGAAATACCAGGCAGAAAATAAAGAACCAGCGGGAAGAGAAAAACCATGAAGCTGCCGCTATACAACAGAAACGGGCGAAGCTTCAGAACATGTCGAAGGAGTGAAATCATGGGCAAGTATTTTGGCACGGATGGAGTAAGAGGAATCGCAAACAAGGAATTAACCGCAGAGATGGCTTATCAAATCGGCCGCTGCGGGGGCTATGTTCTGGCTGGTCAGGTGCCGAAGCCAAAAGTCGTTATCGGGATGGATACCCGAATCTCCGGGGTCATGTTTGAATCCGCTCTGGTCGCCGGGCTGCTTTCCATTGGCGCGGATGTCATTCGTCTGGGGGTCGTTACAACGCCTGCGGTGGCATATCTGACCAGACTGCTGAAAGCGGACGCCGGCGTTATGATCTCGGCTTCGCACAATCCGGTAGAGGATAACGGGATTAAGTTCTTCGGCAGCGACGGGTTCAAGCTTTCCGACGAGACTGAATTGCGGATCGAAGAATTGATGGATAAAGAGGTAGACGAGCTTCCTCGTCCGGTCGGTGGGGGATTGGGTACGGTAACGGTAGATAATGACTCTAAATTTAAATATCTGGCTCATCTGAAAACCACGATTAGCACTTCCTTCGAAGGATTGAAAATCGTGCTGGATTGCGCCAACGGCGCAGCTTATGAATTGGCACCGAAATTATTCCGGGAATTGGGCGCCGAAATCCATACGATCGGGGCGGAGCCTAACGGCTTGAATATCAACGACCATTGCGGCTCCACGCATCCGGAGAAGCTCAAAGAGGAAGTGATCCGGCTGGGAGCGGATTTGGGGCTCGCTTTTGACGGGGATGCGGACCGTCTGATCGCGATTGACGAAAAGGGAGAGGAAGTCGACGGTGACTATATCCTCTGCATTTGCGGCGACGCCATGAACCGGGCGGGCAAGCTGAAGGACAGCACCATCGTATCCACAGTGATGAGCAATTTCGGTTTCTATAAGGCGACGGCCAAGCTGGCGCTGAATACGCAGCAGACAGCTGTCGGCGACCGTTATGTCATGGCTGAAATGATCCGTGGCGGCTATAACCTCGGGGGAGAGCAGTCCGGCCACGTGATCTTCCTGGATTACAATACGACGGGCGATGGCATTCTCACGGCGATTCAATTGGTGGACACGATGAAGGCGGCCGGAAAACCGCTTAGCGAGCTGAAAAAAGTAATGAGACAGTATCCGCAAGTGCTCGTTAATGTGCGCGTTCAGGATAAGAGCCGGTTTGCGGGCAATACGGCGATTGAAGAGGCCATTGCCAGCGTGGAGCGGCAACTTGGCGACAACGGCCGTGTTCTGGTGCGTCCATCCGGTACGGAGTCGCTGATCCGCGTCATGGCGGAAGGCCCTGAAAAGGCGGAGCTCGAGCAGCTCGTGGCCCATATCGCTTCCGTGGTGGAGAAGGAACTGTCCAATAAGGATGAATCGGTTGTTCTGTGACTTTTTGCATAATTTCAAAAATAAGCCGCTGGCACTGGGAATTTCCAGTTTCAGCGGCTTATTCTTTGGGTAAGCCTGAAAAGGGCGGGTCATGTTGATCAGGACAACATGATCATTGCCAAATGTCTCAAGGATGCATATAATAAGCATATTCAATAAAAGAAAGTGAGGGCAGTGAGGTTGTCGGAAGTGAAAAGCGCCAGAGCTTCATTTCGCGCGAGAACGTTCTCCGGGTAGCGGCAGGTAGGCAAGTTGCCTGTAACTGCGGGAAATCCGGAATCAGGGCGAATCGGCAAAGGGAAGCTGACGAGGTGGAGGTGTTCGAGTTGTTCGGCGGGGGCCTCCCGGTGATGCATCGCACCGTGACCGCAAGGGCAAAAGGAATGGGCGACCGTTCTCACAAACCTTACGGGCCGATGTTAGGATCCATAGTTGGATCCATCGAGTCGTTTATTCATGAGTGTTTGCAGGAGACGCGGAAATATCGCGGTGAACGGAGAAGCATGGACATTCATGAAAGTAGGCATTGTTACGTGTAACTTTTCTGATTTTTCATAAAAATTGAATAGTTCTTTCTCTGTGGAGCCGCGCTTATCTCTCCGCTTGTTTTCTCCTGCCCTAAAAAATTTGGGTGAGATGAAACGGAGGATATATATATTATGTGTGGTATCGTTGGATATATCGGGAAGAGAGACACGCAGACGGTTTTGCTGGAAGGACTTAAGAAGCTGGAGTACCGCGGGTATGATTCGGCGGGGATTGCGGTGTTTACGCAGAACGGACTGCAAATTGCCAAATCGATCGGCCGCCTGGCTAACCTCGAGTCCAAGCTGGAAGGAGCTCCATTGGTAGGTACGGCCGGAATCGGTCATACCCGTTGGGCAACGCACGGCAAACCGTCGGATGTCAATTCGCATCCGCATACCGACCATAGCCAGAAGTTCTCGGTCGTGCATAACGGCATTGTCGAAAACTACCTGGACCTGAAAGAAGAGCTGATTTCCCAAGGTTATGAGTTCGTTTCGGAGACGGATACGGAAGTCATTTCCCATCTCGTGGCTCGCGAATACGAGGGGGATATCGTCAAAGCGGTTCAGAAAGCGATCAGCTATATGCGCGGCGCTTTTGCTCTGGGCGTATTAACGGAGTACGAGCCGAATAAACTGGTAGCCGTACGTCAAGCAAGCCCGTTGATTATCGGTCTGGGCGAAGGGGAGAACTTTATCGGTTCCGATATCCCGGCAATTCTGAACTATACGCGGAATGTGTATATTTTGAATGATGGGGAAATGGCCGTATTGACCGAAGACGCTGTCGAATTGATGACCATTGAGGGGAATTTTATTTCTCGGGAAATGATTTCTGTCGATTGGGATGCCGTCACTGCAGAAAAAGGCGGGTATGACCATTTCATGCTGAAGGAAATCCACGAGCAGCCGAATGCTTACCGGAACACGATGCTGGGCCGGATCGACGAAAGCGGACGCAAGGTCGTATTCCCTGGTCTGAATCTGTCCGATGAGAAAATCCGCTCCATCAACAGTATTCATGTTATCGCGTGCGGTACGGCTTATCATGCCGGTCTCGTTGGCGGAGCTGCTATCGAACGTCTGGTTCGCATTCCGGTGGCGTTTGATGTCGCTTCCGAATATCGCTACCGTTCGCCATTGATTACGCCGGAAACGCTGGTTATCGTCGTGAGCCAATCCGGTGAAACGGCAGATACACTGGCTGCCCTCCGTGAAGCTCATGCGAACGGCGCTCATGTTCTGGCCGTCACCAACGTGGTCGGCAGTTCGATCGCTCGCGACGCGGACGATGTTATCGCAACGCTGGCTGGTCCGGAAATTGCCGTGGCTTCGACCAAAGCGTATACTTCCCAGTTGATTGCATTCTACCTGTTCGGCCTTTACCTGGCGCAAGTACGCGGTACGCAAACCGAAGAGGAAATTGCCCATGTGATTGCCGCTATGCAGGCACTGCCTGAGCAAGTGGAGAGCATGCTGGAGAACTCGGATGCGATCAAAGCCTATGCCGAGCAAATTTCCACGCATGAGCATCTGTTCTTTATCGGCCGCGGTCTGGACTTTGCCGTTGCGCAAGAGGGTTCGCTCAAGCTGAAGGAGATCTCTTACATTCACTCCGAAGCTTATGCGGCCGGTGAGTTGAAACATGGTACGCTGGCGCTGATTGAAGAGGGAATTCCGGTCATCGCTCTGGCGACCCAAGAATCCGTCCTGGAAAAAATGGTCAGCAACATCAAGGAAGTGAAGGCGCGCGGCGCCGACGTTATGGCAATTACGCATGAAGAGCATGTCGCCGGCTTGCTGAAATCCGTCGATCAAGCCTTCGCCATTCCGAAGACACTGCCGCTGTTGACACCGGCTCTGTCCGTCGTGCCGCTGCAGCTTCTGGCTTACTACGCTTCCCTGGCCCGCGGCAACGATGTCGACAAGCCGCGCAACCTGGCGAAGAGCGTGACGGTTGAGTAAACGTTAGAAGTCGTAAAAGACAGGGAGCCCGAGCGTTCGATTCGTGGCTCCCTTTTAAAATGCTAAAAAAACATTATACATACTTTATAATTGGTGGTGAAAATGTTGAATGACATTGGCCATAAAATAAAATGTATCCGTAAAGAAAACAATTTAAACCAAGTTCAATTTGCAAAAAGCATAGGAATTTCTCAAGGGAACCTGAGCGAGATTGCTTAAGCGATACGGTATAAAGGCTAGTATGTCCAGAAAGGGAAACTGCTGGGATAATGCCTCCATGGAGAACTTTTTCAGCCATTTTAAAACCGAGTGTTTCCATCTCCACTCTTTTCACTCTGCCAAGCAGGTGAAGCATGCTGCCCAGCAATACATTCGCTTTTACAACCATGCACGTTTCCAGACGAAACTAAACAACCTGAGTCCGTATGAATACCGCACTCAGGCTGCTCTTTTTTCATTTGCGCCCTTTTCCGTCCAAAGAAATAAACTATACACTGAGAAAAGAAAGTATTAGACAGGAGGAAACACTTCATTAAGTCCGCTTCAAGGAGTACGGATTGAGAGGTAATACTGGTCAGATAAAAACAACTATGTCGAATCAAGAACCAAATGGGGTATGACTATTTTTGAATAGATCGACGATGTGAGTCAGGTAACTACATAAAAAATGCCCCGGATTTTCACCGGGGGGCAATAAAATTAATCTTCGAATAGCTCCTCCATTAATTCGCTGATTTCTTCTTTACGTGACTTTGTATCCTCATTATCAATCGTGATCTTGTTCTTTTGGAATATAAGAGAATCACCGGCCTTAACCTCTGCAGGTAACTCTGACTTCAGGATATCTTCGGTTTTTTCGGTCAATCTCAATAACAGCATATTCACCTTCGAAGCGATCAATTATGCCCTTCCGCATTTCTTTGGCCCCCTCATTCAATTAAATATGGTTACAATGTGTAGAACTTAGATAAGGTAGCTAGCAAAGAGCAGTAAAGGTCTGAACCCGGAAGGAAAAGCGGAATTTAGAACTCTGCTGCTCTTTTTTAAATATCGTTAGATTGAACAAGCATTTTAGGAATTTACGGATATCATGTAAGAAGTGGATGAAATCACGTTGAAATGAAAGGATTTGACCTTTTTTGTGGTTTGACAATCTTTATTGGGTAGGCTTAACATGTAATTAATTAAATAAATTACCATAATAGGGATGTTAAGGCTGGGATGTAGTGATGTCTGAGACTGTTTTTGAATGCCAGGAGAAGGTGCGAAGACTTGCCGTTAAGATTGTGAAGCATTATCGCGGAAAAGGTCCGGAGAATGTAAAGGTTAGGATGGAGGATGACTCCTTAATCATTATAGAGATTCGTGGAATTCTCTCCAGTTTATCTGAAATTTTGCTCAAAGAAGGTGCAGTACATTTAGTTACAGAATACTGGAAGGTGCTGAAGCCTTATTTGGAGAGAGAGTTTATGGCAGAAATCGTAGAAACGCTTGGCAGCCCGTTTACATATACCTGGAAGATCGAAGACCCGAATCCAGGGGATAGGGCAATTATTATTCAATTGAATAAATCGGTTTGATTAGAGAGAATGGACGTTTGCTCCTTAGCTTTTTAATAAGCCAGTACATTGTGTATTTCTGATTATACCTTGTATTGGCTTATTTTTTTGTTGCTATAATTGTGCAAAAAATCACAAGTAGAGGTGAGGAACTATGGAGAATAAAGTGCTGACTGTATGTCCGTATTGTGGAAGTGGTTGTCAGATGAATTTAATAGTTGAGGAGGGGAAAATCGTAGGCGCTGAACCAGCGGATGGAAGAACGAACGAAGGGAACCTATGCCTGAAAGGTCATTATGGATGGGATTTTCTGAATGATCCGCAGATTCTTACCGCCCGAATCCGCAAGCCGATGATTCGTAAAGCAGGGTCACTGGTAGAGGTATCTTGGGACGAAGCTATTCAGTATACGGCCGAGAAACTAACAGCAATCAAGGAAAAGTACGGACCGGATGCAATCATGGGAACCGGTTCAGCCCGTGGCCCGGGAAATGAAGCCAATTATGTCATGCAAAAATTTATGCGCGCTGTTATCGGAACCAATAATGTTGACCATTGCGCTAGGGTATGTCACGGGCCGTCCGTAGCAGGGCTTACCTATTCGCTTGGGGATGGCGCAATGTCCAATTCAATTCCTGAAATTGAGGACACGGATCTGTTGTTTATTTTTGGATACAATGCAGCGGTTACCCATCCCATTGTGGCGAGAAGAATTGTGAGTGCGAAGCAGAAGGGCGCAACGATCATCGTAACCGATCCCCGCAAGACGGAGTCGGCCCGTATTGCAGATACTTGGCTGCCCCTTAAAGGCGGCACGAACATGGCGCTTGTCAATGCCTTTGGTCATGTGTTAATTGCTGAGGAGTTATACGACAAGCAGTATGTTGAGAAATATGTGGAAGGTTTTGCGGAATATAAAGCCACTGTACAGAAATATACACCTGAATATGCGGAGAGCATTACAGGTGTGCAAGCGGCTGAAATCCGCAAAGTAATGAGGCAATATGCGAGTGCGAACAAGGCGATGATCCTGTACGGTATGGGGGTATGTCAATTTGCCCAAGCCGTGGACGTTGTAAAGGGCCTGGCTTCACTGGCGCTTCTGACCGGTAACTTAGGCAGACCTGGCGTCGGGATTGGTCCGGTCCGCGGCCAAAATAATGTACAGGGTTCCTGCGATATGGGGGCATTGCCAAATGTCTACCCGGGGTACCAGTCTGTTACGGATGACAAGATCCGCAAAAAATTTGAAAAGGCCTGGGGAGTGGCTTTGCCCCGCAAAGTCGGGTATCGGATTACCGAGATTCCTCATCTCGTTCTAAAGGAAGACAAGGTGAAAGCCTATTATATTTTTGGCGAAGATCCGGTGCAGAGCGATCCGAATGCTTCAGAAGTGAGAGAGACACTGGATAAATTAGAATTTGTAATTGTCCAGGACATCTTCATGAACAAGACGGCCCTGCATGCCGATGTGATTTTGCCGGCCACCTCCTGGGGTGAGCATGACGGGGTCTACTCTTCAGCCGACCGTGGATTCCAGCGGATTAGAAAGGCGATCGAGCCGCCGGGTGAAGTGAAACCCGATTGGCAAATTATCAGCGAGCTTGCCACAGCGATGGGCTACCCGATGTCCTACCGGAATACGGAAGAAATATGGGATGAGATGAGGGGGCTCTCCCCATCGTTTGCCGGAGCCAGTTATCGGAAGATGGAAGAGCAGGGCAGTGTTCAGTGGCCATGTCCGTCTGAAGACCATCCGGGCACACCGTATTTATATGAGGGTAACCGGTTTACCACTTCCAGCGGTAAAGGACAGCTGTTTGCCTGCGAATGGAGGGCACCGCTGGAGCAGCCGGATCAGGAATATCCGTTGTCCTTGTCCACCGTGCGTGAGGTAGGGCATTATTCAGTTCGGACGATGACCGGCAACTGCCGTGCCCTCAGTCAACTGTCGGATGAACCTGGTTTTATCCAAATGAGTCCGGAGGACGGGTCAAGCTTAGGGATTGAAGACGGCCAGCTTGTACATGTGGTATCCCGCCGGGGCAGAGTATTAGCCCGGGCACAGATCAGCAACCGTGTAAAAACCGGGGCCACCTATATGACCTACCATTTCTGGATTGGGGCCTGCAATGAGCTGACGGGTGACTATCTGGACCCGGTATCCAAAACCCCGGAATACAAGTATTGTGCGATCCGTATCGAGAAAATTGCAGATCAGCTGCGTGCGGAACAACAGGTTCAGCAGGAATATGAAGCGCTCAGAGCGCAGATGCATGTGGAGGCGAGACCGGTATGAATAATGTACAGCCGAATCCGTTTGTCATTGCCGAAGCGGGCAAATGTATAGGCTGCAAGGCGTGTGAACTGGCATGTTTCGCGGTTCATAACGATCACAATGGGGTTGGGGCGGCGGTGGGTACCGTTACGGTACCGGTTATTCCCCGCCTGCATGTCGTTCGAACAGAGAGCTTCACATTGCCGGTCCAATGCCGCCAGTGCGAAAATGCGCCCTGTGCGGAAGCTTGTCCGGTTCAGGCGATTCGGCGGGTGGAGGGGACGATAGTTATTCATGAAGAGAGCTGCATAGGCTGCAAAGGCTGTGCTATGGCTTGTCCGTTTGGAGCTATCAGTCTGAACAAAGCATTCAGCAACGGCAAGGTAGTCCCGCAGATTCACCTGAAGGAGCGGCAGCATAATGCGATGGTACATAGCGCCAAAGTGATCGCTTATAAATGTGACTTATGCCGGACCAGGGACCAAAGGGATGGAGCTTTGGGAAACGTTCCGGCTTGTGTAGAGGTCTGTCCGGTAGAGGCACTGTCACTGGTTTATCCGGATACCAGTGTATCCAGGTCGCGGACAGCTGCGGCTATGCGACTGTAATACCACTTCAATTCAGAAAAGAAGGTTGCGCTATGTCGTATAAGGATCCAATCATTCATATTGACGAGCAATTATGCACCGGCTGTAGACGTTGCGCGGCTGTATGTCCTGTAGACGCCATTATCGGCGAACCGGGCCAACCGCAGACGATTGATGCTCATCGCTGCGTCGTTTGCGGACAGTGTGTGCAGATTTGTACCGCTTATGCTGCGGACAACGAGTTGACGGCAGCCTCACGGGCGGTAAAGTTACAGGAAAGAGGGCAGCTCCCCAACGTGAGTGAGCCTTTGTTCGCTGCTTATTCGTCAGGCGATATCCAGAGGGTTAAAGCTGTTTTGGCTGATCCGAAACGGTTCAAGGTGGTGCAGTGCGCCCCTGCGATCCGGGTATCTCTGGCGGAGGAGTTTGGGCTGCCCTTCGGCACTTTAACCCCGGGGAAAATGGCGGCGGCACTGAGACGGCTGAAGTTTGACCGGATTTATGATACGAATTTTGCTGCGGATTTGACGATTATGGAAGAAGGCTCAGAGCTGATTGGCAGAGTGATGTCAGGAGAGCGGCTGCCCATGTTCACCTCCTGCTGTCCGGCCTGGGTGAAGCATGCTGAGACGGTCGCACCGGAGCTGCTGGAGCATTTGTCCAGCTGCAAGTCCCCGATGCAAATGGCCGGAGCCTTATTCAAGACCTACGGAGCGGAGCTGGATGGAATTGCACCTTCGGATATTTTCAGCGTCGCGGTTATGCCCTGTACCTGTAAAAAATTTGAATGCAGCAGAGAAGAAATGAATGTGGATGGTTGCCGTGAAGTGGATGTAGTTATTACTACAAGGGAACTGGCCAGCTTAATCAAGGATCAAGGCATCGATTTCATTCATCTTCCCGACGAGCCGTTTGATTCACCGCTGGGCAAATACTCAGGAGCGGGCTCAATCTTCGGCGTCACAGGCGGTGTGATGGAAGCTGCGATACGAACGGGGTATGAACTGATCACCCATGAGCAGATTCCCAATCTGCAATTGGATTTTGTCAGGGGAGAGGAAGGCATCCGGACGGCAGAAGTTCAGATTGGCGAATTGGAGCTTAAAGTGGCAGTAGTTGCAGGACTGAAATATGTGGATGCTGTTTTGGCAAAAGTTGCAGAGGGCACCTGCCCGTATCATTTCATTGAAGTGATGGCTTGTCCCGAAGGCTGTGTCAGCGGCGGCGGACAGCCCAAGCTCCTGTTGGAAACGCAACGGAAAATTGCTTATCAGGCCAGAAAGAGCGCCGTTTACCGCCACGACTCTCATCAGAAGGTCCGCAAATCTCATGAGAATCCAGATATTATCAAATTGTATAAGGACTTCTTAGGTGAACCGTTAGGCCATACTTCACATCATTTGCTGCATACCAAATTTGTTGACAGAAGTCTTAAGGAGGAGATGTCATGAACCGATTTGTCATTGCCGATCCCGATAAATGTATAGGTTGTCATACTTGTGAAGTGGCCTGCGTAGTAGCACATGCCGGGAATAATATGTTCCTTCAGGAAGAGAGCGGGGCTGACTTCTATCCAAGGCTGACTGTCGTCGAGACTGATGAAGTTACCGCACCGGTGCAGTGCAGACATTGCGAGGATGCTCCTTGTGCCAATGTGTGTCCGAACGGGTCTATTACGAACAAAGAAAATAGCATTTTCATCAACCAGGATAGCTGCATTGGTTGCAAGACCTGTATGCTGGTATGTCCTTATGGGGCGATTACAATGGTTCCGGCACATAAAGGTGGCCAAAAGCAGCTTCAATCCGGGCTTTGTTCCAATACAGCGGGTTCATGGAGCCGCAAGGAGAGAATTGTGGCGAACAAATGTGATTTGTGTGAAGACAGCGGCAAGGGTCCGGAATGTGTGCGGGTATGCCCCACAAATGCACTCCAATTCATCGTTCCAAGCCAGATTGAGGATTCCATTTCCCGGAAAAGACTGGCCAGTGCCCAGTCATTACAGCAATTCGGCGGTTTTTCGCGCCTCTGATTCAGTCACTATACGCAGAAAGCAAGGTGGAGCGTTTGTCCGAGATCTTGGTCGATCACTTTGGTCGTTTACATAATTATGTACGTATCTCCGTTACTGAGCGCTGCAACTTGGGCTGTCAGTACTGCAATCCGGGCAGAGTAGAAAAGGCTGTGGAGGGTAACCCGCTTACCTTTGACGAAATTGAACGGATTGTAAGTGTACTCGCTGAGATGGGGGTAACCAAGGTGCGTCTTACCGGAGGAGAACCGTTGATGCGTCCGAACCTGGAAGAATTGGTTGCCAGGTTAAGGGCTATCTCCGGGATTGAACGTGTCGGTCTGACCACGAATGGACTGCTGCTCGCTCCCAAAGTACAGAAGCTACATGATGCCGGGCTTACAGATCTCAACGTCAGCCTGGATTCTCTAATTCCAGAACGCTATTCCAGAATCACTGGGGGCGGCGATGTCAGCAAGGTGTTGCATGCTTTAGCAGCTGGTTTTAAGGCTGGCTTCGAGATACTGAAGCTGAATATGGTCTTGATGAAAGGTGTAAACGATGATGAAATTGAATCCTTTCTGCAGCTGACTCAGAAATATCCGCTGCACGTCCGCTTTATTGAATATATGCCCATGGGTCATGATATCAACGGATGGGAAGCGGAATATATGCCTTTGGATGGAATACTGGAGCGCTGTGTCAAGGCTGGTTTTAGTCTTGAAGCAGGTCCAGACTCGGGTAGGACAACTGATGAGCCGATTGAAAAAGCAGCAGATTCCGGCCCGGCCCTTTATTTTCGCATCCAAGGTGCGGCAGGGCAATTTGGCTTGATTCATCCGGTCAGCCAGCATTTTTGTAATTCATGTAACCGGCTGCGTATTACAGCAAACGGTCACGTTAAGCCGTGTCTCTTCTGGAACGAAGAGCTGTATATCCGGCCTTACATCGCTCAATCAGAGCTGCTGAAGCAATTGTTTCTGCGCGCCTTGGAAGCCAAACCTGGTCAGCATATAATGATGGACCAACCGGGTACCAAGCCACCCTTGAAGGCCACAATGCGCCTGATGTCTCAAATTGGGGGGTGAAAAACAATTGAACGACGATCCAATGTTTCGGGTGGAATCGGATGCTCTAGGGAGTGAAACGGTTCCTAGTGGGGCTTATTATGGAATTCACGCGGTAAGGGCGCGGGATAATTTTGCGGTCAGCGGTCGGCCGGTGAATCCGCGGATCACGCGGGCCATTGTAATGGTGAAGAAAGCGGCAGCCAAAGTAAATGGCAAGCAAGGGGCTATTTCCGAGCAGGTGGCATCGAGTATTTTATCCGCTTGCGATGAAATTCTGCAAGGCCAGATGGATAAACACTTTATTGTGGATGCGTATCAGGGCGGAGCGGGAACGAGTACGAACATGAACGTTAACGAGGTGATAGCCAATCTGGCCATCGAGAAACTTGGTGGACATAAGGGGGATTACCGGCTGATCCATCCAATAGATCATGTGAATCTCTATCAATCTACCAATGACGTGTATCCCACTGCCATGCGAATTGCGATGATTCCGTTGCTTCGCTCGCTTAGTGAAGAGTTTGCCTCTCTTCAGGAGGCATTGCAGGAGAAGGAGCGGGAATACGCCGATGTGTTAAGGTTAGGACGGACGGAACTCATGGACGCACTGCCCATCATGGCCGGACAAAGCTTTGGTGCTTATGCCAAAGCGGTTGCACGGGACAGGTGGCGGCTGTACAAGGCGGAGGAACGGCTTCGGGAGATTAACCTTGGAGGAACGGCAGTGGGCACAGGAATGAATGCCCCCCTTGCTTATATTTATGCCATTGCAGAGGAGCTGCGGGAACTATCCGGAATGGGGCTGTGCCGCAGCGATTTTCCGATGGATGGCACACAGAATATGGATGTATTTGTGGAAGTTTCAGGTTTGCTCAAAGCTGCTGCGGTGAACTTGCTGAAGATATCCGGCGATTTCCGGCTGCTTAATGCCGGGCCCTCCGGCGGAATTGCAGAATACATCCTGCCCCCTATGCAGGTAGGTTCTTCGATCCTGCCCGGTAAAATGAACCCGGTCATCGCAGAGATGGCCGGGTCAGTCGCTATGAAGGTGATCTCCAATGATACAGCAGTCACTTTAGCGGCGGCCAGCGGACAGCTGGAGCTGAATGCCTTTGCCCCTTTAATCGCAGAATCTCTACTTGAATCTCTTGAAATTCTTACTGAGGCTGTACGGCTCTTTCATGAGCGATGCGTGCGTGGGTTGAAAGTCGATACTGCGCATTGTCTCGAGCATTTGGAACGCTCCGGCGTCATGGCTGCCGCAGCGGTGACGTATCTGGGTTATGACGCCGCAGCTGAACTGGCTACGTCTGCGGTGGCCTCGGACCGGCCGTTAAAAGAGATTTTGCTGGAACAAGGACTGATGACGAAAAAGCAGATCGATGCCATTCTGCACCCGCTGGAGGTTACCAAACCAGGCATCCCTGGAAGATCAAGTGATTTATAAAGGTTCTAGGATAACGAAGGAGCGCATGTTATGAGCTTAAATAATACCCCGCGTGGAGAACGAATGCACATTGCAGTCTTTGGACGGCGTAATGCCGGCAAATCCAGTGTGATTAACGCTTTAGGCGGTCAGGAGACGTCCATTGTTTCTCCGGTAAGCGGGACAACGACAGATCCGGTTTATCAACCGATGGAGCTGCTGCCGGTGGGGCCGGTAGTGCTTATTGATACCGCCGGATTGGATGATAGCGGAAGTTTGGGCGAACAGCGGATTCGCAAAACAAATCAGATCCTGACCAAAACCGATCTGGCGTTGCTGGTGATAGACGCTGTCCACGGAGTAGACGAATTGGAGCACAAGCTTTTACTGGACCTGTCAGTCAAGAAGATTCCGGTCATCCTACTATTGAACAAAATAGACTTGCTCGAGGAACATGGTAACGGTGAGGAACACACTGTAGTGGCGGCAAAAGCAAGGGTAGAAGAGCAGCTTCATTTGAAGCCAATGTTATTCAGTGCGCTCAGGAAGACTGGGATTACGGATCTTAAAGCCGCAATCATTAGGGAGCTGCCGAGGGACGAAGACCGGTTCCGGCTAGTGGGAGACCTGCTGAATCCCGGAGACTTGGCTGTTCTGGTAGTGCCGATCGATAAGGCAGCACCTAAAGGAAGACTGATTCTGCCCCAGCAGCAGACCATTCGTGACATCATGGAATGTGATGCAGTTGCTGTTGTCACCAAGGAACAGGAGCTTGGACACACGCTCAAGATGCTGGGGCGCAAGCCAAATGTGGTCATCACGGATTCACAGGCATTTCTTAAGGTTCAGGCAGATACCCCAAAGGATATCCCGCTCACGTCCTTTTCCATATTGTTTGCCAGGTATAAGGGGGATCTTCCTCAGCTTGTACGCGGGGTTCGCGCTATTGGTCGTCTGCAGGACGGAGACCGGGTGCTCATTGCGGAAGCCTGCACGCATCACCGGCAATCCGATGATATTGCTTCCGTGAAGATTCCCCGCTGGCTGCGGGAACTGACAGGCAGGCAGCTTCAAATTGAACATGCCGCAGGCAGCGATTTCCCCGCAGGACTCGGCGGTTATTCACTGATCATTCACTGTGGAGCGTGTGTGTTGAACCGCAGGGCGATGCTGGGAAGGCTTGAAGAGGCGGAACAAGCGGGTGTTCCGATTGTGAACTATGGTGTATTTATTGCCTACGTGCAGGGGGTGTTCCCAAGAGCCATCGAAATGTTTCCGTCTGCAATGCTGGCCTGGGAGGAGGGGGTATGCCATTAATACGTATATTAAAGCGGGGGTGTTCCAAAAGCCATCTGAATGGCTGCTGGAACACCCCCTTTTTGTGACAGCGTACATGGGGTGCGGCCTAAAACCGTAGATCTCGTTCGCCGTTATGGATACGCTGAAGTTGCTTTAGGGTCGCTTTTTTGACCGATTCCTTGGGGATGCGCTCCAGATTGTCATGAATCGTCTGCTCTCCAATGGCCCGCATCTCCTCATCGGCGTAATCCAGCAGGTATTCCTGAAACGTCATCAGGGAGTTCGGCTGACAGACATTATGGATTTGGCCGGATTTGGCCAGCTGCATGAAACGGTCTCCCGTGCGGCCTTCCCGGTAACAGGCGGTGCAGTAACTCGGCACATACCCGTCCTGGCAGAGATTTTTGATAATTTCCATAGGGGAGCGGTGATCGCCTACCATGAATTGCGGTTTGTCATCTTTATCTTTGTTCACACTGTATGCGCCAACACCTGTGGCGGAGCCTGCGCTAATCTGGGAAATGCCGAGTTTGATGATCTGATCACGAAATTCAGCGTCTTCGCGTGTAGAGAGTATCATTCCTGTATAGGGAACGGCTATGCGCAGAACGGCGACGATTTTGGCGAAATCCGGATCGCTGACCAAGTAAGGGTAATTGTCCAGATTCACATTCTCCGCTTCGCGCAGGCGGGGGACGGAAATCGTATGCGGTCCGCAGCCATAGGTCTGCTCCAGATGTTCGGCATGCTTTAACATGGCTATCGTTTCATATTTATAATCATAAAGCCCATACAGAACACCAATGCCGACATCCTCGATACCGGCTTTCATGGCCCTGTCCATGGCGGTCGTATGCCAATCATAATCGCTTTTGGGTCCTTGCGGGTGGTATTGCTTATAGCTAGGTCTATGATAAGTCTCCTGAAATAAAATATAAGTTCCGATTCCCGCCTCAGCCAGCTTGATATAGTCATCGACAGTGGTTGCGGCGATATTGACATTGATCCGGCGGATACTGCCATTGTCCAGCTTCGTATCGTAGATGGTCTTTATGCAGTCGAGAATATAGTCGATGGAACAATTGCGGGGATCCTCTCCCGCTTCCAGCACAAGCCGTTTGTGTCCCAGAGACTGCAAAACGGTAACTTCCTGGGCAATTTCATCTGAGGTTAAGCGGCTGCGTGTGAATTCTGAATTGGAATGTTTGTAACCGCAGTACACGCAATTATTGACACAATAGTTGCTGACATAGAGTGGTGCGAACAATACAATCCGGTTGCCGTAGATCCGTTCCTTGATATCTCTGGATACCTGATAAATCTCATGGAGTGTTTCCTGATCTTCCACATTTAAGAGAACAGCTGCTTCTTGTGAGGTCAGCCCTTTGCATTGTCTGGCCTTCTCAAGAATTGCGGACACCTTGGCCCGATCCGATCCGGCTGTTTCTCCAAATTGCAGCGCTTCTTTGATCTCTTCGTCCTGAATGAAATCCGCCGGACGACTTTCATTTACTCGGCTCACGAACATCCACTTCTTTCTGGTTCATTATTGGATTGACAAGCAGACTTGGACTTTGAAGTTGTGATCTGACCTTACAACTCGATTGCGAGATAACAACAGGCTGATTCAGTGGCTTCCTTAAAGAGGGATATGCTGTGCAGAAGAGCGGGATAGATGATTCAGACTATCTCCCCGGCCCATATCCACATGGAATCCGGCAGCTTCAATCCGCTGTTCCAGGCAGAATCTGCATTGGGCGGATTCGTCACCCAGACAGATTTTGTTATTGTAGAGCGTATATTGCGCTCGTACATTCAAAGGAGAGAGATTTGGCATGACCACATTGGCACCTGCTTGTAACGCCAGCTCCCGGCCGTTCGGATGAGCGGTTCCCATGGCTGTTGTAGCAGGGATTAGAGCATTCGGCACGAAGAGCCGGGCCAGAGCAATCATATCAAGTGTGTTTATAACGGTTCCGGCTGGCTCGTTCTTTAAAGGTGTGGCCTGATGCGGCAAAAAAGGGCCAATGCCGATCATATCCGGGTCAAGCGCCTTTAGGTACAGCAGGTCTTCAGCTAAATCCCCGGGAGTTTGTCCTGGTAAACCGACCATGAAGCCTGCACCCACCTGATAGCCGAGGGACTTGAGCGCCTTCAACCGATTCCGGCGGCTGTCAAAGGTCATGGTCGGGTGCAGGGCTTGGTACAGCTTACGGGAGGCTGTCTCATGGCGCAGCAAGTAACGGTCAGCTCCGGCCGCGAGCAGTGCAGCGTAAGTCTCATCATCCCGTTCACCAATCGACAGTGTTACCGCGGTATCCGGATAGAGTGTTTTAATGCGTGTAATGAGCTTGGTCAGCTTCTCAGTGGTGTACCAGTCGTCTTCTCCGCTCTGCAGAACAAAGGTACGATAACCCAGCTCATACCCTTCCCGGCAGCATTCCAAGATTTCTTCAGGTTGGAGCCGATAGCGGCGGACTGTCTTATTGCCGGAGCGTATGCCGCAATACAGGCAGTTCTGTTTGCAAATATTGGAGAATTCGATCAGCCCGCGCAAAAATACACGGTCGCCATAACATTCCATTCTTTTCAGATGGGCCAGATGATGAAGCCGCTTTTTTAGATTCTGGTCCGGGTTCCTCAGCACAGCAATGATCTCTTGAGCTTCCAGTGATTCTTCTTCATATAATCGATCCAGCAATTGTTCCGTTGACATCACTCCCTATCCTGGAGAGGATTAAACCAGATAACCAAAAAATAACAATTGCGATTACCTAGAAAAAATTGTAACAAAAGTAAAAATAGAGAACAGTGAGTTTTGTACTTGAAATTTGAGGTTCATGGAGGGGGGAAAGCGGGACAACCGGAGATACGATCCGGACGGGTATACACATTACATGAATTCTGACGAATGAAACCAACGGTGGTGATGCCCAGCTGCTCAGCCAGCTCAAGCGCTAGTCCGGTGGGGGCAGATTTGGACAAAATCATTTCACAGCCTATTTTGGCTACTTTCAATAAAATTTCCGAAGAGATCCGTCCGCTGAAAACAACAATTTTGTCATTGAGTTTCAAATGTTGCTTCAGGCAGTAGCCGTAAATTTTGTCCAGTGCATTATGACGCCCAATGTCGCTGCGGGCCAGCAGCACTCCCCCGGCATCGCAAATTGCAGCAGAATGGACGCCACCGGTGCGGTGGAACAGCTCTGATCCGGTTTGCACTTCCTCCATTAAGCGGAAACAATCGTCGAAAGAAAGTGACACATGTACCCCGTCCGCAATTTTGGCCGTTCTGGCATCATTAATGTAGACGAAGCCATGCCGGCTAGACCCGCAGCAGGAAGTTACATATCGCTTGGCAAACAGCTGACGGTGCAATGGGCTTAAGTGGTCTATAGTTACGTGGACGAAACCTTCTTCTTCCTGACTCCAAATCGCCTTGATATCCTGGAACCCTCTAATGATTCCTTCGGATGCCAAATAACCGATAACCATGTCCTCGATATATTCAGGCGTGCATACCAGAGTGACGAATTCATCACCGTTTATTTTGATTGTGATCGGATGCTCCGTAACGATAATATCCTCTTCCATCGTGATATGGCCGCTGCGGTAACGTATGATTTCCCCATGCCGCTCGGATCCGAGTTTCAATGCAATCATCCTTTTTCGTTAGAAATTGAATATCTCAACATTTCCTTTAAATGATAAATAATACCATCTTAAAACACGTTATTACTACATCACTTTTTATAAAAAGTGTCAATTTAATATCTCACATATAGCCTTTGCGTTCTTCATGAATCAGAGCTATTTTAGGAGTTGAACGCTATTAAACTATGAGTATCAAAATGAACGGACTTGAAGGGGAATATTATACGGGCAGGGGAAGATTGAACTATGGGACAAGGAAGTTTCAAAAAAGTTGAAATGATTTATTGAAATCCAGATGAATTCGGCTCAAAGTTCATTTTATTAGGTCATAAATGGTTTCCAATATTCTTTTCATGGTGATTTTTAGTGGTTCCACACTTTCTTTTTTTAGTGTTTATCACGTGTTGCTGCAAGCCCAATAGAACAAGCTTAACCATTTTGCAGCCATGTTTATCGCACCGGCGCTGGCACATCCGCCTTGCGTAGGTTCGCCGTATTTATCGACGCCGGCATAAGTTGGAACATTACCTTTCAGACAGTATTGTTCTTCGCCTTTTCGGCAATTCTCGCGTTCGCCGCAGGAGTCGACCATACATCCTACTCCCACCCGGTCACCGACCTTGTATTTGGTGACGTCAGGTCCCACATCACTCACTGCCTTCCTTATATGGGCTTTCCGAGAACCCTGAATGCACTCCATTGCTTGAACGAAATCATTCCTGAAAGTAGATGATGAAATGAAGAACGAACAATTAGCCGTTTTAGGAATTGTAGTCACTATTCGATTATGATAAATTCTGCTGGTAAAATAAACTGCTATTTTTGGAGGAATGTAAACGCATGTCGAACACAGCCTTGCTTGTCATTGACTCACAAGTCGGAATTATCGAGGGGCCAACGGACGGACCGGTTTATAACAAGGATGAAGTTCTGAAGGTGATGGTACAGGTGATCGAAAAAGCCAGGGCCTTAGGACTTCCGGTGATTTATGTACAGGATGTGGGAGTTGGCGAGAAAGGATCGGAACAACAGGACATCCACCCGGCTATTGCTCCATTGCCGGGCGATCCGGTCGTGCAGAAAATCGCGACAAACAGCTTTCTGCAAACAAATCTTCAAGAAACGCTGGACAACTTCGGCATCGTTCATATCGTCGTCATCGGTGCAAAAACACAGTACTGTATTGACACGGCCTGCCGTGCGGCCACTGCATTGGGCTATGACGTGACCCTGGTTGCGGATGCCCACTCGACCACCGACAGCAAGGTGCTGAGTGCGGCGCAGATGATTGCCCATCATAATCAAACGCTGCACGGATTCGACAACATCGACCACTTTGTTCTGGTCCGGAATTCAGCGGAGAACATTTTTGAACATAAACATATGGAGT
Source organism: Paenibacillus sp. A14 (assembly GCF_036864815.1). Lineage (NCBI taxonomy): Bacteria > Bacillati > Bacillota > Bacilli > Caryophanales > Paenibacillaceae > Paenibacillus > Paenibacillus sp. A14. Next base: position 27,860 of record NZ_JBAGJD010000011.1, read on the forward strand.
ATAAGATATCGATTCGATAAGAGAGCCGCATACCAGATATAGGGAGCCTTTACGACGTGATGGAGGATAGGAACCATAGTAGTGTTGTCCACATTTGGAAAGACAAATTGAAGCAAAACGTCTACTGTGTGAGGACATCTTCCCGGATGGACGGATAATTAAGGCTTGCATAACAGGATGCACCTGTGTTATAAAGTACCAATAAGAAATACCCGGCGTTGACCAAAGACATGATTTCCTTCACGAACTGTCCAGAGAGAGAGGCGCAAGCTGAAAGCTTCTCCAGTTACGGAGGCGAAGTTACCCCTTTGCAGCCGTGGCGTTGAACCCGCTAGAGTCATAGAGACCATCGGTCCGAGACCGCGGCAGTATGCGTCACCGGAATGATCCCCGTTACCGGATCCGAATGAGGATCTTCCATCCGCGGTTATGGCTGTTATGGCCTTAGGTGCCGGACGGGAAGGTCGAATTTAGGGTGGAACCACGAGCTGAACGCACTCGTCCCTTCTGGGAAGAGATGCGTTTTTTTGCGTTCAGATCACTATAGAGAAGTGGAGGCCCGAAACATGGAAATTCTAATTACTTTACCGGACGGCAACATCAGGAGGTTCCAGCAAGGGACCACGATACGGCAAGTGGCGGAGTCGATCGGCAGCGGTCTGGGGAAAAATGCGATCGCAGGCAAAATCGACGGGGTACCGGTCGACCTCAATGTCCCGATTGAGCAAAATTGCGCCGTGGAAGTGCTGACCCTCGACAGCAAGGAAGGCCTGGATATTTACCGGCACAGTACGGCCCATCTTATGGCTCAGGCGATCAAGCGCATTTACGGCGAGAAGGCCGTCAAGCTGGGCATCGGGCCGGTGATTGAGGACGGTTTTTACTATGACGTCGATATGGAGACACCTTTATCCGCCGGGGATCTGGCGGCCATTGAGAAGGAGATGGAGCGGATCGCCAGGGAAGATCATCCTATAATCCGGCGCGTCGTAAGCCGGGAAGAGGCTATCGAGCTGTTCGCCAACCTGGAGGAGCCGCTGAAGATGGAACTGATCCGCGATCTTCCCGAGGCGGCCGAGATCAGCATCTATGATCAGGGCGAGTTCTTCGATCTGTGCCGGGGACCTCACCTTCCGTCCACGGGCCGGATCAAGGCGTTCAAGCTGCTGAATGTGGCGGGCGCTTATTGGCGGGGGGATGCCAAGAACAAAATGCTGCAGCGGATATATGGCACAGCTTTTCCGAAAAAGGCGCAGCTGGATGAACATCTGCACCTGATCGAGGAGGCCAAGAAGCGCGATCACCGCAAGCTCGGCAAAGAGCTGGAGCTGTTTATGTTTTCCGAGGAAGCGCCGGGCATGCCGTTTTATCTGCCCCATGGGATGACGATTCGTACGGAACTGGAGGATTTTGCGCGTGAGCTTCAGCGGAAACGGGATTACGAGGAAGTGCGTACCCCGCTGATGATGAATAGCCGGATTTGGGAACAGTCCGGTCATTGGGATCATTACAAGGACAATATGTATTTTACGAAGGTCGACGATTCGACCTTTGCGCTCAAGCCGATGAACTGTCCGGGACATATGCTTGTGTTTAAGAACAGCCTGCGCTCTTACCGCGATCTGCCTCTCCGTATATCGGAGTTCGGCCAGGTGCACCGACACGAGTTCTCGGGCGCCCTGAACGGCATGATGCGCGTGCGCACCTTCTGTCAGGATGACGCTCATCTGTTTGTGATGCCGGGGCAGATCGAGGAGGAAATCGGAAAGATCATCGACCTCATCGACGAGATGTACAAGATCTTCGGCTTCCAATACAAAATCGAGCTGTCCACCCGGCCGGAAGATTCCATGGGAGATCCGGAGGTTTGGGATCAAGCGGAGTCGGCGCTGCAGCGTGTACTGGAGAAACGCGGTTTTGAGTACAGCCTCAATCAAGGCGATGGTGCGTTTTACGGGCCGAAAATCGATTTTCATATCCTCGATGCTCTCAAACGGAGCTGGCAGTGCGGAACGATTCAACTGGACTACCAAATGCCCGAAAAATTTGACCTTGCTTATATCGGCGAGGATAATCAGAAGCATAGACCCGTAGTCATTCATCGTGCGGTTTACGGCTCGATCGACCGTTTTATCGGGATGCTCACCGAGCATTATGCGGGGGCGTTTCCCTTGTGGCTTGCGCCGGTTCAAGCGAAGCTGCTGCCGGTTTCCGAAAATTACGTCGATTACGCCTACGAGGTGAAGAAGCAACTGGAGGAGGCCGGCATCCGCGTCTCCGTCGACGCGAGGAACGAGAAGCTGGGATACAAGATTCGGGAAGCTCAGCTTGAGAAAGTCCCTTACACGCTCGTTCTCGGAGAAAAGGAAAGAGCCTCCGGCACGGCGGCCGTCCGGAAACGCAACGAAGGCGATGCGGGGACACTGGCGATAGAGCAGATCATTACGACACTAGTTGAAGAAATTCGCAGCAAAAAATAAGCCAAAAGCGGAGGGAACGGGTGTGCGGATATTGGTGCTTGGCGCCGGCGGAGTCGGTGGCTATTTCGGAGGCCGTTTAGCGGAAAAGGGAGCGGACGTCACGTTTCTGGTGCGCAGCCGGAGAAAACAGCAACTGGAGAGAGACGGCCTGGTCGTGCGTAGTGTTCATGGGGATGTGACGATCCGTCCCAAGACGATTACGGCAGAGAATCATACAAATGCGCCATATGATTTGGTGCTATTTTCTTCGAAAGCTTACCATCTTGAGGAGGCGGTCCGGGATCTTAAGCCTTATGTCGGCGAGCGGACGGTCGTGCTCCCGCTGTTGAACGGGGTTGCGCATTATCCGCTGCTGCAGCGGGAATTTGGAGCGGACCGGGTGATCGGGGGCTTGTGCTTCATCGAAACTATCCTGAATCAGGAAGGACATGTCCTCCAGACCAGCAAAGACCATTTCGTCCGATTCGGGGAATTCGGGCAAGCCCAAACGGAGCGGATCCGCGAGATTGAGCAAGCGCTCGGGGGGACGAAATCCTCGTTCCTCCTTAGCGATCATATCGAGCGGGATATCTGGCATAAATACCTGTTCATTGCCGCGATTGCAGGCGTTACGACCTTGATGCGAGCCCCGGTCGGTCCGATTCGCGAGACCGCCGGCGGAGCGGATTTCGTTCGCGGCGTTTTCCGGGAAACCGAGGCGATTATGTTAGCGCACGGGGCTCCGCTGGACAAGGACATCGTTGAACGTCATATGGAGACGACGCACCGGATGTCGTTTGAAATGAAATCCTCCATGCTCCGGGACATGGAGAAAGGCTATGCCGTGGAAGGCGAGCATCTGCACGGCTATTTACTCGGGCTTGCTGAGCAGCACGGTTTGGAAGCCCCCCGCCTTCAGGCGATTTACCATAACCTGAGGGTGTATGGGAGGGAGAACTCATGAAGGAATTGCTTACTGAATATTGCTTAAGCAAAAAGGGGGCCGCGCCCGATTATCCGTTTGGGCCCGAACCGCTCGTATGCAAGGTGGGCGGGAAAATGTTCGCGCTGATCTCCGTCGACGGCAAGAACGACCAGGTGCATATCTCCTTGAAGTGCGATCCGGTCATCGCCGTCAATTTACGGGAACAGCATGCCTCCGTTCAGCCCGGCTACCATTTAAACAAGAAGCATTGGAACACGGTGATCGTGGACGACAGCCTATCCATCGAGGATTTGCAACAAATGATCGACCACTCGTATGATTTGGTGTTCCGCAGTCTGACCAAGGCGGCTCGCGAAGCGATTTCAGCCCTTATCCGATAGAGGAGGCGAGAAGCAGATGATTCCCGAAGGCAATTCGAGAGAGAATATCGAACGTTTTTCCGGGTTTGCGGAGCTCTATGACCGCTACCGTCCCGAGGCGCCGCAGTTTGTCGTAGAGCTGCTCGGCAACTATCTGGGCCGGAAACCCGACCTGGTCATGGACCTGGGCTGCGGCACGGGCCTTTCCACCCTGATCTGGAGCGGCCACGCGGAGCGCGTGATGGGCGTTGAACCGAACGCGGATATGAGGAACGAGGCAAACCGAAAGCTCAAGGGAGCGGCCGTGCCGGCGGAGCGGATTTCGTTCGTTCCGGGTTATTCCAATCATCTGGACACCTCCGATGAGTCGGTCGATATCATCACGTGTTCACAGTCGTTCCACTGGATGGAACCCGTAAGCACATTGAAGGAAGCGCATCGCGTCCTGAAGCGGGGCGGTGTCTTTGCCGTCTATGATTGCGACTGGCCGCCCGTGCTGAACTGGCAGCTGGAGAACGAATATCTCGAGCTGGTCGGTAAAGCGGATGCCCTGGTCGAACAGGCCATGGATCGAGCCAAGCAGGCTGTGAAGCGGGACAAGAACGGCCATCTGGACGCCTTGCGGGATAGCGGGGCCTTCCGTTTTACCCGGGAGATTGTATTTCACAACGCGGAACATTGCGATGCCGAACGATTTATAGGCCTCGCCTTGAGCCAGGGCGGCATTCAGACCGTGTTTAAGATGGGGCTCACCACCCTGGATTCCGAACTGGAGACTTTCCGCAAACACGTGGAAGACTTTTTCCACGATGGTTCCCGGGAAATTTGGTTCAGCTACCGACTTCGCCTCGGCATTAAATAAAGTACTTCGTTTTGGTTAGCCGCGGCATAGCTTGCCTTCCCTTTGGAAAACCTAGGAAAAAGGGGGTGAGCCTATGGATGTCGCACTCAACGCCGACCAGGTTCTCGAACGTATTCGGCAATTGCAAGAAACAGGAGTCTCCATCAGCAAAAAGCAAGTGAAGCAGAGCGATCCCGAGTTGATGAGGAGCGCCTTGTTCTACTTCCCCAGCTGGGAGCATGCCTTAAAGAACGCCGAAAGCGTATAGCCTATAATCGCGAAAGGTTGAACCACGTGCAGACGAATTGCCAAATGATTACCTCATAAGCCGTCAGAATCCATAAGTTGATTCTGACGGTTTTTTTCGGGTGGAAAGCCGGAGTTAAGGAAAGGTATAATCAAAGAGATAGAATTATAGTCGAAAGAAAGGTAACTGGGGGAGCTATGATTCAATCCGTCGTTCTTTTTATATTGGCCGGGCTTGCCGAAGTCGGAGGAGGATACATGATTTGGCTCTGGCTCCGCGAAGGAAAGTCTTACGGCTACGGTATAGTCGGAGCCATCGTGCTGATTTTGTACGGAATTCTTCCCACTCTGCAAAAATTCCCGTCTTTTGGCAAAGTTTACGCGGCTTACGGGGGGCGTGTTTATTGTTCTCTCGCTTCTTTGGGGATGGGCTGTGGACAAAAAAACGCCCGACCTGTGGGATTGGGCCGGAGCCGTTCTATGCCTGATTGGCGTTTCGATCATGCTGTGGTGGCAACGGCACTCATGAGACCATGGATTTCGAATGTGCATGAATTCTGAACATGAATACGAGAGGAGAGAGGTCCCATGTCTGAACAACAAGTAACCTTACGCCCTTTTGAGAAAGAAGATATCAAGGAGCTTCACCGGTGGACGAATGACCCGGTATCCATCGCAATGGCCGGAAGAATTCCAAAGACCTACGAGCAGATGGAACAAGAGGTGGAGAAGAAGAGGCGGAACGGCGATTTTCTGATGGCGATCGAAAATGAAGAGAACCGGCCGATCGGCTGGATTTTTCTGCAGGACATCGAACCGGAGCACGGACGGGCCTGCATCGGCATCCTGCTTGCGCCGGAGGCGCGCGGGAAAGGCTACGGAAAACCGGCGATGGAACAAATGATCGAATGGGGCTTCCATCAGCTTCGCCTGAATAAAATTTATCTGACCACAAGAGGGATTAATGAGCGTGCGATCGCTCTGTACAAGAAGATCGGTTTTGTAGTGGAAGGTCAATTGAGAAAGCATGCTTTCGTGAACGGGGAATATTTCGATACTTACATGATGGGATTGCTGGAATCCGAATGGAGACAAAAGGGCGAGAAATGAGCATAGACAGCAAAACACGATTTTTTGAGCGAAAACAACAAGAGCTGGGCATTGCCCTAAACGAGATCCAGAAGCAGGCGGTCCTTCATACCGAAGGAGCCGTCCTGCTTCTTGCTTCTCCGGGGTCGGGGAAAACGACGACGACGATTATGCGGATCGGATACCTGATTGAGGAAAAGGGCGTAAAGCCCTCGCGGATCAAGGCGGTCACCTTCAGCCGGGCTTCGGCCAACGATATGAAGGAACGGTATCGGCGTTTTTTTCCGGAACTGACGCCGGTGGACTTCTCTACGATTCACAGTCTGGCCTTTGAGGTGGTGAGGGAGCACTTCCGCAGGGCGGGATTGGCTTACCAAATTATCGAAGGCGGCGGAGATGCCGGCCAGGAAGGGAGCGAAGATCCGGACCGGGCCCCCTTGCACAAGCAGGCCATTCTGCGGCAGATCTTCAAATCGGTCACCGGGGAAAATATGACGGATGATCAGATGGACGAGTTGACGACTTATATCAGTTACGTCAAGAACAAGCTGCTTCCGCCCGAGCGATGGGGGACCGTGAAGGCCGGCGTGGCGGAGGCCGAACGGATATTGCGCGAGTACGAGGCATTCAAACGGTCCCGGCCGGACAAGCTGCTCCTTGATTTTGACGATATGCTGACGCTCGGCAACGAGGTTCTGGAGCAAGACGTCTTCCTGCTGGAAAAATACCAGCGAAGATACGATTACGTACTGACCGACGAAAGCCAGGACACCTCGCTCGTTCAACATGCGATTATCGAAAAGCTGGTGCGGCGGCACGGCAATCTTTGCGTGGTCGCGGATGACGACCAGTCGATCTACAGCTGGAGAGGGGCCGAGCCCACTTATTTGCTGAATTTTAGCCAAGTTTATCCTCAGGCCAAAATCCTGTTCATGGAGCAGAACTACCGTTCCGTCCCGGCCATTGTTCACGCGGCCAATCGGTTTATCCGGCGAAATCCGAACCGTTACGATAAGAACATGTTCACCGCTCGACCCGAGGAGGAGAAGGGGGGCGTCAGCTTCCGCCCCTTTCCGGATTACAAGGCGCAGACGAAGTATGTCGTCGGGGAAATTCAAAAATCGGAGCGGCTGGCGGAAATTGCGGTGCTGTACCGCAACAACTCCTCTTCCGTCGCTCTGATCAACGCGTTGGACCGGGCGGGGATTCCCTTCTATATGAAGGATACCGATAACCGCTTTTTCTCCCATTGGGTGGTGGAGGATATTTTGAATTTTATGCGGATGACCTTTACCGATAAGCGGCCGGATATTTTGGAGAAGATTCATTTGAAATTCAACGGGTACATCAGCAAGCAGCAAATGGCCGCATTAAAAGAAATCCGCAACAACGAATCCGTCTTCGACAATCTGCTTCAATACGTGAAGCTCCAAGATTATCAGTTGAAGCCGCTGCAAGCCAGCCGGGACACCTTCCGCGAGATGAAGGGCATGCCGCCGCTGCAGGCGATCCGCGTGATCCGGGAGCGGCTCGGTTACGAGAAGGCGCTCGATAAAATGTGCGAATGGATGGGGTTTCGCAAGGAGTTTTTGATCGGAATCCTCAACACGCTGGAGGAAATCGCGGAAACGCTGGAAACGATGGAGGATTTCGCGCGACGTTTGAAGGTGTTGGAATCGGCATTAACCTCGTCCAAAAAGCGAAGGGGAGAGAACGCCGTCACGTTATCCACATTCCACAGCGCCAAAGGTCTGGAGTTTGAAAAGGTGTTTATGATCGACCTGGCCGATGGCGTAATCCCTTCCTCGGAGGACATCAAAAAGCACGCCGGCGGAGAAGATGCCTTGATGGAAGAGGCGGTCCGGCTGTTTTATGTCGGCATGACCCGGGCGAAACGGGAGCTGGAACTGCTGACTTATCAGGAGCGGGACGGGGAAAAGGTCGCCGAATCCCGATTCGTCTCCCACGTCAGATCCATCGTGCAGCCGGAGAGCGATCAGGCGGCGGCCGGCGCGGGGCACGCGGCAGACGGTTTGGCCCTCGCGGCCGGGGATGCCGTCCGTCATCGGGTGTTTGGCCGGGGGGAAGTACGGGCGCGGAACGGGGATCTGGTCGATATCGCTTTTGCCGGGGGAACCAAAACGCTGTCCTTGCATACCTGTGTACAAATGGGACTGCTGGAACGCGAAATGTTGTGAAAAAAAATGAATTTGGGCACAACCTGATCCGTAAAGGAGGGGTTGTGCCCAATTTTTGCGCGTTTTATGCACATTATTCACAACTATGTTTGTGGACAGCTCTCGAATAACTGCATAACTCAGAATAACATCTGGATAACTTTGTGGATAACTTGGATAACCGATGGGTGGTTACCGATCCGATCCCTCCCGGTTTCGCACGTGCTTGTAATATTGGCTGGGGGAGATGCCTTCATATTTTTTAAATACCTTGCTGAAATAAAAAGGATCCTCCAACCCGCTCAAATATCCGATTTCGCTAAAGCTGAGGTGGGTCGCTTCGATCAGTTCCTTGGCATGGTTGATCCGTACCTGGTTCACGTACCGCATAATGCTCTGGCCTGTCATCCGCCTAAAGATCCGGTTGATATAATCGTAGTTTCCGCCAAATTCCCGCTCGATGTCGCGGCTCGTAATTTTGCCGGTGTAATGTTTGTGGATATAGTCGAGCAGAGCGTGCACCTTCATGACGGCCCGCGAGCTGCCCTTTTCCCCGCTTTTCAGGGTGTCGATAAAGTACTCGCGGGAGATTTCGATGAGCCATTCCGTCAGCTTCAGCGCGGACAAACCGCGGTTGAAATAATGGCGGCGGTACAATTGAAGCATTTCATTCAACGTATGGAACGAGTGAGGGAGATTCTTTTTCGGCAACCGATAGTATTTGGGAAAATAACATACCGGCGGGTCCTGCACGGCCGGTTCGGCGCCCTCCTTGACCATCAGGCTCCGGGCCAGCGCCGGGAGGTCGTCCACTTGGGCGGCCTTCAAATCCGGATGCTCAAAGTGGATGTAGTAATAGTCGCAAACGTGCTTCTCCGTCCCTTCATGTTCGAGGTTCGGCTCGAGGAACAGAAAATCCCCCTTTTTTAAGCAATAGGAAACCCCGTTTTCCCGAAGATGCAGTTCACCGCTTTTAACAACGTAAAGGATGTGTTCCGATGTCGTTCTCCGGAAATGCATCCAGGGGTGGGTGTAAGATACGAACCCCATCAGTTTGATTCTCGGCAGCAGCTCCGCATTCATGGCCAGCATATTTCAACCCTCCCCGGACAAACTGAAAAAGTCGTTTTTGTACAAAAAGTGTATGTTTTCGCCATTCCCGTTCATTGTAACACGTCCTATACTGTAGGAGGAATGCAAACGTTTTAATATCGTGTTTTCGTGCGGTTAGAGTCCGTGAACAGGAATAGGGGGATTTAGTCAGTGTCCAAGATTAAAGTTACGGTATGGAATGAATACCGTCATGAACGCCATAATGAGCAGGTCAAGGCGATATACCCGGAAGGCATTCATACGGCGATTGCCAATCATCTTAAGGGCTTCGGGGATTTGGAAGTGAGAACCGCGGTGCTGGATGAACCGGAGCATGGCTTGACGGACGAGGTATTGGAGCAAACGGACGTGCTGCTCTGGTGGGGACATGTAGCGCATGATGAAGTCAGCGATGCGGTCGTCGAGAAGGTCCGGCAAAAGGTACTGGACGGGATGGGCCTGATCGTGCTTCATTCCGGGCATGCCTCCAAGATTTTCCGCAGCTTGATGGGGACGAACACCGGAGCGCTGAAATGGCGGGATGACGGGGAAAAAGAACGCATCTGGGTCATTGAGCCGAGTCATCCGATCGCGCGGGGGCTTGGGGAGTATATCGAGATCCCTAAGGAAGAAATGTACGGCGAACGGTTTGAAATTCCGGCCCCGGATGAGTTGGTGTTCATTTCCTGGTTCGAGGGCGGCGAAGTTTTCCGCAGCGGCTGTTGCTATAAGAGAGGGCTGGGCAAGGTGTTCTATTTCCGTCCGGGCCACGAAACCTTCCCGGTGTACCATCACCCCGAAGTGCTTCAGGTGATTGCGAACGGCGTTTATTGGGCGGCCAAGACCGAAAGCGCCAAAGTTTCGTACGGACGGGTGGCCCCGCTGGAAGCGGTGAAGGCGCCAACGCTGTAATTTTTTGAGCTGGATGGAGCGGGTTTTACGCGCTCCGTCCGGCTTTTTTATTTCCCTTGGGAATGGATCGGCCGGACACTGCGTTGCCTCACCTGTCCAGGTCAGAGATTAGAGCGGATTTGATTGGCTAAGGTTCATCGAGGCGAGTATACGGGAAAACCTCCCGTTAATTTGGACCAAGCGGCCAATGAATACAAAATAGCTGGAATTCCTCCAGCTAATCTCGGGATCAGGGCGCGAAGCGCTTCCTTTTGGTCAAATTAGCGGGAGGAATTCCCGTTAACGTTAATCATATTCAGCGTCTGATTGGGATTGTCAGCCGTCATGGGCCCTCCCGGCTTTGCCTTTACAACATCTCGATGGCAGCCTATGATAAATGCATTCGCTGTACGATGTTAAACGAAAGGGAGGAACGGCCTCCATGGCGCACCTGATTTTGGATCCGGCCGCCTATACGGTGACCGTAGGAGCGGAAACCGTCGAACTTCTGGCGAAGGAATTCGCGCTGCTGCAGTTTCTATATGAGCACCGCAACCAGGCGTTTTCCCGCGAACAGCTGCTGGACCGGGTGTGGGCGTTGGAATACCCGGTGGAGCGGACGGTGGATGACCATATTTACCGGCTTAGAAAAAAGCTGGCCCGCTGGAGTCATATCCGCATTAACACGATTCGGGGATACGGCTACAGCTTGACCGTCGAGGAGCCGCGCAAAATTGAAAATCCTTCGATTCATGATAAGGAAATGCAGTCGGCGGTGCGGGGGTTGTTTGAGAAATATCATTTGCTCGGACAGGGCAAATCCATCGTGGCGTTAGCCGCTCAGCACGAGGTGCTGGGATTTGAGGTCGATGTTTTTTACCGCCGGTATATCCGGTTTATCCAAGGGAATTTCCAATGGTTTTTGGAGACGGATGAGGTTCCGGCAAACGAACGCTTATACTGGATGCTCCTGCTTTACGGGGGCATTGCAGCGGATTCAGCATTGGCGCTGGAGTATTGCGAGACCGCGCTAAGCCAAAAAATGATGACTCCCGAGCAGCACCGGGAAATGGAGATTTTAAATATCCTTGAGGTATATGCCGATGCCGGGCAGCCGGAGAAAGCGATCGCGCGTTTTCCCCATACCCGCCGCGTCATGGAGAGTGATGGTTTAACCGGATTCATCATGCCCGTTGCCATCATGGAAATGTATGTTCACCTGACGGCCGGGAACTGGGCGGAAGCCGACCGGACCGCGGCGCGTTTGGAGAGATTATTGCAAAGCGATCCTTATATTCGCGAGATCGGCCGATTCCACATCATGAAAGGCCTGCGGCTCTTGGCCGACGGGGCGGAGCGTGAAGCGGAGGAGCGACTCGACGAGGGGCTCGAAGTGCTGGGAATGGCTCTGCATATGCCGTTGTATTTCGCGGCCGTTCATCAGATCCGGCTGTTTCTGCACAGGCATCGACCCGAGAGCCGGCTCCGGCATAAATACGCCGCTCTGTATGATTCGCTGGACAAAAAGCACCGGTTTTCCGAAGTCCGGCCGGAAATGGAGCGCCACATCGAGTCGCTGCTGAACGGCGGCGATTGTTCCGTCTGATCTTCCTCTGATAAAGTCCTGATAAACTGCCGAAAACAGGACTTTATAGGTTGGAGGGAATTAATATCATGTCATTCACGCTCCGCTCCGGGCTGTGGTCGATCCGCGGCTACAGGAGCATGTTCTCCGCATATGCGCTGGCTTCGTTCGGCGACTGGTTCGACGCCTTGGCGGTTCAGGTGCTGGTCGCCTACCGCTGGGGGGCCGATCCGTTGATGATCGCCTTGATTCCGGTCTCCATGGCCCTGCCGTCCGTGCTGTTCAGCTCCTTTGCGGGAACGCTGGCGGATCGCGCACAACAGGCCAGACTCATGATGGTTTGCGATCTGCTAACCGTCATTCTCTCCGTCGCCGTCTTGTTCGCCCCGAATATGTACTGGCTCCTGCCTTTTTTGGCGCTGCGTTCCCTGACCGGCGTATTTCACGTGCCCGCCCAGCAGGCGCTGACCCGCCGGGTGGTGCCGGCCGATTTGCTGCTGCAGGCCACTTCGTATAACGGCCTCGTCAACCAGGGTTCGAAGGTGGCCGGGCCGCTGCTCGGCGCCGTTACGCTGGTGGCGCTGTCCCCGCAGGCCTGCATTGTGATTAACATGGCGGCCAGACTACTTTCGGCGCTGCTGCTGTTGGGTTTGCGCCATTTGCCAAAAGCGGCGTCGCCGCAGGACACGGAATCGCCCGGGGCGCCAGCGCCTTCCTCCGGTGCCGGTGTATTCTGGACCGAGTGGAAGGAAGGCTGGGTTTACCTTTGGCATCACAAAAAGGTCTTGAATACCGTCATCTTCGGCTTTATCGGCATGACAGTGATCCTGATGATCGATTATCAGTTTCCGACGCTATTAAGGTCCATCTCTCCCGCGGATGAAGCCTTGACCGGCCAGGTCGTGGCGGCGATCGGCGCGGGGGCGGTGGTGGTGCTCGTGCTGCTGAACCGCTTGAACCGGATCGGCTACGGCTGGGGGCTCGGCGGCGGAGGCGCGCTGATCGGCACGGGAATCGCCCTGCTCGGCTTAAGTCCTCCCGGAAGCCGTTCCTTTCTTCTTTGGGGACTGGGCTTTCTGATCGGCATCGGCAACGGGATGTACATTCTTACCCAGAACTATATCCTGCAAAAAGAAACAACCCCGAAACTCGTCGGCCGGGTATTCGGCATCCAAAACATGCTGACCAGCCTGGTCATGCTGGCGGCTCCCTTGGCGGGGGGATTATTGATTCGGGCGGCTTCGGCGGGCCAGGCCTTTTTGTGGATCGGTTCAGCCATGACCTTGATCGGCCTCAGCGGGCTTCTGTTTCGCCAAAGGCTTTGGGGACAGGACAATTTTTGTTTGTCAAGGCAGGAATTCACTAAGAAGGGATGGAATAATCAGTAAAAGGTAATTTTGCGAAACTGAGGGAGTAGGAAAAGTGCAGCTTATTTATATCCTAATGTTCCTGTCGCTCTGGTCTTTGGGGCTGTTCGTCTTATTTCATAGGACAAGGTCCAATATTTGGATCGGGTTAACGATCTTGCTGGGCGGTTCGGCGAGCTATACGTTCAGCATGCATCTGTCCATTATACCGATGTTGGGAGACGCAGCCTGGATGCCGGAGTTTTTTAGCCGGGCGCTGTATGTATCGACTGTGGTGAGCATGAATATTTATTATTTTGTTCTGCCTTACGTATTCAGTTTGGGCGGGCTGTGGCTGAACGAGCGGATGTCCTCCCGCTGGAAATGGATTTGGTCGGTGCTGCTTCTTCCGGCCGCGGTGCTATTGATTCTGGATCGAGCGCGGCAGGGCTCCTGGCATATTTTCGAGATGGCTGAGTTTCGCTGGTGGGACGGGATGTATGTCGCGATCGGTTGTTTCTTTTATATCCTGGCTTATTTCGGAGAGAAGAACGAGTTAAGCCGGCGCGGCCAACGGAGAACCTTGCTCTTCCCGCTTGTCATGATTTGGGCCTATACCTCCGATTACTTGGGCTTTAATTATCTGGGGCTCGGCTGGTGGTCTTTTGACTTGCGCAGCAACGGGATGTGGCAGGCCAACTTTATCGTCATCCTCGGAACGGTCGCCGCCGTTTTGTTCTTTACGATCCGGTACGGCTTTCTCGGCATCAAGCTGCGGATCGAACGGGAGCGGATTGATTATTCGATACGCACGCTGACGATGGGCGTGTCCATTCTGAACCACTCCATCAAGAACGAGATTCAAAAGATCGATTACCTGGCCGAAAAGAGCCGTTCCCTCATGAAAGCAGGTCATACGGAAAGAGCGATCCAAACGATGAGCCAGGTGCACGGCTTGACGGATCATCTGCTGCACATGGTCAACCGGATCAAGGAGAAGGCCGAGGATGTACAGCTTGACGAAAGCGAGAACGAACTGCGCGAGCTGCTGGAGGACGTCATTTCCTCCTCGCGAGGGATTACGGAAGCCAGGGGGATCGCTTTATCCGCTTTTTACGGAGCGGAGGGCAAGCTCATTTGTGATGAGGTTCATGTGAGAGAAACGCTTTCCAATCTGATTCGCAACGCCATCGACGCTTTGCCTCCCGAGGGGGGGATGATTGAACTGGCCACGTCGGTGACCCGGAAGGAATTCATCATTGAGGTGAAGGATAACGGGGCCGGAATCCCGCAGGAGTATCTGGCCAAAATATTCGAGCCTTTTTTTACGACGAAGAAGAACGCGTTGAATTACGGGCTCGGCCTGTCTTACTGCACCAGCGTGATGAGCAAGCACGGCGGAAGCTTGTCGGTGGCCGAGAGCGTCCCGGGCAAGGGAACGACGATCGTTCTGCACTTCCCGAAATACCGGTTCAAGCCGGCATCTCCTGCCAGGAGCCGGTTCAAATGGTCCAGGGAGGGGCGTTTGAACCCTCCGGCTAATCCATTTTGAAATGGGTCAGCTTGTTCTTAATGCTGCGCAGTTGGGATTTTATCGTATTCGTCGACTTGTGAAGCCGTTCGGAGATTTCCCGCTTGCTCAGCCCGTTCCGGCGGAGCTCGAAGACCTCCCGTTCGGTCGGTGAGAGCTCCATAAGCTGCACTTCGCTCCGCATGGCCCGGGCGGCGTCGGGATGAATGGACGCCCGGCCGCTGTGGGCTTCGCGGATCGCATGCAGGATATCCTGATAGCTCGATTTATTGATATAATTCATCGCCCCCAGGCGAAAAGATTTCATAATCACTTCGGACTCCGTAATAGAGGTCAGCATAATGACCTTTACGGAGTTGTTTTTTTCCTGCCGTAAAATTTCCTCGGCGGCGTCCAGCCCATCCAGATGATTCCCCGTCAGATTGATATCCATCAGAATCACATCCAGATCCAGACGCGTTGCGAGCTCAACCGCTTCTTCCTTCGTGGAGGCCACGCTGTCGACCGCAATATCGGCCTCATCGGCCAAATCCGCACTGATATGCTCCCTCCAGAAGGGATCGTCCTCCACAAGCATGACACGAATTCGCTCCATCTTTATAACTCCTCACACCTTGGAAAAGGTTGCATTTAGCCTTAGTATATCAAGGTTTACCCCGTAAAGGTAGGATGAAATCCCTTCACCCCCGGGTGAAGAAAGTTCATCCTGTTCGCCGTTTTGGGCCTGCTCTATAATCCGAAATGTGGCCGGAGAGACCGGCTGGAAACTATGAAAACGGAAGCGGGGGATTTAGCACTTAAGCACTGAGTTTTTCGGTATGGACGGTTTGCCGGCCGGCTGAAGGGAGTGATGGAGTATGTCGATAGCTGGAGAGATCAGCGGTTTGACGGAACTGATTCAAGCGAAGTTTCCGGCGGTGACGGTTCACCGTTTCCAGGGTCCCGCCCTACCTGTGGCAGGGGAATTCGTCATTGAACTCAAGCAGGAGACGCGGCGGAGCGATTCGCGTAGCCATACATTGGCGGAAAGACAGTACGCGGTCGTTTATTACGCGGAGCAGGTAGAGGAAGTAGTCCTTAGCCTGGAAGCGCTGAGCCGTTACCTGATGAATGAGCGCGCGGAAGCGGACACCGGGAAAACCGGAGGGGCGGGGAGCATCCGGGCGGAATCGTTTGCGATTTCAACCCCGGAGAAGCTTGAAGGCGGACTGCATAAAGGCACGGGCACCGTGGTGATCAACACGCGGGAGCCGGTGGCGATCCGGCAGTACGAGAAGATCAACAAAGTGGAGTATCGCACGACCATTAATTTGAAAGGTGGCATGAACGAATGAGTGGATCATGGGAACCAACCAGCCTGCCGGTGCGTCCGGGGCTGTACATCAGATTTGAAGAGGCCGCAGCGGCGCAGATCAAGGGCGGTACGCGCGGAACGGTAGCATTGCCGCTGCTCAAGTACAAAAATGCGGCGGATGCCAAGAAGTTTTTTACGGTGGAAAAAGTAAAGGAAGCCGCCGATTGGTTCGGGGAAGAAAATATCGATCCGATCCGGCTGATACTGCTCGGCGGAGCGAAGGAAGTGCTCGTCTACACGGTTCCGGCTCCACCGGCGCCGGCCGAGGGGAAAGAGGCCGTGGTGGATTACACGGCGATCCGGGATGCTTTCAGTACGCGTCATTTTAATGTGTTCGTGTATCCTGCGGAAATTCCGGCCGCGGAGCAAAAGGCCGCCAAAGAGTGGTGCGCCGACAATCGGGAGGATGAAGGCAAACACTTCATTACCGTGATCGGGGGAACCGCCGACGAAGATCAGAAGCCGGACACGGGCAATACCCGCAGCGTTGCCGTGAAGGATGATTATGTCGTCAACCTGATTACCGGCGTTGAGATCGACGGAAAGCCGTACAACTCGGCCCGCTATGCGCCTTACGTCGCCGGCTTGATCGCGGGGACCGGCATTAACAAATCGATTACGTATGCGCCGGTTTACGCCAACGATGTCACGAAGCGCCTGAGAAAGACCGAAATCAATGCGGCGCTGGAAAAAGGTTCGTTGGTACTTGTTCATGACGGCGAAAAGGTGAAGGTGGAGCAGGGGCTGGTCACCAGCGGCAAGAAAATCCGCGCCATGCGGGCCCGTCAAGCCATTTCCACGGATATTACCAAGGCCGCTGCCGATTCTTATATCGGCAAGCTGGACAATAACGCCGACGGGCAAGCGGCGTTGATCTCCGCGATCAAAGCCTACCTGGAGCGGCTGCAGTTGAACAATGTGCTGACCGACATCGTCGTGACGCTGGATCCGGACCGGAAGTCCGAAGGAGATCAAGTTTACCTGCTGGTCGCCTTCACGGAAGTCGACAGCATGGAACGGATTTTCCTGACGATCCGGGTGTAAGAACAAGAACGCTTTCAACATTACTAGGAGGGATTTTTAGTGCTGGATTCAACCCGCGTTATCAATGGGACTTACGGATATGTGTATTACGATGGCAAATGGCTGACCAACGTCAAGTCGGCCGAGGCGAATGTGGAAATTACGAAAGAGGAGATCAAGCGGTCCGGCACGCGCTGGACGGCGCATAAAGTGACCGGACTCAGCGGCTCGGGTACGATGACGGGGTATAAAGTGACTTCCGAGTTCGTTGAACTGATCGGTCAGATCGCCGACGACAAGAAGGGAACTTTTACGACGGAGCTGATCCTGAAGCTGGAGGACCCGGAATCGTACGGAGCCTACCGCGTGCGGTTGAAAGGCGTGACCTTTGACAAAATTCCGCTGATGCACTTCGAGGTGGGAGCGATCGTGGAAGAAGAGCTTCCCTTTAACTTTACCGGCTATGAGCTGATGGATAAACTCGTGGCTGAATAATCACGCTTCTCCGGAAATGGCATGGCATGAACCCGGCTATAACAAGGCGCTTTTGTCCGGGTTCCATGTCATTTCTGTTTCATGACCGAAAACCAAACGAATAAACCCTAAGGAGAGATGAATCACATGGCAGTTACCGATAACCGACAAATTAGCGTGCTTCAGGCGCTTTTGAGCGCGGACAGCAAACCGACCAAGGATATTCCGATGAAGCGCCTTGGCGTCGATTTTCAAATTCAGGCGCTGGACGGCAAAACGATCAACAAAATTCAGGAACAGTGCACGCACTATACGGGCAAAGGAAACAAACGGGAAAAAGTGATGGACGAAGAGCAGTTCGGTGCTCTGGTCATCCAAAAAGCCTGCCTCATTCCGGACTGGTCCGCCAAAGAGCTGACCGAGAAATACGGCACACCGACGGAAGCGATCCTCGGCCTGCTGCTGGCCGGCGAAATTGCCAAGCTGTCCGCGGAAATCCTGGAAATCAGCGGGTTCGACAGCGATGAAGAAGAAATAAAAAACTAATCAAAGCGGGCGGCGAGGCCTTTCTGGTGCACCTTATTTTTCAGCGGCATCATATTCCTCCGGATGAGGTGTACAACAAGGACGAGAACGTAAAGCGGTTTATGTACGCCTCGATGATGCTGCAGCTGGAAGAGGAGGAGAAGGCGCGGAAAGAGCAGGAGCGGGCCGCCCGCAGGATGAGGTCGTAGGGTCGCTTTTAGCCAGGAGGTGAGGAAGCTGAGCAACTATCACAATAAGAACAATACGAATGACTATATTACCAGTAAAAGTTTAAACAACCTGAAAAGATACAACAAAGCGATGGGCGAGCTTCAGGCCCGCACCAAAGCTATCCATGATCTGAACAGCATGGCGAGAGCGAGCGAGCAGATGTGGAACGCTGGCAGCCTGGGCAGAATGATGGCGGGACTTTCCAAACTGGAGGGTGCGGCCGGTTCTGCACTATCTATGGTGAGCGGCGGGTTTAAGAAGGCTTGGAGTTCGGCCAAACAAAGCGCGGGCAGTGCGCTTACGGTAATTGGCGGCAAATTGACAAAGTGGAAAGGCGCGCTGTCCGGATACATCACCAAGTTGAGGGCGCCTTTAGGGAAACTGGCGACCGATCCGATTCCATTTAGGAAGAAAGAGGATCCGGCGGCCGCAGGCGCGGGTACGCAAAATGCCGCCCAAGACGGCGGCGGTGGTGGCGGCGCCATGGAACTGCTGACTTCGGCTAAAGATAAAATTATGGAGGCGGCCAAAACCTACAGCGATGCTTATGGCGTGCTTAGAGCCACTTCGGGGGCCTCCAGGCAGGAACTGGTCAAACTTGCCCAGTCTTTTCGGACCGTCGGGGGGCAGGTACCCCAAAGCTTGAGTGAAGTCGGCAAGGCGATGGGGATTTTGAGCCGGGAAACCTCCTTAACCGGAAAAGATCTGGAGGGTTTGACCAAGATGCTCCTGGATGCTTCAAGATTAACCGGCGGCGATAGCGCCCAAGCCGCGGAATCGGCCACATCGGCCATGTCTGCATGGGGGTACACGGCCAAGCAAGGCGAGGTGATGCTGGAGCAATTTTTTGCCGCCAGCCGGGCGGGAAAAGTGGATATGGTCGAGTTGATGAAGCAGATGGGTCAGTTTGGTGAACCGCTGAAAGACATGGGCCTCGGATTTAATCAGTCGATGGCTCTCATGGCGAAGTGGCAAAAAGACGGGCTGAATCCGATCGGAGACGCGCTTAAGGATCCCAAGAAGCTTCCGGCCGGCGGGTTCACGGAGATTGCCGCAAAAATCCGGGATGCCAAGACAGCTACAGAAGCCATGCAGTATGCCACGGGGATTTTCGGGAACAAAGTCAGTGAAGACCTCGTAACGGCACTGAAAGGCGGAAAGGTAGAGTTTAATGGCATTCTCGCCTCCATGAATCAGTGCAAGGAAGGGATGTTGAGTCAGGGGCAGGTTCTTGAAACCTTTGGCGACCGCTTTGGAGCCTTGCAGAATCGGATAACGATTGCGCTCGCTCCGCTTGGGGATCTCCTGCTCCCGTTTATGGGAGCGATGGTTGGGGCGCTTGAGTTTTTTATGGAGTATGCGGATATTATGGGAGCCTTTTTACTCGGAGTGAGTGCCGTATTGCTTACTGTTTTTGCACCTGCTTTATATGCTACGGCAATAGCGCTGAAGGCTAACGCCGCTGCGGCTATCGCCCTTGCCGCACCGTTCGCTCCCCTTATTCTGGCCTGCTTGGCCGTAGGGGCCGCCTTTGCCGCAGTTGCTTATTTGGTGAAGTATCACATGGATGATATTAAACAGCTCGTTACTTCGGCATGGGATTACATTATGGGTAAGATTGAAAAAGTTAAAGCCTTCTTTTCCGGCACGAATGAGGCTTCCGTCAATTTAAACACGAAGACCACGAGTCAGGTGACATCCGCAGGGGGCCCTCCGTCCAGCCACTACCACGGTCTCGACTACGTCCCTTATGACGGGATGATGGCCCGGCTGCATAAAGGCGAACGCGTGATGACGGCGAGCGAGAACCGGGAATATTCCGGCGGCGGAGGCGGGGGCGCCTCGATTTCGATTACGGGGAACACGTTTCACGTGCGCCAGGAGTCGGATATCGACGACATTGCCCGGGCGCTGGCCCGCGAGATCAAAGCGGCGGGAGGTTTGATGGCATAATGGCGTCTCTGCAATTTTGGCTGAAGACCATGGACGAAAAAGACTGGTTGCGGCTGCCCGTCAATCCCGAGCAGATCTCGGTAAAAAGCTCATACGGCTACGAAGACGTTCAAGTCACCCAGCTTGGCGAGTATACGGTGATTGGTGAGGCCGCGCTGCGCGAGTTTTCCCTCGGCTCTTTTTTTCCGCGCGACTATCATCCCGGTTATTGCGAATACGAGGATTTCCCAACACCTTGGGACATCGTAGGGAAGATTGAGAACTGGCGGAAGCTGCGAAAACCCCTCCGTCTGGTGATTACCGGCACGCCTATTGAATGCCCGGTTACGCTCCGGTCTTTTCAGTATAGTGAACGGGCGGGCAATCCGGGGGATGTCTTCTATGAAATGGAGCTCAAGGAGTATAAGGAAGTCAAGTTCCGCCAGGTGGAAACCTCCGGTTCGGGAAAGGCCATGGTCATCACAGGGGAGCATCGTCCGGATACCAAGGTTCCCCCGGCATTTTATATCGTGGTGCCCCGGGATACGTTGTGGAAAATCGCCCAGCGCACCTTAGGCAACGGCGATCGGTGGAAGGAAGTTTATGCGGCCAACGAGAAGGTGATCGGCAAAAACCCGGATAAACTGATTCCCGGCCAGAAGCTGGTGATTCCTTCATGAGCTGGAGCGTGACGTACAAAGATCGAAATCAGAACGTGTACCTGGATCCGATCGTGAAATCGATCAGTTGGTCCGGCGATATCAAGCAGGCGGCCCGGAAGCTTGTCGTGGAAGTTTCCAACACGGGTGATCTTCGGGATCTGTACATGGTGTTTGAAAAAGGAGCGGAGCTGCGGCTCATTCTGAATGGGAAGCAGGAGCTGTTTCGGGGCGTTTTGTTTGCGGACCAGATCAACTCCAAGGGCCAAATGACTTTAACGGCCTACGATGAGAACATCTATTTGACCAAAAACAAGGATACGAAAATATTTCGGAATCAGTCCGCCTCCGCGATCATCAAGCGGCTGTGTAATGAATTCTCCATTGAGGCGGGCGAAATCCATGATACGGGCTATGTGATTCCGAAGCTGGTTTTTCGCGAAAAGACATTGTTCGAGATGATGGTGATGGCCCTGACCGAAACCCAGAAGCAAAATGGGCAGCATTTTTTGATTACCTCCAGGGAAGGCAAGCTGCAGCTGCTGGCACGAAAAGAGCAGGAAGGGAAATGGGTCCTGGAAAACGGGGTGAATCTGCTCGATGCCAGCTATTCGCAATCGATTGAAGAAACCCGCACCCAGATCAAGGTGATTGGCGGGGACGTGGAGAAGAAGGCGATTTCGGCGAGCGCCAAAGACGGGGAGCTGATTAAGCGATTCGGAATCATGCAGCATGTGGAGAAGCCGGACAAAGATATGACTCCATCCCAGATGGAGCAGCGGGCCAAGCAATTGCTCGAGGATCTGGCGACGATTGAGGATCAGGCCCGGATCGAATGTCTCGGCATTCCGGATGTCGTGTCCGGTTCGTGCGTATATGTCAAAGAATCGGTGACGGGGATTCTAGGCGGATACTACATTTCCGCCGATGAACACCGGTTCGAGAACGGCAGCCATACGATGTCGCTGACCTTGTCGGCGACGGATGATATTCCCGAGATGGAATACAACGAACAGAAGGGGGCCAAATAATGGAACGCATTGAAGGCTCGGGAGCAAGTCAGCTGGTTCAGCTGATCCGGGCCATCGGGTACAATTCCGAGATTACTTTTGAGTTGGCCACGGTGACGTCCGCACCGCCTCAACTGAAAATCAAGGTGGATCATATGAACGTGGAGCTGGAGAAGGACGACCTGATCGTGGCACAGTCGCTGGCGAAGCATACGCGGAAGGTGAATTTGAAGAGTGAGGGCGGGACAAAGATTTTTGCGGATATCAAGAAAATTAAAACCCCTCCCTACCAGTTTAGTCTTAGTCATTTGTTTGGTGGTACAGGAAAACTGGAGTTTTTCGGGATAAATATGGCTGCCGCCGATCAAACCATTGAAGAAGCTGACTTGGAATTTACCGACGAACTCAAAAAGGACGACCGCGTCATCGTCGTCGGTATTAACCAGGGGCAAACCTATATGATTTTGGATCGGGTGGTGATGTATTAATGGCATTGTCTCCGCTGCGAAGCAGGGAAGAACGATTTGTGGAGGTGAAGCCCGCCCGGCTTCCTTCCCGGACTTATTTGCTTGATTTCGAATCGGGCCAGGTCAAGGAGAAAATCATTGACGGTCAAGAGGCGATCAAGCAGTCCATTCAGAAGGCGATCCTAACCGCCCGTTATCGCTATTTAATCTATAACAGCCAATACGGCTGTGAAATTGAAACTTTACTGGGACAGGACATTTCTCCGCAATTGCTGCACAGCGAAATCACCCGGGTGATTACCGAAGCGCTTAAGGAAGATGACCGCATCCAGGCTGTCGAACAGTTTCAGATCGAGAGGGAGAGCGATAAGCTGTTCGTCACATTTACAGTGATAACGGCCGAAGGAGCTATTGAGCAGGAGGTGAGCATTTAACATGTTTGAAAATCAGACGAAGGAAGCCATTTTGGATCGGATGCGGAACGCCTCGCCGGAAGGCATCGATACGCGGCAGGGCTCCATCACCTACGACTTGCTGTCGCCCGCGGCCATCGAATTGGCCCATGCTTATATAGCGTTGGAGAATGTGCTGAAATTCGGTTTTGCGGGTCCCGAACAACCGTCCGGATACCTGGATCTAAGGGCGGCTGAAATGGGAATCACACGGCGTCCCAGCGAGAAAGCGGCAGGGGAAATTGTGTTCAAAGGAGACGACAATACCGTCGTTCCCAAGGGGACATCCGTTTCCACCGACGAGGAGGAGGCTATTGTATTTGTAACGACCGAAGCGGGCGTGATCGATCAAGGAACCGCTAAAGTGAAGGCTGAGGCGGCGGTAGGCGGCGTACGGGGAAATGTCGATGCCGGACGGATCAAGCTGATGCTGGGAAATTTGACCGGCGTTGTTTCGGTAACGAATCCGGAAGAGTTTAAAAACGGGGCCGAAAGGGAGTCCGACGAGTCGCTTCTGGGCAGATACTACGATCGGGTCCGGAGACCGGCGACGAGCGGGAACGCCTGGCATTATCGTCAATGGGCGCTGGAGGTTTCCGGTGTGGGCGATGTGAAGGTCTTTCCTACCTGGAAAGGGGGAGGCACCGTAAAGTTATCGATCTTGTCCGAAGACAAGCGGGAGCCCAATGATGAAATTATCGGAAAGGTACAAGACGCAGTGGACGAACGCCGTCCGGTGGGAGCGGATGTTACGGTTAGCGGAGCGGAGGAAGTGAAAATCAACGTGTCCGCAAGTTTAAAACTAGCATCGGGAGCGGATTTGGAAGGAATCAAGACGTTGTTTGGCAAAAAGCTGGAACACTTTTTAGCCGGTATTGCTTTTAAAACAACGATCGTTTCCTATAATCAAATATTCGGTCTTCTGCTGGATATTGCCCAAGTGGAGGATTTCCAGGAATTGAAGATTAACGGGGAAAAAGGCAACTATAAAATCAAAGAAGATCAGGTAGCGGTGGCCGGGGCGGTGGAATTCATTGTTTAACGATTTGTTCGAATTTAAACGTGATCTGGAAAAAGATATGGCCGACTACCTGCCGAAATACTACGCCCTTCATGACAACGAGGGCCAGCCTGGGATTACCAGCAATCTGATCACTCAGGAAACGAAAGAACTCCTCGGACTGAACCAACGAATCCTGGACGTTCTCGAGCAATTTTTTGTAGAGCGCGCCACCTGGGGACTTGCTTTTTGGGAAAATATCTGCGGGATTCTCGCCGACGAGAACAAACCTTGGGACCAAAGGCGATCGGTCATCAAGTCAAAGCTCAGGGGAGCCGGAACGGTAACCCTGGCGGTCATCAAGAACGTAGCGGATTCGTTCGAAAACGGGGAGATCCGGGTAGAGGAGATTTTTTCCGAGTACAAAGTAGTCATCACGTTTATCGGTACGCGGGGCAAGCCGCCGAACGAACCGGATATGCGTCAGGTCCTGCGCGAAATTATCCCGGCCCATCTCGAATTGGAGTTCCGGTACACTTATTTGACATGGGATGAACTGGATGCGGCGGATTTAACATGGGATGAGCTTGAGGCGTTGAACATGACTTGGGATCAGTTGGAGGTTTGGAAGCCTAACACGCCCAAAGAAGGGAGAGATGAAACATGAAGAAATTGCCCAGCGGGCTGAACGCTTTTGAGCCTTCTGACGCAGTCAGGAGAGAGGCGCAGAATGCAAATATTGAAGTACTTGATAGGCTGTTTAACAATAATGAAGGCCACAGGCATACGGGGAAACCGGGAGATGCTCCTCCGATCGGTAGGGAAGGAATCGAAAGCGGAGCCCTTGAACGGCAGCATTTTAAAAATGGAAGAATAAGTGAAAATGTGGCTAAGTTCAAGCCGGTTACAGTAACGGATGGGTCTATTATAGGGCTGCCAACGGCACCCTATTATAAGCCGAGGGCAGATTCGGCCGAGATGAACTGTTGGTACCTTGCCCCATCAGGTGAATATCCGGCAAGTCTCACAATAAATTTAGAAGGCTTTTACGATATTGAGGCAATCGCATTGGAAATAACACCAGTAACACCGCTTAAGTGTAAACTTGAAATAAGTACAAACCAATCGGAATGGAAGTTAGTTACGGAACGAACTTTTGAAGGAGAAAGGTTTGTCTCCCTTCCAAAGCCGGAAAATGCAAGCTATGTTCGGATAACCGTCATCGAGCCTGCCGTGTCTGTGACAAGAATCACTAGACTGGCAGTATATAGTTCACAGACTGATGGGGTGGAATATGAGCCATTGGAAGATCGAAGAGCTTGGGGACTGGTTGCTCGGCTACAGGGGCTAATAACGATTTCTTCTAATCCAATTATCGATAATGAAGTTTCCGTAACACTCTCAGGACATGTGTGGATTATGAACCCGATAGCCAACGCATACTTGACGGTATACGCCGGAACATATCCATTGGTGAATAATGAATATTTGTATATCGATCTGCCCTATTTTGGTGACAATACTCAAGGTATATATCCTAAAGTCGGCAAGCCTGATTACAATAAACCTCTCGGTTTCTATGCGCATCGCGACCGATTGATTTTAATGTACCGGGGGGGAGACAAACAGCTCTATTTGAATTTCCCTCTGAATACGAAACTGCAGAGAACCGGGGGCATTCCGATGTTCTCAATAGCTGGTGCTAATTTATTAGATGCTGATATGAATATTGAAGATAGCATGCGCTATGCGGACGAAACGTTTACGGGAACGATGGCCCGTTTGAAGGCGGATAAGGACAGCATCGCGGCGGATGGGTCGGATGTACTGACGGTCGATTTATCGATTACGGATTGGCAGGGAAACATTCAAGAGGATTTCAACGAAGATGTACAACTGGAAATGAACGGGATCCAGCAAGCCATCAGCGTTTCCAAGGGCAAGGCTGCCCTAACGGTCAGCAGTGAAGAACCGGGGGAATTCCGGCTGAGCACGCTCGGACTCGATCGGAACGCCGGGTTAAAGGTGGTGGTAACGGATGGCAAGTAAAAAACCGCTCCCGAAAACCGCGCATTTTCATATCCCCACGGACCCGCTTCGGGTCAAATCGGAGGAGCTGCGCGCCCGTCACAGCGAACGGAAAGAGCTTAAAGCGGCTGAGGCAACCAACGAACTGCTGTACGAAATGCTCTCGGACCTGCTGGAACGCCAGGAGCTGCTGGAAGATAAGCTGGATCAACTGCTGAGAGCAATGCCGCGCCGTTAGTGAACTGGGGTACCCTGGCTTGGTCCCGCCCGCTCTGTCCTGATTAACGGGAAAACCTCCCGTTAATCAGGCGGAGGGACGGCCGCGGGAGGAGATTAGCTGGAAAAACTCCCGCTATATTGCGTCCGGAAGGCCGATTCGCGCCGAAGAGGCGGAAATTGCTGGAGAAATTCCAGCTAATGCGTAAGATCGCGCAAATAGCGCCGAATTAACGGGAGAAAATCCCGTTAATTGGCGGGGGAGCTATAGGCGTAGTGCATCCGTACCTGTGAACTCGAGGGGACAGGCGGTAAACAGTAAATGGAGGAAAGGTAAACAGTAAAATTCACCCCCTGACCAGCCGAGGAGAAAACGAAAACATGAAAGCTGCTGACCTGTTCAGCGGCTTTTCTTGTGAATCGAGCAGTTGTTTGGGGAACGCTTGACATTTTATCAGTTTAGAACTAAACTGAATGCAATCCTTGAAATGGGGGAAAAGAAATGAATGACAACGAAACACGCGACCCCGACCAATTAGAGGAAAAACATGCGGAAAAGCTCGGGGTATTGGTATGGTACCGCATTTCACGCATATATAACCGGAGTCTGCGGGCGTCCAACCAGCACTTAAAGGCCTGGAACCTGTCGGTCGCTCAATTCGACGCGCTGGTCCAGATCGGGGCCCACAAACGGCTCACCCAGCAGGAATTGGCCGACAAGCTGCTCGTGTCCAAAGGCAATATCACCCAGCTTCTGGCGAAGATGGAGGAGTTGGGCTGGATTCGCAGGGAACAGGAATGGAAGAAGAAGTGGCTGTCGCTAACCGACGTCGGGCGGGAACTCTACCGCCAGGCCGTGCCGGAGCAGGAGCGGTTTCAGGCGTCTCAATTCGAAGGGCTAAGCCGCGAGGAGAAACAGCAGCTTCTGGCGCTCCTGCGCAAGATTGAAAAATCACAATAACGAACGGAGGGTTCCTCATGAACTTGGAATTCAAGGGTATTCATCACGTTTCCGCCATCACCAAAACCGCTTCGGAAAACTTTAAGTTTTACACGAAAGTTCTCGGACTCCGTCTGATCAAAAAGACCGTGAACCAGGATGATATCTCGGTATATCATTTATTTTACGGCGACGAAGTCGGCAATCCGGGAACCGAGCTCACCTTCTTCGAGCTTCCGAATGCCGGGCGCAATGTCGACGGCAACAACAGCATCTCCGCGCTTTCGCTTCGCGTGCCGAGCGACCGGGCATTGGAGTACTGGTCCCGGCGTTTGGCCGAGTTTGAGGTCGAGCATGAGGAAGTGAAGCAGCGGGCGGGGCGGGCCACACTGGCTTTCAAGGATTTTGAGGGGCAGCGGCTCGTCCTGGTTTCCGATGAACATAACGCGGGCGTTCCCGGCGGCAAACCGTGGGACCGCAGCCCGGTGCCCGCCGAATATGCCATTGTCGGCCTGGGCCCCGTTCAATTGACCGTGAGCGAGCCGGAGCTGACAATCGCTGTACTGACGGAGCTGATGGGCTTCCGCCGGAAAGGGCAGTACTCTTCGCAAATCGAAGGGCAGCCGGATATTCTGGTGTTCGAGACCGGCGAAGGAGGAAGTGGCGCCGAGGTCCACATTGAGCCGAGAACCGATCTCCCGCGGGAACGGCTGGGGCGGGGCGGCGTCCATCACGTCGCTTTCCGCGTTGCGGACGAGGAAGAGCTGCGCGCCTGGATCAAACGCATTCGGAGCGTCCGTTTGCCGAACTCCGGCTTTGTGGACCGCTTTTATTTCCGGTCCCTGTACTTTCGCGAGCCGAACGGCATTCTGTTTGAACTGGCGACCGATGGACCGGGATTCGCCACGGACGAGGATATCGAGCATCTCGGCGAATCCCTGGCGCTGCCTCCGTTTCTCGAGTCAAAACGGGCGCAAATCGAGGCACATTTGAAACCGCTGGATACGGTGCAGTAAAGCCATCCCATTAGAATAGCGGGGATCCTTCCCGCTTAAGGCCGCCGGAGCCCTAAACTCCGGCGGCCTTTCTTGATTTCCATCAGATTGTCGATTATTTAGTCCGGGAATCCGGGCCCGGCTATAGTATAATGGGGTCACCCGGCTTAGAAGAGGTGAAGTGGATTGTTTGGCGCAGAACTTAGCGTTGTGGATTTTTTTACGGAACAAAATATAGAGCTTTTCCTGGAGCGCTTCCGCTCTCTGGGTCCGCTGCCCGGCATCCTGCTGACGTTTATGAAATCCTTCGTCCCGCCTCTGCCGACGATCGTGATCGTGGGTGCCAACGCCGCGATTTACGGCATGTGGCTGGGCTTTTTATATTCCTGGATCGGACTCGTGACCGGGAGTCTGCTGACCTTTCTGCTGATCCGCAAGGCGGCCGAGGCCCCCGTGATGCGGCGCTGGGCCGCCAAGCCCAAGGTGAAGAAAGCGATGTTGTGGGCCCGCAGGAACGGATTCAGCTTCGTTTTTCTGCTCAGCATGCTGCCCGTAGGCCCGTTCGTCGTCATCAACATGGCCGCGGGACTGACGCGGATGCCGCCCGCCTCCTTCGGAGCGGCGGTGGCGCTGGGCAAAGCCGTCATGGTCTTCTGCGTGTCCTATATCGGCACGCATCTGGCCGACTTTGCCGCGCAGCCCGCCAAGCTCCTCGGCGTCGCGGCGTTCATCGCAGCTTCCTTGTGGTTGAACCGGAAGCTGCAAAGCTACTTCACGGCGGCTGCGGCCGAGCCCGAGCCCGCCGAATGAACCCGGCGGTGCCGCCCCCTATTCCAGGGGCTCAGCACCGCCGGTATAGGGCCGCGACCGCCTCGGCCTCGGCCCGGAGCCGCTCGCGCAGCTCCGGCGGCCCGAGGACCGCGGCTTCCCGGCCGCAGGCCAAGACCAGCTCACACGCCGATTCCAGCGTGTGAAACTCCACCTCCGCCCGGACCCATCCCGGTCCGTCCGGCTCGGTGCGGAGCACTTTCGCGTAGCGTTCCCGCTTCAGCCGGGCGAGCCGCGGCTCCGCCACCCGCAGCTCGGCCGGATACTTCGGCAGGCGGCTTTTGAACTCCGCGGTGGACCGCTCCCAATACGCCCCCAAGGTGAAGCCGGGCGGCCGCTCAAAGCGCTCCTCCAGCACCGCGGCTTCCATGATCCGCGAGATCCGGAACGTCCGAAGCTCCCCGCGGTCCTCCGCCACCAGGTACCAGACGTTCCGCTTGGCGACCAGCCCCAGCGGATGAACGATCCGGGAGTCTCCGCTCGCATCTTCGTCCGATTTCCGGTAGGTCATCTCCAGCTTACGCTCCGCCCACACGGCTTCCTGAACGACGGAGAGCCATTCGAATTTTTCATCCGAGGCATGCCAGCCGGCCCCGTCGATATGAATCCGCTGGCGGATCATTTCGGCATCCCGCCGCAGTGCCGCAGAGGAAGAGGCCATCAGCTTCTGGCGAGCGGTCTCCAAGGACTGCCGGCCGATCCCCAAGTCGCCGAGCAGGGTCCCGTGGCTCGTAACCAGCAAAGCCAGCATCTCTTCCCGCCCCATGCCGGTTAAGCCGGTCCGGTAATTTTCCGCCAGCATCCATCCCCCCAAAGACCCGCGTTCCGCATAGACGGGGACACCTGCCGCACTCAAGGCATCCATGTCCCTGACGATCGTCCGTTCCGAGACCTCCAGCTTTTCCGCGAGCTGGCGGGAGTTTAACTTTCCGCCGTTTTGCAGGAGCAGCAAAATCGATAATAGCCGGTCCGCCCTCATAGGGACCCCTCCCTGTAGAAGTTTTTCTCTTGATCACGATTGTACCATTTTATATAAGACAAGAGATGTCATATATGATTGGTAAACTGGGGATGTAAGAGTAAAAACAAGCGAGGAGAGGATGGGTAGCATGAACGACAATCGTCTATTCACGGACAAACCATTAAAGGGAAAGATCGCCGTCGTCGCAGGTGCCACAAGAGGCGCAGGGCGGGGAATCGCCACGATGCTCGGGGCCGCGGGGGCCACGGTATATTGTACCGGGCGCAGCGTTCGGGGGAGCGCTTCGGATCTGCAGCGGACGGAGACCATCGATGAGACGGCGGAGATAGTAACCGCTCGTGGAGGGATGGGCATTCCCGTCCGCACGGATCACACCCGGGAAGAGGAGGTAAAAGCCCTGTTCGAGCGGGTCGCGGACGAACAGCAGGGGCGGCTGGATATTCTCGTGAACGACATTTGGGGAGGCGAGAAGCTGACGCACTGGGGCACGTCATTTTGGGAACAGCCCTTGGGGGATGCGCTGCTCATGCAGGAGCGGGCGGTCAAAGCCCACTTGATCACCAGCTATTACGGCGTTCCGCTGATGGTAAAGCGGGGGGAGGGATTGGTGATCGAAATTACGGACGGCTCCACCTATAATTACCGGGGCAACCTCTACTACAGTCTGGCCAAAATCTCGCCGATCCACCTGGCCGCAGGTATGGCGGAAGAACTGCGTCCGCACGGCATTACCGCCCTGGCGGTGACTCCGGGGTTCCTGCGCTCCGAGCAGATGCTGGAGTATTTCGGAGTGGAGGAGCGGAACTGGCGGGATGCCGTGGCCAAAGAGCCGCATTACATTGAATCCGAAACGCCTTTCTATGTAGGGCAGGCGGTTGCCCACTTGGCCGCGGACCCCAAGGTAAGCGAAAAGGCGGGGCGCTCCCTCACCAGCTGGGATCTTTCCGATGAGTACGGCTTTGCCGACGTAGACGGACGGCGGCCGCACTGGGGCAATTATGCGAAGAGCCAGGGGCTGCCGGTCAACTGAGCCGGCAGACGGACCAAATAACACCAAGCATGGCGCCGCCCATTATGAGGCTTATTCGCCGACTTAAGAAGCGGCGTAGCGAGTGGGATTTGGCACCCCTAATTTCCCTAGCCGCCCGCCGGTATTAGCGGCCTTTTGGGAAGCTATTTTGGCCCGATTCGGCTCTGCGGGAATCATAGCGGTCCAAAAGGGCCCTATACACTGGTGCGGGCCCGAAGTCGGGTTTGACTCGCTTTTTTTTCAAAAATTGGGGCCCAAAAGACCGTTATTTCTACCGATGAGCCGAATTCGAAAAAATAGCGACGCAAAAGGCCGCAAAAGGCTCTTATTCGCTTGCCTTCCTTTCAAGAGAAGCTGGCCGCTAGCAACGCTAGTGCCAAATAACGGGAATTTCTCCCGTTATTTAGGCCCTGTTGCGGCTGCAGAAGCCAATTAGCTGGAAAACCTCCCGCTAAATCGCCTGACATTGTGTACAACGGCAGTCGGAGTGCGAAATAGAAGGAGCTTTTCCGGCTAAATCGGGTGCCAAGGCCCAAGAGCAGGAAATTAACGGGACAATTTCCCGTTAATAAGTGTACCGACGGCACAATCTACCAAATAAATTAGGCCGTTGCCCGCTCATTAAAACCGGGCCCGGCTTTGCTCATGGGCTACATCCCGCTCAAAAGCCACGTTCCAATCCCCCTGAATGGCTGCGTAACCGACATCGCCTTCGGCGACCAGGCCGTATAGTTTTTTTACATCCAGAAATTCCCGACGCTCTCCGTTTTCAAACTCCAGCGTGATATAGTAGTAAGTGTGTGAGGAAGAATGCATGGCGTTATCGTCGGAATGATGAGAATGCCGGACGTCCATTCTTTTGGATACGATTTTTACGTATCTGGAATCCCGCGGGGAGCGGGCGTTTTTTATGTAGCGGGCGCCGTTGGCGATAGAAAGGACGATCACGACCACAAACCCGATGGCGATCAAGATCGGAATGAGCGTAAACATGAAATCAAAGCCGCCTCCTCCGAAGGAAGAGGGTCCAAATCCGGTATCCATGTGGTTACCTCCTTTTTCGAATGTCTCGCATATTCAGATGATAAGAATCCGAATCTACGTCTTGTTTGTTTTAACGTGGGAACGGGTCGATTAGTTTCAGAACAATTAGGTTTTCGGGTAATACATACTAGTAAAACACAAATGGGAGGGTGAACGGTATGATACGACAAGATAAAAAAGGCGCAGATCTCATTCGGGAAGTCGCGCAAACGGAGGTTCCGTACGGAACGCTCGCCATCTGGTTTCTGGGTCAGGAAAGCGTCATTATTAAAGGGGATGGCATTACCGTTTACGTTGACCCGTACGTCTCGGATTTTTTGGAGAAGCATCATGAAGCGGTGCGCACGTATCCGGCACCGATCACGCCGGAGGATATCGCGGGGGCGGACCTGTGTCTGATCACACATGAGCATGCGGACCATATGGATGAAGGGACTTTACCCGTTTTTCATGCGCAAAATAAGGGGGCGTTCATCCTCGCCCCGGCCTGCTGCAAAGAACCTCTCCTTGGGATGGGCATTGCGGAGAACAAGATCGTGGAGGCCGAGAACCGGAGAAGAGAGTTTTTCGGCAAAGTGGCCATTACGGGTATTCCGGCCGCTCACGAGCAATTGGATAAGGATGCCGCGGGAAAACACCGCTACACGGGCTATCTCATTGAGCTGAATGGCGTCAAATTGTACCATGCGGGAGATACGGTGATCTATCCGGAACTGATCGACCTGCTGAGTGAAGCCCGCCCGGATGTGGCTATGCTGCCGATTAACGGCGGGGATTATTTCCGCAGGGAAAGCGAACTGGTGGGGAACATGAACTACCGGGAGGCGGCGGAGCTGGCGGTGCGGATCGGCGCGGAGACCGTCATCCCGCTGCATTATGATGTGTTTGCGGCGAATTCGGAGAAACCCGGATATTTTGTGGACTACCTGTACGAACGCTATCCCGAGCAAAAAGTCCATGTCATGGCGCGGGGAGAGCGGTTTGTGTATGTGTCGGAGCGGGCTTTCCTGAAAGAGTAGAGCGAGCCCGGAACAGAAAAAGAAGGTACTGCTCCTCAAAATTGTTGAGGGAACAGTACCTTCTTTTCGTTATCCGGGAGCCGCCTCTGTTTCGCGTTCACGAGCAGAATGCTGGCGACGATGAGCGCCATTCCCGCGAGCAGATTCAGAGTCAATCGCTCGTTCAGGAACAGGACGCTGCAGACGATGGAGACGACCGGGATGAGGAACGTGAACGATCCGACCTTCGATGCTTCCCCCGAGCCGATCAGCTTGAAGTAGACGAGCCAGCCCAGTGCGATGACGAAGACGGAGATGAACAGCGTGTCAAAGAGAAACGCTCCGGTCCAGCGGATCTCCGACCAGCTCTCGACGGTCGAGCCGTACGCCGTCATGACGCCGCCGCCGATCAGGATCTGCATGGCGGTCATCCACAACGAGTCGACCTTGGCCGCCTGCCGCTTGATGTAGACGGTTCCGAGCGCCCAACTGAGCGCGGATGCCAAGGCGAGCAGGATGCCGATGAAAGAGATGCCTCCTTTAAATCCGCCGATGCTCATCACGGCCACACCGGCGAAACCGAGCAGCAGGCCGATCATTTTCCGGGCGTACATTCTCTCTCCCAGCCACATCCAGGCGAACAATCCGAGCAGCACCGGCTGCAGGAACACGATGGCCGAGAACAAGCCGGCGGGCATGTATTGAAGGCCAACGGTCTGGAAGCCGTAGTAGAAAACGATGCTGAGGAAGGCCGATATCAAATAATAAGGCCATGTTTCCCGAAGCCGAAGCTTCCTCCAGCGCGGCAGCGCGACGATGATAAGCAGAACCCCGCCGATTAGCGTCCGAAGGCCTGCGAACAGAAGCGGCGGCGTAAATTCCAGCGCATATTTGGATAACGGCCAGTTGATCCCCCACATCAGTATGAGGAAGGATAAATAAAATAGGGTTTGCTTGCGGGTTAGTGCAGCTTCTGACATAAGAGGTCTCTCCTTGTTAAAGGGTCAACCCGAATGATACACTATTTTTTAACATGATGAAAATGAATGTTTATTATAGGGGGCATACCATTCACGTTATGACAAACACGCAGATCCATCTTTTCGTCAAAATCGCGGAGACGGGAAGCTTTACGAAGGCGGGCCTTGAACTGAATATGACGCAGCCGGCGGTCAGCCGCGCGATCTCTGCGCTGGAATCGGAGCTGGACATTCCTCTGCTTCTGCGCGACCGCCGCAGCGGCGTGCAATTGACCGAGGCGGGCAAGCGGATTCTCGTGCTGTTCCGCGAGATTATTGGCGCGTTCGCCAAGGTGGATCAAGTCGTCGCCGACGAAAAGGGGCTCCAAGTCGGGACGATCCGGGTCGGGGCTTTTCCCGTGGCCGCCGCACACTTCCTTCCCCGGATTATCGGCGCCATCGCCAAGAAGCATCCGGGCATCGAGTTCGAACTGCACGAAGGAAACATCGACGAGTTGAGGAACTGGCTGGAGACGAAGCTGATTGACGTTGCGTTCCTGATTCCGCCGGATGGGGATTGGGATACGGTGCCTCTCTACCGGGAGAAAATGTTTGCGGTGCTGCGGGAGGATCATCCGCTTAGCGGGCTGCCCGTCATCCCCGTCAAACGGCTGTCTACGGAGCCGTTCATTACGTGCAAAGCCGGATACGAGCCGCCGCTCATCGACCTGTTCGAACGGGCGGATGCCTGCTTGCAATCAAAATACATCGTTCAGAGCGTCAGTATGGCTCTTAACATGGCGGAAGAAGGCCTCGGCTTTCCGATTCTGTCCGAGCTAGCGCTCAAGACGCTTCCGCCCCGGCTTGTGAAACGCGAGCTCGAACCAGAAGCTTATCGCGACATTCGGCTCGCGGTGCCTTCCATCGCTGAATCCTCCCACGCGGTCAAGCTGTTTATCCGGACCACGCTCGACTTGTTCCCGCCGGACGGTTTGCCGGTCCCGGACCAAATTTAAGAACCGAGACAGGACCAAAACGCCTGTCTGCCGCGGTGATTTTTTCGCGAAATAACGGCTGCTTCCTGATTATTGAGTATATCGGCACTGACGTTGCATCAAACCTGAAACTTTTCGCGAAAAAGCCGCTATTTCACAATCCCCCAGCCGAATTCGACAAAATAGCGCCGCAGCAGGCCCTTATTTTCTGCACGGCATGCAAACATGCAAATTGTTAATGCTGCGCTAGTGATCGGAGGCTTAAGCTGCGTTCGCCTTTGCGACCGGATTTGTACTGTAGGCTGAATTATTGATTTGCGTATAAGGCAGCGTTGTGAAGGGTTCTTATCACCCTATGCTCAACGCGAATTTATTATTTAAATTAACTGGAATTCCTCCTGTTAATTTGTTGCCTATGTGGCCGTGGAGGCACATTGGTTGGAAAACCGCCCGCTAATTCGCCTGAAATTGCCTATATCGGCGGTTGGGCCGCGAAATAGATGGAGCTTCTCCAGCTAAATCGGACCCTAGGCCCAAGAGCGGAAAATTAACGGGAGGTTTTCACGTTAAAAAGTTAGCTGCATGCCCGTTTGTAGTGCGTGCAGATCAAAATAAATCGGACTCCTCCAGAACTTATGAATTCCCGCCACGCCGTATGAACTCCAGAACGATATCCTGCGGATGATCCCCGAATTGGCTCCCAAACAGATTAAGCCCCCGCTTATTGACCGCGTCTTCCTTTACTTCAAACCGGATGGAAATGGGCTGGTTATACGCCAAATGAAGCATTCCGATCGAGGTATCAGCGGCAGGGACGCCGTTTACTGAACTCCCCTGATGACCGATGCGCCATTCCGTCAGCATCCCGTATTCGGTTCCGCTTTTCCAGCGTTCAGGGGTCAGCTTGCCTTTACGGTCCCCAAAATCGGACGGACAGGTCCATGTGCCGGCATCTAGTCCGTTTACCGTGACCGTAATATCCGAAGCCCAGTCCGAACGGAAGGAAGGAGCCTCGGAACACAGCTCGGCGCGAATGCGCAATTCATCGAGTTCGACGCCGGGAGGCAGCGGGTTGGCGAAATAGTATTCGATATAACCGGACTCGGCAAACCATAGCAGCGCAGCGTCTATTCGTTCGGGCATATAAAATACCCGGGGGTCGTCCTGCGAGCCGATCAAGGTCCCGTCTTTGCCGGCCATGCCACAGGAGGGCTTCACGGAACAATGTGAGTACATCCCGATCGGCATATGAATGCTCTCGATGGGATGAAGGCCGTCGCCCGGCTTGGACGGAAGCTCCAACTGGATGGAACGGCAGGTGATGGAGCATATTTTTTCCCGGTTGGCTCCCTGGGTGGAGACGATCAGTTCGGCTTGCTCGAGGGTCTGCACATTGATGGAAATCGTCGGCTGTGCCACGCCCAAAGCTTCGGCCAATTGACTGACGCTCATGGGTTTCTCCCCAAGCGCTTCCAAAATGCGGACGCGAAGGTCTCCGGATAACGCCTTGGCCACGTCAAGAATTCGGGAAGCCGGATAGCGGATCATTTCTTGCAAAGGTTCATTCATCTCAAAATTCCTCTTCTTATATAAAGATTGTTGAGCTAATTGTACAATGAAGTAAGTATATTGTAAAACTATAATAAACATTGTAAAAATCATATACAGGTGCTAAAATGGGCGCATAAACCTCTTGCGAAAGGTCGTGCATACTCATGAGTACCTCTTTGTTGAACGCGGAGAACTTATTGATTCCTCGCCCGGAGTTTCCTCATCCGCATTGGCAGCGGCAGCATTGGCTGAATTTGAACGGTCCCTGGTCTTTTCGTTTTGATCCGAACGATGAGGGCCTCCAAGGGCAATGGAACACGGACAGGGAAGTTCCTTTTGACGCAGAGATTCAGGTGCCATTTTCCTGGGCCAGTCCCCTGTCCGGAATCGGTAAGGATATCAAAGGAATAGGGTGGTATCGGCGCATGGTGACTTGGAGTCCCGCCGTTAGCGGGTCGCGCCTGTTTTTACGCTTTGGAGCGGTGGATTATTTGTGCGACGTCTGGATTAACGGCTGCCATGTCGGAAGCCATCAAGGCGGCTATGGCTCGTTTGAGTTTGAGGTTACCGGCGTCTGGCAAATGGGCGGCAGCAATACGATCATTGTGAGGGCGGAAGATCAGGATCATAGCTATCAGGCGCGGGGGAAGCAGGGGTATGGCGAAATCCGCGGCATCTGGCAGCCGGTTTGGCTGGAAGCCCGCCCGCAGACGTATCTCAAAGACGCCAAGTTCAGGACCTCTATGGATGGGCGGATCGAGGTGGCCGCAACCATCATGGCGGACCGGGCCGGAACAGCCGAGCTTACTATGGACTTCGCGGATCATGCTGTTCGGCATACCTTAACGGCTGAACTTTCGGCCGGCGAGAATAAACTGAACACCCGCTTTATCGTGAACGATCCTCACCTATGGAGTCCGGATACCCCGCATTTGTATGAGGGAGTTCTAAAGCTTGGCGGTTCCTTTGGGCTTGATCAAGTCGCCACTTATTTTGGCATCCGGGAAATCGGGACGGCCGCCTTCGGCGACCGCGGTTACCGCTGGATTACGCTGAACGGCAAGCCGGTTTATTTGAACGGTACACTGGATCAGTCGTATCACAAGACCGGTTATTTTACCTATCCGTCCGATGAGGAAATGCAGGATGAAATTTACTTGATGAAGCGGCTGGGACTCAATTTTGTAAGGATTCACATCAAGCCGGAAGAGCCGCGTAAGCTGTATTGGGCCGATAAGCTGGGGATTCTCGTGATGGAGGATATGCCTTGCTTCTGGGGGAACCCGGACGAAAAGGCGCGCCAAGCTTACGAGCACGAGGCGCTTGAGGTGATCGAGCGGGATTATAATCATCCGTCGATTTTTTCCTGGGTGATGTTCAATGAAACGTGGGGGCTCAAGACAGATCCCAAGGAAGCGGGAGTTACGGGAAATATCGGGCAGCAGAGCAGCTATTTGCCGGAAACCCAGGAATGGGTGCGCGAAAAATACCGCTGGGCAAAGCAGCTCGATCCGACCCGGATCGTCGAGGATAATTCGCCTTGCAATTATGATCATGTCGAGACCGATATCAATACATGGCATTTCTATATCAACGGATATGACCAGGTCCGCGCCCATTTGGACGACGTCGTCGGCAAAACCTATCCGGGCTCGTCCTTCAATTGCATCGGCGGAAATGTCCAATCCGACGCGCCGCTGATGAACAGCGAGTGCGGCAATGTATGGGGCATTGAAGGCGGCGCGGGCGACAGCGACCTGGCCTGGCATTACCGCTACATGATGAATGAATTTCGCAAGCACGACAAGCTGTGCGGGTTTGTGTTCACCGAGTTCCGCGACGTGACGAACGAATTCAACGGTTATTACCGTCTCGATGGAACGGGAAAAGACTTTGGCTATGACGCCTTTGTGCCCGGCATGACGATGGCCGATCTGCATTCTCCGGATTTCATCGTGCTCGACGCGCCTCCGTGCCGAACGATTTCCGCGTGTGAACAGGCTGTTGTTCCCATGCTGCGTTCGAGCTTCAGCGACCGGTATCATGGACAAAAGCTGACGTTGAAATGGGAGCTGTGGCATGATCATCTGGGCGTTCGCACCGTGGGGGACAGCGGTCTTTTACAGGTCGATTGGGAGGGCTACGGCGTTGCACCGCTTTCCGCGCTGTCTCTGACGATGCCTGACCGGGATGCGGTAGCCGTGCTTGCGGTATCCCTGATGGATGAAGCGGGACGAACGATTACGCGGAACTTTATCACGTTCGACGTAAGAAGCGGCGAGGCTGGCGGATACGCAGCGGGAGGCGGTGTCATTCAAATCCCGGTAGGCTCTTACGCGGAGCAGACGTTTGAGCATCAGTGGACCTCGATTCAAGGCGCGAAAGTGAGCGGTGCGGGGAAGGGCCGTTTTATTTATGACGTAGCACTGCCCGGTATAGCGGAGCAGACCGCCATTTACGATATAGAAATTGTATTCGAAGCCGGCGCGAAGCGGGTATTGGCCCGGAATATCGAAGGTTCGATCGATACCGACATGGGAATTGGCGCGATGCATGGCGCCGACGCGAAGGTGGAATATAACCCCAACACCTATTACATGACTGATGAGGAAAAGCATCCTTCCCGCCTAAACGTGCTGATCGACGGCGAGGAGATCGGCTCCCTTGTTCTGCCGGACGATCCGGCGGACAGCCGCGGCGTATTGTCTTGGCATTACCAGCCAGTCGCGAACAAACTGGATGAAGCCGGATCGTACGGCTATCTTTGCAGGTTGAGCGTCCCGGTGCAATTGACGGCCAGGCTGAACCGCAGCCGTACTTTCCGCTTGGAATTGCAGGCAGAGGAAGGCGGCGTGGCCTTGTACGGCCGCAATGCCGGGCGTTATCCGCTGGATCTGCTGATCCGGTACAACGGATAGGCTTGATTCATAGCATGGGGACAAAGGAGGCTGGCCATGAGCCGGAATTCATTCAGCAACCCGATTTTGCAGAACGGGGCCGATCCATGGATTATTAAGCGGGAAGACGGCATTTATTATATGACGGTTACCCTGGGGGACCGCATCGCGCTTTGGCATGGCAAAACCATGACAGAACTGGGAAGCGCTGCTCCAAAAACCATCTGGATGCCTGAGGCGCCGGGGCCTTATTCTCATCACTTATGGGCGCCTGAATTACATTATATCGAAGGCAACTGGTATATCTACTATACGGCGAACGACGGCGGCGGGGGAGACGAGACCAGGAGAGTATGCGTGCTTCAGCTTAAAGGCGACGACCCCCTGAACGACGAGTGGATATTTAAAGGCGCCGTCAATACGGAATATCCGGGCCTGGATGGAACGATATTGCCGCACCGGGGCGAGTTGTATTTCTTTTATTCCGGCTATG
Organism: Paenibacillus sp. A14; assembly: GCF_036864815.1. Taxonomy (NCBI): domain Bacteria; kingdom Bacillati; phylum Bacillota; class Bacilli; order Caryophanales; family Paenibacillaceae; genus Paenibacillus; species Paenibacillus sp. A14. Next base: position 67,505 of record NZ_JBAGJD010000011.1, read on the forward strand.
GCCATTTTCTGGATTACGGATCGGCCATTTATGCCGCCCGCATGGTTAATCCCTGGACATTGACGGGACCTAACGTGCTTATAACGGCACCGACGGAACCCTGGGAGAAGCAAGGCGGGATGGCCATTAACGAAGGACCGTCGTTTTTGCGGAGAAACGGGCGGATATATCTCGTTTTTTCAGCAAGCGCGACCTGGTCCGACGATTACTGTCTGGGCATGACGATGATATCGGAAGCCGAGGATCTTCTGGATGCCGGGTCATGGATCAAGCTTGGCGGCCCTGTCTTTGCCAAGAACCCGGAAGCGCGGGTTTACGCACCCGGGCACAACAGTTTTACCGTTTCGCCGGATGGTTCGGAAGATTGGCTGGTTTACCATGCCTATTCCTATTCGGAGGCGGAACGGGACCGTTCGGCGGGTAGCCCGCGCAGCACGCGGATTCAAAAAATCGGCTGGAAAGAGAACGGGGAGCCGGATTTGGGCGTTCCGTTGGCAACGGAGACGGCAATACCTTTACCCTCGGGAGAATAATTTATCCGCAGAAGCATGCGGACTATGATCGAATAGGCATATATACTTTAAAAACCGGCACGATAGATGCCGGTTTTTATGTTTTTTTATGTTTTCATAAGCAATACAAGCTATACGAGCAGCAAAATCCCCAATATAATTAATATTATTGCTTTAATACAGCTTTTTGTAGTAAAGTACATTAGAGATTGTTTATGTAAAATTCTTGTAAAATCTGCGGGAGGATTCTTATGTTGGAAGTCGGTATCCACGAAGCTGATAAACTGGTTCAGGTTGCCCATGCCCTATCCACGCGATCCAGGGTCGATATTCTTCGTCTGCTGAATACGCGGAGCATGAATGTTATTGAACTTGCCGAGGCGCTGCAGCTTCCGGTTTCCACGGTCGCCAACAACGTTAAGATACTCGAAGCGGCCAAACTCATCAATACGGAGCTGCTTCCGGCCGTACGCGGGGCGATGAAGGTCTGCAGCCGGAATTATGATGATATATTGATTACGCTAAACTCAAGCGTTCGTTCTACCAAGGACGGAATGAAGTTTTATGAGGTGGAGATGCCGATCGGGCATTATAGCGATTGTGAAGTTCACCCGACATGCGGCATGGCTACCCATGAGGGAATGCTGGTCAGGGAGGACGAACCGGCCAGCTTTTATCACCCGAAGCATGTGGGCGCGCAAATTATCTGGTTCCGCAAAGGGTATGTGGAATATCTGCTCCCTTTGGAGATTCCCCAGAATGCGACGATTCAATCGATCGAGCTTTCTATGGAGATGTGTTCGGAAGCGCCGAATTATGACAATGATTGGCCTTCGGATATTTCGGTGTGGGTCAACGGAGTTGAGATCGGAATGTGGACCAGTCCCGGTGATTTCGGCGACCGGCGGGGCGTGCTGAATCCGACATGGTGGCTGGATTGGACGACGCAATACGGGTTGTTGAAAACTTGGCGTATCGACCATGAACGAACGACGCTGGATATGCAAAAAGTGTCCGAGGTGACAATAAACGATTTGCAATTGAATCAGCGCCCCAGCCTGAGGTTGCGGATCGGAGTCAAGTCGGATGCGGTGCACAAGGGCGGCGTTAACCTTTTCGGCAAACAATTCGGGGATTACGATCAGGATATTGTCATGCGGGTAACTTATACTCAGGAAGAAGCGGAATAAAGAACCATCATTTCTTAGGGGGGTGATGGTTCTTTATTTTTGTAACGATAGGGCTGGGCTGGTCAGAGTTTGTCTGAATATTATAAGTTAAAACTTAGGGTAGTAATATTTATTACAATATATTTGTAACAAACGGTTAATAATATAAAATATTACACAAAAATAGTTTGAAACCGTTGACAATCCGTTGATATAGCATTATATTAGCTTCAAAGGTACAAAAATTATGTAATAAAACAATAATAATGTTTTGTGCCGATCAAAAGTCAAAGGGGAGGTCAATATGAAAAAAAGTTTTGGGATTGTGCTCGCCTTATTGCTCTCATTGTCCTTAGTATTAAGCGGATGCGGCGGCGGCAACAGCGGCAATTCGGGTAAAAACGATGGAACAGGCACTACGAATGAAGGAAGTGCCGATCAAAAAAATGGAAGCGCTTCAGATGCCGGCGGAGAGAAAGTCACCTTATCGTTCTGGACATTGTTCGCAGGCGGGGACGGCGACAATATGCAGGCGATGATCGACGCCTTCAACAAGGAGCATCCGGACATTCAAGTCAAGAATACAAAGCTCGAGTGGGGAGAGTATTACACGAAGCTGATTACCGCAGTCGGTAACGGCAATGGTCCCGACGTCGGAATCTCCCATATTTCCCGTTTGCCCGATCTGATCAACCAGGGAGTTGTCTCGGAGTTGGACGACGTGGCCGAAGAGGCCGGCGTGGACTGGGCAAGCTTTAATCAGAATATTCTGGATGCTTCGATTGTAGACGGAGCGCACTATGCGGTGCCGATCGATACGCATCCGTTCATCATGTATTACAACAAGAAACTGCTGAAGGAAGCGGGCCTGCTCGACGGCGAAGGCAAGCCGATTCTGGAGCAGTCGGCCGACGGGTTCGTCAAATTCCTGACTACACTAAAAGACAAGCTGCCGCAAAAGGTGACACCGTTTGCCCTGTCGAACACGAACGACGATCCGTTCCGCTTGTGGTGGGCGCTTTATTCCCAACTGGGAGGCAATGACGTAGTTTCCGACGATCTGAATTCGGCGCAAATCGATACGGACAAAGCGGTTCAAGCCGCCCAGTATATTCAGGACTTGTACCACAAATATAAAGTGATTAAATTGAACGACCCCGACTTCTACAAAAATTTCCAAAGCGGCACGGCAGCGATCATGATGACCGGAGTTTGGGCGACAGGTACTTGGGAATCGACGAAAGGGCTTGAATTCGGAGCGATGCCGATTCCGAAAGTGTTCGATCAGGAAGCAACCTGGGGCGATGCGCACACCGTTATTCTTCCGGTAACGAAGAAGGAAGATCCGGCGAAGCGGAAGGCGGCGATTACTTTCGCTAACTGGCTGGCCGACAACGGTCAGGTATGGGCGAAGGCGGGGCATATTCCATCCAAGCCGTCCGTTTTTGAAAAACAGGAATTCAAAGATCTCCCGTACCGCAGCGATTATGTTTCCGTAGCTTCCACCGTTAAATTCAGCAAGCCGTCTACGAAGAACTGGCAAATCCGCGACTTGGCCATGTTTAAATACTTGAACGAAGTATGGGCGAACAAAATGAGCCCGGCGGACGGTATTGCCAAAATGTCGGATGAAGTACAGAAGATATTAAACGAATAGCGGATCAAGGCAATGAATTCGGCGGACTTTGCGGCATGGGCCGTAGAGTCTGCCGGTCATATGGGGAGGTACGGCACTTATGAAAATGAACAAATTGAGAGCGGACGTGCAGGCATTCCTGTTCCTGCTCCCCTTCTTGGTCGTTTATTTCCTGTTTACTATCTGGCCGATGATCAAGGGCGTGGAGATGAGCTTCTATAAATGGACGCTTATCAAAAAGATGAAGTATGTTGGGCTTGGCAACTACGAGCGGATGTTTCAAGACCACGATTTTTGGGCATCCATCTGGCATTCCACGATTTTTGTCATCATCACAACGCCGCTTATGATCGTTTTGGCCATTATTCTGGCGCTCATCGCCAACCGTAATTCCAGGCTGCAAAGATTCTACCGCAGCGTGTTTTTTATCCCGAGCATTCTGTCCGTGGCGGTTGCCTCTTTTCTGGGATTGTTCGTGTTTCAGCCTTATACGGGACTTGTCAACTCTTTGCTTCATTTAGTGAAGCTGCTTCCCGAAGGTTCGGAGATCTTTTGGCTGACGGAAACGAATCTGGCCTGGATCGCCATCTCGCTATTAACGTTATGGTGGACGGTCGGCTTTAACTTTATTTTGTACTTATCGGCGATGCAGGACGTGCCGGACGAAGTCTATGAAGCGGCGCGTTTGGACGGGGCGACCGATGCCCAACTGTTTTGGAAGATCACGCTGCCGCTGTTAAGCCCGATTACGAAAACGATCACGATGCTGCAAATCATAGCTTCATTTAAAGTGTTCATGCAGATCTATGTCATGACCGGCGGGGGACCTCTGGATCAGACGCGTCCCGTCATCCAGCTGATTTGGCAAACGGGCTTCCGCAAAAACGATCTGGGGTACGCGTCCACCATGTCCTATATGCTGTTCGCCATTCTTCTAGTGTTGTCCGGGCTGCAATATTGGATCAATAACCGGAAGGGGGCGAACCAGTGATGAAATGGTTTTACCGGATTTTTTCCATGTTTATGGCTTTGTTGTTTGCTTTTCCGCTTGTCTGGATGCTTGTGGTTTCGGTGAAAAAAGAAGGCATGAAAATCACGTCCGTCATGGACTGGTTTACACCGCCTTATTCCTTCGCGGTCTATCATGAAATCATCACCGGCACCAAACTGATCCAGTGGTCCTGGAACAGCTTTCTTATCGCCGTATGCGTGACCCTGTTGACCCTGGTCATCGCTGCGATGGCGGGGTTTGCGATGTCCAAGGTTCCGTTCCGGTATAGGGCGTTTATGTTTTTCTTCATTTTGGCCGGGCTACTTATTCCGGGGGAAGCGATTCTCATTCCGCTGTACCAGGTCGCCAAAGATTTGGGGATTTTGAATTCCTACATGGGTCTGATCTTCCCGGCTCTGGCATCGCCCTTCGCAATCATCGTGTTGAAAAGCTTCTTCGACGGAATTCCGAACGACCTGCTGGAGAGCGTTCAGATCGACGGCGGGGGCATTTGGCGGATTTTCGTAAACATCATGCTTCCGCTCACCCGTCCCGCGCTCGTCTCGATCGCGATTCTGACGTTTATCGGCTCCTGGAACAATTTCCTCTGGCCATTCCTGTCGGTGACCGACGACAACCTGTTCACGCTGCCGATGGGGATTCCTACTTTAATGAATCAGTACACGGAAGATTATGTGAAGCCGATGGTTATCAATACCGTAGCTTCATTGCCGATCATGCTGCTGTTCCTGATTTTCGAGCGTCAGATCATTAAGGGAGTCAGCCTTTCGGGAATTAAAGGATGAGCGAAATGGCACTAAGATATAACTACTGGATAAAGAAGGAGTAGAAACAATGGCTGATCAACTAGTACGCAATGAATATCCCCGGCCGCAATTTGTACGGGAAGCATGGATAAGTTTGAACGGGGAGTGGGATTTCGATTACGACGATAACGGAACGGGCGAGCGGGAAGCATGGTACGAAAATCATGATTTCGCCAGCAAAATCATCGTGCCGTTCTGTTATCAAAGCAAGTTAAGCGGAATAGACGATACGGGATTCCATGATACAGTTTGGTATCGGAAAGTGTTTTCCGTACCTGATACCTATAGAAAAGGCAGGCTGCTGCTTCATTTCGGTGCCGTCGACTATGAGGCGAAGGTCTGGGTGAACGGAAAGCTGGTAGCGCTGCATGAGGGCGGGCATACCCCGTTTCATACCGACATTACGGATGTCCTTACCGAAGGCGATAATACCGTCATAGTGAAAGCGACCGATTATAGCCGGGATGTGACGCTGCCGAGGGGCAAACAGTTCTGGGAAGAAAAATCCGCAGGAATTTTCTATACGCGCACGACCGGCATCTGGCAAAGCGTATGGCTTGAGCCGGTTCCGGAAACGTATATCCGGCGAATCCGCCTGACTCCCGACATCGACGAAAACAATATAGCGTTGGATGTTTTTCTGTCCGGCTATCGCCCGGGCGCGCTGGTCAACGTAAAAGCCACTATTACGTTCAAAGGTGAATTTGTGGCGGAAGATATGTTCTCGCTGAAGCATGAGTCGGCCAGCCGGCACATTCATCTTGAAGATTTCAACGACCATGGGCTGGGACGCTGGTGGACGCCGGAAAAACCGAATTTATACGATCTGGAATTGACCTTGAGCGTGGATGGCGTGGTTGCTGATAATGTAAAAAGCTATTTCGGCATGCGGAAAATATCCATTGAGGACGGGAAGCTGCTGCTGAATAACCGGTCCTATTTCATGAAAATGGTGCTGGACCAGGGTTATTTCCCGGAGGGTATACTGACCGCCCCGAGCGATGACGATCTGCGTAGAGACGTAGAATTGACGAAGGAAATGGGCTTCAACGGCGCGCGCAAGCATCAAAAAATCGAGGATCCCCGCTACTTGTATTGGGCGGATCGCCTGGGCTTGCTGGTTTGGGGCGAAATGGCCAACGCATACCAGTTTTCCGAGCCTTACGTGGCACGGATGACGCAGGAGTGGATTCAGGCCGTGGAGCGGGATTACAATCATCCGTGCATCGTGGCCTGGGTTCCGCTCAATGAGAGCTGGGGCGTGCCCAACATTCTGGTCGACAAGCAGCAACAGCAGCATGCTTTGGCGGTCTACCATATGACCAAATCGCTCGACCCGACGCGTCCCGTCATCTCCAATGACGGCTGGGAGCTGGTCAGCACGGATTTGGTGACCGTCCATGATTATGAATGGCGGCGCGAGGTGCTGACGGAGCGCTATGCAACCAAAGATGCGGCGCTGAGTGCGCAGCCGGGTAACCGTTGGATTCTGGTCCCCGGCTTCCCCTATGCGGGACAGCCGATACTCGTCACGGAATTTGGAGGGATCTCCTTCAAGAAGAATGAGTGGGAAGGATGGGGTTACTCCGGGGCGGAAAATGAGGAGGATTTCGCGGAGCGGTTGAGGAACGTCGTAGAGCCGATGCGGCAATCTCCGGTCATTCAAGGATTCTGTTACACCCAATTCAGCGATGTCGAGCAAGAGATCAACGGCTTGTTGACGTATGACCGGAAGCCGAAGCTTCCGCTGGAGACGATCCGCGCGATCGTGGAGGGAACCCGAAAATAATTTGAAAACGGTAGATGACGTTACCCAACGATTCTGCCGTTTTTTCTTGAGAGGAAGGAGAGAAATGCCATGCGCTTTGGAAAGTGGCTGGGAATCATGATGCTGCTGCTGGTAGCAGGGGCTTGCTCTTCGGTGGAGCCGGAGCCGCTCCGGACATGGAGCAATCCCGTGGCATTGCCGGATGAATGGGAAGAGTACGGGCTGGGAGATCCCTTTATTTTTGCGTTCAACGGCTATTATTACTTGTACGTAAGCACGCGGGATACGGATGCCGGCATCAAAGTGTGGAGCTCGCCGAATTTGGTGGACTGGACTTATCGCGGACTATGCACGGAGGATCCCGTTACAACTGCCGCGTATGCGCCCGAAGTCCGCTACTGGAACGGAAAATTTTACATGTACACTTCTCCGGCCGGGAACGGCCACTATGTGCTGGAAAGCGACTCGCCTGTCGGGCCTTTCCGGGTGGCGACGGACAATTTCGGAAGGACGATCGATGCCTCGACTTTTGTGGACGATGACGGGACCTGGTACTTCTATTACGCCGGAACCGGCGGCATTGATGCCGCCCCGATGGATTCTCCGCTGTCCGTAACGGCTTCGGGCTCGCCTACTGGAGCCTATATGGGCGGCTGGACCGAAGGGCCGACAGTATTCAAAAGAAACGGCTTGTACTACATGACCTATACCGGGAATCATGTCTTCAGCAACGGTTACCGGATCGATGCTGCGGTCAGCGAATCGCCCCTGGGTCCATTCGAGCCGTTTGAAGGGAACCCCGTCCTGATCCGGACGGAAGGGAAAACGGTCGGTCTGGGCCATAATTCGCTCGTCACCGGCCCGGATCTCGATTCCATGTATATGATTTATCATAATCTGGAAGGCCCTGGCGTTGTGGGGCCGCTCCGCCATATGAACATGGACCGGCTCTTCTGGAACGGGGATAGATTCGCTGTGGCCGGACCGACGGATACGCCGCAGCCTGCTCCGGCTTTGCCTGTATTTGCCGACCGGTTTGAGCGGGATATCCTCGGGAAATCGTGGCTTAAGTCCGGGAAAGGCGAATGGTCGGTTGATGCCAAAAAGGGTGCTGGCGTACGGGCGGCGAATGCGGCTGGCATAGCTATGCTAAGAACGAAATCCGAGACGGAGCCGGGGTATACGGCGGAGTTCTACGTTCGCTCGGAGAGCGAAGCGAAGGCGGAGTCGAGGGTCGGGGCTGTGTTCTCGTATCGGGATAAACAAAACTACGGGACGGTATGGCTGATTCCCGAGGCGGGAGTGATGGAGCTGACCGAACGGTCCGGCGGGAGAGAGCGTGTTCTCGGCTCGGCGGCTTTGCCTGCGGACTTCGATTACAGCCAGTGGCATAAAATCCGGATCGAGCATGCTGCCGCCGGGAAAGCCGGGAACACCGGGAATGCCCATATCCGTGTATATATCGATGAAATGCAGAAGTTTGCCGGCCCGGCTTCGACAGGCGGAGGGGCCATTGGGTACGCTGCCGCAGGTCTGGATGGGCGGTTCGGTTATGTCGCATACAGCAATGATGTCAACGGCAGCAGTGACGGTCGTGTTCATCAGCCGCTCCCGGGCCAGGTGCAGGCAGTCCACTTTGAGGAAGGCAAGGAGGGCAAAGCCTATCATGCCGTGAGCAAAGCGAATGCCGATGGGAAGCCCGCTTACCGCCCCGGAACCTTGAGCATGAAGAGCGGGGGGGACGGCGGGTATGTACTGTCCGGGCTCCGGACGGGGGAATGGGCGAACTATTTGATGAACGTAAATGAATCCGGGCAATATTCGATTCACTTCCGGATCCGGCCTTTAACGGAGAGCGTGGCCTTCAGGCTGGTCGATCAGGATGGAGAAGAGATAGCGGCGTTCTCAGCGGCTCGGGAGAAGGCGGGAGAATGGCAGACCATATCGGTTTCGGGAATTGACTTGCCGGCGGGGCGGCAACGTTGGAAGCTCGAGGTTACGGCGGGGACTGTGGACCTCGACTGGTTCCGGGTTGCGCGTTACCAGCCCGTCGAGAAATGGGAGGACAACTTTGACGACGGCAATGATTTTGGCTGGACGCGGTTTGAAGGTATGTGGTCCGTGAAGGACGGGGAATTGCGGGCATCTTCGGTATCACCGGCCAAATCTTTGGCCGGTGAACCCGGCTGGTCCGATTATACGGTGGAGGCCCATCTGCAGAGGATGGAGAACACGGGCCGCGCCGGGATTCTCGTTCGCGCCTCGGAGCCCGCAAATGGGCTGGATCAGAATCAAAACCGGAATGACTTTGTCCGCGGGTATTATATTTATGCCGATGCCGAAGGCTTGCATCTCGACAAAATCAACTATGGAACAACGCGCTTAAAAAGCGTCCCGCTTCCGGCCGAGGCCGCTTCCGTTTCCGGGGACGGCAAGCTTCAACTAAAGGTGTCCGTGCGGGGCGCGATGATAGAGGTTTATGCAGGAAATTCAAACCAACCCGTGTTTTCTTATACCGATCGCAGTGCCACGCCGTTTCTGCAGGGACGGATCGGACTGCAGAGTGCGGATGTCGCAGTCCGCATTGATTGGATCGGAGCGGAACCGTTACATTAAAGGCGGAGAAACTTTGTCGGAACCAGGGAGGATACAAATGAACGAACATGACAGAAGAAGAGGGGCCACCTCATCAGCGAAGTGAATCAAACCGAAGTACCTTACGGAACTTTGGCAATTTGGTTTCTCGGTCAGGATATCCGTCGCCGTTTCTGTAGACGAACGGTATGAGTCGTACCGGTATTTTCCGTACAAATATAAGGTTCGGCTTCGCTATGGCCTGAGTGCGCACGGGCTTTCCCAACAGGTTATGGTGGTGAATGAAGGCAGCGAGAAGATGCCGTGCTTACTGGCCTTCCACACCTCGGTCAACGCCCCGTTCGCGTCCGGGAGCCGGGGGAAGGATTACCGCTTGAAGCTGACGGTGGGAGAGCGCTGGGAGTTGAATGAACGCATGCTGTCTACCGGCAAGTTTCAGCCGTTGACCGACCAGGAGTTGCTGAAGCAAGGCGAAGGCGTCTATCCTTTCTTCGAGAGCATGGACAATCATTACACCGCCGCGGCCCAAAACGGCCGGAACCGGATGGAACTTACCGATCTGGACAGGAAGATTACGCTTGTCTATGATGCGGGGACGTCCTATAAGCAGTGGATGATTTGGAACAATGGGTTTCTAAGGCATTATACGTAAAAGCACATCCGGAACAGTTGGACCGGATGTGCTTTTTTGGCATCGAACTAAAGTTCCCCCATCCTAAAGACCCGCCAAGGAATTCCCTGGCGTCGTGGCGCTTTCAAATGTCAGTTTTTGTCTTTAAAAGGGAATTTCAAGCGTTGATAAATAATTTTGTGTAGTAAAGTTAAGAAGTACATTATACTATAGGATTCAAATAGGGTGATGGTTGCTTATAGATACTCGAAGATTGCCTGAGCTTTAAGGAGGGAACAGTTATGCTAAGAGGAGTGACGAATGCAGGCCTTGGCGCCGTCGGAAGTCCTGTACGCTTAATCGAGCTGGCGTCCGCGGGCGGATTTCAGGCCGTGGATGTCGGGGCCAAGGAATTGATTGACCGGCTCGGAGCAGTTGGTGCAAGAGAGAAGCTGGCTGAGCACGGGGTTGTTATCGGTTCTATCGGATTGCCGGTAGAATGGCGGGCAGGCGAGGAAGAATTTCGCTCCGGCCTGACCGCATTAACGGAAGAGGCAGCGGCGGCGGGAGTTCTTGGATGCACACGCTGCTGCACCTACATTTTGCCGTCGACGGACATGAAACCGGCGCATTTTACGGCGCTTGCTACGCGGCGCCTGCGGATCTGCTCGCAAATTCTCGGGGCTTACGGAATACGGCTCGGACTTGAATTCGTCGGTCCGCATCATTTGCGAACCGCCTGGAAATATCCGTTCATTTGGACGATGGAGGAGACGCTGGATTGGATCGGCGCGATAGGAGAACCGAACGTCGGCTTGCTGCTGGATGCTTATCACTGGTACACGAACAGCGGGACCATCGCGGAGATTGAGTCTTTGGAGGCGTCTCAAATTGTCCATGTGCATTTGAATGATGCTCCTGATGTGCCTGTAGAGGCTGTAATGGATAACGATCGTCTTTACCCTGGGGAAGGCGTGATCGATCTGACTGGGTTTTTGCGCGCATTGCAGCGTATCGGTTATGACGGTATCGTGTCGCAGGAAATCCTTACACCGTCCATGCCAATGGAGAAGCCGGAGCGGTTGATTCAGCGCTCCAAGGCGGGTTTCGACCGCGTATTTGCAACTGCCGGACTCCAATAGATGGAAAATGGGAAGTTGATTTCTTACTTTCAACGGACAGCAAGAAGCATTACACAGTCTGGATTGATAATATTACGCTGGAGCCTTACAGTAATCCTTCAGTTGAAGAATGAGTCAGGGTGAATCCTAGTTAAATGGGAAAAATCTCGATTCAGTAATGTTAAATATTTCATGGCGCCAAATTGTCACGCGCAACGCTTTATGTTACAGTAGAACTATCTTAAGCGAACGGAGGGTTCCTCGTGATTAATATTAAATTCCGTTTTTCCACTTTGCGCGGCTAACTGAATAGTGCTCAAAGGCTCTGCACCTGTGCAGGGCAAACGGGATAGGTATGCTATGACGAAGGGACTCATCTTTTGAAATAGAATATGCCGACTTTGCGGGCGCCGTTTTACGGGAGACGTTTGTTTTCCGTTGTCAAGAGGCGGGCTGCGATGTTTTTCGTTTGAACCGACACAGGGAATCCGCCTGTGTTTTTTTGTTTCTTCCGGTGTCCCCGCCTTGGTTTACGGAGAAGCTAGGTACAGTGAGCACTGAGGTCTCTTTGCGGGGACGATCTTATTTTCCCTAAGGGAGGAATTAATATATGGAACAACTAGAGCAAAAGGCTATACTAGTCGGAGTCAATTTGAATCATCAAGACGATTTCGAATATTCGATGGAGGAATTGGCCAATCTGGCGGAGGCATGCGACATTGAAGTCGTGGCCGTGGTGACGCAAAATTTGCCGAAAATCAACACCTCGCACTATATCGGCACCGGTAAACTGAGTGAAGTAACGGCCTTAATGGAGGCGAACGACGGCAACCTCGTCATCTTTAACGACGAGTTGTCGCCTTCTCAGATCCGCAACCTGGAGGCCGACCTAGAGTGCAAGGTCATCGACCGGACGGTGTTGATTCTGGATATTTTTGACCAGCGGGCCAAGACGAGAGAGGCGCAGCTTCAGGTTGAAGTGGCCCAGCTCAAGTACATGCTGCCTCGGCTCGTGGGGCTGCGCGAATCGCTCGGTCGTCAGAGCGGCGGCGTAGGCACCAAAAACCGCGGCGTGGGGGAAACGAAGCTGGAGCTCGACCGCCGGCGGATTGAAGAGAAGATTACGGCGCTGAGCAGAGAGCTGGATACGCTCGTGGCGCACCGGCAAACCCAGCGCAAACAGCGCAAGAAGAACGATGTGCCCGTCGTCTCGCTCGTCGGCTATACCAATGCCGGGAAATCGACGATCATGAATGCGATGATGGAGATGTTTAATCCCGAGCAGGAGAAGCAAGTTTTTGAAAAGAATATGCTGTTCGCCACGCTGGAAACCTCGGTCCGCAGCATTCCGCTCGAGGATAACAAGACGTTCCTGCTGACGGATACGGTCGGTTTCGTCAGCAAGCTGCCGCATCATTTGATCAAGGCGTTCCGCTCCACGTTGGAAGAAGTGGCGGAAGCGGATTTGCTGATCCATGTGGTCGATTACTCGAACCCGGAATTCGAGCGTTTGATCGAGATTACGAATCGGACGCTGAAGGAGATCGGCATCACCGATATTCCGGTTATTTATGCTTACAATAAATCCGATTTGGCGGAGCGTCCGATTCCCGAGATTCAGGGCGACAAAGTGTTTATGGCCGCCAAACCGCGCATCGGCCTCCAGGAACTGGTGCAGATGATCCGGGAGCGGGTATTCAAAGACTACATCCGCTGCGAAATGCTGATCCCTTATGATCAAGGGGCGGTCGTGTCTTACTTTAATGAGCGCGCCAAAATCTTCGAAACCGGCTATGAAGAGGAAGGCACCCGGCTTTCGATGGAATGCAAGCTTAGCGACTACGGCAAATATAAGCAATACGCTATTGAAAGTGCCGGGGACCAGGAATAGGCGGAAAAGTTGAAAAAACCTGCGATATGCAGGTTTTTTCGTTTGTGTTTAGCCGTGGGCTGCCAATAAGGCCTTTTGCGCCTTATGCGGCGCTATTTTGGCGAATTCGGCTGGTCGGGGGGGATAGCCGACTTTTAGGCAATGACGTTGCATCAAACCTTCCTTGATGCCGCCCATTTGGGGCCAATCCACCGCTTCGGCAAGCAACATGTCGAACTTAGATCGTCGTCTCCCCCTCTAAACCATGCTAACGGTCGCCACAGCCGTTATTTGCCCTGTTTGCGCTGACTCCAAATTCTAACGGCCGCCACGGCCCCTATTCCATATAAGTATGGCTGTTTTGGTCGAAATGATGGTAAATAACGGTCCACACGACCGTTAGAATCCCAATACGTGATTCAATCGCAACATAACGGCTCTCACGGCCGTTAGACTTCCTAACTGCAGAACCTTGTTTAGAGGCAGGTACTTTTTTGCGAAGTTCTTTAAAAGCGATGAAGGCATCAAGCTCCGTTGTAATCATGTGTCAGGGTTAATGCAACGCTAGTGCCTTTTGCGCCGCTATTTTGTCGAATTCGACTCATCGGTAAGGAATAGCGGCCTTTTAAGGCACTATTGTTGGGAAAAAGCGGGCCAAGCCCTGATTTCGGAGGCCGCACCGCCCAATAAGGTCCTTTTTGACCGCTATGATTCCCGCGGAAATGAATCGGGCCGAAATAACGCCCCAAAAGACCGCTAATGCGAGCGGCCAAGGGACATGAGAGGGCACAGCTCCCGTCCGGGGCAGAAGGATTCAGCTCGCTGCCACACTGTACTTAAGGCGGCGCATGCACCATGTCAGGGTTAATGCAACGCTAGTGGTCAGTCCCCCTGATTTCGGGCCCATGAGCAGGGAATAACGCCTTTTGGACCGGGCCGGAATAGCGCCCCAAAAGACCGCTAATCCGAGCGGCTAGGGACATTACGGGGCGCTCGTCTACCGCGCGGCTATGGCCGGCAGCCGCACCTCAAAGGCGGCACCGCCCCCCGGCGCGCTGTGCGCGGAGATGCGGCCGCCGTGGGCCGCGACGATCGCCTGCGAGATCGCCAGGCCCAGGCCGGCGCCGCCCTGTTTGCGCGTGCGCGCGGCGTCGCTGCGGTAGAAGCGCTCGAACACGTGCGGCAGATGCTCGGCCGGGATCCCCGGCCCGTTGTCCTGCACGCGCAGCAGCGCTTCTTGCTCCGTCACCCTGGACAAGGTGACGGTGATGCGGCCCTTGGCCGGATCGGTATGCTGGACGGCGTTATGGAACAAATTCAGCACGACCTGCTTGAGTTTGTCGCTGTCCGCCATCGCCGCCAGATCCGGTGCCAAGCGGAATTCCACGGAGCGGCCGTCCGCCAGCATGCGCAGATGGGGCTCCATCTCCGCGACCAGCGCATCCAGCCTGAACTCGCTGCGGCTGGCCACCGGGGTGCGGTCCAGCTTGGCGAGCATGAGCAGGTCCTCGACCAGCTTTTTCATCCGCCGGGCTTCCCCCAACATGCTGCTTAACGCTGTGCCCAGCTGCTCCGGCTTGTCGGCGCCGCCGCGCAGCAGCACTTCAAGGAAGCCGTGGATCGAGGTCAGCGGCGTCCGCAGCTCATGCGAAGCATCGGCGATGAAGCGGCGCATCTGCTCCTTCGCCTCCCGTTCCGTCGCGAAGGAGGTCTGCAGCCGCTCAAGCATCCCGTTGAAGGAAACGGCGAGACGGTCGATTTCGCTTTGGCCGAGCGAAGCCGGGAAGCGGCGGTCGAGGTTGCCGGCGTCGAGCTCCCTGACGGTGCCGATCATTTGGTCGAGCGGCCTCAGCGTTTTGCGCAGTACCGACAAATACAGCATCAATCCGCCCCCCAGGGCGATCAGAGACAAGACCATGAAGATAATTAACTGGCGCAGCGCGATCGCCTTCAAATGGGAGGTGGCGATCCCCATTTGGATCAAGCTGCCCCGTCCTTGAGGTCCTTCCGCGGGCCGAAACACAATTAGCTGCTCCGTCCCGTTGGGATCCCGCACCACTTTATAGGCGTCTTTTAATAACCTTCGGGGTTGGTCGCGAATGGAAGCATACTCCGCTTCCGAAAGGCGGGGAGCGGGCAGCCCGGCCTCGTCGGACCGGCTGATGACTTCGGAATCGCTGCTGACCAGCGCCAGGGAAGTATCCGGCAGAAACAGAACCGGCCTTCGTTCGCCTTCTTTCGGGGAGGCGGAGCCGTTGACGGGGCGCTCCAGCCAGGAAGGGGGTTCGCTGCCGAACAAAAAGAAGTCGGGAATCGCGCGGATTTGCGACATCAAGGATTCCGCCTGATTGCGATACAGAAAATTCTTCACGACCACGTATTGCACGCTGCCGATGAGCGCCAGCAGCAGCGCCAGAATGAGCAGGGACCTGGACAGGAGCTGGGAGCGGAGGGAGCGGGGGAATAACGCCCCGCGAAACGACGGCAAGAACCGGCCCGGCTTCATGGCAGATCCACCCGGTAGCCCGCGCCCCGCAGCGTCCGGATTAAACGATGCTCTTTATCGTTCAGTTTTTCGCGCAAAAACCGGATGTACACCTCGACGATATTTTCATCGCCGCCGAAGTCGTATCCCCAGACCTGATCAAGAATGGTGCTTTTGCTGAGAACGATCCCGTGATTGATCACCAGATATGTCAGCAGTTCATATTCGGTAGGCGACAGTTCCAGTACTTCGTCCCGATACCGGATCTCTTTCCTGCGGTCATCCAAGCGGAAAGGGCCGAAGGACACCTCGCCGTACAAAGCGGGGAACTGGTTCCGCAGGCGGGCGCCGATCCGGGCGAGCAGCTCCTCGAAGCTGAAGGGCTTGACCACATAATCGTCCGCTCCCGTCGTCAGGCCTTTCACCCGGTCTTCGACTTCATCTTTGGCGGTCAGCATAATAATCGCGACATTGCTCAGGTTCTTTTTCAGCAGCCGGCACACTTCCCAGCCGTCCATGCCGGGCATCATGACGTCCAGGATGACGACATGGGGCTGAAATTCAAGCGCCAAGTTAACCGCGGTCATGCCGTCCGCCGCCGTACGGGTTTCAAAGCCTTCATTAAGCAGGCCGAACTCCAAAAACTGGGTGATATGAGGCTCGTCGTCCACCAGCAACACTTTGACGCCTTTAACATTTTTCATGATGTGAAGCCCTCCACTTACGTCTTAATTGTTCTATTATCGGAAACTTACCTGAGAATTTGCTGAATATTTCCTGAGAAGGACCTTAATATGGCACCGCAAGCGGTCCGTTCCCGGCCTACCCTTGATTGTGAATCCGGTTCGGGATATACTTTTCTAAGCGAATAACGAAAAGGAGAGTAAACGAATGGACAAAGTATTGATTTTCGGACACAAAAATCCGGACACAGATACGATCTGCTCCGCGATCGCTTATGCCGATTTGAAAACCAAGCTGGGCTGGAACGTGGAACCCGTCGCCTTGGGCGAAGTTAACGGGGAAACGAAGTTTGCGCTCGACCGCTTCGGATTCCAGGCTCCACGCGTAATTGAAAGCGCTGCGGGCGAAGTGAAGGACGTTATTCTGGTCGACCATAACGAGCGTCAGCAAAGCGTCTCCGACATCGATCAGGTTCGTGTCGCTGAAGTTATCGATCATCACCGGATCGCGAATTTTGAAACGAGCGGCCCGCTTTATTATCGAGCCGAGCCTGTAGGTTGTACCGCCACGATCCTTAACAAGATGTACAAAGAAAACGGCATCGCGGTACCCGCCAACATCGCCGGGTTGATGCTGTCCGCAATCATTTCGGATTCCCTTCTGTTTAAATCTCCGACCTGCACGGAGCAGGATGTGGCCGCGGCCCGCGAGCTTGCGGACATCGCCGGCGTGAATTCGGAAGAATACGGGCTGGACATGCTTAAAGCGGGGGCCGACCTGAGCGACAAATCGATCGAGCAACTGATCTCCCTCGATGCCAAAGAGTTCTCCATGGGCAGCGCGAAGGTGGAGATTGCCCAGGTAAACGCGGTTGACGTCAATGATGTGCTCGGACGCCAAGCCGAACTGGAAGCCGCTCTGAACGGTATCGTGGACCGCAAAGGACTTGATTTGTTCCTGTTCGTGGTGACCGATATTCTGAACAACGACTCCATCGGGCTCGCTTTGGGCAAAGCCGCCGACGCGGTGGAAGCGGCCTACGGCGTGAAGCTGGAGAACAACAAGGCTCTGCTGAAGGGCGTAGTATCCCGCAAATCCCAGATCGTTCCGGTATTGACCGACATTTTTAACAGCCGGTAACCGTACTGTCGTTGAAACTTCGAAATTCTATTATCTTAACAAAAGGGTCCCAAAACCGCAATTTATCGCGGTCGGGACCCTTCGTTTATATAATTTAATGAACTGTTATGGTGTCCCGGTACCGGGTTCCTTCATTTTAACGTCAGGAACGGGAATCGGGGCCGGCTTGACCTTGAAGATCGGAACAAGGATCAGCGCGCCAATCAGCATGGCGATGCCGGAGAACGTATAGATGCCGACCAGCGGGAACACCTTCTTCAGCAATCCGGACACCGACATCATAATGACCATCATCCCCATGAACATCGGGCTCAGTACGCCGTTGACCCGGCCGACGTAAGATTGCTCGGTGGACTGAAGGATCATGGTGTTGATCCCGATCTGGATGCAAGGGAAGGTAAGCCCGTTAATAAATTGCAAGACCAGGGTCAGCGGAACGCTTGTCGAAAATCCCATGCCGGCGATACAAACGGCGCTGACGGCCATCCCGAAAGCGAGCAGCATTTGCGGCGGAATTTTTTTGGACAGCGTCATGATCACGCCGCCTCCGATCAGCATCGCCACCCCGTTAACCATCAGAAGGAATTGCAGAAATTCCTTGGACTGTCCCAGATTCTCCAAGACGACGTACAAGCCGAGCGTTTGGATGGTGCCGACGGCAAAACCTGCGATGGCAAAGGTGGCCCCAAGTACCTTAAGTATCGGACTCCGCCATACATAGCGGAAGCCGTCCGCCAGCTCGCGGG
Organism: Paenibacillus sp. A14; assembly: GCF_036864815.1. Taxonomy (NCBI): domain Bacteria; kingdom Bacillati; phylum Bacillota; class Bacilli; order Caryophanales; family Paenibacillaceae; genus Paenibacillus; species Paenibacillus sp. A14. The sequence goes on from NZ_JBAGJD010000011.1 coordinate 85,659, forward strand.
TCAGCTTCGTGGTTCGTTCCGCCTTTTCTTCATTAGTCTCATCGGCCGGAAGCCGGAACAGGACGAGAGCGGAAATCAAGAAGGCGACCCCCATCACCCCGATCGAAATATAAATGCCGAATTGATGGTACGAGAAAATCCCGAGCGTCGGCCCTAACACCATAAAGATCGCGACCAGGGATTGAAACAAAGCCATGCCTTGCTGCAGCTTATCCGGATGAACGTGCTGCTTGAACAGCTTCATGACGGACGGCTGTGAAAATTGGGAGAGGATCGCCGAAATAAACGTGGCGAAATAGACGGCTTCCCAGGAGCCGTACATCAACGTGAGCAGCACCGCGAACACGGAAGCGGCGGACAAAAAGTCGCACCAGATCATCGTTCGCTTGGGCTTCCAACGGTCGGCGAAGGCTCCGCCGATGAAGGAAAACACGAAGATCGGGGCAAATTCGACCACGGAGATGAGCGAAACCGCCACCGGGTCATTGTTCGTCATATCGGTAACGAACATAAGGATTGCGAAGTTGCGAACCCAAATCCCGATTTGCAAAAAGATGTTGGAGATCAAAATCGTCTGGTAAAACCGGTTGCGAAACAAGCTTGTGTTCGGGGGTAAAGCGGATTGCATTGTCATAGTACCACCTCAATATAATTTCTCTCCACAGCGGGTCTTTTCCATCCTATAGGATAAGGGGTTGGCTTGGCAATGAAAAGGGAAAACTTAAATTAAGTTATTTCTTCTTTTCGCACCGGGAATTAGCCGTTCGGTTGCATTATAAATTGACATTTAAATTAATGTTTGATATTTAAAAGGAAAACAAGTCATAGCCAAACAAAAGATCAGAAGGATCCTTCCGGTTTGCCTGCGAATATGAACGATCTTGGAACGGAGGCTTGGTAATGAGCAACGGACACGAGGAACAGCGGTCTCTTGAGTTAGACAAAACAAAAGCGCTCTTGAGTCGCCAAGAGACAGAGACGGAGGAATGGGACCGTTATATTGTTACCAATATGGATGATCTTGTGTATTGCTGTGATTTGAATGGGATCGGATTGTTTTGCTCCCCCTCCGTCACCGGATGGCTCGGTTATAGTCCCGAGGAGGTTATTGGGGTGAAGTACACGGCCTGGTGTCACCCGAATCCCGGGGAACTCGGAAAGTTGAGCCGGGAATTGCTTAGACATCAACGGGCTGCTGTTACATTGAAGCTTAAAAGCAAAGAAGGCAAGGAGGTATGGTTTGAATTTGCCGTTCGTTTGAATAGGGAAGGGCCGAGAGCGTCAACGCTCTTGGCGGTCGGCAGAGAGATCACCAAACGAAAACAGGAGGAATTCATTCTGGCCGAGACGATGCGGATGGCCCGGATCGGAAGCTGGGAGTGGGATGTACAAGAGGGGGATGTCGAGCTCTTTGATCAGCTTTATACGATTTTTGGACTTGAGAAACAGGCGGACCCTCCTTCCGGTGCCGAAATTCTGACGAAGGTGCACCCGTGCGACCGAAAACGCATGGTTGACGCCGTTAATGCCGCTTTGCGATTGGGGCAGTTTGATTTTGAATGTCGATTTGAAATCAGGAAGGAAGAGTATCTGTACCTTCATTTGCGGGGAATCGTTACCTATGACGAAAAAATGAAGCCGGTCAAAATGAGCGGCACGGTGCAGGACATCACGGACCGAAAACGGGTGGAGCGCGAGCTGCAGGAGACGGTCGAACGCTATAACTCCCTCAAAAAATACAATCACGATGCCGTCTTTTCGTTGGATTTGAACGGGCGAATCATTAACGCCAACTCCATGGCGGAAAAACTGACCGGATATAAAATTTCAGACATGGTGGGAAAGCCTTTTTCCGAGTTTATCGGGGAACAGCCTTTATCCCATATCTTATCCGAATCGATGGAGGATGCTTCCGTCGCTAAAGGGATCGACAAGATCCATACCAAGTATGGCCATACTTCCGAGGTGCTGACAACAGTTGCGCCGATCATTATAAACAAAAAGAATGTGGGTTTCTATATCATTGCCAAAGACATCACCGAACAAAAACGGCTGCTGATTGCCAAGGAAGCGGCGGAGAGCACCAACCGGGCCAAGAGCGAATTTTTGGCGATGATGAGCCATGAGATTCGTACACCGATGAATGGGGTCATCGGGATGACGGATTTGATGCTGGAGACGGCCGGATTGACCGAAACCCAAAGGGGGTACCTGGAAATTATCCGCAAGAGCGGAGATACATTGCTGACGATCATTAACGACATTCTGGATTTCGCGAAAATCGAAGCGGGCAAGTCTGAGCTGCATGAGGAAATGTTCGACCTGCGGAAACTGATTGCCGAAACGCTGGAAATCATTATGGTTCGCGCCAAGGAAAAAGGGCTCTCCATGAACTTTAACGTTTCCCCGGAGGTTCCCGACCGGCTGTACGGCGATGCGGACCGCCTCAAGCAGGTTTTGCTCAATTTGATCGGAAATGCCGTAAAGTTCACCTATACCGGTGGCGTTACGGTAACCGCCCGGCGTATGGAGCAAGGGCCGGACGCGAAGCTTTGTTTTACCGTTCGGGATACGGGGATCGGGATTCCCAAAGAAAAAATCCCGCTGTTGTTCCAGCCTTTTTCCCAGTTGGATCATTTCATGACCCGGCGGTTTGAAGGAACGGGGCTAGGCCTAGCGATTACCAAGAAACTGGTGAACCTGATGGGCGGAGATATTTGGGTGGAGCCGCAGGATGGACCCGGAGCCACCTTTGTCTTTTGCATAGACCTAAAGGAACGCCGGGATGAAGCCGGCGGAGCCACGGGAGGCTTGGAGGAAGAGGATAGCCGCAAAAGTTTGAATATTCTCATTGCCGAGGATCATGAAATCAACCGGATTGTCTTGAAGAAAATGCTGGAGCGGCTGGGGCATGTTACCCGCGAGGTCGCAAACGGTCTGGAGGTTCTTCAGGCGGTAGCTTATGAATCATTCGACATGATCTTTATGGACGTACATATGCCGGAGATGGACGGACTCGAAGCGACACGGGTGATTAAAAATAAGCTCCCTCCGGAGAAATGCCCCGTCATAGTGGCCGTGACGGCGAACGCGCTCGCCGGGGACCGGGAAAACTGCTTGAATGCCGGAATGGACGATTATATCAGCAAGCCGATTAAACCTGCCACAGTGGCTGAAATGATTCGCAAATATTTTTAATTTTAAAGGATAGGAGAGCATCCCGCCGCCAGCGGGTGAATTCTTTGAATAATAGCGCTTTATCGGGCCGATGACCTTTTTGAGGGGGAGCGGCCTTTTTTCATATAATCGAAAGCGTTGGCGTTGCACCGGACCTACTTTTTGAACATAAGGGGGATTTATTCGAATTGGAAAAAACAATGAAATATGGCGGTTGGTTCTCGAACGCGAAAAATGATGTCCTTTCGGGATTGACGGTGGCCTTTGCGCTCATCCCGGAAGCGATCGCGTTTTCCATTCTGGCGGGCGTCAGTCCGATGGTCGGGCTGTACGCCTCATTTTGCATCGCGGTGGTCATTTCCTTTGCCGGCGGCCGTCCGGGGATGATTTCCGCCGCCACAGGGGCGATGGCGCTGCTGATGGGAGGTCTGGTGCGGGATCACGGGATACAATATTTGTTCGCCGCTACCATTCTGGCCGGGGTGTTGCAAATCATCATGGGCCAATTGAAGCTGGGGAAATGGATAAGCTTCCTGCCGCATTCCGTCATGACCGGCTTTGTCAATGCGCTCGCCATTCTGATTTTTATGGCGCAGCTCACTCATTTTTCCGGTCAGGGATGGCTGATGTATGCACTCGTGGCTTTGACGCTGGCGATCATCTATCTGTTCCCGCGGATCACCAAAGCGGTTCCGTCCGCCCTGGTAGCGATTATCGTCGTTTCCGTGCTCAGCATCTCGCTGAAATTGGACGTTAAAACGGTCGGCGATATGGGGGAGATCACGAGCGCCCTGCCGGTTTTCCACTTGCCTGATGTCGTCATCTCCTGGGAGATGATCAAGACGATATTCCCTGTTTCCTTATCTCTTGCCGTAGTGGGTTTGCTTGAGTCGTTAATGACGGCGACGTTGATCGATGACATCACCGATACGGCCAGCGATAAGAATCGGGAGATGAAAGGCCAGGGGCTGGCCAATATCGTTACCGGATTTTTCGGCGGGATGGCCGGCTGTGCCATGATCGGGCAGTCGATGGTCAACATGAAATCGGGAGGGCGGACCCGGCTGTCCACACTGGTTTCGGGTGTGGGGCTGTTGTTTCTGATCCTCGTCCTGGGCGGGGTGGTCAAACAAATCCCGATGGCCGCGCTGGTCGGCGTTATGTTCATGGTGTCGATCGGGACGTTTGAATGGGCTTCCTTGCGGTCGCTTCATAAAATCCCCAAATCCGACGCCATCGTCATGATCGTCACGGTGGTAACCGTGGTGGCTACGGATAACTTGTCCATCGGGGTAGGCATCGGGGTTCTGATCAGCGCGCTGGTGTTTGCCCGGAAAATCGCCCGAATCCGCACGGTCACGGAAATGCAGAATGGCGTAAAGACCTACAGGGTCGCCGGGCAGATGTTCTTCGGCACCGTCACGCATTTTCTTCAAGAGTTTGACCCGGCGGGCGATCCGGACCGGATTGTCATCGACTTTTCAAAATCCCATGTTTGGGATCAATCGGCGGCGAACGCCATCTCCAAAGTGATGTTTAAATACCGGCAATTGAACAAAGAGGTATCCATAACCGGAATGAATGAGGAAAGTATACGGCTTGTGGACCGCATCGGTCTGTCATAACGGGAAATATATAGGGGCTGACCCAAAAGATCTGTTGGATCTTCGGGCAGCCCTTTTTTTACACGTAAGCTGTTCAAGCTCTATAACATATGAAATCGCTCCAGTTGACCCCATTGCTCTTCCTCAATCAAAATTTCACGTTGTTTCGGACCGAGCAGGTCGAAATGGGGGAAGGGGGACCGATGATGGATATATTCAGGGTTCAAGTCATGTTTCAGGCACCAGGCGCGCAATCGTGCGGGATCACTGCAGCCGACTTTGGTCACGGTTTTGGAGCCGGGAAAGCGGGGATCGAGCCAATAATGCGTCAAATAGGCGATTTCCCCCCGGGAAACGGCCTTCTTCCAAGCATTCAGTTCATCTCTGGTCACTCCGAAAGCCATTAGCTTGTCTCCTTCCAGTCTAAATTGGTGGTGTAGGCCTCCCCGGCTTCTATATCTATATAGGTTGAACTATTGATTTGCATATTAGACAGCAGTGTAGAGGGTTCTTTTCGCTCTCTTGACCTGCAACCCTTGGTTTGGTCTAAATTAAAGGGAATTCATCCTGTTAATTTGGTACGTATACGGCTGCAGAGGCGAATTAGCTGGAAAACCTCCCGGTAATTCACCTGAAATTGTGTCTGTCGGAATTTAGGCTGCGAAATAGATGGAGAATTTCCGGCTAAATCCGATCCAAGAGCCAAGAGCGGTAAATTAACGGGAGGTTTTCCCGTTAGTGTGTAGACTCCGACGATGCGAGGGCTCTTTATATCTACAATTGTGGATGTTGGCGACGCAACGTATCTCCGAAAAACCATGTCACATCCTTGCCCAACGCCTATTATTTAGTTCAACCTAAATAGATGCGGATATCAGGATCACCAAAACTTGCTCTGACGAATTATTATACCACAATGACTTTTTTCGGGAGACCGTTTCCGAGCAGGCCGGATTGTAAAATAGAAAGAGGAGCAAAATAAAAAAAGCTGACCGCGCCGTGTCCGCGTGGTCAGCTTTTCTGGCGTTTATTTAATTTGGATCCGCGATGGTAACGCGGTTTTTCCCTTCCGATTTGGACCGATACAGACATCGGTCCGCAGCCTGGATCACCTCGGCGGGTTGGATTCCGTGCTCGGGATAAAAAGCGGCGCCGATGCTGCAGCCGATCGAGACCATTTGCTAGTCGATGATAAACGGCTGGTTCATAAGATCAATGAGCCCCGGGCCAAACTCTCGACCTCCTTGCGAGCCGCTTTATCGTCTGCGGAGGTTGGCATGAGCAGCAAAAATTCATTGCCTCCCAGACGCGCCGCCAGTCCGCCGGGTACAGTGACGGATTCCAGCCGCTGGGCGACCTTCTGGAGCAGGAGGTCGCCAACCTGGTGGCCCAGGGAGTCATTCACCGCCTTGAAACCGTCCAGATCAATGTACATAACGGCCAGTTTTGCGGTGGCCGGATCAAGACCGGGTAAGACCGTATATCGGCTGCGCCGAACATTCTATGTAGGTTGAACTATTGATTCGCATATGGTTGCAGCCGTGGAGAAAAAGCCCTTTTTTTCCTCGCATAATAATCCGTTGGAGATAGAACCTAAGGAATGATTTAAAAGGCCGGGTTGTTTGTTTTTCCGCAGATCAGACTAACGAACAGGAGGCGTTTACATTGGCCGAGAGCCGGAAAGAGAAGCATAAAGGTGGAAATTTGAAGTGGTGGCAGCTATCCCTGTTGGGCGTTGCTTCGACCATCGGAACGGGGTATTTTCTGGGGTCGGGGCTGGGGATCAGCATGGCGGGCCCCTCGATATTGATCGCCTTCGTGCTGGCCGCCCTGGGTACATACACCGTGTTTGAGTCATTGGCAAAGATGACGGCCAAGCATCCGGAAAAAGGATCATTCCGCTCCTATGCGAAAAAAGCGTTCGGACGCTGGGCCGGGTTTAGCAGCGGCTGGGTCTATTGGTCATCCGAACTGCTGATCATGGGCAGCCAGTTGACCGCGTTATCGCTTTTCTCCAAATTCTGGTTTCCGGGGGTGCCGATGTGGCTGTTTGCAACGGGATACGCGCTGCTCGGGCTGCTGGTTATTTTTCTGGGGACTAAAGGATTCGATTCGATCGAGAACGTGCTTTCCGTCATTAAAATAGCCGCGATACTCTTGTTTCTGGGCATTGCCGGAGCAGCCCTGTTCGGCTGGATTCCAGGGGGCGGAAACCCGGCTTTTCCGCGGACGATCGGTGAATTTTTTCCCACGGGGGCGATCGGGCTCTGGTCCGGGTTTATTTTTGCCTTTTATGCCTTCGGCGGAATCGAGGTTATGGGGATGATGGCGTTCCGGTTGAAAGATCCGGCGGATGCCCCCAAGGCGGGAAAAATCATGCTGCTCTTGCTCATGACGGTCTATATCCTGTCTTTGTCCCTGGTGGTCACGCTGGTCTCCTGGAAAAGCATCGTGCCTAAGAAAAGCCCGTTCATCACGGCGCTCGGCGGGGTAGAGATGCCGTTCATCCCCCATTTGTTCAACGGCGTGCTGATCGTGGCCGGCTTCTCCACGATGGTTGCCTCGCTCTATGCGGTGACGACGATGCTGGTCACGCTGGCCGAGGACCGGGATGCCCCGCCGCTGTTCGCCAAAAAAGCGCTGAAAAAACGGCCGATGTATGCCATTGGACTGACAGCGGTAGGACTCGCCGCATCCATCGCCCTGTCGCTGGCGATGCCCGGGCGGATCTACGAATATATCACAACCGCAGCCGGCCTGCTGCTGTTATATAATTGGATGTTTATCCTGATCAGCTCGGGCAAGCTGCTAAAGTTGACGGCCTTTGACCAAGTCAAACGCTTCGGAGGGTTGGCGCTGATTCTGCTCGCGGTTTCCGGAACGCTGGCCCACGGAACGAGCCGTCCGGGATTTTGGGGGAGCCTTGGGTTTATTTTTGTGATCGGGATGGTGACGCTATTGATGCAGTTCAAGGTCTGGAAGCATAAAAAGTCTCCGGTCCGCCGCCATCGGCGCAAGGCGATTTTGATCAGGCACCCCAGGCTCGAATAGATCCCGTCCCTATCGAAAGCCTAAAGCCGCTCCAGCAGCAAAAGCAGGGCTTCATAGCCGAAATAAAGCCCGAATCCGATCAAGGACAGCCCGGAAAGTATGGAAATCGCCCGGAGCATGCGGTCGGTCAATATTTTCCGGAAGACGCTCGCGAACCCGGCCATCGTCACATCCCAGAGCAGTACCCCGGAGATAATGGCGCAGCTGTTGATGATCAGATCGCGCGTTTCGGAGGTTGCAGCCGTCTGTGCCAGTACGGATCCGTAAATGCCGAGCCAAAACAGGATGGACAACGGGTTGGAAATCGACATCATAAACCCGGAAGCGAACGACTTCATCAGCGGTTCACGCCCCCGCGTTTCATTTACGCTAAGGGTTGAGGCCTGCTTAATGCTGTCGATTCCCGTATACATGAGGATGAAGAAGCCGAATAACCAGAGGAACGACTGCATAAAGGGCGTGTTCAAAAAGTGAATCACTCCGAAATAGACAAGCAGCATGTAGATTATATCCGCGGCGATGGCCCCGAGCCCAACCAGCCAGGCGGGCAAAAAGCCGCCGCGGATACCTTTGTCCAGTTGGGCCGCGTTTACCGGACCGATCGGAGCGGACAGGGATAAGCCGAGAAAGATAAATCCTAGAATACTGTTCAAGCTTCCATACCTCCTTATCTGGATCTGGGGAAATCGTAACTTGTACATCTTATTCCCGACCGCCCGCTTGTACGACTAAAAAAAGCGGGCTTGATAAACTAATGGGTTTAGTTTAATATAAAGCTAAAGGTATTAGTTTTCGTGAAAGGATGTTGATTTATTATGAAAGTAACGCGCTATGGCCCTCTGATTCAAGTGTCGTTTATGCCCCGGTTGTTTCCGGTGAACTGTTATCTGATCGAAGAAGAAGAAGGATGCACGCTGATTGACGCGGCGCTCCCTTACAGCGCCGAAGGAATCCTCCGCGCCGCCGCGGAGACTGCGGGGAAGCCCTTGACGCGGATCGTCCTGACCCATGCTCATGACGATCATATCGGAGCGCTGGATGCCCTGAAAGCGAAACATCCCGAAATTCCGGTGTATATTTCGGCCAGGGATGCCCGGCTGCTGGAAGGCGATACTACGCTTGACCCGGGAGAAGCGCAAACCCCGATCCGGGGCGGCGTTCCGAAGAAGGTCAAGACCCGCGCGGACGTGCTGTTGGCGGATGGGGACCGGGTCGGATCCTTGCAGGTCGTTTCATCGCCGGGGCACACGCCCGGCTCGATTTCCCTGCTGGATACCCGCAGCGGCGCCTTGATCGCGGGGGATGCCTTTCAAACGCGCGGCGGTATCGCGGTCAGCGGCATGCTGCGGCCCCTGTTTCCGTTTCCGGCGCTGGCCACGTGGAGCGCCGAAATGGCGCTGGCGAGCGCGCGGAAGCTGGCGGCCTTGGACCCGGCGCTGCTTGCGGTCGGGCATGGACGCGTGATCGCCCGTCCGGCCGAAGCGATGCGGCGCGCGATAGAGCAAGCGGAGCGCAAGCTGGGGACGGCCGGAAAGGAGGGATCGCGCTATGTCGCCAAGAGCGGGGATTGATCCGGGCGCCGTTCTCCAGGCTGCCGTTGGGATCGCGGACAGCGAGGGGGCGGAGGCGGTGACCATCTCTTCCGTCGCCCAGCGGCTGGGAATCCGTCCGCCATCGCTTTACAACCATGTCAGCGGGCTGGAAGAGCTGCGGGGGAGGGTTGCCGTTTATGCGCTCGGCAAGCTGTACGATACGATTGCCCGGTCTGCCGAGGGCTTGACGGGCGAAGGGGCGATCCGTTCTTTTGCCGATGCCTACATCCGTTTTGTCCGGGAACATCCGGGTTTGTACGAGGTGACCCAATGGGCGAAGGATCCGTCCAATCCGGAAATCGCTGAAGCCAGCGGAAGGATCGTCGATTTTATCGTCGCTCTCCTGGAGGGTTACTCCTTGAGTCAAGAGGAGGCGCTGCATACAGTGCGCGGGCTCCGGAGCCTGATCCACGGCTTCGCGAGCCTCGAGCGCCAGCAGGGCTTCGGATTGCCTTTGGATGTCCGGGAAAGTCTGCAATTCAGTTTGGCGCTTTTTTTGCAGGGCCTTTCGCAAAGAACTGGTTAAGATTTTGTACAGCGGGTAATTGGTAACCAAGAGGGAATACAAGGCGACACAAATAAACCCCGCCGGGAGCCTCCCAGCGGGGTGAAGTTGCCCACGACCGGGTGGGCGGCATAAACTTGCTGCTGTTCACTTTGCTATACAGAATTTCTGCAATTCTGCATGTATTTTGGCGCCGCACAAGACGTTCGAGCAAAAAGATGCAAAAATACAGGGATTTTTAGTTGTTTTCTAGACGCAGCATTAGCAATGGATACCAATTGAAAGAAAATAAAAAAGGAGCACTAGGCTCCTTCAGACTCAATAACACGCGGGCACGTGTGAATTTATCCACGACAGGGTGGATGACGTAATATTTAACGGTTCAAATCATTTGATACTATAGTAACCTGCCGTTAAAGTAATGTCAACCCCCTATAGTAAAATCAACGACCTTAAATTCCAAAGGACCATTTGAGCCGATTTTCCAAACGGTTGATATCTTCTTCATCCAAGTTCCCCAGATGTTCTTTCAGCCTCACCTTGCTGACGGAGGTCGTTTCCTCCGTTTTGGCCGCGGAATCGAATGCGAGGAAATCATATTTGCTTTTAAACAGAAAATAATGGCTCTGGAAGCGGGGAATCGGCTTTCCGTCCTTCGTCAGCACGGCTTCTCCCGTTTTGGGGACCGTGCGAACCTTCAGGTTTTTGGTTAGCGGCACGACCAGGACATTTCCCGACGTGGAATTGACCGTATTGTTGGATACGATGACCACCGGCCGTTCCTCGTTTTGTTCACATCCGATATTTTCCCCGAAATGGCAAAAATGGACCGCTCCCCGAGTCATGTTCCGTTTCATCTGCGTCTTCTCGTGCTCGATCCAGTAGTGGGCCATTTCGATTTTTACGGGGAACCAATCGGAGAGCTGCTTCGTTTTTAGCCTCTTAGCCTGCTCAATCCGCGGATGGCGCACTTTGGGTTGTGGGGTGTGTTCTCTGAATTCCTGTTCCCGTTCTCTGTTCATGGTTTTTCCTCCAAGCTGGCGGTAGTAAACATATATACCTTAGAATTACACGTTTTTACATAGGGATTAAACAGTGAGTTGACAATTTTTTTCACTCTGTGATACTTTAGGCTTGAAATCGAGGTGAAGCACATATGGCCAAAAAGAAGAACAACACCAGTATGCCTTCGTCCGCGGCGGATAAACCGGCCACGCTGAAGGATTTGCTCGGGGCGGAGACGATTGCCAAGCTCAAGGAGCAGGCGGCGGAATTGAAACAGGATGAGGATCGCCGCAAAGAAGAATCCCGTGCGCAGGCCGAAGCGGCGCGCAAGGCGGAGCAGAAACGTTTGGAGAACGATTTCGAGCATTTGCTGAACACGAGCAAGATGGATTGGCAAAAGTTTAAATAAAGCTTGAGTACCGGGAGAAGCCGTGGTTGAAGCCCAGGCTCCTCCCGGTTTTTTTGTAATGCCCCAACACAAGGAAATGTAAGCGTTATATAAGTTGAACTATTGATTGCATATAGACAGCGGTGTAAAGGCTTCTTTTCACACTCTTGACCTGCAACTAAATGTTTGGTTCGAATTAAAGGGAATTCTTCCCGTTAATTCGGTACGTATATCGGCCCTTGGGCCGCGAAATAGATGGCACTTTTCCGGCTAAATCTGATCGAAAAGCCAAGAGCGGTACATTAACGGGAGATTTTCCCGGTAATGTTGTAGACTCGGACGGTGGTACTTTATATCTACAATTGTGAATGTTGGCAGCGTATATCCGAAATCCTATCACATCCTTGCCCAACGCCAATTCTTTAGTTCAACCAATATAACTTTAAGTTCGGACTTACAGAGTATAGCGAGGTCGCAATTAATGAAGAAATTCATCCCTTTTACTTATAAAATGCTCGTGCCGTATTTACTGCTTGTGTTAATCACGGACGTGATTATCGGTTATATCGCCTTTACCATGCTGGTCCAGTCCCGGACCGAGATGGCGGAAACGAATATCCGGACGGGCATGGAGCAGGCCAGGGACAACATCCGGTATCAGATGGACGAAATCCAGCGGATGTCTGACACGCTGTTCGGCAGCCTCTCTTTTCAGCGGGCCCTTCAAGCCAAAGGGGAACCCTACGAGATTTACCTGGTCATGCTCGACGAAATCGTTCCGCAAATCACGGCTCCGCTGCAATTATTCGGCAACGACATCCGGCTGATGCTGTACACGATGAACCCGGATCTCAACCTGGTGCCGGGGGACGATTTGGAAAAACCGATCAAGGGCAGCGACTATTACATTTTGCCTCTCGAAGAGGTGGAGAAGAGCCTGTGGTATTTGGCTTACCGGGATTCCGAACAGGATAATATCTGGCTGCAGATCGATACGGATCAACGCCTCGGGAATATTTCCCACATCCGCCGGCTGGTGTCTTTCAGCGATTATAAGACCGTGATCGGTTATATCCGCATTACGGCCTCCTTGGACGATCTGTTCGGCAATTTCGCCACGTTCCCGGTGGAAGAAGGGATCACGCTGCGGCTCGTGGATACCGCCCAGGGAGGCGGAATTTTGTATCAACGCGGAGAAGCCGGGCCCGAAGCCGGGAGCGAATCTTACTTGAGCCTGCACGAGCCGATCCCGGGGACCTCTTTTAAAATCGAAACCCTTGTGCCCAGAGCCTATTTGACCAAAGACACCAGCAAGCTGCAAAAATCGATTATCGCGGTGTGTGTGTTAAGTTTTGCGGGGATGTCCGTGATCGGGGCGGTTGTGGCGAGAATTTCGGGAAGACGGATGGCGCGGATCGTCCGTCAGGTCCGTTCGTTTCAGGAGGGGAATTTCCGGAAAAGGATCGCGTTCTCGGGAAATGACGAATTTGTCCATATTGCCGACGCGTTTAACGCGATGGCCGGAAATATCGAGGAGTTGATCGATCGCGTTTATGTCCAGGGCTTGCAGCGGAAGCAGGCGGAGCTGGAGGCGCTCCAGGCCCAGATCAACCCGCATTTTTTATACAATACACTGTCGACGATCAGCAGTCTGGCCAATCTGGGCGAGACCCGGAAAGTGACGGATATGGTGCAGGGCTTGTCCCGGTTTTACAGGCTGACGTTGAATCAGGGCAAGGTGCTGACGCCGCTGAAAAACGAAGTGAGCCAAGTCGAGACCTATCTCGATATTCAACGGGTAAAATATGCGGACCGATTTGAGGTTTACGTGGACATGGAGGAAGATATCCTGCTTGTGCCGGTCATCAAGCTCATTCTTCAGCCGTTTGTGGAAAATGTGTTTAAGCATGCCTGGTTCGGGGACCATCTCGCGATCAGAATTACCGGCCGCCGAATGGCCGAGGGCATTGAACTCAAAGTCATTGACAACGGAATCGGGATGAGGCCGGGGACGGTTAAGCAACTGCTGGCGGCCCCCTCCCAGACCGAGGGATACGGCATCAAAAACGTGGATGAGCGGATCAAGCTCAGATACGGCGAGGACTACGGCATTACGATCGCAAGTATATTCGGGGCCGGAACGACAGTGAGAATTCTTCTCCCGGACGTGAAAGGCGGGGAGCGCTGTGAAGACGATCGGTGAAAAAGTATGGGTTTTCATTGAAAAAGTTTATGTTCAGTTTGTCAGCCGTAGGCTATGCTCAAGAGCAATAGGCTATTTCAACCGGAGGGACGACGATTTATGGATATCAATGTGTTGCTGGTGGATGACGAAGCGGTGGATTTGGAATGGCTGTGCCGGCGGATCGCGGGCAGCGGGCTGCCGTTTTCCCTGCGTGTGATCGGTACGGCAAACAGCGGGTTCAACGCGTTGAAATTCCTCGAACAGGAGCGGGTGGACATCATCCTGTCCGATATTCGCATGCCGATCATGTCGGGCGTGGAGTTCGCCCGTCGTGCCAAGGAAATGAACGAGTTGGCCAAAATCGTATTTATCAGCGGCCATGAGGATTTCGACTACGCTCGGAAGGCGATCCAATTGGGGGCTTCCGGTTATTTGCTGAAGCCTGTGGAAGACCGCGAGCTGTACGATATGCTGCATACGCTATGCAAGGCGGTGGAGCGGGAGAGAGAGGAGAACCGCTCCGCTTCGGCCGTTTGGTCTGCCGTCGGGGAGGAGCTGCTGCTGCGCTGGCTCAATGACTTGGCCTCCGGCTCGGTGGAGGCTCACATTCTGGACAATCTCCGTCCCCTGCTGCGGTTTGGAACGGCGGTCGCCTTGGCGGAGATTGACGATGTGGAATGGAAGATCAGCCGGTTGGACGACAAGGAGAGGCATGACCGGATTTACGGGTTAACCTCTTTCATTCGCGGTTATGTGGAGGAGAACATGCTGGGGACATTTTTCCGCAGCGAGCAGACGAGGTGCCTGATTTTGTCCTCCATCCCCGAAGGAGATTTCATCGAACAGTTGACCGGTTTGCTCGCCGCGGTCAATGCCAACTTCCCTTTAACCGTAACGGTCGGAGTCGGCAAGTCCGCGAAGGATGAAGTGCGGCTGCGGGAATCCTACCGCCAGGCCGAGGCCGCGCTCAGCATCAAATGGCTGCTGGGCAAAAACCGCGTGATCGCCTGGGATGTCGTGGAATGGGTTCCGGACGGGGAGCAGCCTCTGCCCAATGTGGAAGGAATTTTGGACAATATGCTGCGCGCCATTCTGGAATACGACCTGGTGGCCGTGGATGATTGTCTGGAGGAGATTTTCCACCAACGCCACGCCTCGTTTGCGCGCAAAAACGAAGTTTACGACTTGATTCTGCGCATTACGACGAAGCTGCATTCGGATTTGAGGCAGCTGGGGGAGAACCTGTATGAGCTTTTGAAATGGGATGCCCATCAACCGGTTATTTTGTTTCAGTTCGAAACCGTTCAGGATATCAAATCCTGGCTGCGGCGAAGATTTTACGAGCTGTCCGAGCTGCTCTACGTTAAGAAGCAACGGCAAAAGCGCAAGCTGATCGAGGAGATCATGCAGTATGTCGAGGGGAACATTGAGCAGAAAATCACTTTAAAAGGGGTAGCGGTTCATTTTGATTTTACGCCGAATTACCTTGGCTTCCTGTTCAAGGAGGAGACGGGAACCCATTTTAGCGATTTTTTGAACGAGCGGAAAATGAGACGGATCTGTGAGCTCCTTAACGACCCTACCCTGCGGATTTACGAGATCGCCGAGCGCATGGGATACAAGAACATTATTTATTTCAACCGGCAGTTCAAGCAGTTGATGAACATGACGCCCGGCGAATACCGGAAGAGGAACAACATATAACGCAGGGTCCATCAGCCCGATTTTGCGATCGTGGAAAAAGTATTAGTTTTAGTTGAGCCGCTGAATTATCGGCCCTGAACTCTCCGCCCTATAATTTAGGCAGACACAACAAGAGGGGAGTCGAAAAGCCTGATGAAAGGACACGGCTTTTGGGGAGATGTAAAAAAATATAGAGTCCTGCTTATCATGCTGGTTCCAGCCGTTCTGTTTTTCCTGCTGTTCGCCTATATTCCGATGGCGGGAATCGTGCTGGCCTTCAAGCAGTACAATTATGCCGGCGGAATTTTCGGAAGTCCTTGGAACGGACTGGACAATTTCCGCTTTTTCTTCGATTCGGGGGACGCCTGGCGGGTGACCCGGAATACGGCACTCTACAATATCGCATTTATCGTCGTCAACAATTTGCTGCAAATTTTTGCGGCGATCCTGCTGTTCGAAGTGGCGGGTAAATGGTTCCGGAAAATCACGCAAACGGTGATGTTTCTGCCTTACTTTATTTCCTGGGTCGTCGTGGGCGCTATCTCCTACAACTTGTTTAACTTTGATGTGGGCACGATCAATGTGCTGTTGAACAAACTGGGCATGGAGTCGGTAGATATTTACAACAACGCGGCTTATTGGCCGGTCATTCTGGTGCTGGTGTCGGCATGGAAGACGCTGGGCTATGGCACAATCATGTATTTGGCAGCGATTACAAGCATCGATACGGAAATGTACGAAGCCGCAGAGATCGACGGGGCCAACATTTTTCAGCGAATTAGGAAAATTACGATTCCGAACCTGATGCCAACGGTGATTATTCTCGTGCTGCTGGCGATCGGCAACATTTTCCGCGGCGATTTCGGGATGTTCTACAACATGGTCGGAAACAACGGTCTTCTGTTCTCCTCCACCGATGTCATCGATACCTTCGTGTTCCGGTCTTTGATTACATCGAATGAAATCGGCATGTCGGCTGCCGCGGGGTTCTACCAGTCCATTCTCGGTTTTGCGACCATTATGCTGGCCAATTACGCCGTGCGCAAATACGACAAAGATCACGCCCTATTTTGACCATGGAGGTAGAGGACATGAACGCAACCGCATCGACAGTAGGCGGCGTGGGGACGGAAATCACTCCGACCGCCCGCAAAAAGAAATCCAAAGACCGGCTGATGCTGGCCGTGATCGGCTACACCGCATTGACCATTCTGGCGTTGTTTTGCATATTTCCTTTTTTGCTCGTCATCTCGTCCTCGTTGACCGAGGAGAGCAGCATTATCGAGAACGGGTTTCAACTGATACCGACCTCGTTCTCGACGGAAGCTTACCGCATTCTGTTCGAGTTTCCGGCGGATATGCTGAAAGCGTATGCCGTGACCTTCTCGGTAACGGCGCTGGGCACGTTTTTCGGACTTTTTTTGACATCAATGACGGCGTATGTACTGTCCCGAAAAGATTTCAAATGGCGCAACTCGTTCTCGTTCTTCTTCTTCTTCACCACCTTGTTCAGCGGGGGGCTTGTCCCCTGGTATCTGCTGATCGTCAATTACCTGGAGCTGAAGGATACGCTGATCGTGCTGATCCTGCCGATGCTGATGAACGTGTTTTACATCATCGTGATGAAATCGTTCATGAGCAATATTCCCGAGGCGATTATCGAATCCGCCAAAATCGACGGGGCGGGAGATTTCCAGATTTACGTCCGGTTCATTCTCCCGCTGTCCAAGCCTGCACTGGCCACGATCGGCCTGTTTATCGCACTGGCTTACTGGAACGACTGGTATAATGCGCTTCTTTTCATCTCCAACGAGGATTTGATGCCGCTGCAGTACTACTTGTACCGCCTGCTCGGCAACATGGACGGGATGCGCAAGGCGATGATTGCGTCGGGCGCGGTGGTGACCACGAACCTGCCGACGGAAAGCTTGAAGATGGCGATGACCATCGTGGCGACGGGGCCGATTCTACTGGCGTATCCGTTCATCCAGCGCTATTTCGTCCAAGGCCTGACCATCGGTGCGGTTAAAGGATGAGGATGACCTCAGGGCAACCTGGTTGTCGATAGATTCCAACTTCATATCATTAGGGGGAACTTTAGTCATGAAACTAAAAAACAAGAGATTCCTGTTACTGCTGGCGATGGTTTTGGCGGTATCCACCTTCCTGAGCGCATGCGGGGGGAAGGGGGGAGATGCCGCTTCGGGCGGGAAGTCCGGTACGGCGGGCACGAACTCGGCGGCGGCCTCGGATGGAGCGGACTTGTCCAAGGAAGTGAAGCTGAAAATGCTTCTCGTCGGCGGCAAGCCGGCCGATTACGATGAAGTGTTCGGCGAGTTGAACAAGCTCCTGAAAGAGAAGATCAACGCCACCGTTGAAACCGAATTCCTGGACTGGGCGGACTGGACGCAGAAGTACCCGCTGAAGTTCGCCGCCAATGAAGATTTTGACCTTGTATATACGGCCAATTGGGCTTTTTACAATGATCAGGCGCGCAAAGGCGGATTCCTGGAATTGACGGAGGACATGCTCAAAACCTACATGCCGAAAACATGGGAAGCCATGCCGCAAGTGTCCTGGGATCAGGCCAAGGTGGACGGCAAACTGTACATGGTGCCCAACAACAACCGGGAAGTGACCGATAAGGTTGTATTTATCCGTGAAGACCTGCGCAAAAAATACAATCTGGAGCCGGTCGACAGCCCGGAAACTTATGCGGCTTACGTGAAAACGGTCGGGGCCAACGAGAAGGGATTCAACGCGTTCGGCGCGAAGCCGGCTGACGGCTGGAAATGGCATGAGCTTGATCAGATTTTGCTGGAGCAGAAAAATGAGTGGAATCTGGTGGATTACAGCATCCCGCTCGCCTATAAGCTTACGGATGAGAAGGGCCAGGTTTTCAATGTCTACGATACGCCGGAATTTAAACAGCTGGTCACTTACTATAAAGATCTCGCCGACAACAAAGCCTGGTCGAAAAATATCGTAAGCAACAAAAACGATGTATGGCAGGATATCAAAGCCGGCAAAACCGGATCTTACGCCCATACGCTGGGAACCTTGGGCGCCAATCTCGCCGAAATGCGCCGCGAGAAGCCGGAATTTGAGGGCGCTATTGTGGATTTGACACCGGACAAGAAAAAGATCGGGGCCATCTCAACGCAAAACGGGATGGCGATCCATGCCACATCCAAAAACGTGGAGCGTTCTTTGATGCTGCTGGATCTGCTGCAGAACGATAAGGAAATTCATGACCTTACCATGTACGGTATCGTCGGCAAGCATTACGAGCCGGTGGGCGACGACAAGTTCAAAGCGGGGCCGAGCGCGGCCAACTACACCGGATTCTCCAACTGGGGCTGGAACTCGCCGTTGAACCGGACGGATTCCTCATATCCGGTGGAAGCGGACGACTTGCTCAAGGCATGGCAGGAGAAAGTCTATCACTTCCCGCTCGAAACGTTCGTGTTCGACGATTCGAAGGTGAAGAATGAAGTGGCCAACGTGGGCAATGTTATGCTTCGCTATGCGATTCCGTTGGAATACGGGCTCATCAACGACCTGGATAAAGGCCATGCGGAACTGATCAAGCAGTTGAAATCCGCCGGCATCGACAAGATTCAGCAGGAGCTGCAAAGCCAGATCGACGCCTTCCTGGCGGCTCATAAGTAAGCGGCCGGGGCAGGGGCGGAGCACGGACGGCTGGAGCCTGCGGCTCCAGCGGTTTGTCGTCCCCGGTTAGGCCGGGGGATACAAGGGGGCCGACGCCGTCCTCGCAGGGCAGCGGGGGCGCTTCCGGCGACCCGCTTCCTTTGAAGCGGGCAGGTGAATAAGGGCCTGATGCGGCGTATTCGGCTGGGCGGTGTGAAATCGCGGTTTTTTTACTTCACTTACGGTACATAATAGACGCTATTTTGCGTAAATCCGAGGTATGAGTGTTCTAACGGAAGCGATAGCACCTATTGTGCTTACATGCCGCCCGAATGGCCCCGTTTTGCCAAAATAGCCACTAATACGTCCGTAAGATTTCCGATTCGCCTTAAAAATGCGAAATAGCAGCTATGGCTTCCGTTAGTGGACTTCGGCCCCGGACGGCCGTGGGAACTTCGGAGCGCCGGTGGCCTCCGGTTTCATGAATTCCTGCAAATCTGCAGGAAATTCTTATGATTCCCGAGGAACGGGGATTGTTGGGGTGAAAAATCTGCATTTTTGCAGGCATTTCGGTGTTACGGATCTAAACGCTTGGAGAAACCTGCACATTTGCAGGAATTTGACGCCCTCTTCGGAATTCTTCTTTAGATTTATCAGCCTAATGGACTCCACGGCGGGCAGGCCTTTTCGGTTCACTCCTGAGACGCTTTGCTTGCGCTATGCCTAACTTGGGCTGAGGGAAGCCGCCGGTAAAGCTGCGGATAAGACTTATTCCTAATATATTTGAATGAATGGAGGATCATCCAATGACACACAAATTCCCGCCCATTAGCGGCAAGCTTCCAGTCTTTATGCACGGGGCCGATTATAACCCGGAGCAATGGCTGCATGACCCGGCGGTGCTGGAGGAGGATATCCGGCTGATGAAGCTGGCGGGCTGCAACGTCATGTCCGTCGGCATATTTTCCTGGGCTGCCCTGGAGCCGGAGGAGGGGACCTTCCATTTCGGATGGCTGGATCAAGTGTTGGACCGGCTGGTCGAAAACGGCATTTATGCATGGCTCGCTACGCCGAGCGGGGCGCGTCCCGCGTGGATGTCCGAGAAGTATCCGGAAGTGCTGCGCGTGGAATCCAACCGCCGCCGCAATCTGCACGGGATGCGGCATAACCATTGCTTCACCTCTCCGGTTTACCGCGAAAAGGCAATGATTATGAACGGCAAGCTGGCGGAGCGGTACTCCTCTCATCCTGCCGTCGTCGGTTGGCATGTCTCCAATGAATACGGGGGCGAGTGCCACTGCGATTATTGCCAGGAAGCGTTCCGTTCCTGGCTGAAGCGCAAATACGGTTCGCTCGATGCGTTGAACCGGGCCTGGTGGACGACGTTCTGGAGCCATACGTACACGTCCTGGTCCCAGGTCGAGTCGCCCGCCCCTCACGGGGAGATGATGGTCCATGGCCACAACCTGGACTGGCGGCGTTTCGTTTCCGATCAGACGATCGACTTCTACAGACATGAGATCAAGCCGCTCAAGGCGGTTAATCCGGATCTGCCCTGCACGGTGAACATGATGGACTTGTTCTATGGCCTGGATTACCGCGAGTTCGCCAAAGCGGTGGACGTCGTCTCCTGGGATGCCTACCCGACCTGGCATGAAGCGGAATCGGAGGTCGGCATTGCATCCTGGTTCGCTTTTAATCACGATATTTTCCGCACGATCAAGAAGAAACCGTTCATGCTGATGGAAAGCACGCCGAGCCAAACCAACTGGCAGCCGGTCAGCAAGCTGAAACGCCCGGGGATGCACCGGTTATCTTCCCTGCAGGCGGTCGCGCACGGCTCCGATACCGTGCAGTACTTCCAGTGGCGGAAGAGCCGCGGGTCCAGCGAGAAATTCCACGGCGCTGTCGTAGATCATGTCGGGCACGAGCATACCCGTGTGTTCCAGGATGTCGCGGCGCTTGGCCGTACCTTGTCGCAAATCACCGAGGTGCTGGGCACAAACGTGCCGGCGGAAGCGGCCGTCCTGTTTGACTGGGACAACCGCTGGGCGATCCATGATGCCCAGGGCCCCCGCAACGGCGGCTTGCATTACGAACAGACGGTGGTCCAGCACTACCGGGCTTTGTGGAAGCAGGGAGTTCCGACCGATGTCATCGGATCCGGCGATGATTTCTCGCCGTACAAGCTGATCGTGCTTCCGATGGCTTACCTGCTGCGCGAAGAAACCGGGAAGCGCCTGGACAAGTTCGTGGAGAACGGAGGCACCTTGCTTGTCACGTACTGGTCGGGCGTTGTCGATGAGCACGATCTCTGCTATCTTAACGGATTTCCGGGGCCGCTCCGGCAGACGCTCGGCATTTGGGCGGAGGAGATCGACGGCCTTCACGACCATGATCGCAACGCACTGGTGATGAATCCCGCAAATCGGCTGGAGTTCGAAGGAAGCTTTGAGATTCACGAGCTCTGCGAAGTGATTCATGCGGAGGAAGCTGAGGTGTTGGCAACGTACCGGGACGATTTCTACGCCGGAATGCCGGTGCTTACGGTAAATCAACGGGGAGCGGGCCAAGCCTATTATTTGGCGGCCCGCGTCCGGGAAGACGGGTTTTACGATTCGCTGTACGGCCGGCTCATTCGCGAAGCCCGGGTCCGCCGGGCTTTGAATGCCGATCTGCCGGAGGGCGTGACCGCCCAACTCCGTTCGGACGGAGTAAGCGACTACGTGTTTCTGTTGAACTTCTCCGGCAAACCGGCGCAGGTCCGCTTGGACGACCGGGCATATACCGACCTGGAGACCGGGGAGGTTAAGGCGGGCATGGTCGATCTTCCGCTCTACGGCTCGATTATCTTGAAACACTAGCCGCAGCCTGTAATAAATATAATTGGAGAGAGCCGGCGAAACGCCGGCTTTCTTTATTATAATGATTCAAGTTACTGCTATTGCCCGGATTCAAATTAACGGGAATTGTACCCGGTAGTAATCCACCTGAAATGCGAATTTCCGTTAAATAATTCTCCAATTTGTGGAATGGAGGAAATCGTCATGCTTCCGGATATAAACTTGTGGACCTTGCTTGGGATGCTTGTCATCCTGTTGGCGGGCTTTGTTCAGGGGGTAACGAGCTTCGGATTTGCTTTGGTGTCCCTGCCGCTGCTATTTCAAATTTTGCCGGTGCGGCAGACGGTCCCTGTCATCGTGGTTTTGAGCCTGCTCACGAATATTTCGATTCTCTCGGCTTGCTATAAACACCTGGCCGTACGTAAAGTGCTGCTCCTGATCCTGTCGGGCATAGCGGCCGCACCGTTCGGAACGTACTTGCTCGTATACATATCAGAGACTTGGCTAAAAGTCCTTGTCGGAGGGCTGATCCTGCTGTTCGCTGCGATCATGCTCCTGGGGCGCTCGTTTCCGGTCCGCAGCGAGAAGCTGGGTTTCGTGACGGCCGGCCTGGCCAGCGGTTTGCTTAACGGAAGCATCTCGATGAGCGGCCCGCCGGTGGCCTTGTTCCTATCCAACCAGGGAACGGACAAGCAGACCTTCCGGGCCAACCTGACGTTTTATGCGTTGGTGCTGAATATCGTCACCATTATAAGTTATTCATACAACGGATTGCTGGATAAGACGGTCACCTCCACCTTGGCCTGGACGATCCCCGCGATGATTACCGGGGTTGTGACCGGTATTTGGGCGGGCAGCCGAATGAATGAGCGTTTTTTCAGAAAAACGGTGCTGGTGCTTATCATCATTTCGGGGCTGTGGACCATAATAACGGGTATCGGTCCAAGCGTTGGTTGACATGGTTTTTCCCGCTGTGATACTTTAGGCATGAATCGAACAACCGGGGTGAAGATTTGAAAGCGATCTTATTATGGGTTGGGCTTTTTCTGATTATTGTCATTTTGGGTTGGCTGAATCAGAAGCAGAAGCTGTCCGGCAAAGTGAAGGCGGCGTACGGGCAGCTTCGGACTTTAAGCGAACGGACGCGGGAGAAGCGGTCCTCGGATGAGGATCTCGCCTTGTGGGAAGCGAATCTTGAGGAACTGGAGAAGCACCCGAACGAGTATAATAAGCTTGACGAGGAAATCAGACTCCGGGAAGCCTTTGCCTTGTATCTGGAGCGGCATTATCCGGGGGATATTCGCCTGGAGAAACTTCGGGAAGCGGCCGCTTTTCAAAAGGATTCGGTTTGGGGGATGAAGATCAAACGTTGATTTTGACATGGCCTCCGCCCCGTGCTAAGCTGGGGGCTGGTCTGAATTGACATGAAAATTTTGTATATGAAGGTGGATGAAGGGTTCACTCATGAGTAAATTTAAAAGCGATTATATGATTACTATGGATGATATCGTTCGGGAAGGCGATCCGATTTTGCGCGTGGTGACGGAGCCGGTAAGCGTCCCGCCAACGGAAGAGGACCGGGAGGAAATGGCGGCGATGCTGCTTTTTCTAAAGAACAGCCAGGATCCGGAAATCAGCAAGAAATACAAGCTTCGGGCCGGGGTCGGGCTATCGGCCAATCAGATCGGCCTAAACAAGCGGATGTTTGCCGCACTGCTAACGGACGACCAGGGGAACGACCGCGAGGTCGCCCTGTATAATCCGAAAATCGTCAGCCATTCCACGGCGATGACTTATCTGCCGGAAAGCGAAGGCTGCCTGTCGGTGGACCGGGTGGTTCAGGGCTTCGTGCCCCGTTACGAGAAGGTGCAGATCAAAGCTTATGATGGGGAAGGCAAGGAATTGAAGCTACGCTTCAAAGGCTTCGACGCCATCGTCATGCAGCATGAAATTGATCATCTGAACGGGATCATGTTCTATGACCGGATCAATAAGGACCACCCGTTTAAGCTCCCCGAGGGCGTTCAAATTAACAGCCTATATTAATAGCGGAGGTATTTCTTATGACGACACAATCAGTATTAAGCCGGATTGACCATACGCTGCTCAAAGCCGATGCGGGCAAAGAAGCCATCCTCAAGCTGGCCGCCGAAGCGAAGGAGCATCGGTTTGCTTCGGTATGCGTCAATCCGTACTGGGTAAAGACGGCCGCGGAAGCGTTGAAGGATACACCGGAGGTCAAAGTGTGCACGGTCATC
Organism: Paenibacillus sp. A14; assembly: GCF_036864815.1. NCBI lineage: Bacteria > Bacillati > Bacillota > Bacilli > Caryophanales > Paenibacillaceae > Paenibacillus > Paenibacillus sp. A14. Next base: position 109,601 of record NZ_JBAGJD010000011.1, read on the forward strand.
GGGTTTCCCCTGGGCGCGTCGGCTTCCGAGGTGAAAGCCTTTGAAACGACCCAGGCGATTCGGGATGGTGCTACGGAAGTGGACATGGTCATCAATATCGGTGCCTTGAAAGACGGGGATGAAGAAACTGTGGTCCGCGATATGGTGGCCGTGGTGGAGAGCGCTGCCGGCAAGGCGCTGGTAAAGGTGATTCTGGAAACCTGCCTGCTGACGCAGGAAGAGATCGTCCGCGCGTGCAAGCTGGCCGTATCGGCCGGCGTGGATTTCGTGAAAACATCGACGGGCTTCTCCACCGGAGGAGCCACCGTCGAGGCGGTGGAGCTGATGGCGAAGACGGTCGGACCGGGCGTCGGCGTCAAGGCCTCGGGCGGCGTACGCAGCTTGGCCGATGCGGAGGCGATGCTCGCGGCGGGAGCGACCCGGCTCGGAACGAGCGCGGGCGTGGCGATCGCGCAGGGGCTTAGCAGCCGCACGGATTATTAAAGATACGGTGTAAACAGGCTGTCCTTAACGGGCAGCCTGTTTATTTGGGGCTTTAGCCAGTTGAGCTCGCGAAGCGTGCGAAACAAAAAAACACTTGTGTAGTGCTGCTTATAGCAAAAACCACCTGATGGGGTCGTTATCATAGGAATGTTCAAGCTACTATGTATAACGAAAGGAAAAGGTGGCTTAATGGCTAATCGAAGTGATATGTCACATACAAAGAGGCGCCTAGTGTGCTTCTAAGCTTCGAACTCCAAAAAGATGCAAATCTGCAGGCATTTCCAGCGATTTTAGAGAAACGAGCCGTTTTCGTCGGAAATTCCTTAGAGGATTTACAGGTATTTAGAAATTTTGAGTCCAAACAGGAAAAAAGCATGCAGATATGCAGGAATTTTATGTTATCAAGGTTGTCTGACGGGGTACTAGTAATAATCGCGCAACGGCATACTTAAACGTAGTGAAAGCTAGCGCCTTTAGACGCGAGCCGGTAATAAAGGCTTATATGCCTTAGAGCAAGAGGCTGTCCCAAAAGTCATCATAGATGACTGAGGGGCAACCTCTTTTAGTTTGTCAAACAAAAAGAAACCACTCTTTGGTAAAATGGAAGTACCACCAACCATTACCCAAAAGGAGAGGTTTCTTTTGTACATTCAATATACCATGGATCAACTCTGTTTACCAATGGATTTAGAAGAGGATATCCCCGAAAATCATCTCGTTCGCGTGGTTAACGCCGCCGTAAATCGTCTCGACGACGCTATCTTCGACCCGTCTTACCCTGGAGGCGGACGAGACAGCTACCATCCTAAAATGCTCACCAAAGTTATCATTTACGCCTACACACAGCGCATCTATTCCTCTCGCCAGATCGCCAAAGCTGTCCGCGAAAACATCATGTTTATGTGGATCGCGGGTCGTCAGCGCCCAGACTTCCGTACCATCAACCGATTTCGATCAGAACGAATGAAAAGCACACTGGAGACTGTGTTTACTGCCGTTCTTCAGTTTCTGGCAGAGGAGAACTACATACAGTTGGAGCATTATTTTGTAGACGGCACTAAGATTGAAGCGAATGCCAACCGATATACCTTTGTTTGGGGGAAGGCTATGGTGAAGCATAAAGCCAAGCTTCAGGAGAAAGTCCAGACCCTATTTGAAGCCATTGAGGAAGCGGAGAAGCAAGAAGAAGGAATTCACGAAGGTCGGGATCTTCTCGAGCTGGGTGAGTCCTCTACTATGACCAGTGAGAAGCTGGAGCAAGCAGTCAAGCAATTGGAAGAGCGCCTGCGGGAGAAACCGAAAGACAAGCCGCTCAAGAAGGCGGTGCGCACCCTCCGTAAGGACTTGCTTCCGCGTCTTCAAAAGTACGAAACACAACAAGCAATTTTAGGTACTAGAAACAGCTACAGCAAAACGGACCCTGACGCTACATTTATGCGAATGAAAGAAGACCACATGCGAAATGGTCAACTCAAGCCGGGATACAATGTGCAGATCGGCACCGAAAATCAATTTATTGTCGGTTACAGTTTACACCAGCGCCCGACCGATACGCGCTGCCTCATCCCGCATCTTGAAAAGTTAAAATCGCAGTTAGGAAAGCTCCCGGGCACCGTCATCGCCGATGCGGGCTATGGTGGTGAAGAGAATTATGACTACCTGGAGCA
>NZ_JBAGJD010000012.1:0-109570 GCF_036864815.1 Paenibacillus sp. A14
ATAAATTATCCGGTATTAGCTACCGTTTCCGGTAGTTATCCCAGTCTTACGGGCAGGTTGCCTACGTGTTACTCACCCGTCCGCCGCTAACCATCAGAAGTGCAAGCACTCCATCAAGTCCGCTCGACTTGCATGTATTAGGCACGCCGCCAGCGTTCGTCCTGAGCCAGGATCAAACTCTCCAATAAAGTTGAAACTTATTGAATAAGCTGATAGCTCATTTTGAATCTGACGAGAATTTTACTTCTCATTTTAATACTCACTCGTTGTTCAGTTTTCAAAGATCAACTTCATTCATTTCGTTATCGCCTCATCAGCGGCAACTCTTATAGTATATTACATCCGGCGTTATTTAGCAAGCATTATTTTTTACCAAGAAGCTGTGCTCTTCGTTTCAAACACGCTTAATTAACGACCGGATATATAATATAACATAGACATCAGACCATAGCAACTCTTTTTTAAAACAAAAAAAGAGCCCCGCTCACCGCAGGGCTCCTCAGTGTTACTCCGCCGTATTCCGCATATGCGGGAACAGCAGTACGTCGCGAATCGATGGCGCATCGGTGAGCAGCATCACAAGGCGGTCAATACCGATACCCAACCCGCCGGTTGGCGGCATGCCATATTCCAGAGCACGGATGAAATCTTCATCCATCTCATGCGCCTCATCATTCCCGTGCTCGCGCTCCAGCAACTGGGCTTCGAACCGTTGACGCTGATCGATCGGATCGTTCAGCTCGGAGAACGCGTTCGCATGCTCACGCGCTACGATAAACAGCTCGAAGCGGTCGGTAAAGCGCGGATCTTCCTCGTTCTTTTTGGCCAGCGGCGAGATTTCCACCGGATGACCGTAGACAAAGGTCGGTTGAATCAGAGTTTCCTCAACGAACTGCTCGAAGAACGCGTTCAAAATATGACCAAAGGTCATATGCGGCTCTACAGGAACTTTATGTTCCTTAGCCAGTCGATGGGCTTCCTCGTTCGTCATCTGAACGCCGAAATCAACGCCGGTCACCTCTTTCACCGCATCCACCATGGAAACGCGGCGCCACTGCGGCGTCAGGTCGACCTCGTTTCCTTGATATTGAATCACTTGAGTACCCAGTACTTCTTGGGCAATGTGAGCGATCATATTTTCCGTCAGCGCCATAATGTCCTTATAATCGGCATAAGCCTCATACAGCTCGATCATCGTGAATTCCGGATTGTGGCGTGTCGATACACCTTCGTTCCGGTATACCCGGCCGATTTCGTAAACCTTCTCCAAGCCGCCCACGATTAAACGTTTCAAGTGCAGCTCGATGGCAATCCGCATGTACAGCTCCATGTCCAGCGCGTTGTGGTGCGTGATGAACGGACGAGCCGCCGCACCGCCGGCAATGCTGTGCAGTGTAGGCGTTTCAACCTCCAGGTAGCCGAGCGAGTCCAAATAGCGGCGCATGGATTGAATAATCCGCGAGCGCTTGATAAAGGTCTGTTGCACTTCGGGGTTAACGATTAAATCCACGTAACGTTGGCGGTAGCGCAGTTCCACGTCCTTCAGGCCGTGGTATTTGTCGGGAAGCGGATAGAGCGACTTGGACAAAACCTCCAGATCTTTCACCTTGATGGTCGTTTCGCCGGTTTTCGTCTTGAAAACCTCACCGGTCACGCCGATGATATCTCCTAGATCGAGAACGTTGAACGCGGCATACTTTTCTTCCGGAACGCTATCCTGACGCACGTAAAGCTGAATCTTCCCGGAAAGATCTTGAATATGCGCAAAGCTGGCTTTACCCATCACCCGTTTGGCCATAATCCGGCCGGCCACCGAAACCTCGACCTGCTTCTCATCGAGTTCTTCCTTCGTCAATGGGTCATACTGGGCCAAAATATCGCCGGCCATCGCATCACGCTCGTATTTTTTGCCGAAAGGATCAATGCCCAATCCCCGCAGCTCGTCCAATTTTTCGCGGCGAATTCTTAGCAACTCGCTGACCTCGACCACTTCCTGGTTGTTTTGTTCCTCGCTCACTTGGTTCCACTCCTTGCGACTAATATTTAAATTGAATTAAAAACAGTGAAAGAAGCTTCCGCCGGGGAAGCTTCTCGGGACGTTGATAGAGCTTATTTCTTGATATCCACGATTTTATATTGAATAACGCCTGCCGGTACGGTTACATCGACGATCGCGCCTTTTTTCTTGCCCAAAATCGCCTTTCCGACAGGGCTTTCGTTCGAAATTTTATTCTGCAGCGGGTCGGATTCGGCCGTCCCCACGATCGCGTATTCCATCGTATCGCCAAATTCCAAATCTTCAACCGTTACTGTAGAACCGATGCTCACTGTATCCGTATCGATCTCATCGTTATTGATGATCCGGGCGTTGCGCAGCATCTTCTCCAACGTAATGATTCGGCCCTCGATGAAGGCCTGTTCGTTCTTGGCGTCCTCGTATTCCGAGTTTTCGCTGATATCCCCATACCCGATGGCTGTCTTAATCCGCTCGGCCACTTCGCGGCGTCTTACGGATTTCAAATTCTCCAACTCTTCCTCCAGTCTCTTCAGACCGTCCTGTGTAAGAATGACTTCTTTATCGCTCATCTCAACCGATTCTCCTGTCATGGAAATAATATTCGCACTGTGCGGCGGACTGCCGGGCAACTTCAAGGGCGCCTCTCCCCGTTAGGAGCGTTCAAAGCATCGACTATCCCGAGAAGGTCCGTGGTTCCCGCCTGACAACGGCCGTGAAAGCTCACGCATCATTGAGAATATCATATGCAATCGCATGGAGGTCAGACCATCCATGTTGTGGAAGTTATCTCCTGAGGCGAATTTATATTGTGAAATTATAGGGGAACCGTTCTGAAATGTCAATGACACCAGACTCTAGAATTGTAAACGCTTCATAAATCGATTCCCTGTAAAAAGAGGACCCACCGGCCTCCGTATGCGTTTCTCCCGCATCCTTATGCCGATTCGGCTTCCCCATAGTTTTCCGCATTTAATTCGGCAACAAAGTTCTCCAAAATCCGCACCATTTCGTCACGTTTCGTTTCTTCCATGATGATGTCCTTAACCCGGGCCGTGCCCTTCAGGCCTTTCAGGTACCAAGCCATATGTTTGCGCATTTCCCGGACGGCGACAGCCTCGCCTTTCAGTGCGGCCAACCGGTCCATGTGCAGAATGGCAATGCGGATTTTCTCTTCCGCTCCCGGCTCGGGCAGCAGAACGCCCGTCTTTAAATACTCGACGGTACGATACAGCATCCAAGGGTTACCGAGCGCACCTCGTCCGATCATCACCCCGTCACACCCGGTTTGATCGAGCATCCGCTTGGCATCCTCCGGCGTGACTACGTCCCCGTTCCCGATGACAGGAATCGACACCGCCTCTTTAACTTGCTTTATAAATTCCCAGTCAGCCTTGCCGGTATACAATTGCTCCCGGGTACGGCCGTGAACGCTGACGGCTTTGCCGCCCGCGGCCTCCACCGCCTTGGCATTGTCAACGACATAAATATGCTCCGCATCCCAGCCGATCCGCATTTTTACGGTAACCGGTTTGCTGACAGCGTCTACGACCGCCGAAACCATTTCATAGATTTTGTTCGGATCCAGCAGCCAACGCGCACCCGCGTCACATTTCGTTACTTTGGGCACCGGGCAACCCATATTGATATCGATAATATCCGCGTTGGTCTCCTGATCTACCACTTTAGCGGCTTCAACCAGAGATTCGCGGTCTCCCCCGAAGATTTGCAAGCTAAGCGGTTTCTCCCGTTCGTCGACAAACAGCATTTCCTTCGTCCGCTTGTTGCCGTGAATAATCGCTTTATCGCTGACCATCTCTGCGCAGACAAGCCCGGTGCCGAACTCTTTCGCAATCAGGCGGAACGCCGGATTACATACGCCTGCCATCGGAGCGAGCACGACCTGATTTTTCATTTCAATATCGCCGATCTTCAGCATGATGGTCCCTCCTGATTTTATGGATTTTGATGTTGCTTGAGCTCCGCCAACGGTACGCCCAGAACATCCGCAATTTTATTTAAAATTTGATCTTCTGCCCGTCGGTTACCCCGCTCAACGGCCCCTAAAACAGCCAATGATATGCCGGTCTCATCGGCGAGTTGCTGCTGCGTGTATCCCTTCAGTTTTCGGAATGCCCTAAGCCGCTGGGCAAGCTGCCTGTTTTCCAAAACCGTACGCCATCCTTTCCGTCCACCAAATCCAAGGCGGCCCTTACCCGCTCGTATAACCCCGATGCTTCGCCTTCGGATACGATATCGCTAAGCGGAACAAGCACAAAAGCCCGTTCAAACATGCGCGGATGGGGCAGTGTCAAAAAAGCGGTCTCCATCGTCCGGCCCTCCATCCACAGCAGATCGAGGTCTACGGTTCTCGGGCCGAAACGGATGCTCCGCTCCCGCCCGAGAGCAAGCTCCACCTCTTGCATCACCGCCAGCAGAGCCTCCGGTGTCAGCGTTGTCTTTACCGCCAGCACCATGTTGATAAAGTTCGGCTGATCCAGGTAACCCACCGGGTCAGTCTCATACAAATTCGAGCAACGCAGCAGCGCTATCTGCGGATGTTCGCTCAGCAATGCCGCCGCTCTCATCATCTGCGCTTCCCGGTCTCCCAAATTAGCCCCTAATGCAATATAAGCCTCTGAGCTTTCAGAGGGGGTCTGTGCTATCATATAACCTTCTCACTTTCTGGTGCGGCGCAGTTCCACCGTCACGCCATCAAACTTGATATCGAAAGGCGGATGCGGTTTGGTCACGCCGACCGTTAAAGCATCTACCCTAGTATAAGTGTCCAATACCGAGGATGCAATATGCTCGGCAAGCGCCTCAATCAATTTGAAGCTTTTTTGTTCCACAATTCCGCGGACCAGCTCATGAATTTCGGCATAATTAACCGTTTTGGTCAAATCGTCGGATTCCCCCGCGTCCCGCAAATTCAGCTCCAGCTCCAAATCCACATAGTAACGGGCACCCAATTTGCGCTCTTCCTCGAACACACCATGGTATCCGTAAAATTCCATCCGTCGTACGATCATTTTATCCATCATTTTTCACCCTCCGTTTTAACCAAAATTAAGCGTATAAAATCGCATCGCACATCAGAGCCGTGCGCTTGATTTCTTTCACGTCGTGCACCCGAACGATCTGGCATCCTTGGGCAATACCGAGGGCCACCGTGGCGGCCGTGCCGAACACTACTTCCTCCGTCGGCAGATCCAGCGCGGTGCGGATGAATTTTTTGCGCGAGGTTCCGAGCAGCAGCGGGTAGCCCAGATCCATCAGGCGATCCAGGTTTTTCATCACCAGCAGGTTCTCGTTGTAATCTTTGGCAAACCCGATCCCCGGGTCCAATATAATCCGCTCTTCCTTCACACCGGCCGTCCGGGCCAGAGCAACACTCTCCAGCAGATCGTCCGCCACATCCTGGAGCAGGTCGGTGTAATCCCGGTTGTCGCGATTATGCATCAGAATCGCCGGGCAGCCAAACTCCACGGCCACCGCAGCCATCTGCGGGTCGGCTTTGAAGCCCCAGACATCGTTGATGATATGCGCTCCCGCCTTGAGCGCCTCCCGGGCCACGCGCGATTTATAGGTATCCACGGAAATCGGAATATGCGGCGCCTCCCGGTGAAGGGCTTCCACCACAGGAACGACCCGTTCCAATTCCTCCTGCTCGCTCACCGACTGATGTCCGGGGCGTGTCGACTCCCCACCAAGGTCGATCAAGTCCGCCCCGTCGGCGATCATTTGCAGCGCATGACGAACCGCCCGCTCGGGATCGTTATACTTTCCCCCATCGGAGAATGAATCCGGGGTTACATTGAGAATACCCATAATGAGGGTTCTTTCGCCTAGTTTCAAAGTCGTTTCGCCGCATGGATAAGTTCTTTCGAATACCCTGTTCTGCATATCAGCTTCCCACACTCTCTCTATAAAAATAAAGCAGCCGTTCCGTCACCGGCCCGATTTCTCCGCTGCCTACCGGCACTTCACTCCCGCCGGGCTCCGCCAGCCGGGTTATCGGCACTAACTCCTGAATCGAGTTTGTGACAAACACCTCATCGGCTTCCCGCAATTCATCCCAGGTATACCTGCCCTCTTCGACAGTCCAACCGTGTTTGCCGGCGAGCTCCAGGACCGCCCATCGGGTAATCCCCGGCAATATCCCCGTTCCGATCTCAGGAGTATATAGTTTACCTAACCGGACAAAAAATAAATTGCTGGCGATCCCTTCCGCTAAAAAACCTTCCGCCGTCAGCATCATCCCTTCAGCCGGCTGCGGCCGTACCACCGCCCCGGCTTTCCCGGCACTCGCCGCCGCTGCCGTCAGCCGCTCGTATTCCGCCAGTTCCCGCCGGGCCAGCATATTGTTCATGTAGTGGAGCGACTTGAGCCGCACCCCGCTTTCCGGCGTATTCCGCGGCGTTGAGAGGCGCCACAGCGTTTTGCCGAGGCGGTACAGCTCCGGGCTGGACTTGGGCAGCGGCTTGACGTACAGAATCACCGCAGGCATCGCATAAGGCTCGGTGGTCAGCCCAAGAGGGCCTTGTCCCGCGGAGACTGTCAGCCGGAGATAGGCATCTTCCAAGCCGTTCAAGGCCAGCAGCTCGGCGATTTCCGCCTCCAGCCGATCCCGGCGCGCTGCATAAGGAATGCCGAGCACCCGGCAACCCTCCTGTAGCCGCTCCAGATGGCGGTCCAACAGACACGGTAGGCCACCATAGGTGCGGAACGTCTCAAACAGCCCCATCCCGTACATGAAGCCGTGATCCATAACGGAAATCACGGCTTCGTTTGAGGGGGTCGGCTTCCCGTTCACCCCGAGGTAAGTCATACCCCGGCTTCCGCCTTCCGGCTCAGGAAGTTGCGGAGCATCTGATGCCCATGATCGGTGATGATGGATTCCGGGTGAAATTGAACGCCTTCAACAGCGTATTGTTTATGGCGCAAGCCCATAATCTCGCCTTCAGCGGTTTCCGCCGTAATTTCCAAACAATCCGGAAGACTCTCCCGCTCCACGATCAGGGAATGATAGCGCGTCGCCGTAAACGGCGACGGCAGGCCGGCAAACACCGATGTCCCTTGATGATGGATCGGTGAGGTTTTGCCGTGCATCAGGCGTTCGGCCCGGATGACCTTCCCGCCAAAGGCCTGTCCGATCGCCTGATGGCCGAGGCATACGCCAAAGATCGGAATCTCCCTTTTAAAGCGGTCGATCACGTCCAGCGTAATCCCCGCCTCATTCGGCGTGCAAGGCCCCGGGGACAGCAAAATATGATCCGGGTTCAGCTGCTGGATGCCCTCGAGGTCGATTTCGTCATTACGGCGTACGACGACCTCCCCGCCCAGCTCCCCCAAATATTGAACCAGGTTGTACGTAAACGAATCGTAATTATCGATGACCAGTATCATCACTTCATCCCCTGTCCTTCGCCGTGAACGGCGGTTAGTTCGCTCTGCCGGACCGCTGCGGCAACCGCTCTGGCCTTGTTGCTGCATTCCCGGTACTCGCGGTAGGGAACGGAATCGATGACGATGCCCGCTCCCGCTTGGATATAGCCGACTCCGTCCTTGACGACCAGTGTTCGTATAATAATATTTAATTCCATATTCCCGTTGTAGTCAATCCAGCCCATAGAGCCGGTATACGGCCCCCGGGTGACCGGTTCGAGCTCTTCGATGATCTCCATGGTCCGCACCTTCGGCGCCCCAGTGATCGTTCCTCCCGGAAAAACGGCGGCAATCGCGTCGTACGCCGTTTTATCCGCAGGCAGGGCGCCCTCCACCTCGGAAACGAGGTGCATGACGTGGGAATAGCGCTCAATGGTAAACAGCTCGCTGACCCGAACCGAGCCGTAGACCGCCACCCGGCCCAAGTCGTTGCGCAGCAGATCGACGAGCATGATGTGCTCGGCGCGTTCTTTTTCGCTGCCGGTCAGCTCCGCCTCCATAAGCGCATCCTCCTCGGCGGTATGCCCCCGCCGCCGGGTGCCCGCAATCGGACGGGTGCTGATGCGCCCCCGCTCCACCTTCACAAGAAGCTCGGGCGAAGCCGACACGAGCTGAAAATCCGGCAGCCGCAGCAGACCCATATAAGGCGAGGGATTGATCCGCCGCAGACACTCGTAGACGGCTTCAGGGGAGCTTTGGACTTCAAAGGCTTGCCTCAGCGACAAGTTCACCTGAAACACGTCGCCAGCCGCGATATAGTCCTGCACCCGCCGAACCGCCGCCTCAAAAGCCTCCTGCGGCATCGAAACCGCCTTGCAGCCCGGCAAAGCATCCGACTTGACCAGCTCCCCGGCTTCGGCGGGCGGTTTCAAAGGACCAGGGCCGGCAGGCGGGGCCTGATTCTTTTCCCCGGATTGTTCCTCGGAGTCCTGGGGGGACACGGAGCCCTCTTCCATCCTCCGGCAAAACCGCTCCCAACGGTCCGCCATCCCCATCGCCCTGTCGCGCGCCGACGTATAGAGCTTCTTCAGGTCCATTCCCGGCTCATTGTCCACCGGGCTATGAACGACGGCATATACGAACTTTTCCGTCTCATCCCAGACCCAGACTTCCTCGAACCGCATCCATACATAATCGTCGAGCTCCAGATCGTCTTTGGCCATCCGGGGAAGGCGCTCCAGGGAGCGGGCGACATCATATCCCAAAAATCCGACCGCGCCCCCGCAAAACTTCGGCAAGCCGTCTGCAACCGGCGACTTCCAGGGCGCCATCCACTGTTTAAGCAACTGCAGGGGCTTCCCTGACCGCTCCACCGTTTCACCGGAAGCTATCTCGGTAAGGACAGCTCTGTTTCCTTTGCCGCGGATGACCGAGATCGGATCAAGCCCGAGAAAGGTATACCTGCCTGTTTTTCCGCTCTCCAGCACAAAAGAATACGGCCGCGCCTCCTCCCAGGCTCGCGTCCAGTCGGCGGGCAGACCGCCCGCCACCGGTTTTCTAACCGCACAAGGCAGCAGAGACCATGTCCCTTCCTCCGCCCAAGCTTCCCATTGTTCCTGCGATATGACCGTCTCCATCCGCTGCCGCATCCTCCAGCCTCATTCTTGGTTATTGCTAGCTAGTATACTAAAAACCCCGCGACTTTAAAATACAAATAACCCCTACAGCGGCCCTGAAGAGCCGCGATAGGGGTAGTATCCGCGTTATTGCCAAGAATGGCCGCCAAATTAAGCTTCGAAATTATACAGCGGCGTGCTCAGGTAACGTTCGCCGTTACTAGGAATGATCGCAACGACCCGTTTGCCTTTGCCGAGTTTCTTGGCGACTTGAAGCGCCGCAAATACGGCCGCACCGGAGGAAATCCCGGAGAGGATGCCCTCTTCCTTGGCCACTTGGCGCGCTTGCTCAAATGCATCGTCATTCTCGACATGAATGATTTCATCATAAATCTCACGGTTCAAGATCTCGGGAATAAAGTTCGCGCCCAATCCTTGAATCTTATGAGGTCCCGGTTTGCCCCCGGCCAGAATCGGCGATGCCGCCGGCTCAACCGCATAGATCTTGAGGTCCGGAAAACGCTGCTTCAGCACTTCGCCCGCACCCGAAATTGTACCGCCCGTTCCAATCCCGGCGATAAAAGCATCAAGCTTGCCGTCCAGCGAGTCGATCGCTTCCACGATTTCCGGGCCGGTCGTCTCGCGGTGGATTTTCACGTTGGCTTGGTTGCGGAATTGATCCGCCATGAAATAGTCCGGGTTGGCCGCCAAAATTTCCTCGGCTTTCTTAACCGCGCCGTTCATGCCTTCCGATCCCGGCGTCAGCACCAGCTCGGCACCGTAAGCCCGCAGCAGGTTGCGGCGCTCCAAGCTCATCGTTTCGGGCATGACAATGACCGCTTTATATCCCTTCGCCGCAGCGACAAGGGCAAGCCCGATTCCGGTATTGCCGCTCGTGGCTTCAATGATCGTGCCGCCCGGTTGCAATTTGCCGGCCTTCTCCGCCTCTTCCACAATGCTGATGGCGATCCGGTCCTTCACGCTGGACCCCGGGTTTTGGTATTCCAGCTTCACATAGATTTCAGCGCTGTCCTCCGGTACAATGCGGTTCAGCCGGACCAGCGGCGTATCGCCAATCAGATCTGTAATGTTGTTTACGATTCTAGCCATGTCATAACCCTCCTTATTGATTAAGAAAAAAACAAGATCGAATCCGACGCTTAAATGTATTTATAAACTATAGATTTGCGGATAGACCGTCTCCGTTCCATCCAAGCTATTTCCGAGTAAACAAGTTGGTTTTACTACTATTATCTTAACAACCCCGATCGGACTTGTCAATAATGGCGCAAAAAAATACCCTGCCCTTCCAAAGTCTACACCGGAAGAGCAAAGTATTCCATCCAACCGCCGGACCTTATCCCCCGGCGAGGGAATTAATTCATTTGCGCAAGCAGTTCGTCCAACTCGTCCTGGGTGAAGGTATATACCTCGTTGCAGAAGTCGCAGACAACCTCCGTCTCCTTGTCCTCATCCCGAAGCGTGGTCAGTTCCTCTCTCCCCAAACTGATCAGCGTCCGTTCCACCCTGTCCCGGGAACAGTGGCAGGAGAACGTAATGTCCATTTCCTCCAGCACTTTGACATCCGGTACGATCCAACGCAGCATTTCCTCCGGTTCCAAGCCTTGGTCGAGCAGCGAAGTCACCGGCGGCAGCTGTCCGACCGCCCGTTCGATCGCGTCGATTTCCGAATCGCTCAATCCCGGCAGCAGTTGAATAATGAATCCGCCCGCCACGATGACGGAAGAATCGGTATCCACCAGCACCCCCAAGCCGACCGCCGACGGCGTCTGTTCCGAAAGGGCGAAGTAATAGGTAAAGTCCTCGCCAAGCTCCCCGGAAATTAAAGGAACGCTCCCGCGATAAGGGTCTTTGAGTCCCAAATCCTTCGTCACGTGAATAAAGCCCGTCGTGCCGACGGCTCCCGCCACATCCAGCTTGCCTTTGCTGTTGCTCGGCAACTGGACATGAGGATTCGTTACATAGCCGCGCACTTCTCCCTTGGCATTGGCATCGGCCACGATTTGGCCGACCGGTCCGTCCCCCTTCACCTGGATGGACAGCCGTTCTTCGCCTTTCAGCATCGCGCCCATCATCGCGGCCGCGGTGACGGTACGTCCCAGCGCGGCCGTCGTCGTCGGGTACGTATCATGGCGGCGGCGGAGTTCCTCCACCAGCTCCGTCGTCTGCACCGCAAAGGCCCGGACTTTCCCGTCCATCGCCGTCCCCCGGACCAGCCGGTCCTTCAATTCTTTCTTTTCCTCCACGCAGGAAGCCTCCTTTATATGAACTTGGAGTTCACGTTCATTGATTTCGTTCGTAAATAATGCGAAGCCCCTCCAGCGTAAGCCAGGGATTCACTTCCTCAATCGTCCGCGATTCGCTCGCGATCAACTCGGCAAGGCCGCCGGTGGCGACCACCTTCGGCTCGGCGCCCATTTCGGCCCGAATCCGTTCCACAATCCCGTCGACCTGGCCCGCGTAACCGAAAATAATGCCGGCCTGCATCGCGTGCACGGTGTTGCGTCCGATAACCTTTTTCGGCTTCTCCAGCTCGATGCGGGGCAGCTTCGATGCCCGCTGGTACAGGGCCTCCGTCGAAATGCCGATCCCCGGTACGATGGCTCCGCCTAAATAATTACCCTGGGCATCGACGCAGTCAAACGTCGTCGCCGTCCCGAAATCGACGACCACCAGCGGGCCGCCGTACCGCTCAATCGCCGCCACGGCATTGACGATCCGGTCGGCACCCACTTCGCGCGGATTTTCATAGCGCAGGTTGAGCCCGGTTTTGATGCCCGGGCCAACCACCAGCGGCTTATGATGCAGGTATTTTTTGCACAACTCTTCCAGGACATGCATCAGCGGCGGAACGACCGAGGAAATAATGATCCCTTCGATGTCATCCGGTTCGATTTTGGACATCTGGAACAGGTTATGAATCAGGACGCCGTACTCGTCGACCGTTGCCTGCCGGTTCGTCGAAATCCGGAAATGGTGCAGCAGCTCACGCTGGCTGTATACCCCAAGAACAATATTCGTGTTGCCGACATCTACCACTAGAAACACGGTATTACCCCTCTTTCTTTTCGCCCAGGTCCAGACTGATGTCCAGATTTTCGAACGAGTACGTTAACCGGCCCACGGAGATGACGTCCACACCGCTTTCCGCAATCCGCCGCACCGTCTGCAGATTTACGTTCCCGGAAGCCTCCGTTTTCACATGGGGCGCTATCACTTTGATTCGCCGCACCGCTTCCTTCATCAAATCGGGCCCCATATTATCCAGCATAATGATATCGGCCCCCGCTTGCAAAGCTTCTTCCACTTGCTCCAAGCTTTCCGCCTCAACCTCAATTGTCATCGTGTGCGGAATGTTCTTCCGCGCCCGGCTCACCGCCTGGGCGATGCCGCCGGCCCCTTTAATATGGTTGTCTTTGATCATCACGGCATCGTACAGCCCGAACCGGTGGTTCGCCCCGCCGCCGGTGCGCACCGCGTATTTCTCCAGCATGCGGTGGCCGGGCGTCGTTTTGCGCGTATCCACCAGACGGACCGGCAGCCCTTCAAGCGCGTCTACAAAGCTGCGGGTCCGGGTAGCGATTCCGGACAACCGCTGCAGCAAATTTAACGCAAGACGCTCTCCCGTCAAAATACTGTGCGTGCTGCCCTCCACTTCCGCCAGAACAGCGCCCTTCTCCACGTGCTGACCATCCTGGACAAGCGGTGTAAACGCGAGCATCGGATCTACAACCTCGAATACCAGCTGCGCGACCGGCATCCCGGCAATAACGCCGGACTCCTTGGCATGGATAATGCCTTTGGATTGATGTCCGGAGGGGATTGTGACGCCCGTCGTGACATCGCCCGAACCCACGTCCTCCTTCAGCCACAACCGAATCGACTCCACCAGGCCTTCGTTATATCCATTAAACATCATCGCTGATTTCCTCCAACATTCCTTTTTTCCGGTGACATAAAATATGCCGGCGCCACCGTACGTCGTCCTTCTCCGGGAAATCCTCCCGGTAGTGCCCCCCGCGGCTCTCCTCGCGGGCCAACGCCGCCTCGGCCAACAGCAAAGCGCAGGTCAGCATGTTGGCGTACTCCAACTGCTCCCGGGTATGTAAAACCGCCCCGAAGATCGGCAGCTGCCGCTTCAATTCCTCCATGCCTTTCAGCAGCCCTTCCTTCGTGCGGCGCACTCCCACCTGCCGAACCATGACTTTCTGCAGCTTCAGCCGCCGTTCCACGATCGGCTGCATAACCGCCTCCTGGCGGCCCGGCATGTACGCGATGTCCGCACCGGTCTCGGCGAGCGGCTCCAGTTGCCGGATGCGCCCCACGATTCGCCGTCCGAAGACGACCGCCTCGGACAGTGAATTGCTCGCCAGCCGGTTCGCACCATGCACGCCGGTGGAGGAAACCTCCCCGCAAGCGAACAGACGGCGTACGCTGGTTTCTCCATGATGCCCCGTTTGCACGCCTCCCATCATATAATGCGCAGCCGGGGCGACCGGAATCCAATCGGCAGTCATATCCAGACCATAGCCGATGCAGGTCTCGTAAATGGTAGGGAACCGGTGCTTGATCGTCTCGGGGTCCTCATGGGTGATGTCGAGATACACGTGAGTCGCACCCGTCTCCTCCATTTCGCTGACAATCGCCCGGGCCACGATATCGCGCGGAGCCAATTCCAGCAGCTCGTGATACTTCTCCATGAACCTTTCGCCGCGGATATTCCGTAAAACGGCGCCTTCTCCGCGCACCGCCTCCGAGATAAGAAACCGCGGAGCGCCGGGATAACAAAGCGCGGTCGGATGGAACTGGATAAACTCCATATCCCGAATTATCGCGCCTGCCCGGTAGGCCATCGCCACCCCATCGCCGGTCGCCACCTCCGGATTGGTCGTATAGCGGTATAGCTGGCCGACCCCGCCGCTGCAAAGAACCGTTGCGTTGCCGCGCAGGAAAACCCGGCGGCCATCGGGCTGCTGGACCAGCGCACCCAGACATACATTGTCCTTCGTGATCAAATCGATCACGTAGTGGTCATCCCAGATGTCGATATTGGCGTGTCCCCCCACCTGCTCCGACAGAGCCCGGACAATCTCATACCCCGTGGCATCTCCATTGGCATGCAAAATCCGGCGGTGGCTGTGCGCGCCTTCCTTTGTCAGGGCAAGCTCCCCGTTCTCAAGATGATCGAACGCCGTTCCCAAAGACATGAGCTCTCTGACACCGTCGGGACCTTCATTGACCAGAATATCCACCGCGGCCGAGGAACAAAGCCCCGCTCCGGCAAGGAGCGTGTCCTCCCGGTGCGAAGCCGGCGAATCCTCATCGGAAATGACCGCCGCAATGCCGCCCTGGGCATACCGGGTGTTGCTCTCCATCAGTGATTTTTTCGTTATTATTATGACCTTGCGGTCTTCACTTGTTTTTATGGCCGTAAACAGCCCGGCGATGCCCGACCCGATCACGATCACGTCCGTGTCGATCACGGGAAGCTCCGCCAAATCAAAATCAACCAAGTATTGTGGAATCAAGGTGACCACCTGTCCTTGACAGAGAGTAGCGCATGCTACTGAACTTGTAGCATGCGCTCTAATGAGGTTCTGGCTTTGTCGGCGACCGCCGGCGGGACATAAATTTGCGGCTGCATCGTTTCCAGACACTTCACCAATTTTTTCAGATTATTGACTTTCATATTGGGACAAACGAGAAACTTCGAGGCAAAATGGAAGGTCTTCTCCGGACTGTCCAGCCTCAGTTGGTATCCGGTCCCGTCTTCGGTTCCCACGATAAATTCCTTGGCGGACGACTTCTTGCAATATTCGAGAATCGCGGTCGTGCTGCCTACGAAATCACCCATCGCTACGACTTCCGGCCGGCATTCGGGGTGAACGACGAATTCCGCTTCCGGATGCTTCGCCTTCATCTCGACCACGTCTTTCACGGTCAGCATATCGTGGGTGTTGCAGTACCCTTCCCAGATAATCATTTTTTTGTCCGTATGCTGCTGGACATAGTGTCCCAGGTTCTTGTCGGGGACCCAGATAATCTCATCCGCATCGACCGAGTTAATCACCTTCACGGCATTGGAGGAGGTGCAGCAAATATCCGTCTCCGCCTTGACCTCGGCCGAAGAGTTAATATAGGTGACCACTTTGGCATTGGGGTGCTGCGCTTTAAGCTTTCTTAAGCCATCCACGTTCACCATATCCGCCATCGGGCAGCCGGCCCGTTCATCGGGAATGAGCACCGTCTTGTTCGGCGCCAAAATTTTTGCGCTCTCTCCCATAAAATGAACGCCGCAAAACACGATCGTTTCCGCCTCGGTTGAGGCCGCCTTTTGAGCGAGCAAAAAGGAGTCGCCGCGAAAATCGGCCACTTCTTGAATTTCGTCGCGCTGATAATAATGCGCCAAAATAATTGCGTTGCGTTCCTTCTTAAGCTGAACCAGCTTCTCCCGAAGCTCCCGGTTCATTTCCGCCTTCCGCTCCCGTGCTAGAGCCTCCACCTGACATCCTCCCCTGTATGCGACCGCGGTGTTTCCCCGCGCTTCTCTCTCATCCGCATCCCTATAGTAATGTTTGTGCAAAAATACGCATACTTGCCGTCACGTCAACGTACCTAAATTCACACGGCTGTGTTAACACCTAATTTACACAAGCGAATTAGGGCTGTCAATCGATCCGGGAAGGAAAGCTCAAATTTAAATTAAATCAGGCCGGATTCCCAAATTTAGGTGGAATGAAGTAAGAGTACGGAGTATTTAACGTGAAAACCTCCCGCTAATAAGCCTCCATACGGCCACTAGCGTTGCATTAAGCAATTTGAATCTCGTGCAGGTAGATAAGGGCCTTATGCGGCGCTATTTTGTCGAATTCGGCTAGATGATGTGAAATTGCGGCTTTTTGGGGTCCAATTTTTGGGAAAAGCAGGCCGACCCTGATTTTGGGTCCCTGCAGATTTGCAGGAAATCCTCATGCCAAATGAGTCAACATGGGACAATGGTAATCTAACGGCCTTTAAGCCATGAATTCGCAAAAAATCCGGGAAACAGACTTTGTCTGTCCCCCGGATGATATCCAGCGTCGCTTATACGGTTGGCGGCGTGCTGCCCCCCGGGCCTTGCCCGTTCCCGTCTTTGTTGTCCCCGTCCGGCGTTACATCGCGCACCGTACTTTCCGGCGCGTCGACCGTCGGGTCGTTCGAGACGTCGTTCGTGCTGCTGCCAGGGATCTCGTTCGGAATGTCTCCGGTTGGTCCCGCAGGGGCCGGATCCTCGGTCTTGCCTTGAATCCGAACGCGCACGTCGCCGACATTGTCCACGATAGGCTCGCCCGGCTCGGTCGTGCCGCTTCCGCTGTCGCCTTCGCCGTCTTTGCCGGCTTCCGGCGCATCCAGCAGACGCCCATGCTCGATCAATTGCTTGATCTGATCCAGGTCCAGCGTTTCCACCTCAAGCAAGGTCTCGGCGATCAAGCGAACTTCCTCGGCATGCTCCGTCAACAGCTTCTTACAACGCTCATACGACTCGTTGATGAAGCGCTGCATTTCCTGATCGATCTCGTAAGCGATCTGATCGCTGTAATTCTGTTCGTGCCCGATATCGCGGCCCAGGAACACCTGGCCTTGCGATGTGCCGAATTGCATCGGACCGAGCTTCTCGCTCATCCCGTATTCGACGATCATGCTGCGCACGATGCTCGTCGCCTGCTGGAAGTCGCTGTACGCCCCGGTGCCGATTTCGCCGATGAACAGCTCCTCTGCAACCCGGCCGCCCAGTAGGCCCGTGACCTTGTCGAGCAGCTCTTGCTTCGTCACCAGCATGCGGTCTTCCTTCGGCAGCATGATGACATATCCGCCGGCGCGGCCGCGCGGTATAATCGTCACCTTGTGTACCATATCGGCGTGCTCCAGAAAGTAGCCTACAATCGTATGGCCCGCTTCATGGAAGGCCACGATGCGTTTCTCCCGGTCGCTGATCACGCGGCTGCGTTTCTCCGTACCTACGATGACGCGGTCGATGGCTTCATCCACTTCGGTCATAGAAATATCCTTGCGGTTCCGGCGGGCGGCAAGGAGTGCCGCTTCGTTCAGCAGGTTCTCCAGATCCGCACCGGTAAAGCCGGTTGTCCGTTTGGCGATAACGTCAAAACGCACATCCTTGGTGAGCGGTTTGTTGCGCGCATGCACCTTGAGCACCGCTTCGCGGCCTTTCACGTCC
Source organism: Paenibacillus sp. A14 (assembly GCF_036864815.1). NCBI lineage: Bacteria > Bacillati > Bacillota > Bacilli > Caryophanales > Paenibacillaceae > Paenibacillus > Paenibacillus sp. A14. The sequence goes on from NZ_JBAGJD010000012.1 coordinate 17,255, forward strand.
GGACGGTCGACCGTAATTTGACGGTCAAAACGTCCCGGACGCAGCAAGGCCGGGTCCAAAATATCCGCACGGTTCGTGGCCGCGATGATAATAATACCTTCGTTGCCGCCGAAACCGTCCATCTCAACGAGCAACTGGTTGAGCGTCTGCTCGCGCTCGTCATGTCCGCCGCCGAGTCCGGCGCCGCGCTGACGACCAACGGCATCAATTTCGTCGATGAAGATGATACATGGCGAATTCTTCTTCGCGTTTTCGAATAAATCCCGAACCCGGGAAGCACCGACCCCAACGAACATTTCCACGAAATCGGAACCGGAAATACTGAAGAAAGGACGTCCCGCTTCCCCGGCTACCGCACGGGCCAACAAGGTTTTACCGGTCCCCGGAGGGCCTACGAGCAGTACCCCTTTCGGGATTTTGGCACCGAGTGCGGCAAATTTCCGCGGATCCTTCAGGAACTCGACGACTTCCACCAGTTCCTGCTTCTCTTCGTCGGCTCCGGCCACGTCCTCGAACGTCGCCTTCTTCTCCTCATTATAGAGACGGGCCCGGCTCTTGCCGAAGTTCATCACTTTGCCGCCGCCGCCCTGCGCCTGATTGAACAGGAAGAAGAACAGAATGAACATGATCGCGAGCGGAATGATCGAAGTCAGGAAGGTCAGCCAGATGCTCTCTCCCCGCATTTTTTCCCATTTAATGTTAAATTTATTCTGCTCGCTGAGATCCGTAATTTCTTTAAGGACATTCGGATCATAAGGGATATAGGTCGAGAAGTTCTTCGTTTTGCTTTCTCCGACCTCCTTTTTATACTTACCGGTCACCAGATAAGCGTAACCGTCGAATTTCCCGGTTAATTCTTCTACGTTTTTCTCCTTTAATTCGTGCCGCAGTTCGGTATAGCTCGGGTTGACGGTTGTCTCATTTCCGCTGTTGAGGAATTGGACGATGCCCACCACGACTAAGAAAAGTATCAAATAAAAACCAGAATTCCGGATGAACCGATTCATCCCCTACCTCCTCTCAAAACCTTAAGTTATTTTAACATAGCCGCGCACGCCTTTTCAAAAAAACGGCGGGGGATGGCTCCGGCCCGAGGGACCGGTGAAATTAGCTGCTGTAAATTTCCGGTTTCAGCACTCCGACGAATGGGAGGTTGCGGTACTTCTCGGCGTAATCCAATCCATAACCGACAACGAAAGCATCCGGGATCACAAAACCTGCCAGATCCGCTTCCAGCTTCACGGTCCGACGCGCCGGCTTATCAAACAAGGTGACGATCTTCACGGATTTCACCTTGCGGCGCTCCAGAACATCAATGAGGTAGCTCAAAGTGAGCCCGCTGTCGATAATATCCTCCACGATCAGGATGTCTCTGCCCTCTACCGAGGTGTCCAAATCCTTGATGATTTTAACTTCACCCGAAGATCGGGTAGAAGCTCCATAACTGGATACCGCCATAAAATCGAGCTCCAGCGGCACAGTGATCTCCTTCACCAGGTCCGCCATGAATATAAAAGCGCCCTTCAGAATGCAGATGACCAGCGGATTCCGGCCCTCGTATTCCTCGCTCAGCTGGCGCCCGAGCTCTTTGACCTTCTCCTGAATCTGTTCCCGGGTAATCAAAATTTCCTGGATATCGTTCTGCAAGATAAGTAAACCTCCTACGTTATACTATGAATGTCATCACTACGTTAAACCCCAAGGTCGGGATCAGGATTCCGCAGCAGGGCCATATGCAGCACGGAGGACGTCTTCCCGTCCACTACCGCCGCCGATGACCGCCGCACGCCGGGAATCCAAAGAATCCGGCCCAAAGCGTCCGTCACCATGGGGGTCTGGGAGCGAAGCGTGGGAGGTATTTTCTCATCGATAAAAATATCTTTCACCTTTTTGCTTCCATTTAGCCCCATCACGTTCATCCTGTCTCCCGGAAGCCGGGAACGAACAGTAAGCGGATAGACAAGCTCATCCGCATCAAACGCTGCCTCCCCGTTGCCATCCGTCATGGGCCCGACAAGACCCGAACCGGCAGGCTTACGGGTAAAACGCAAGGTTTGCCCCGTGTCCGTCACGGACACTTCCGCCGGAAAATGTTCCACAACATATGTATAATGAGGATTTTCCGCTCGGGCAGGTACAAACCGAATGGTATCGTATTCACGATAACAGCGGACACCTCTTCCAAGATCCAAAACCCATGTCGTGGGCCGATCCTGGACCGCCCCTTTTCGAATGGCTTCTACCTTGATAAAATCGCCGTCATCCGTACCTAAAGGCAGATAATTTAATATTAGTTTAATCAACCTCCGTTGTAAAGCGGCATGTAGGGAGGTGAATCCCCGGAGTTGAAACGCCGCACCGCCGTTTTGCCAAGTCACCGTCTCCGCATAAATCCGCTCGGTTTCCAGCCGCATATAGTCGTCTTCTTCGCCGATGACCTCGGCCAGACGATTCAGTGAATCCGTTAGCTGTTCATTATATTGCCCCAAAAAAGGAAGCACATCCAGCCGGATTGCATTGCGCGCATACTTGGGAAGCAGGTTGGAGCTGTCGATTACATAAGGAATGCTTGAGCGGTCGCAAGCTTGGACCAGCTCGTTTTTGTATATACGAAGGAGGGGACGAATAAGTTCCACATTTTTTTCGCGGCGTTTCAGCTTCATACCGGCCAAACCGGACGGGCCGCTTCCCCGCAAAATCCGCATCATCACGGTCTCCGCCTGATCATCGGCATGATGGGCGAGAGCAATCGCCGAAGCCCCGTATTTGGCGGCCATTTCATGAAGGAAGGCATACCTTTTCTCCCGGGCGGCCAATTGCCCGCCCTTTCCGGTTTCCTTCATATATGTAGGAATATCAAAAACGCCAAGTTCGAAAGGAATCCCCAGACGCTGTGCCAAACCGCGGACAAATTCGGCCTCCTCATCGGACTCCTTCCCGCGGAAGCCATGATTGACGTGTGCGCAGACCAACTTCAAACCAAGTTCCGGATCCCGCGAAAGCTCCAGCAAAATGTGCAACAGCATCACGGAATCCGGCCCTCCGGATACCGCTACGACGATGCAGTCTCCCGGGGACCATAACGCGTGTTCCTTTCCAGTGCGGCGCACCGCATCCACCAAGCGGTACATATCGGGATTCATTTGGCGGCTCTTCCTTTCCGGGCGATCCTATAGTCTATGGTTGCAGCATATGTTTTGACCTTCGGCGGTCAAAAACGTAAGGTCAGATACAATGCGCAAACCAGCAATGTTAAAGAAACGGCAAAGGCCCCCAGCATCCAGCGCGGGGTTTGACCTTTGGGCTTGCGGCGGCCGAACGAGGCGGTCACCAGCTCCCGCCATAATTGGCAGGCTTCGGCCGTATCGTTAAATTGGCCGGCCAGCGCCCGCTCCAGCCATTCCCGGTAGGGCGCCAGTGCCGGCTCCGAACGGAGAATAGCGGTCAGATCGTTGCAGCTCCGCGTCTGGGGCAACTGGGTCGCCGCCCGTTTCAATGGCCCTTCGGCCAGCAAATGGATACAAACGACGGCGAAGGAGAACCAGTCATAAGAAGGCTCCGCCGTTCGCCCGCCCGCTCCCCAAAAACCGCGGTCATACCATTCCGTGAACTGCTTGACGCTGCGGCCGATCCCGCTGACTCCACCGTAATCGATTAATTCGACCTCCCCATAGGGGGAGACCAGCACATTCTCCGGCTTCAAGTCTCCAAATACCCACCCGGACTCATGAAGCTGCCGGAGCTGACGCAGCAGGTGGAGGCCGGCGATCCCCAGCCAGGCCCCGCCTCTCTTGGCAAGAAAAGCCCTTAACGGCTCCCCTTTGACATAGCGCATGACGTAGAAAGGAATCTCCCTGCCTTGAAAGGAATAGTCATCGACTTCCACCAGATAGGAAAGATCCCGCCCCGTCACGCCTCGCCGGTATCTCTGCCGCTGAAGAGCTTTCAGCACATTGACTTCCGATTGTATATCCACCGTGTCGAAACCCATTTTCAGGGCATACAGCTTCGCGCTGTCCACCTGCTTCACCAGGTAGACGACCCCGTTCGCGCCCTGTCCGAGCAGGCGCTGAATCGCGTAGCGCCCGCCCTTCCAGCGGCCTGTCACCACCGTTCCCGGCGCCAGGCTCCATTTAGACGACGTAGTCACCGAGTATCCCTTCTCCTCTACCTGTGTCCTCCAGCCAATTCTTCGATCCATGTCCTTCCAGTGTACCATACCGGAAGAAATCCATCACCTTCAGAATGGCCGGACCGGTGGGGGTCGCGCCGCGCATGGCAAGCCGCTGAAAGATCGAGCGGGCTTGGCCGAGATCATCGGTCCAGTCCAGGTCCAGGACGGCGTCTTCGCCCCCGTGCGCCCCGGGGAAATGGAACACCGCCATTCGGCTGGCCCCCTGCCTTGCCCCAAGGCTGAGCATCATATCGCGAATCGCCTCCTCCACGGCGGCGAGCTTCGGCTTCATGCTGGCGCTGGCGTCGATGAGCAGCGCCACGTCCAAGGGGCTGTTCTCGCTCAGTTCGTCGATGACCTCCACCACCTGGGAACGCTGGTCCGGTGGCAGGTCCTCCACGGAAGAATTCCCCAGAATTGTTTTCAACTCCTTATTAACCGCGTGCTGAATCGTCTGAACCACGGTCTTGCGCGTCAGCATTTGCATCGTTTGCGCCAGCTTCTGCGTGCCGGAAAGCCGGCTCATCCCGCCTCCCGCCTTGGCGATTTCGGCGATTTCCAGACTGCCGAGCTCCCCGATCGTGCCGTAGTCGACAATCCCGATCACATTGACGACGATCCCCTCCTGCCGGGCCAGCGCGGCCGCCATAACCGGGCTCTCGCCTACATTGGAACAACCGTCGGTAATCAGCAAAATTTGCTTCATCTCTATCCCCGCTTTCTTTTTTCCATCTGATAGACTCTCTTCTCTATCATTTCCAGCGAGAATAGGATTCAAACCCGGCCTTTCCACTGGCGTCAAAAAGCAGCAGGGACACCTTTGCAGGAATGAAAAAAGAGGCTGTCCCCGAAGGGAAATGCCTCCTTAATTCGCGGCGGATGCCAGCGCAATGTCGAACCGGACCTCGCCGGTCGTATGATCCCGATGAGAGATGAAGAAGGCCCAGTGTTGTTCGGGAACCCCGTCCCGCAACAGCTCATAATTACGTGCGCATAGCCTGATGTCTATGAAGCGGGACCCGTCGAACCGGTAGTCTTCACCGGTCTGAAGGCCGAAACGAATTCGCAGCAAACTTTGCAGACCCCCCGCGGTAATAAATTTGAACCGGTATCCCTCGGTGATAGCCTTTCGCATGGCTTCCCCGCTTTGATGGGCATATGCAAGGAATTCCTCCCAATCCACATCCGGATTCACCTTCTCCTTTAAACCGGGGGCATCTTTGTTCTCTATCCATGAGATCACTTCCCTGTCCGAATAGCCTGCGGCCCGGATCATTTCCAGGCGCAGCGCGTAAGGCTGGGGCAGGCTCGTCAGCATCGCATTTGTCCCCCTTCCGGTATAAAAATTCTCAGTCTACAAGATGGCAGGCCACATAATGTCCGCTCCCGACATCGCGGAATTCCGGCTTCCTTTCTTTGCATGCCTCTGTGGCATAAGGACAGCGGGTGTGGAACTTACATCCGGACGGCGGGTTCGCCGGACTCGGGATCTCTCCCTTCAATAAAATCCGCTCTCTCTTCAATCGGGGAATCGGAAGGGGAACAGCCGACAACAATGCCTTCGTATAAGGATGGAGCGGGCGAAAAAAGATCTCGTCGCACGGCGCCATCTCCACCAGATTCCCCAAATACATAACGCCGACTCGCGAGCATAGATGCTCCACCACACTTAAATCATGAGAGATAAAAAGAGAGGCCAGTCCCTGCGTTTCCTGCAGTTTTCTGAACAAATTGATGATTTGGGCCTGAATCGACACGTCCAGCGCGGAAACCGGCTCGTCGGCGATGATCAGATCCGGCTGAAGGATCAGCGCCCGGGCGATTCCGATCCGCTGCCGCTGCCCGCCCGAGAATTCATGGGGGTAGCGATCGAGATGAGAGGCCGACAGACCGCAAAAGCCCAACACTTCCAGCACGCGTTCGCGGATTTCCTCCTTGGGGTGGAGCCCATGGTCCAGCAGAGCCTCGCCGATGGCGTCCCCTACTCGAATTCGGGGATTCAGCGAGCTGTAAGGGTCCTGAAAAATCATTTGAATTTTCGGCCTCAGTTGGCGCAAGTCCCCCTCCTTAAGGCCGTATAGGTCGAGTCCTTTAAATTTGACTTCTCCCCCGGTCTTGTCCGCGAGCCGTACAATCGTGCGTCCGACGGTGCTTTTTCCGCTGCCGGATTCCCCGACAAGCCCGAAGGTTTCTCCCGGAAGGATGGTGAAGCTGATGTCGTCCACCGCACGAACATATCCGGTAGTCCGCTGCAAAAGGCCCGATTTGATCGGAAAATATTTTTTTAGGCGGTTCACCTCAAGCAAAGCTTCACGCATGGGCATTCGCCTCCTCATAGAGCCAGCAAGCCGCCCGCTGCCGCTCCCCCACCTCTCCCAGAGCGGGCTCCCGGTGCCGGCAAATCTCCATCCCATGTTCACAACGGTCGTAAAAGTAACAGGATGGCTTTAATTCGAGGAGGTCGGGCACTTGGCCCGGGATCGAATACAGTGATTCCTCCCGCTGTCCCAGCACCGGTTTGGAACGCAGCAGCCCCCGCGTGTACGGGTGCTTCGGCGCTTCAAACAGGCGGGTAACCTCCCCTTCCTCCACGATTTTTCCGGCATACATCACGACGACATAATCGGCCATTTCGGCTACAACCCCGAGGTCATGCGTGATCAGTAAAATGGACATCCCGGATTCCTCCTTGATTCTGCGCAAGGTATCGAGGATCTGGGCTTGGATCGTCACATCCAGGGCGGTGGTCGGTTCGTCGGCAATCAGCAGCTTCGGCCCGCAGGATATCGCCATGGCGATCATGACCCGCTGCAGCATCCCTCCGCTGAGCTCGTGCGGATAGCTTTTTATGATTTGTTCAGGCCTGGAGATGCCGACCTGTTCAATCAGTTCTACGGCTCTCTTTCGGGCGTCTTTTTTACCGAGCTTCAAATGCTCAATCAACGGCTCCATCATTTGCTCGCCGATCGTTAGGACCGGATTCAGGGAAGACATCGGCTCCTGGAAGATCATGGCGACTTTGTTTCCGCGAACCGCGCGGAGCTCATGGCGATTTAGGGACAACAGGTCCACACCCTCAAAAAGGATATCCCCCTCGATTTTCGCCCCCGGAGTCCCTTGGAACAATCCCATGACCGAGAGGGCGGTCACGCTTTTTCCGCAGCCCGACTCCCCGACAATACAGACGGTTTCGCCTTGCAGCACACGCAGGCTTACTCCGTCCACCGCTTTAATAACGCCCTCTTCGGCGGGAAATTGCGTAATGAGCTGATCTATTTTCAGTAAAATCGACATATCGTTTTCACCTATCTTTTCATTTTGGGATCGAGGACGTCCCGCAGCCCGTCACCAAACACATTGATGGCGATAACCGTTGCAAAAATGGAGACGCCCGGCGGAATCCAAAGCCAGGGATGCTCTTGAAAATCAATCATATTGTTTGCAGTGTCAATCATATTCCCCCATGTCGGCGTCGGCGGCATAACCCCCAGCCCGAAGAAGCTGAGTACCGATTCGCTTAGAATCGCACCGCCGATATTCAGGGTAGCCATGACGATAATTAGCGGGAGCAGATTGGGAATCAGATGATGGAAGAGTTTCCGGCGATCTCTTAACCCGAGTACGACGGCCGCCTGCATAAACTCCCTCTCCCGCAAGCTGAGCATTTGCCCCCGGACCATTCGCGCCAGTCCCGGCCAATTGACAAGGCTCAGCATCAGCATAACGATATACATCCTGTAATCGGTAGGCACCTTCCAATCCGACAACAAGGCTCCAAAAATAAACAGAAGCGGCAGTCCCGGGATGGTCATCAGCAAATCGGCAATTCGCATAATGACCTGATCCACGATGCCCCGGTAGTAACCGGCAACCGCTCCAAGCAAGGTTCCCAGAAATACGGATAAGACCATGGAAGCGAGACCGACCGTTAGGGAGATGCGCCCGGCTTGCATGACCCGGGTCAATACATCCCTCCCCAGTTTATCGGTCCCCAGCCAGTGCTGTAGATTTGGAGGTCTGTTCATCAGAGCCATATTCACTTTATTGTCCGTATACGGAGAAAAAAGTGGACCCACAAAACAGGCGATTCCCATAAACACCACGACGGCCAGTCCCGAGACGGCCAATTTGTTTTTCAATAATTGTTGAAACGCCTGCGACCAAAGCGAAGACCTTCCGGACGGGCGAGTCCCCGGTCTCGCCGCCCTCGTCTCAATTGTTTCAATATTGTCCATTTCTTCCACCCCCTAATGAAGCCTGACGCGAGGGTCGGCCATGCGATACAACAGATCGGACAAGAGTGTGCCGATGACCGTTAAAACGGCAATCAACATCGTGAATCCCATCAATAAAGGATAATCCCGCAAAGAGAAAGAGCTCATATACAGCTGACCGATTCCCGGCCAGTTGAATATTTTCTCAATAATCAACGAACCTCCGAATAGAGCGGGCAGCTCGAAGCCCACCAAGGTGATCGCCGGCAGCAAGGCGTTGCGAAGCGCATGGGTAAATAGCACTTTCCCTTCCTTCAGCCCCTTGGCTCTGGCTGTCCGGATATAATCCTGCTTGATCACATCGATCATATTGGAACGGAAGTACCTCGTCAGCGACCCCACCCCCAAAATGGTCATGACGATCACGGGCAAGGTCATATGGCGAATGACTTCGGTAATATAAGCCCAACCTGCCGCATTGCTTCCCGTCGTCAGCATTCCCCCCGGCGGAAGCCACTTCAAATCGACGGCCACGATTTTGATCAGGAATAAGCCGATGAAAAAGGAAGGCAGCGACATGGCCGCAAACACGGCGACCAGCACCACCGTATCAAACCAGGAGTACTGTTTGTAGGCGGAAATAACGCCCACAATAACCGCAATGACCCAGGTAAAAAAGGTGGACACCGCAGCCAGCAGAAAAGAGTTCCATATATATTCGTTAAAAAGCGTCAGAACCGGCTTTTGCTGGGCGAGAGAATAGCCGAAATCGCCATGCAGCGCGTTTTTCATCCATAAGGCGTACCTTTCCAGCAGCGGTTTGTTCAAGCCATAGATTTCCCGGAGCTCGGCCTTTCTCTCCGGCGAAAGTTTAATATTGCCGCTGATAAAATCGCCGGGGGTTAAGGCGTATAAACTAAAGATGAGCAAGGATGCGGCAAGCAGAATTAAGGTCATATAGATCAGCCTTTTGCTTATATAAGCGCTCATAATCCGGCCCCTTATGTAAGCCGCCACTCCAAAAACCGGAGCGACGGCCTATTTTTATTTCAATTCCCAATTCGGCAAGCTGGAGGACAAGCCGGTGAACGGACTGACGGAAAGGTTCTGAATGCGCCCGTTGTAGGCGTAAACCGTCTTTTTGTAACTTGTAAAAATAACCGGAAGCTCGTCGTTCAACAGTTGGAACAGCTCCTGATAAACGGCCTTCCGCTGCCCGATATCGGTGGTTGAGAGCGCCTTGTCATAAAGCTCCTTCACCTTGGGATTGTCGTAGCCCTTGATTTCCCCGTCCACAAATTGCAGCACCCCTTCCGACGGGTCCGTCAGCATCGGTGTGGAGAACGAAGCGATATCATAGTCGCCGCCTTCGACTTTAGAAACCAGGGCGTTGAAGTCGGCAAAAATTTCAGGTACGAATTCAACGCCGATGGCATCGAAATTTTCCTTGGCGACCGCAATAAAAATGTCCGTTTGGGCGTTCTTGGTGCCCAGGAAGTGAATCGACAGCTTCTTTCCGTCCTTCTCGCGGATCCCGCCCTGGCCTTTGGCCCAACCGGCTTCATCGAGAAGCTGATTCGCTTTCACCGGGTCATAAGGATACGCATTGATGCTCTCTTCCGTATAAGCCCAGGAAATCGGCGAAGCGGGGACGTTGGCCACCTGGCCGGCTCCCTGGTTCGCATCCACATAAATGCTTTGCCGGTCCAAACCATAGGTGAGAGCCTGCCGAACCTTCTTATCCTTGAGCTGGTCGTGCTCCAGATTTAATTGAAGATAACCGTAGGTGCTCGGGGTATAAGGCAGTATATTGACGAAGCCCAAACTTTTGAGCTTATCGATATTCTCTTTCGTCGCACTGAACGAAGCATAATCCACTTCACCGGTCTCGAGGTACTGCCAAGTATCCCCTTCGGACGTTTTATAGATAAACCGCGCTGTCTTTGGCTTGCCGGCATAATAATGCTCGTTGGCCACATACCTTACTTCCTGTCCGGGAATGAATTTCTCAAGCACATAAGGCCCGTTGCCGAGAGGCTTTTCGTGCAGCTTTTTGATGTAGTCCAACTGACCGAATTTGTAATCCTTGCCGTAATAAGCCTTGGATAGAACGTCCCCGCCCAAAATTACAAGGGCCATGGCATTCGGCTTCTCCAGCTTCGCCGTTACGGTCAGCGGATCCGCGACGGTAATTCCGGAAATCGCGGGGGCCCTCCCCTCCTTATAGGCCGCCCCGCCCTCGATTTGAAGCGTGGGGAGCTGCGCGTCTCCGTCATATGCTTTATCGTGCAGAAGCGTCCAGGTAAACGCCACATCCTCCGCCGTCAACGGAGAACCGTCGCTGAATTTCAGATCTTTCCGCAGATGAAACGTATAGGTCCGTTGATCCTCGGAAATTTCCCAGCTTTCCGCGAGTCCCGCCTTCGGCAATCCTTTGTCGTCCACCGTTACGAGCGGGGTATACAGCAAGGAAGAAACATTGCCGTCATAGCCGCTTTGGTGGAAATAAGGGGTGAACGCGCCGCTCGGATCGGTGAGCCCCACGATAATGGTATCCGTGCGCTGTTTAGCCACGTCCGGCAGCTTCGCTAAATCGGCCGCCAAGAGGACTCCGCCGGCATCTCCGGATGAGGCCGCGCCTCCTTCCGCCGTCACCGCCGATGGATTGCCCGATGTGGCGGCCGCAGCTTTGCCAGTGGGGCCCTTATCGTCGGAAGCTCCTCCGCTGCATGCGGACAACACCAGCGAACTCATCAATACGGCTGCGGTTAATGCGGCAATCCTGTTTCTTTTCATTTCCTTCTCCCCTATTCTTGTATATTTCGGTTAATTCCGATGAGATAACTATGTAATTGTTAATGCATATTATAGATCCGCCGGTAAGTTCTGTAAATAGAGAACTTTACCTTATTTCTCTTTTTACAAAACAAAAAACCACCCTGCCTTGGCAGCGGTGGCTAACATATCCATTTTATTCGTTGGTAATATAGGCCATGAGTTTTTTCTGCAACTCCTCCAACGAGTCGAGACGCAAGCTGTATTCGGTCACCGTTTCGCCCTCGATATGAGCCCGGATCAAGCCGCCCGTTCTCAGCTTGGAGATATGGTCATGCGTAATCCCCTTCGAGATGTTTAGGTGGCGGACAATCTCGCTGAAGCTTTTCGGACCCTCGTGCAACAAGCGCAGAACTTTCAACCGGTTCTGTTCCCCCAAAGCGCGAATCGTAAGATATTCGGGTTGAGGGAATGCGGACGGATTGTCGTTGGATACTCTCGCGGAGTAATGGCACAGCGTTATTTTGCCGAAATGATAAATCACATTCATGGGTTGAAAATGATACTGCGGAACCAATACGAGCCGCTCCAGTCCTTCCTTGGGTTCAAAAACCAGGCCACGGGTCATGCGCTCCGCCAAATCGCCGTGCCGCTCTTGCGCAGCCAATTCTTTCTTCCTGCGCTCCGCTTCCAGCCGAAGCGACTCCCGGATCGCCGAATCGGTATGCTTAAAGTATTGTTCATTCCATTGGGGAAATATGGATAGCGTGCGAGAGCGAAATTGCCCCATATCCTTCGGAAAGGGTTGACCGTATTCCGCCATTAGCTCATAGAGGTCGCCCACGGATTTCCCCTCCAGCCAGGACAGGAAGTCCTCGGCATGCTCCCCTTCCCGGCATAAATAAAGCAGCAAATAGGTCCATTTCCAATCCGCATCCACTTCCATACGGCCGAGCAGTGAAGCAAATTCCGGAGTTAAGGTCCTCCCGACTTCTTTCACCCAGTTAGGGGCCAGCATGATTTTCTTGTGCGACTTGCGGCAAATATACGTATGAAGACTATTCGCAAGTTCGTATATGGCTTTATACTCGATATCCAGTTGGTAGGTCAAATGTCGTACGCCCCTTTCTGGATCTATTATAACTTGCGGGTTCGGCATGCACGCAACCTTAAAAGGGCCGGTCGCTGCCTGCGTTAAAAAAACGGATGCCCTTTCCCGAACTTTCATTTCAGGAAGAGCATCCGTCACCTCTATACTCTCATTAATTCGGCCGACCTTATGAAGATTTCGGGAAATACCCTACACCTGTCGCATATTGCACCAATCGCTTGATGTACTCCGAATCGGGAACATGACAGGTGATCCCCGTACCCTCCAGGTACTCGACGGTTTGCGGGCAGGCAAACCGGAACGGGGAGTTCTTCGCCCCGTCTCCTTCCAGTTGAGCTATCGCCAGCTCCAGCCCCGCCTGGTCCTTCGGCCGGGTCGCATCGAGCAGCCAGGATTCGTACTCGGCCCAATCCAGCAGCTCAATCCGGTACCCGAGGGCGCGGAAGGAGTCGACCATTTCCGCATAAGGCAGCTGCACTGGATTGCAGATGTGGAACAGCCGCCCGGGCGTCCGCTCTTGCAGAGCCAGGGCCGCAATTGCACCGCTCGCGAAGTTGACGGGCGTCAGATCGACCTGCCAGCTGACGCTCGGCGCTTTCCCCAGCAGAAGCATCGACTTCAGCATCCGATAGAAGGCGTTATTGTCGATGTTCCGCTGGAAAGCGCCGGTCTCCGAATGGCAGGACAGATTTCCGACGCGATACACGGTCGCCGGAACGCCTTGCTCTTCGCAGGCGCGGACGACCAGCCGCTCGGCGGCCAGCTTGCTGTTGGTGTACACATTGCCGGTATCCAGGCTCGGATCACGGTATCCGTCCTCCGAGATAAACGTTTCCCATTGCCCGGCCATGGCCAGATCCTCAGGAATCCCGAGCGTGGACACGTAATGAAAGCGGACCTCTCTCCCGCGGGCCAAGGCCAACAGGCGGTCCGTGCTCTCCACGTTGACCCGGTGGAAGTACTCGGCCTCGCCGAAATGCTTCACCTCGGCTCCGCAGTGGATGATCGAGTCGATTCTCGCCAGAAGCAGTTCGCGGACCGGACCAACCAGTCCGAGGTCCGGCTGCTCCAGATCACCCTGTACGGCAACAACGCGGCCTTCCATCCGCGACACGCCATCGGAGCCAAAGTAACCCTCCATCACTCGCTGCAAACGTTCATAGGCATCCTGGCCATGCATTGGCCGGATTAAGCAGTACACGGTCGTTTTGGACGTCCGCAGCAATTCATGCAGCAGCGAGGAACCGAGATACCCGGTAGCCCCGGTCAAGAGGATGTGATGTTGACGTATAGGGCTGCCGCCGGTCAAAGATCCCGGACCAAATTGGCGCGGCGTTTCGGCCAGATCCACCGTCTCGCCCGTCAGTCCGGGAGCGGCGGCCCCTTTCCCTGACGCGGCGGCTTGCGCCAACTCGGTGACCCGTTCGGCCAGCCGGGCTACCGTCGGATAAGCGAAAAAGTCGTTGATTTTCAATTGCGGGAAACGGGGCTTCAACAGCACGAGCGTCTCCAGAATTTTTAGCGAATGGCCGCCGATTTCAAAGAAATCGTCATGGATGCCGACCGCGCGGAGCCGCAGCGCTTTGGCCCAAGCCGCCGCGATTTCGGCCTGCAGTTCGTTCTCGGGCGGAGCCGCATCGGCCCCTCCGTTCCCTTCCTCCTCCGGCAGTTCATGCAGGCCGAGCTTCCTGCGGTCGATTTTGCCGGTCGGCGATACCGGCATCGCTTCCAGCCAGATGAAATGGCTCGGGACCATATAAGCCGGCACCTTGGATTTCATAAAGGCAACGAGCTCCGCCTTCTCCACCGGCATTTCGTTTTTGGAGGTGTAGAAAGCGACGAGCTCCTTTTCCCCGGCCTCGTCCTCTTTGACGATCACCGCCGCATCTTTGAGAGCCTCATGCTTGATCAAATTCTCTTCGATCTCTCCGATCTCAATCCGGTAACCCCGGATTTTGACCTGCAGGTCCTTCCGGCCGACGTATTCGATGCCGCCGTCCTGCTGCAGGCGAACCAGATCGCCGGAGCGGTAATACCGCTTGTCCGACCCCGGGTTGACCGGATCGGAAATAAAGGCCTCCCCGGTCTTCTCCGGCTGGTTCAAATACCCTTTCGCCAGGCCTACGGAATGGATCAACAGCTCCCCGGCCACGTTGACCGGGCACGGCTGCAGCAGCTCGTTCACGATCAACACTTCGTAATTGGCCAGCGGTTTGCCGATGCTGATGGTGTTCAGATGCTCCGGGACCGGGCTATCCATCAAATGCGTCGTGGTCGCCACGGTGACCTCCGTCGGCCCGTAAGCATTCACGATGACCGGCAGATGCGGCAGCTTTCGCTGCAGCGACCGTACCGATTCGCCGGGGAGCGCTTCGCCGCCGATGACGAAGCTGCGGATCCTACCGTATTTTAAAGCCTCCTCCGCACTTAAATAAGCGGATAGTTGGTTAAAGAATACGGTCGGCAAAATGCCGATGCGCGTCGCGCTCATTTCTTCAATCGCCGCGGTGAACGCCTCGACCGAATACCGCTGCTCGTTCGAGAGCAGGTGCAGCCGGGCGCCGCAGCAAATGGCGCTATAAATATCGTAAACCGAGGCGTCAAAGCTGAAGGTGGAGTATTGGAGAATAACGTCCTCTTCCCGCAGTCCAAGCTGCTCCACCGTGGCCATCGCCAGATTCAGGATCCCCGCGTGAGGAATAAGAACTCCCTTCGGCCTTCCCGTCGTTCCCGACGTGTAAATGATATAGGCTACATCATCTCCCGAAGTCAGGTACGCCGGGTCAAGCTCGGCATCGTCCTCATCAAGCTGCCGATCCAGATACAGGGTGGATACCTCCCGATCCGCGGCCGTCAGAAGCGTCTCTAATTGGGACGCATATCCTTCCTTGGTCAGGACAATGCCGGTCCGGGTATCGGCGATAATGTAGGCGTTCCGATCCTCCGGATGCTCCGGATCAAGCGGGATGTACGCGCCGCCTGCCTTCAAGACGGCGAGCATGGCGATGACGGCATCCAGACTGCGCTCCATGAATATGGCCACGAACTGGCCCTTTTGCAGCCCGCGCTGCAGCAGCATCCGGGCCAAGCGGTTCGAAACGCAATCCAGCTCCCGGTAGGTCAGCCTTCGGTCCCCGGAGGACAAAGCTACGCGGTCGCCATGAAGCCGCACGGTGCTTCGCAGCATCCCGGGGATGCTCACCGGAAGGGAAGGCCAGACCTTGGCCGTGTCGTTCAGTTCCGCGTAGGCGAGCTTATCGTCGGCCGTCAATATCGGAATAGCTCCGATCGCCTGTTCTTCATTCTCCAGAACAGCGCGCACGATCCATTCGAAATGGGCGGCGAATTTCGCGATGGTCCCCGCTTTGAACAGATGGCGCTCGTAACCGATCCGAAGCTCCCCGCCCCCGTTCAACCAAGCAAACTGCCAATGCAAATAGGCGCTTCCTGCGGACTCCCCTCTCAAGGCGGCACCGTCCGCTCCTGGTTTTGTTCCAAACACGGTATAAAACACGGGCGAATGCCCGATCATTTCCTCGATATCCTTCAGCGGCATATAGACGTCGTTCATAGCTGCCCGCTTATCCCTTACCACCCGGTAGAGATCCCGGAAGGACGTCTTTCCATCGCAGTTCAAGCGCAGCGGAAGAAGATCGCCTGCCGAATTTTTTACTCCGACAATCTGATCCGTTTCTCCGCTCATGCGAAATAAAAACACATAATAACAGGTGAGCATCCAGCTTTCCAAGTCGCGATCTTTGCTAATCCGGGACAAAGCGTCCTCCGGCAGGACCAACCTATGAGTGCTTGTGGCCGAATCACCTTCGTAATTCACTTTGGGAGAATCCGTATAAATATCGAAACCGGATAACGGCAACTGCAGTTCATTTAGCCAAAAGTCCCGAACCTTGCGGTCCGTCAGTAAAGTATCCACTCACTCAGCTCCTTGTTTTCTCTCTATATTTTTAGCTCTTCCACCATGTTCTCCAATTTCCCGGAAATCTCGTTCAAGCTCTCGGCCGAATCCACGATTTTACCCGCCGAGGCACGCTGTTCCAGGGCGCTGTTCTTGATGAACTCCGATACATCGGCATTTCGCTCGGCCAATACGGCGATCTGGCGAATCGTCGCGGTAATTTGCTCGGTCTCCGCCACCATTTCCTCCGTGGCCGCGGACACTTCTTGAATTTGGCTCGTGATGGAATCCGTCGCATCCAAAATGCTATAGAACAGCTCGCCGGTTTCTTTCACCACATCGATCCCCGCCTTGACGTTCCGCTCCCCTTCGCTGATCGCCTTGACGGCGGTCAGTGTTTCGTTCTGGATATAGTGAACGAGATCGGCGATCTTCTCCGCCGAGCTGCCCGATTCCTCCGCCAGTTTCTTGACCTCATTGGCCACCACGGCAAAGCCTCGGCCTTCCTCGCCGGCCCGCGCAGCCTCGATGCTCGCATTGAGGGACAACAGATGCGTTTGGGCCGAAATCTGGGTAATCACTTGAACGATTTCCTCAATTTCACCGGAACGTTTGCGCAATTGCTCGATCGAGGCGACGGAATCCTGTACCGATTCCCGAATCGAATCCATTTGTTTTATGACTTTGCCGATATTCTCGCCGCCCAGCTCGGATTGATCCTTCATTTGCACCGAGGCTTCCGACAAGGCGGAAGTGCTGCCTGCGATCGTGGAAACTCCCGAATTGATTTCCTCCAGCGATGTCACGCTCTCCGTAATCGATTTGCTCTGCATCGACACCTTGTCCGAGATTTCTTCAATATGATTCGTGATATCCGTCGAGGTCTTATGGTTTTCCTCCGAGGCCGCAAACAAGACACGCGCCTGTTCGGCTGACTGAGTGGAAACCGCCTTAATGGTGGAGACCAATTCGTTCATATGGGCGACGGTGGAATTGAATTTCGCATTGACCTGTCCCAGCTCGCTTTGACTCTCCTGCAGACGCACGCTGAAATCACCCTGGCTCAACTGGTCCAGGGCATGCATTAGATCTTTTACCGGCGCGAAGGTCCGCTTTGTAAATAGGTATTGGATTGTCAGCACCAGCAGCAAAATAACCACCAAAGCGAGGCAGGTGTACTTCAACAAATCCTGCTGTCCCCGCAAAATGACGCTTGCGTCAAAATCCATCCCCATATAAGCGAAAATCTTGCCGCTTTCATCTTGGATCGGATAAAGTACGGTCAGCCAGGTGCCGTAAGCATCTTTGTACGGTTTCGTAAAGGTGAGCTTCTTTGTTTTTAACATCTCTTGAACGCCCTTGATATGATGCGGGGGCTGTCCAAGCTGGTCACCTAAATGCAGGCCCTCTCCTTCGAACATATCGAGAACGGCCGTTGGGAAAGCGATCATCAGCGTGCTGTTATTTACGATTTCCGAGCCGAAAATATAACCCTGAGCCACGTTCGGATGGGTCGCGGATAAGTCATCGAAGATCACCGTAAGCTTTTGCTGAATCGGTGAATTCCGGTCCGTACTTTTCATGGCTTCGGCGGCTTCCGCCGGGGTGATCTTTTTCGACCAGGCTTCCATCACCGCTTTTGAATCGGACTCCAACTGCTTTGTCAGAACCTCCCCCTGAATATAAAAGCTCGACGCAATGAGAATAACGCCTGTCATCAAAATCGAAAAGCTCGCTAATACCATATTTTTGGTTACAATGCTCCATTGGCGCATACCGCCAACAAGACGGGGTAATTTCATCTCCTGTTTCTCCTCTTTCTTTCTTGTAATTTATATCTGGGTAAAAGTTTGATTTATTAAAAATTTTAATCAAATTCCGCTATCATCCCCTCTCCCCAAACGACAGAATGGTCCCTGAAATGGGCAAAAAAAGACAGCCCACAGTAAAAAAACCATAGGCTGCCGCAAACAAAGAGCAACTGGCTGACATTTCCTATGACAGGAGGTAGTCCCTATAGCTTTGCGTCACTGCCTTTCGACAGCTTTGCCAAAAAGAAATATCAAATTTTGAGAATAAGTCCCATAAATAGTGTATCGGTTGATGCGCAGGTCAATTTTACTACATCCTTCAATACTTTCCCATGAAAAAAAACCCAATTGGGTTTCCGTTTTGTGTCTTTGGGACTATAAATCAAGGGGCGTTAACCCCCGTGCTTACGTCACTATACGCAAAAAGAAACCTTGAAAGGCATGAAGCCAAACAAGGTGTTGAGCAAGTCAATCAACTTTTGAACTTCAATTTCAGCTACACAGGTTGAACTATGATTTGCATATTAGACAGCGGTGTAAATGGTTCTTTTCACACTGTTGACCCGCAACTAATGTTTGGTTCGAATTAAAGGGAATTCTTCCCGTTAATTTGGTGCGTATGCGGCTGCAGAGGCGAATTAGCTGGAAAACCTCCCGCTAATTCGCCTGAAATTGTGGATATCGGCAATAGGGCCGTGAAATAGATGGAGTTTTTCCAGCTAAATCCGATTGAAGAGCCAATAGCGGTACATTAACGGGAGATTTTCCCATTAATGATGAGACTCTGACGGTGGGGCTTTATATCTACAGTTGTGTATTGGCAACGTATCTCCGAAACCATTTCATATCCTTGCCCAACGCCACTCGTAAACCTCATCTCTAACTAATCTTGGCTTGAATCAAAAATTACTCTGAGACTGGAACATACTCAAATGGATTTTTATCAAAACCATCCCCAAAAAAATTATAACCTTCCACAATCCCGACATTTAATACGGTTGACTTCCAGTTTTCAGGGTTAGGATAGTCCTTCCAGGTCTTAGCTCCTTGACTTGCTGCAAAATCATCAAGATCGTCGGGGAATTTAACAGTCACTCCAATTATCACCAACTTTATAAGCTTACTCTGTGATATTCGACAAAAAGCTTATCACTGGAAAGTCAGACGTTATTCATGCGTTTCCCCTACCCAACAAAACGATTGCCGCTTGAATAATGGTTGTGAGAGTCGGTGGCTTTGGCTTATAAGTTGAACTATTGTTATAAGGATTAGGGCAACCGTGGGATGCGTTCAGTTACGTCCTGACATTTATTATAGTCGGACTATCCAGCCGATATATTGCGGAAGATTTTTTGACAGCCCCTTCCCCTCTTCCATGTCGCAGTGGAGCATTTTATAGTTGCGATTGAATTAAAAAATAACAAAAAAACAGGTCAATCATGGTGTATCTGACCATAATCAACCTGTTCATTGAAAAAAATGCAACTAACTTAAGGTACTATATCATTTTATAAAATCATTTTATAAAAAATTGTTTTATTTCTCCCTTACCAATAACTTTGGAAGCAGTTTGCAAAAAAAACACGTTTCCAACTCGCACCAAATTTTCAATATGTTTGTACTCTTCTTCTTCAACCGTCGGTAATTCAAAAATCACATCGTAAACCTCACCTCTAATTAATTTAGCTAGTTCTTCTTTTACTATTAGAGTGCCTGAAAATAATAAATTATTTCCAAAATTTATCACAGGTCTTATTATATTCTCAGCATTCAAGTCATTTTGTAGTGCTGTAGGGTTATCTGAGGGTCTATCAAAAGACACCTTTGCTTCAAGTACTAACATTCAACCACTCCTTCAATACTTATGAGAGATATCCTGAATAATCTTATTAAACTCATCTAAATTATCAACGTGTATTGTCACTGTACCATTTTTAAAAATGAATTTGTCCACCTCTGTGAAATCTGCCAACTTATTCAATTGTGAGGTTGGTACTTTGACCTCAATAATAGCACCTATATCTTTGAACTTATCAGCAAACTTCAATGTTTCATCAAAATTTAATCCAAATTGTTTTGCCTGTAAACCCTCCGGAATTACATTAAACTTGCCGGTCTCCATTACCTCATAGAATTCCTTTGGGCCAACGGCTCTATACAAGCTAGTTAAACTTTCAGGAGCTTCACCCGTCACCTTAGGAACACTCCGAACCCCTTTAGAGCCAAACCGGGCAATCCCCTTCGAAATACCGAACCCCGCAATCGGCAATGCAGATTCCAGTATCGCTTGGGCTGTTATTGCCTTTTCTGTAAAGTCGCTTTGGATCAAATATCCTCCGTACAACAACGTCTTCTTGCTGTAAAGGGCATTTATCTCTGATTCCAAATCATTGTCTTGGTATGTCATTGGTAAAATAATGCTTGTTTTTCACTTCCTATAATAAAACCTTGGAGGCTGCAAGGCCAACCAAGGTTTCTTTTTACTATAACTATTCAATTAAAATTCATTGTAATTTACAAAAATAAAATCACTGTCATCAAGTACCCTGTTCTCAGAAAGTTTCTCCATAATGTTATTAATTGTATCTTGTAAAGCTTCTGTTATTGAATCCCCATTGCCAACCCCCCCCTCAGGATAACCATCGAATGAACTTTTGATTTTCAAGTTAGTAAATCCCATGAACTTCCCACTCATACTTTCATAGATTCTTATTCGAAATCTGCCTGATGGAACATCTAGTTGTGTAACATCAAATTCCGCAACACACTTTTCAATACTAGAAACTCCAGTAACCTGAATGTTTTTCCAACTATTATTCCCCATTTTTTACCTCGCACCAAAAGAAATAATCTTCCCGTCAGGATCAACAATTATATATCTTTCCCAGTCCCTTCCTTTATTGTAATACTTCATAGCACCTTCTGTATAACCATCTACTGGAACACCTCTGCCTTTAAGATTCCTTGAGAACTCGTTTGCTTTGTTAAAGTATTGAGTAAAACTAGTTGCACCTACTTCACGTCCATGCTTCTCAATAATGTTTAAGAAAAGTATCTGCTATTGAATCGTGACTACCTTGATTCCATCTGCTTAAATCCAATTTAGAAAGTTCATCAATTTGTCCTTGTGTGAGCTTTCTTCCTCCTTGTGTAACAATCGACCCGTCAGGCAATTTAACTAAATCGTCAAGTGGTTTGACATTTCTAGCTTTCATTGCGCCGACAGTACCTGCTTCCCCCATCTCCCCAGAAACATTCCGAACCGCTTTAGGGCTAAATCGGGCAATCCCCTTCGAAATACCGAACCCCGCAATCGGCAATGCCGATTCCAGTATCGCTTGGGCTGTTATTGCTTTTTCTGTAAAGTCGCTTTGGATCAAATATCCTCCGTACAACAATGCTTCCTTGCTGTAAAAGGCATTCATCTCTGATTCCAAATCATTCTTTTGGGAGTTTAATGATAGGTTCATTTGGCACGGGTGGTCTCCACCGGAATTTATTATACTTAACTCCGTTGAAGTAAGATGTAAATGAAATTCAAGTTTTACTTGGTAAACGGCAATTCAAACATATCTAATTCATTCTCATCAATTTTCATAATACTTGCAACTACCAAATAACGCTTATCATTAGAGGACAGAATTGTGATATTTTCAGGTTTTACAGACTTATGGATTTTCTCCTTAATATAAAGAACATCATCATCCCCTGCCTCTTCAATTTTTAAATTAGGGAGGTTTCGAGGTATTTCTACATAATCAACATCAAAAAACATGATATCAATATTCGTTGCATTACTAGCACTTTTAATACTTCTTATGAGTAATTGTCCATGACTAATGGTATAATGCCAAAATTTAAAATCTCGACTATCAAAAGATTGTATCATAGTTGTTTCATTTCTCCTTTTTTATTCAAATGGATTCGAAACTACTTTACCATTCTCATACCATGTAATTCTGCCCCATGCTTGGGGACTTGACTTGATTTGAAGTAGTTCCCAATCAGTTGCGCCCCCTGCTCCCCTTGCTGCCCTCGATACAGAAGCCCATGGACTGTCCACACCAGTAAGATTAAATTTAATTTGTACATTTGGGTTGTTCAGATTATCTAATACGGTTGACTTCCAGTTTTCAGGGTTAGGATAGTCCCTCCAGGTCTTAGCTCCTTGACCTGCTGCAAAATCATCAAGATCGCCGGTGAATTTAACAGTCACTTCATTATCACCAACTTTATAAGCTTACTCTGTGATATTCGACAAAAAGCTTATCATTGGAAAGTCAGACGTTATTCATGCGTTTCCCCTACCCAACAAAACGATTGCCGCTTGAATAATCGTTGTGAGAGTCGGTGGCTTTGGCTTATAAGTTGAACTATTGATATAAGGCAGCCCCTTCCCCTCTTCCATGTCGCAGTGGAGCATTTTATTGTTGCGATTGAATTAAAAAATAACAAAAAAACAGGTCAATCATGGTGTATCTGACCATAATCAACCTGTTCACTGAAAAAAATGCAACCAATTAAGGTACTATATCATTTTATAAAAAATTGTTTTATTTCTCTCTTACCAATAACTTTGGAAGCAGTTTGCAAAAAAACACGTTAATTTGTCCACTTCTGTGAAATCTGCCAACTTATTCAATTGTGAGGTTGGTACTTTGACCTCAATAATAACACCTAAACCCTCCGGAATTACATTAAACTTGTCGGTCTCCATTACCTCATAGAATTCCTTTGGGCCAACAGCTCTATACAAGCTAGTGCCTCATCAGACAACCTTGACCTTGTTTTGCTCACGTAAGATAGCTCTATGACGTTTGTTCTTGTTTTCTCCACCGAAGATAAGCTTGGATCGCAGAGGTGTATACAGGTATTACATGAATTATAACCGTTGTTGGATGAATAACTTCACGCACTGAGCAACCCCCACCAAAGAAAAACCTTGAAAGGCACGAAGCCAATCAAGGTTTGAAAAATAACTATTTTTGTTCAATGTTCCTTATCATCTTTCTTACTCTATGACGTAACTTTTGTGAAGCCCAATGTGCATTTACAATTTTATACAAGGAATCCAATGGTTCACTTTGTTGAATTGAAGACAATTCTTCAAACCAGTTTAATGCTAGTTCTACCCAATAGTCTGATTTTTGTTCAAAACCAATTTTTACAACTTCAATAAAAGGAAAGACATCCTCTACATTAACAATTATATTGTAGCTGGCTAGGGCTTCCTTTAAAGAGTTATGGACTGTATTGCTTGGTTGTTCTAATAATACTAATAAGCGAAGAAATTTCCAGGATTCATCTAGTATCCTTATTCCTTGCTTATCGTTAATTACCCAATGAGCATCAGTGGATAGTCCAATGACTGTTTTATGTTCTCCAAATGACATAAGCGGAAACCAATTTACTTTTATGTCGGTGTTTACCATATAAGAAATTTTTATTTTGTCAAATGGTACGTGACTTTTAATTAGTAATTTCAAATGATTGTTCATAGTTTACATACCCCATACTTCATGTTTTACAGGCAATCCGTAATTCCTCATTACCTCTTCAAATTGTTTTCTCACTTCAGCAGTCCAGTTCTGACCATAATGACCACTATTTTCAGTAGTTAATATTTCTCCTTTAGTCCCTCTATTAAACATACCACCCACTACAGTTTTATAATCAGCATTTATTGTTTCAGCTAACTTTTGGTGTGGTGATCCAGTAAAGGAGCTACTGTTAGGTTTGCCGACAGCGAAAGCATTCGTTTTAGGGTCAAACACAAATTCAACCCGGCTCCCCTTTCACGGTTTACCGGGTAGGACAAATACTTATATAACAACATTGTCCAATTAATAGCTCATTTTAATTTTCATATCATTCTTTTTCACTTACTTCGTTTTGCATAATTTTGGGTCTTAACCACAAAGACTTTATAAACCCATTTTGCAATACAACTACTATACCTCTTGCAAACTCAATTGCATCATCTGTGTCTAAGGTTGAAACATCCCCTATACAAACCCACCCACTCTTTTCATCGAAATAGGTTTCCCATTCACCAGCTTCAACTAATCTTAATACATCCCCAGATTCAATTTCTTCTTGTATCATTAGTCCTAGCTGTTTTGCTTTTGGCGGAGTCAATATCCTATTTGCCCAACCCAAGTAAGGATTACAACCCCATATTTGTTTTGCCGTTTTGCTTGTAGAGTCGAAGGTTATATTAATATACCCGATTAATATTGCAAAATCGGCACTTACGTTAGGTTCAAAGTCAAAGGAATAATCATCTTTTGTATAAATTAATTCGCCGACTATCATTTTTACATCTTCAGTTGATTTAAATTTCATTAACTCACCACTTCCTATTTCTTGGAGTTGAATAGAAAATGAACTATTGTATTTGTATCCTTATCGATCACAAGCTCCCATACCCCACTTTTACCATTATATGCTCCTTGAACATCCCACCTTACTCCATTGGGTAATCCCCCTGGATCAGGAATTGGTTTTTTGGCACTCATTATTTCATCAATAAGAGAAGTAGTGCCATTTGACTTTACATATGGTCTCGTTGACTCGCCGGGGAATTTAACAGTTACTCCATTATCACCAACTTTATAAGCTTACTCTGTGATATTCGACAAAAAGCTTATCATTGGAAAGTCAGACGTTATTCATGTGTTTCCCCTACCCATCAAAACGATTGTTGCTTGAATAATGGTGTGATGTCCACGCAGTAAAGCTACACCAGTGTGCGTGACTGGGATTACGAGATTACTGCTATGATCAGGCTGTAAGCAATCTTGATTAGGGAGCTCTAGGAGCAACATTGAGGACTTTTGCTTCCCTTTCTCTAATTAAACACTAAGATACAGTTGCACCGAAGAATACATTAAGAGATAGCTTTCTGAACTGATAAATCACCGCCATTATTTCGGAACAACAGTAATGATCTGGGTTCGGTTTCTCTTTGTAGGCCCTCTAGTGCTACCTCTATATTCAACCTCATTGTGATTACTGATGCGACAATTTCTGCTACAGAATAGAGCCCATCTTCGCTCTTTAGCCTTGTCCCAATGTTACTACTTAGGTACCTATATTGTGGATTTAGCGTTAAACCGTCACTCCGGCACCATATGTTGATTTCAAGTCGCCAAAACGCCTGTAAATGGTCCTCCAACTCTCCCCGTTGTGCATAGAAAACCACAAGATGCTGCAGGTTTTGGTGTTCTCGAACCAAGATGTTGTACCTAAGTAGTAACTGTCCCAATAGACTTTTTAATACTAATCATATAATTAAATTTATCTTCGTAATCGTAATTGTTTTCAGAAATCCTAATATCAAGTCCGATAACACTACCTGAAAAGTACATTTCATTCAGATATGAACTGTTCTCCCCTTCTGCCACATTTTGAACATTGAGATGTTTAAAAATCAACGGAACTACTTCCCCTATCGCCAATTGTGAATTAAAAAACAAAGTTTCCATATTTAGCTGTTCACCTCACTATAACATTACTTAGTTTACTTTTAATGGAATCTTTTTCGTCACCTAAGTTGTATTTACTATTTTTCATTTTTAATCGCTACTGTAGTATGAAAGCCCTCTTTAAAGACAGTTTCAAAATATTTGTTCCGAAAATCAAAGTCAAACATTTTTCCTGGAATGGCTGTACAATTACTCAAAAAATGTTTGCCAGTCACATTTTCTTTAAAGCTAAAAGGTGCCTGTTTGCTAGAAGCGAACTCCTCGAGTTCAATTGAATGTGAATCCAAGAGTATAAAATTGTTTGATGAAAAAGTTATAGTAGCTCTAGTATTACTATCAGCAATTAGATACAACAATAAATAATGAGGCGAAAATGGTGAGTGTCCTCCACATAAAAATTGATAATCGCCTTTCGTGACTTCATAGGGCCACGTATAGTACAATGCTCTGCTTTCTGCAACTTCACCTGTGTCGCAAAGCCGTATGTCTGCACCTTTTATTTCAGTAAAGGTGAATTTTGCCTTCCCAAAGATGACCAAACTTTTATAGGCATACTCACATTTTACAATATCGTCAAAATAAGGAGTATGCTTGATGAATTCCTGTTCCATTTCTTTACTGATATTAAGTCCAAAATTCATAAGCTCAAGATCGTAATTCCCACGAATATCATTTGGAAAATTTAAAAACAATACTGGATTCATAGCAGCAAAGTCAAAGAAACTGTCATGATTAACAAGTGTATTAAATCTCTTAGTAATATCCAATGTGATATTCATGTTCGCCTCCTATTTTTGTAGTATATACTGTATAAATTCAAATGTTCTGCTTGTTGGTATCACTTGCCCATTAGAATAAGTAAATTGTCCAACATTAGGAACAGTATTAGTAGTTATTTGAAAACCTAGTTCTTTTGCTTTGCTGGGGATGGAATTAAAAAATCTGTTTGCATTTGACCCAGTCACTTCAATTGTACCTCCCTCTTGCAATACCCGTAAAATCTCAGGGTTTAAAGGATCATAACCATAAGGATTTTCCATAATAATCTTGCTTTGGCTACCTGTTGCAATATTTTTTTAATTTGTGGCATCGCCAGCGTGAATTACGGCAAAACGCATGGTCTTTGCTTTCGAATTTCCGACCATAGTATCGAGTTCCCTCATAGACATTCATATTCCGCCCCGTATTGGATGCAATGAAAGCATTATTCATCGGATACGGAATATCGTATGCCAATTCACATCGAGAGAAGGAAACCTTCTGCGCGTGGCTATACAGAGCATCAAGCAACCGTTGAAACTTTACTAAGTGGTCAGGATGGGTTTCAATTCGAAGACTGTACTTTCTTGACTTCTTCTGCCACCAAGGTTGATACCGTAAGTACAGGTACGCATCATCAAGGGCTAGATTCCAATGATAGACATAGCCCTTGTATGGTATGGCAGGCTCAATATCAAACCAATCTCGAAATGAAAGTGCCAGTTGATTGTAGAAATTGACCGTCACTCCATGGTATTCAACAGCGATTTTATCGACGGAAAGTTGTACGTTATTCATGCGTTCCCCCACCCAGCAAAACTTTTGACGGTTTTGCCGCTTGTATTATAGGAATGAGGGATTCGGTGGCTAGCCTTTCACACATGACCTTCCCGTTTGTTCAGTTAAGTCCTGACAATATAGTGGTCGGACTATCCTACGAAATTGTTGCGATGCTCTCGACACTATATCCATCGAGGTAGGTATTCGCAAAGTTGCGATTATTTTCAAAAACCTGTGAGAAAACGAAGATAACAAAAAACAGGTCAATCACGGTGGTATCTGACCATAATCGACCTGTTCAACGTAACGGAATAGCGTTGCTTAGGGTATAAAATTCAAGCCTTTACGTACGTACAACCGAAATGACGAAATCTTTATACAGCTATTACATGGGTTATTCGTGCTATTGGTTGAATGTTAGGTTCGTTCGTCACCCACCCCCTCCAAAAGAAGAAACCTTGAAAGGCATGAAGCCAATCAAGGTCGACATTATTTATTCTTCACATACTTGGATAATCTCTTTAGGAACTGGTTCAAAAACCAATACTTCCGGTTTAGGATAGGGTTTCTTTCCTTTGTATTCATCAAGTGTCATCAAACTATCCCAATACAGTTTTACCCAGTGTTCTAAACTTTCGCCTGTATCAAAATTAAGTGCTTCCTCATCAGTATCCTTCAAATCCTCATAAAACGCTTGGTCATAAATGGATAAAGAAATATCCCCATCAAAGACTAAGATTTCACTTGTAAATTCAGGAAAGCAAAATGACCTTGTAAACCGATTAACCATATCAACACCGATTGCTTCTCTAAAATCAACCCAATTTGGTGTATTCAAAGGTCTAAACCGTTCAGTTACATCAAGTTTAACCCTGCCACCATTGCTGTATCGGTTATTTGATTTTGTTGTATGGTTTATACCGCCCGACATTATCACTTCCTTGGAAACATAATGTTCATGACCTTCGGGCAAGTAAGCATGATATAGCATGCCATTCATCTTAACACCACCAATATTTATTTTCTTGGAACATAAGGGAAGTGGGAACTTCTTGTAAGGTCATCCAAGTTTTCAAAGACTCGATGACTTCCTGTCGGAGTGTCAGGTGTACTAATGTTCCCGTCAAACTCTTTATAATACTTGGTTATTCTTTGCGTATTAGGGTTATTAGGATTTGGCCAGTTTGAATATGCTTTATCAGGATTAGTCATTGTTTCTTGTCTTAATTTCCCAACATCAACATCTTCACCATATTGTGAACGATTTGGAGTTGATGGCCTACTTGGGTCATACATATGCTTTTCAGAGTGTGGGTTAACAAAATCACTAGGATTGCTTCCCCCACCCGGCTTTGTAGGAACTGGAGCATCACCCGTCCCCTCAGACTTAGCTCTAACTTTCGCCCGATAGTATGCCTTTTCATTTAATATTTCTTTTTGAAGTTTTGTATTCGAAAAGTCATTTTTAACTGTAGGATTCGTAGTGGGCTTTACTTGAGACTTGGGTGTGGGAGTTGGCTTTATTTTTGATTTACTGCTCGTTCCATTTGGCCAGGTGACCCATTTGGGGACTCGAATATTTCCCCCGCCTCCACTGCCGCCACCATCCACACGATGATCATGTCCCGTTGAATCCGTATATATTAATGGATTATTTACGACATACGTATACAAGTTTAATGTTAGCGGTTCTGTAAGCTCCCCCTCATACGTATCCTAATTAATAAAGCCTTACTAACTGGGAATTTAGGCGATAAAACCTTCTTTACCGCCTTTTCCCATTATATCACCCAGCGTCCTTCTCAGGCACTGTCGGTATCACATAAGCCGCCTTCGTCCGCATCAGGTAATGGACTATATTCACTAGCTTCCGCATGATACAGACGATGGCTTGCTGCTTCGTCTTCCCCTCCGCCATCCTTCGCTCGTAGTACGCATGGAAGTAGGGGTTACGAGGTTCCTTCTTCGTTCTAGTTACCGCGATCTGTCGGATAGCGAGAGCTTTCAGAATATCATGCAGTTCCCGGTTGCCCTGCTTACTCTTGTAATGACGGTGCTTGTTTCCCGACCCTACAGCTATCGGCGCTACTCCCGCAAATCTCGCTAGCTTATCCGGAGTAGCGAAGCGGTGAATATCACCAATCTCCGCCACCAGCTCCGCAGCCAATACCAAGTCGATTCCCGTCATAGTCTCCAGCTGAAAGCCAAGCTCTTTCATTAGGCTTGCGATCTCCTTCTCTATACGGCTCAGTTCACGCCCATAAAAGCGAATATTTCGCACAAGCCCTTTCACGATAAAATTGCGCTTCTCTTGAAAGTCCCGCGTCGTATCGCCATCCTCCGCAATAAGTGTCAGTATCTGATCCGCTTTCTTCGTCGAGAGTGCGTAGTTGCTCAGCTTCCGCAGGAACGTCGCCAGTTCATCCAACGTCACACCGTTCAGGTGGACTGGCGAAGGATACTTATGCCAGAAGGCCAACGCCGTCTTCCCATCGATCTCGGAGAAGAACGCTTTATAGCTCGGATAGTGATAACCAAGCTGCTGATGAAGCCTCTTCACCATGCCCGACAAGCTCTTGGCCTGCCATTTACGCTGGGTGACAAGCTGGCTAATCGCCCAGTACAGGTCAATCGGCTTCGCATCCGGCAGATTTGGCAGTTCATCCCGCAGTACCTTCGCCACGCATTCCGCATCCCAGCTATCGGATTTCTGAACCGTGACGTGACTCTTACGGCGGTTATTCGCCAGCTTCGCATTCACTTCCTTTACTGAACAGCCGCTTTCGGTTAAATAAACAGCAAGCGCTCTACCGAATCCCCCCACGTCTTCCAAGCCGTATACAACGGACATGCCTTTCTTTGTATGTTTCTTCACTTCCTTCACAAGCAAGGGGAAGGCGGACGGCTTGTTGTCGAACCGGATTTCCCCCAGCTTCTTACTCCAGCAGTCAATCATGACAGCAGTATGATGCTGCTTGTGCAGGTCTACGCCTACATAGATCAATCTATCGGGTTGAATCATCTTCGTTTCACTCCTCGTATAGAGATGAGACAACTACTATGCTGGAGAGGCATTCTTAGCACAAGCGGACACGCCACAACGGAACGTAAGCCAACCTCTAGCCCATGAATAACCGTCCCATCGGACGGCTTGAAACGTTATGATCAATGAGTTTGCATCCTCAGTTCGAGCGGACGAGCCGCAAAGACACGTTAGCAAAATCTCATTCCCATCACGTTCCATCAGTCAGCTATTTAGTTTTGTTCGAATTCAGCACATAGGCCAGGCAGGCTTTCCAAGTCGCACATGAAGCAATTCCAATCTTACCGCGTCTTCCAATTGATCGATGACGATCAGCACATCCTCCGCCGTCAGCTTATCTTGAACCGCTCGCCATAGCGGTACATATGATCGAATATCGCGTACTGGCACGCAGCGTTTTCAGTCGTTCCAGATACCAATCTTCCTCCTTAACACAACGGTCGTAGCGCTCCATCTCCTTCATCCGCCACCACCGACTCAAAGAATCGCTTCGTGCAGCCCAGTGACCTTCACGCTGCCATAGCACACCATGCCTTGATAAAGCTCTTTCCGGTCAAGGATTCGCTTGACTTGCACCTTTGTAAACAGCTTGCCTTGCTGGGTCGTATATCCTTCGGCGTTTAGCCGTCGCGCTGTCTCAGCCAGCGTCATGCTTGGGTTTCGTTTCCTTAGTTCAAACAGCCGCTTCACAGCCGATGCCTGGAGCGGGTTTACTTCGATTACTTTCCGTCCTTTCTTCGCCGTATAACCGAACGCAGCGCGTCCTCCGGCATAACCGCCCTGCTGTGCCTTCTTCATTCTTCCACGCCCCAGTTTCAGGGCAATCTCTAGTCGCTGGTACTGATCGAGCAGTTCCCATCAGCCCGTTAATCAGGAAGTCACTCGGGTCTTTCCGGTGGATACTGTATGTCGGCTGCTCGATACTCTTTACGTCCACGCTATAGCGCTTTAACTCCCGGTGAACAAGCACTTTCACGATATCACTACGCCACAAGCGGTTCGTATTTAGTACGAGCACATAGCTCACCCCGCCATCCGGCAGCGCTTCGAGCATATCCCGAAAGCCCTCCCGCTCGACTTCCAGCGCTTCTTCGTCTACTTCCGCACCTCTAATCCCGGCATCCTCATACACATGCAACAAGTTCCAACCCTGTGCGACGCAGTACGCTTCGATCTCATCTCGCTGATACGTGAGACTGTAGCCTTCCTTCGCTTGCCCTTGCGTCGATACGCGAATATAACCAATCACGTTCAACCGTAACTCCCCCTATCGCAACGATAATTAAAATTACCGTAACCGAACCCCTAATTTAGGTTACTATTTTTTGGTAATTATTGATCGAAGCAATCATAGTACGCGAGTGTGGGGGAGTTCAAGCATCATTTCATTCCAAAATTAAAGTGTGGTGACCTTTATTCAGCCTCCCCACAGTCGAGGCAGGGGGTTATTGGTAATCGAAAGCTCAAATGGTAATTTTCATTTCAAAATTAAAGTCACACCACCTTTATTCAGCTCGCCCACAGTGGGAACAAGGGTCTTATTAGCTTTAATGCGGTAACGTTATAAAGGCATCCTTTATTTCCTCAAGTGGTACGTTTCTAGCTGGATATAGTTTATGTACTCCACCGGAAACTGACGGGATTCCACAAACTCCGGTACATACCCGCTCTCCTTCAACTTCGCCATCATCTCATCAAAGTCACCTTTTACCGTCCTCGGGACAATCAGGTTCTTACTCTTGAGGAACAGGCGCTTTCCATAGGAGCGTTCATCCGCCTTAAAATCCCGCAGATTCTTGATTAGGTCAAGCTTCAGCTTGTTTCGGCGTTCCACCATCGGCAGACTGTAGATTCGTTTCAATTCGACGCTTCCCAGTCCCCAGATGTCCCGAATCGTTCCATCCGCCAGTTCAGCTCTCGGAATATTCGGCAGATCAGTTAGCAGGTGGAAATGAAGCGTGCCGCGTTGCTGAAAGGAGCGAACAGCGAGATACTTGAAATCCCCGTACCGCTCACGCATCCGCTTCACCCAGTTCTCATAGTCCTTCGCCGCTTCATCCAGCGTCACATCCGGCTTCTCGTTAGGTGAGCGTAATGAACTTGTGACCTAGGCTAAAGTTCTGATCCATCAGGTGGCAGAACCTTTCACGTTCCGCTAACCGGAGTGTCCCCGGCTTCGGCGTTCGATCAGGGCGATTTACCGCGCATTCCTCTTCATCCGGCGGTTCTAAAACCGCCGAATAGACCCGTTTCTGCAAGTCCGTCAGAGAGCGATCAGCGTGAATCGCTTCAATCTCCGCGTAACGTTGGCTTTTCGATTTACGGTCGCTTTCTTCAGGTAACTCCCGTCCGAATATCTTCACTCTCAGGCAATCTCCAATCCTCGTCATCTGGCAGTTATATCCCATCGCCAAGCCCTCCTCGGTTTTTTAGCGCCCTATTGGGGCGTTTAACATAAATAAACCAGGGGGATGCATCTGTACTCCATGTGATTGACATGAAAAGTAGTGGCTGGGAAAATAATCTCCTCACTTCGCTCGGTGTATCCAATAAGGAGAGAGGGAAGGAGTATGGTTACAGCCCGTTTAAACAAAGCGTAACGGGCGAATCATCAGGGGCTGGCTAAAGCCTTTCCGAATACGCAAAAAGCCCCCGTCAGTGACTACGGGACGTTCTACGTCCATATCGTCGCCAGCGGGGGCGTGTGGGGAATATGACCATCCAGAGAACAGCGAGAAATCAGCACATTTCAATTATTACCAGATACCTCGTATAGCGGACGAGCAAGCGAAGTCCTCCGAGCGTTAGCGAGGAGCATAGCACATCCATCCTCCATATTTTAAAAACAGCCCAGGCTTCTATGGGCATAGGATGCCCACGAATATTCAAGCTGCTCGTTCCTGCTTGTGACCTCCTCGCTTCGCTCGGAAGACTCCGCTTCGCTCCGTCCCTTTCCTTTCCTTCGGTCTTCAGAGGAGAGCTAGATGTTCAGGTGTGAATTCAGCTTCACTTCTGAATATCGTACCCCCTTTTATTTAAA
This sequence comes from Paenibacillus sp. A14, assembly GCF_036864815.1. NCBI lineage: Bacteria > Bacillati > Bacillota > Bacilli > Caryophanales > Paenibacillaceae > Paenibacillus > Paenibacillus sp. A14. The sequence continues at coordinate 50,365 of NZ_JBAGJD010000012.1, forward strand.
GCACTAACGTGATAAAGAAAACAATGGTCTCTTGGGTGCTTTTGTACGGTAAAGTACCCGACAGAGTAACGATTCTCGCATGCTCCTATGGGAGGTCCCTGTATTTCCCCACATAGGACCGTATGTCACGTTTTCCATAAAATCCATCCATAGCTCTCATTCATATCGCATGTCGAAAATCCGGTACCCGAGTGGTTACAGGCGATAGAAACCGGGCAAATCCCCATTTTTATCCGCAGAACAGGCGAACGATCACGGCAGAACAGTAGCACCCAACTAAGACGGTTTCTTGACGTTCTACGCCCAATTCGTCGCCAGATGGCGGATTACGGGGAGGTTCCACGAATCAATCCACCCATCCGCCGAGAGAACTGGCTATGTATTATTAAATCCAGAAAGACGCTCAGGATGTAGTCAAGCACAAATAAATCTCGCTCCTCGTGAAATCGCCGCCGCGCATATGCTGCTATTGTTGAAGTAGCGCGGCGAGCAATAAGAAGAATGTTTTCAAGTGGCTATGTGAGTTCCAACAATTGGCCGCCCGATTCATTCGGCACTGGGTAGCCCCCACTAAAAAGAAACATTGAAAGGCGTGTAGCCAATCAAGGTTAATTGAACAATTTATAACTTCACTTTTATTAAATATACTTTTTCCGAAGGTGTTAGTGTCGATGAGCTTATCTGAGTTGGTTTGGGGATAGTCTCTTCTGTCATATCCTCAAGATACAACATGAGCGCTTCTTTCGCCATTTGAATAGCTTCCTCTGAAGAGTAGCCGCATGAAATACATCCAGGTAAATCCGGAAAGCTAACAGATATCCCATCATCAGCAAAATGGAAAATTGCCCAATACTCATACTCCTTTTGTACCACCTAATCACTCCTTTATTTATAGCCTGCTTGTTTCCTTATACTATTAAGAGTTCCAATTGGTAAATCTTTACCTCCGTGTACAGGAACTATTACCACTTCCCCATTCGGACCATTTAGTTTTACATGACTACCCTTTTGACTCACTTCTGAAAAACCATCTTTTTTCAGGAATTTCACCACATCTTTACCGCTGACAGAGCCAGTAGGAAACTTGCCCTTTGCAAATAATTGCAAATCCAGTTTAAGTGAACCAGAATTCTGCGCAGTTTCTCCCGTCCCCTTAGGAACACTCCGAACCGCTCCTTTAAAGCCAAACCGGGCAATCCCCTTCGATAGACCAAATCCAGCGGCGGGTAATGCCACTTCTAGAACTGCTTCGGCCGTTTTCCACTTGCCACTATATTCTTCCTGGTCCAAGTATCCTCCGTACAGCAACGTCTCCTTGCTGTAAAAGGCATTTATCTCTGATTCCAAATCATTCTTCTGGGACCCTGACAGTATTTTTTTAAAGTTTTGGTAATCCTGATCAGTTCTTTTCGGGTACACCAACTTGTAGAACGACTTCAAGTCGTTATCGCCGGAAGTCGTTTGTGCTTTTCCTGAGTTCATTATAGTATTGCTCACCAGGTGAGCTACTGAGTAGAGCTCACTATTTCCCCGGAGCTTTTTGTCATCTTTATCACTAACTTTTCCGATATCGTTATATTTGGCTTTCAAATGTTCACTGACGGAATCATTACTTTGCTCCAGCAGCAAACTGATGACGGCCGCCTGAGGCCTCCCTATCGCTCCTCCCGATCCATTCGTAATATTCTTGATCAGGGCACTTCTCCTCGTCAGTTCTTTATTGGTTACCAAATCCTTATTGGTTACCAGATTAATACCCGATATCTTCTGCGTTTTCGTATCCAGCACACTAGCCTTTTCTTCCGTGAGTGGCCACTTACTTGTGAGCCCTTTTATCACGGGTGACTTCACATCATAGGTCTTTTCCACCTTCGTGTGCGATACGATCTTGTTATTGGTTCCCACCGCCGTTTCGACCTTGGATTTAACCGTTACTTTACCGCCTGTAACTGAGCTTTTTGCCTTCGTATACGATTGCGACATCAGCTTGTCATATTGTTTATTGTCTAGCACAATCCGACCGTTCTGCACGCTGTAACCTTTGCTCTTCTGATCCGATTTGCTGCTCGTATTGAAGTTCACCGACACCCCCGATGAAAGGGTCACCGTCGTCACCTTCGTCTTGGAGTTGTACGACATACTTGCCCCCGTGGCTTTGGCCAGATCCCTCAGCGTTACCGCAGCATGTCCGTACGGATCCACGTTAGTTATCGGATCATTCAACGCATACGTATATAAGTTCAGGCTTAATGGGTCATCATCCTGCCCTCTATAGGTATCCTCCGAAGTAAACCGCCCAATGTACGGATCGTAATATCTCGCCCGTAAGTAGTACAAGCCTACCTCCGCATCGTAGAACTCACCCGCATAACGTATCGAACTGGCGTACTGTTCAACACTTAGCAGGATATTCCCGAATGGATCGTAATCGTACTGATTCTCCATCTCCCCGCTATCGCTGACGGTATGAACGACATCCCCATGACCGTTAAACAGGAAGTATGACACCTTCGAGGAAGCATCCATTCTGGCAATGTAGTTGATTCCTCGCACATAACTCACCGATACATGGTCTTCGGCATCCGTCTCCAGGATTACGGATTGGCGGTCGTAGAGATAATTCGTAACCTCGGCCTTATCCTCCTTCGAGCTGCGGGATTGCTTCCGCGTCCGGAGTCCGTCTCCGTCATAGGTGTACTCAACGCTGTAACGGATTCCGCCCTGAATGCGCTCCGAGCGCTTCAGACGGTTGAAGCCGTCAAACGTATTGCTTGTTTTTTCAAACACCTCATACAACTCGTTCGTCAGTCCGTCACCGTGCGGATTGGCACCGGTCACCTGTTTCATGTCACGGTTATGTGGTCGGATATAACCTACCTGCCGCCGTAATTCATTACCATTGTCGTCATATAAATAGACGGTTGTCTTCTCCAACGTCTCTTTTCCCTCGGCATCCAGCATCTTCTCTACGAGCTGCCGCAAAACGTTGGCGCTTGAATAAACGTACTCACTTTTCTTGACGAGATAGGTTACTTTCCCCCCGTTTGACGGATCAACATATCCGCTAGACTGCTCGGACGTATACGTTTCTAATTCCGTCAGACGGTTGCCGCTTTTGTCGTAAGCATAAAGTGTTGTCTTTCCAGGCGTCTCGACCTTCAAAATCCGTCCGGCCTCATCGTAGGTGTAATTTGTCTTGCCATAGCTGTCCGTCTTCGACGTCTGTCGGCCTGCTCCGTCATATGTATACGTATAGGAGGACAGCAGTGAACCATTGGGCTTCAAATTTTGCAAAGTCAGCAAATGGTTGTTTTTGTCAAAGGTATAGGTTTCCTTCACACCACCCGCATAAGTCACGGAGGTTCGGTTTCCTCCTGAATCATACGTGTATGTTGAAACATTCCCTTCCGATTCCACGGAAGACATCCGGTTTGACCTGTCATACGTATAGGTGGTCGTATTTCCCTTTTTGTCTTTCACCGTAGCGACATTGCCAACGGCATCATAGGTATAAGAAATTTGTACCGCTTCATCTCTGGATATGGCGGTAACCCGGTTATTTTTATCATAGGCATATCGGGTAACTCCGCTTTCGTCTGTCATGGATAAGCGATTACCCGTTTTATCATAAGTGAAATGGACGGCGTCTCCCGTCTCATCCACCACTCTTGACAGGAGCAGATTTCGACTGTCATAGGTATAACGGGTATGGTTGCCGTTCTTGTCGGTCATCTCCGCAATATTTAACGCCGGATCATAGCGGTAACTTATCCGTTTGTTGTCCGGATTGATTAATCCGATGAGCAAGCCGAAGGAGCTGTACTCGTAACGGGTAACTTTCCCTCTTCCATCTGTCATATCAAGCTTGTTGCCGGCCAAGTCGTAGCTGTACAGCACATTGACGCCCAGCGGATCGGTGACCTTGACCAGTCGGCCTGCGTTATCGTATTCGTACGTATAAGAAGCTCCCAGTGCGTTCGTCTCTTTCAGAAGCTCCCCTGCCGGGTTGTACCGATAGGTTGTTGTGAAACCCTCGCGATCCGTCTTCGAGACCAACCTTCCGGCCAAATCATAAACATAGACTTCACCGTAACGGCTATCATCCGAGCTTCCCGCCTGATAGCCTCTGGCATCTATATCCTTGATCTTGTTTCCTGTAGCGTCGTAGACATAATGTGCCGTTATCGTTTCATATGCATCCGTTATCGAGACCAGACGATTAAGCTTGTCATAAGCGAAAGAAGTCCGGTTGCCCAAGGCATCCGTCTTCGACAGTTGATTGCCTGCCGCATCATATTCGTAAGACAACTCATGACCCTTGGCATCCGTAACCGAAGACACCCGGTTCATCGCATCATAAGCGTAACGCTGGGTGAAGCCCAGTTCATTCGTCTCCGACAGACGGTTTCCGGCCGGATCGTAATCATACTTGACTGCGGCATCCGCTCCACCCCATTTTTGTATCCTCGAAGATAACCGGTTCAAAGCATCATACGTATAAGAAACTTCGCTGCCTCGCGCATCGGTCTCCTTCACCAGATTGCCGAGAAGATCGTACTCATAATCTGTAGCAAGCTCTACCACTTCAGCATTTTCAGCATCCTGGTTGTCTCCCGTGGCGACGACCGCATCCAGAGCCTGCTCTTCCGCAAGCCGGATTCGTTGAATCATTCGATTTGAGCTGTCATAGACAAATTTTTCGATATCCCGTTCGTTTGCCGAACGAGGTGCCTCTGTCCGGACAACATTGCCGTTTCTGTCGTAGAAAGTCTCTGTCGAAGCTCCGCTATTGTCCGAGCGGGTCCGTACCAGCCCATTAGAATAATAAGTGTAGGTCGTCTCGCGAAGAAACGACTTATCTTTGGAGCCGGCGAGGCTTTCTTTCAGAAGACGCCCAACCGGATCGTACGAATAAGTTTCTACCGCATAAACGGCATTTCCGCTGCCATCCTTTTCAAGGGGCGATTTCTTCTCAATTAATTGGTTTTTCGCATCATATTTATACAAGCTGACGCTTCCCCGTTTATCCTTAAAAGACAACAGGTTGCCGGCAAGATCATACTTCGATTCGGTGGTGTGACCATAAGCGTCGGTCAAGGCCTTTTCTTTACCGAATGAGTTGTAGGTATACTGTGTTTGGACGCCAAGCGGATTGATCTCCGAAATTTTACGTCCCAAAAGATCATACGCATATTTGACAACGCCTCCATCGGCGTTTGTCATCTTCGAAACGGTACCGTCTGCATTATAGCTATAACGGGTAATGAGTCCGCGTTTATCCGTAATTTGAATGACATGATCCAAAATGTCATAGTTATAAACGGCACTACCGCCTAAAGCATCGGTTTCTTTCGTTTTACGCCCAAGACCGTCATATTCCATCTCGGTTCCTGGCGATGCCGAAATACTGTTGTCCTTGTATCTCAGCCCATCAACCATTTTGTTTACACGCCCCACCGCATCATAGGACACATATTCGAGCGCCTTCCCTTCCGGAGAAAAGGTAACTGTACGGCGATTCATCGAATCGTATTTATAAGAAACCCCGGCCATTCCCATGACGGCAGTCTCGCTGTCCAACGACGAGTTATATTGGTTGGGAGCAATTTCTTTAATCAAATTTCCATTTGCGTCGTAGACGTATCTTCTAATCGCGGAAGAGCCGTCGGCCGCCGGCTCCTTTTTACGAATCAAACGATTAACCGCATCATATTCATAAACCCTGGACATCCCCGCCGTGTCGGTCTCTTGTACAAGTTGCCCATTGCCGTTATACCGATAAGTAATAATTCCATTTAAAGCATCGGTCTTACGAATCAGACGATTATCAAGATCGTAAGCAAACATCGTCGCATGACCTTTGGCATCGGTCTGTTTCTTCACTTGGCCGTTATTGTTATAGATATAACGGGTTGTCGACAAAACGCGATCAATATAAGCATCGTCAAATTGGGCCCCCGCCAGCTCTTCCTGCGCCAAATCGGACATGCGTACGAGGAGCGATTCGGCGACGAGATTGCCTTGAACATCATACTCATAGCGGGTCATATCATAATCATTGTCCGAAACTTTTTGTTTCTTGAGAATAACATGATTTGTCCGGTCATACTCAAAAAGGGTTTCTCGGCCATTCGGTCCGGAGGAACGAATTAAACGCCCCGCTTTGTCATACACGTTCATAACTCGGTCGCCTGTCGATGTCTTTACCGGAGTTCCTGACATACCCGCCGGCTCCTCGTAACGGAAGGTTTCGGTTTCAAGCAAGCGGTTCGCTTCGTCATATTTCATTTCGGTCCGCTTGTACAGATTATGCGAGCCGTTCACGGATACGAACTCAAGCTTGGTTGTCACATTACCGGAGGCATCGTACTCCATTCTTTGTTCGTTTCCGGCCTGGTCAAGCTTCCTAACGAGTTTACCCTTGGGAGAATAGAAGAAGCTCTCGGAGGTCCCATCGGGATATTCAATTCGAGCAGGCTGATCAAAGATGGTCAGATACTGCTTGGTAACGCCTCCATTGCGGTCAACCGTCTTTTTCCAGACCTTTCCGGTCAAATCATAATCATACGTCTCGCTGTTGCCGTCCGCAAACACTTTCTCTTTCAGGAGACCGTTCAGATAATAAGAATAATTCGTTGTCGCTCCTAAGGCATCCGTTTCCGCAAGCAGATTACCGGCACCGTCGTATTTATTCCTTTTGGTAAATAACAAGGATCCGGTCTTCAGGTTGTCGGAAGCCGTCTGTGCAGAGATGATCTGTACCGGACGATCAAGCGCGTTATATTCGAACACGCTTCCGATAGAAGCGTTCGGATCGGCAGCATTATATCCCTCGCCTTGCACTTCCAGTACAACGTTGTCGCGCCCATCGTAGTGCTTGTACGAAATCACTGTCCGGGTTTGTCCGTCAAAAACGGATGTGCGAACAAGCCGATCAAGCGAATCATACTCTTGTTCAATGCCCGGGGCCTTTTCTTCCGGCAACGATGAATATCTCGGATCGATCTCCTTGGTTTGATTTCCGTTCGCATCATAAACATATCTCCAGGCATTCCCCAGCGGATCAGTCTTCCGGATAAGTCTCCCCATCCCGTCATAAGTATACCCCATCGTCGCGTCCGTTCCTTGAACGGTCTGCGTTTCGGCGATTACCCGGCCGGCCCGGTCGTAGCTAAACTGTGTTTTCTTGCCCTTCGCTTGGCCTCCGTACGGTTCATACCTTGCTATTACCTGATTTCGATAATCGTAAACCATTATGATCGTATCAAAAGAAGAACCGTTGTAGCGTTGCTCTTCCACAACATTGCCCGATGCATCCCGCTTATATATATGGTGATAGCTGCCGTAAACGCCCTTGGTTTCCTCCGGTAGAGTTCCCGAGGTTCCACCTGTTTCTTCCGTAACACGTCCGGCATAATCGTATACCCAGGTATTAAATCTGAACCCTTTTTTCCCCGCATCCGCGTATTGGATGGTCTTGATCCGGTTTCCGTTCTTGTCATATTCATGAGCAATATGCCCCATTCTGGAAGAGTCCATCTTTGGATTTTCACCGATGAGGCGGTTAAGCGAATCATAGGTGTACCCGGTATCGGATGCAATCTGACGGCTGCCGGCGAGCGACTGTCCCTTCTGCGAGGAAATGACGTTTCCGATCAAGTCGTATTCGTAAGCTTCGTAGAAATAATCGGCCGAGCCTTTCTCCGAAATCCGTTTTTCCGTCACTCGCCCCAGCTCGTCAAAGGCATTCAGTGTTATTTTCCCGCCGGGCTCCTCTTGTTTCAGAATCTGATTCAGTGCATTGTAAGAATAGGCTGTTGTGTTGCCCAATTCGTCCTGCTCAGACAGCAATCGGCCAATACTGTCATACCGATAATGCTTGGAGTGGTTTCTTGCATCCGTCTCCTTGATCAAATTACCTGTATAATCGTATTCGTATAGGCTCTTCAGGATACTGCTTCGATCAGGCGTTGTTTCCTTGCGAATCAAGCGATCCATGATATCATAATAAAATTTCTGAGGATACCCTTCTTCGTCCGTTATCGTTACCAGCAAAGGAGCATCGCCGGCAGAGTCCGTACGGTATTCAACGTTAACTGTTCCTTTGGCTGCCCCGTTCTTATCGTAATACGCTTTCTTGATCAATTGATCGGCGCTGTCATACTCATAGCGGATGGTGTTGGCGGTTGCATCCGTTTCTTCAATTTTGTTGTGCTTGGAATCATACCGGACAGAAGACAGAACGGTCCACTGATCGGCGGAGTTCCGTACGCTTTCCTTGACCTGATATCCTAAAGTGTCATATTCGTAAAGAAAGACGTTCTGCTCAAAATCCGTTTGGCGAATTTTCATATTCGCATCCCCATCTTCCTCATAGGCGAAAGTTTGCTTGCCGCCATCCGGGCGAATGGTCGCCGTCAGCCGTTCCAGAGCATCATATTGATACTCTGTACGATTCCCTCTGGCATCCACCTCCGCTGTCATATTGCCTGTACGGAAATCATAAGCATACCTTTTTGCTGCCTGCTGACCTTCAAGAACGCGGTATTCCCGCGTCAAATAGGCACCTTTTACATCATGTCCGTCGGCGTCGGCACCATACTCATAGTAAGTTGTATACGTCTGGCCGGCCGATTGAACCGATTTACTCAATACATTCCCGTGCCCGTCATAAGTATAATCGGTCACAATCCATTGGCCGGTATCCTCCGAATTGACCTTCGTCTCCCGGGCCACATTGCCCTTATCGTCAATTTCGTAACGATCTTGAACCGTCGTATTCCGATCCTGCTTCCACGTCTTGGATGTAAGCGCATGGAATTTATCATAGGCATATGTATAAACGACAGTATGTTCCGTATCCAACGGTTCTCCATTTTCATTCCGCTTGGCTTCCGGACCGGTATAATTGGTGAGATTGCCGTATTGATCATACCGGTAATTCTCGATTTTACGAACGGGATTGTTCTCGGCTTTACCGCTCTTCACCTCATAAATCAAGGTTTCCGTTTTCTTGACAAGCTTCATATCATCAAGCTCATTTTTGGAGACTTCCTTATGATCGTTGCCTGTCTGTTCGGTCGTAACCAACTGATCCAGCCCGTCATATGTATACTTCACTTTGCTGCCGCGAGCGTCGGTCATCTCCGTAAAATAACGGTAAGTATCCTTCAAATAATTGTAATCGTCTTTTTTGTAACCCTCGAATCCATAGCCATCCGCTTCATTGATGTAACTATAGGTTGTTTTATCGTTAACTTCAGTAAGAAAACGATCCTCAAATTTCTTTTGGGAAGAATCATAGCCTTTTTTGGATATTTCCCGCTTCTCGAAAATTTTACGGTACTCCATGCTTCCTTTCTCGTTCAGATTTCTTTTGGCAGAACCATAAATATAGCGGGAAATCCGGTTTGTCTTCACATAATCGATTTGGGCCAGGTTCTCATAGCGAATGAAAGCCGAATACTTCTCTTTGTTCATAAACGTAAATCCCAGATCGGACTGCTCGTACCAAAAATGGTATTTTGGCAATCCATCCACGTCATAAACACGCTGCAACCGGGCCCGAAGCACCTGCTTCGTCTTGTTCACCAGCGCGGCCGTCTTGTCGTAAACGAGGCTTTTTCCGTTCGGAAGATGTACGATGACCTGGAACTTGCCTTGAAGATCGCCGGAATCGCTGTTATTCGGATTCTGTGAATTTTTATAGGATTCACCTGCTCCATACACTTTATTGTCGAGCTTTCCGACCTTAAAAGAAGCGTCTTCTTTGTACTCAAAGGTCGTCACCCGACCGACGGAATCGGTAATTTTGGTGATGAGCTTCTTGGTGATCGTCTTGTTGTCAATTTTGTATTCCAGCTTTGTTCTTTCAAACACCATTTTATTTCCATAACGGTCCACGATCCCAAGGATAACCCCATCACCGTCGAAGTAAGTTTTCTTTCCATCCTTGCCGGTCATCACATATTTGGAGGCGCCGTCGCTTTGTCCGTTGTTGAACTCGTTCGTCTCGCGAACCACTACATCCTGAATCGTCTGCCCGTCCGGTATGTATACGGTTTCGCCGTTCATGGTGTAGGGTTTCAAACGGTAAACGTCTCCGCTCTCCGTATGCAAAAACTTATGGGTGGTTTTGTCTTCGTTCTCTCTCATCTCAATCGTCGGAAAAGAAAATCTCGTGCCTATGCCAAGGTTATATCGATCCTCGTAAAAAGTCGGCGTTTCGATATCCTCCACATAATCCACCCAGGCACCTTCGACGTATTTGACCTTCATTTCGTGAAGGTTGGCATTTCCACTGCTGTATATTCTTTTGATCTCAAGATCAAGCCCGTTTCGCCCGGGAAGAATATAGTCGGTTTGCACAAGCGACAGATTCCCGCTCTGCGGGCTGATTGATTCCTCATCCGTATGGGTGCGCAAATAAACGGGCGACAGCTTCGTATTATATTGCCGCTGGGGCCCGATCAGATTGTTCAATTGATCTTCCAACTTTTCCGCGTAGGCCGCCTGGCCAAACGCCGCCATTAAGAATATGAAAAATAAGAACATTACACTCAAACGCTTCAACCGCAGCACCTCCAAATTCTAATACGATGCTCCAAAAATAATCAGTAGGACGAGTAACGCCCCGCCCAGGCTTTCGCCATAATATCCGTCTCCGTCCGGCCTGCCTTCATTTGGGACACTACTTCTTGAGGCTTCAGTCCGACCTTCTGCGACAGTACAAACGCTTCGGCTACTTTCTCTTGCGGAAAAGTAGTAGTAGAGAATTTCTCCAGTTGTGCGGCCGTTATTTCAACGCGGGGAAGTGCCGAAGAACCGTTAACAATCCCCAACTCCGCGGCGATATCCTTCCACTTCTTTCCACTTTCCAGCTTGGCAGACAGCATGGAATCCATGGGCTCGCCGGTGACGAAGGATAAACGGTCGGCTATCATAATATCGTCTACGCTGATATTGGCGGCGGACGTCAGGCTCTCCAGGTATTTCGTATCATATGTACGGGGTACGAACCCATCATGACGGTTCAAATAATCCGCAAATACTTTGGCCCAGGAATCCCCCCTCTCTTTGCGCTTCACAAGAGGCTCCAGTTCACCGATCTTCCCGTATTGGTAATAAAGAAACGTATAAGCAACCATCAGGTCGCGCCGACTGTGCTGTTCTCCGCGCAAACGTTCAAGCTCTGCCCGGAATTTGTCGTGGACATCAAATTCATTTAACCATTCCTCATAGCTTTGCTTGGGCGCAGCTCCGAGCAAGCCTCCTTGCGCCAGAACCCGACCAAGCTGAACCAGGCCGCCAAGCAGCAAAACCACAAGCAAAACGACAACAACATGCTTTGTTCTATGACTCATAAACTAGCCCCTTTACGGCAAATTAGGATTCAACGAATCCAGCTCTTGCTTGATTTGATCGGCAGGGTTTACCGGCTGAACATGGGGAGCCTCCGGCAAAGCGAAATCCGCGGGCCGGGAAACGATACTATCGCCGGGCAAAGGAGTCCCCGTTCCGGAAGGCTGAGGTATTGCACTGTCTTCTTTACCGGAGGACTCCAAACTATGCCGATTCATTCGGCCAAGAAGCGACTCTTCCAGAAAACCGGCTGTCACTAGCAGATCCGGAGTCAGTCCGGCCAACTTCTCTTGCTTGCTCTTCAGATAAGCATCCGGATCATCAATATATTCTTTCAAATCAAGCTCTAGTTGAAGCGACAGTAGATACTCGTCCATAATCAGCGTCTGATCATGAAATACTTGCTCCAGAATAAGCAAGTAATAAACGGCCGAGGCTGCATCGTATTTCCCCGCAACGTTTTGAAGCGCCTCCAGCCTCAAATCCTCCTTCTTGGAAGGATCGGCTGGCTCCTTTACCGGCGAAGAAAGGGGTTCTGTACTTTTTTCATCCCTTACAATTTCCCTGAATTGGAATTCCACCCGCTCCGCAAAAAGACGAGCAGTTTGAATCTGCCGATCGCTGTAACCCGAATCTTTAAGCTTGGCAACCGTATCCTCCATATTCGCTGCAGTTAAAACAGAATTTCGCGTTTTTCGCGACTTCTTGCTTGTCCCCGCCTTGCCCTGCACTCGCTCAAGCACCTCGTTCCACGATATCCCGGTCTCTTTTAGCCTTATAATCTCTTCTGCCTCCACGCCCGTCATATTCGAGATATCGGCGGCGATTCGGATATCCGAATCGCCGATGGAATGATCGTTACCGCTTGCATTTTCCGTCCCCCGATTCGCTATGGGATAAACGAAAGATGTAGCAATTAACACCGGAATAAGAATAGATACGACTATGCGACGCTTTCTCTTACTTATAGGCATCATGTTATCAACCTCGCTATTTCACGGTTATTCAACCAGAACATTAATCGTGGACTGACCGTCGATTTTGGATTTGAACACCAATGTGGATACCTCTCCCGACCAGGAAGTCCCCGGCACGATATTATGCTTGAACGTATAGGCAACTCGTCCTTCCTCGTACGTGACCTCCAGTTCCGAGCCTGGAATGGAGCCGGAGGTCGTCAAATCCGGCGTGGGAGTATACTGGAAAAGGTCGACGACCTCAAGCTGATTTGGATCGTATTTGACAACATAGGTCAGTTCACTGAAGTCCTGAACGTTAAAGGCCAGTAAGGACAGGTTAAAAGATTGGCCCGCGCGGACGTCAACCACATAATTCGGGTTTGTCGTGCTCGCAATCAAAGCCGGACTCCATGCCGTAACTCCTGTTCCGTTCTTTGCCCGCAGCCGGTAAGTATGCGACGTTCCCGGCATCAGATCCTGATGATTGTAAGTATCCAGATTACCGGCGTCAATCATCACTCCATCCACCTCGAGATCGTAGCCGGTCGCTCCATCCACCCGCTTCCACGACAATTCAATGGAATCATTCGCAGGAAAACCGCTCAAGTTTTCCGGCGCGTCCGGAGGATCGGGCAAAGTGGAAAGCGAGAGTACCGCCACCCATATGCCGGGCTTGTCATCCTGCTTCAGTCGAATCCGGTACGTATGGAATTCTTCGGCTTGAAGACCGCCATGATGAAAAATAGTGTTGTCGCCGTTATCGCTCATCCGCCCGTCAACTTCAATCTCATATTTTGCATTTCGGGCAACCGTGTCCCAGGAGATCGTAATCGACCGGTTTGTTACAACGGCTGCCATATTGGTAAGCGACATATCGGTCTCGCCCGCGTCGGCAGGGAAAGTGGCCATGGCCGCAGGATTCGTCCAATCGCTGTACCCGCTAATATTGCGGGCCCTGATACGATAGGAATGCGAGGTTTCCGGATTCAGACCGCTATGAACAAATTGGGAATCGCTCACCGTCACAATTTTTGCGCCATCAATTTCCACTTCGTAGTCTTCCGCATGTGCGACCTGATACCACATCACCGTAATCGTATTCTGTTCAGCCGTTGTCATCACATTGGTCGGCTTTAAAGGTCTTTCCGGGTGCGTCGTAACTGTCAGGGGCGCGCTCCATAAGCTTTTGCCGCCTGCATTCACAGCGCGGACCCGATAGGTATGCCCACTGAGCGGAAGCAACCCCTCGTGCAGAAAGCTCGTAGCCCCCTCATTGTTCAATATGAGACCGTCGGCTTCCACCTCGTAACCGGTTGCTCCCTCTGAAGCTTTCCATTGAATTGTGACTTCATGGATAGCTACTGCCGAGGATAAACCTTCAGGTGTTTTCGGAGGATAAGGCAGTGTTTGAACGGTAACCGGCACGCTCCATTCCCCGACTCCTCCCGAATTCTTCGCGCGAACCCGATAGGTATGGTCCGACTGGGCTTCCAGACCGCTCTGAACGAATTTCGTCTGCATGTCTCCCTCAATCACCGTTCCATCCGCTTCAACGTCATAACTCTCCGCGCGCGCAACGGAATCCCACGTGATAGTAACCTCGGTCTGAGTCGGCCGGGCTTGAATGTTGGCTGGAATCCCCGGCGGATCCGGCAGCGTGAATACCACTACCGGCTGGCTCCAGTTGCCTGTCCCCCCTGCATTGTTGGCCCTCACCCGATAAGTGTGCCGCGTATTCGGAGCAAGTCCGCTGTGCGAAAAAGTCGCTGAAGCACCAACGCTTATGACCGAGCCGTCCGCTTCCACCTCAAATTGTGTTATTCCCGCAACAGGCGGCCAATTTAGGCGAATCGAATGCTGTTCCGCGTTAGAGGTGATGGCCGAAGCCGCTGGCGGGGCCGCCAGTGTGCTTAGGGAGAGCGTCGCCCCGAAATCAGTTTCCTCACTGTTCTGATTTCGCGCCTTGGCCTGAAAAGAGTACTCTGTATTTGAAGTCAGGCCTGTAACGGTTATTTTCTTGTTCGTTGGCATGATCCAGCTCGGTGCCGTCGTCAAGGTCCCCGTCCCGCTCACATATAAAGCCCCAGACCTTACCTGATAAAAGGTTGAAGCCGGATTACTGTCCTGCAATGACAGTACTGCCGACGTTTCTGAAGCCTGCTCCCTCCCAAGTATTGGAACCTGGCCCTTTGTCCAGACAGTTTCAATTTTTTGGGCGATATGACCAGCTGCATCGCGGGCTTCGAATACAACGGTATAGGCTGTATTGGGAACCAGATTGGAATGGGTGAACGTCGTGGCGCTTGTCCATGAGCTTGGAAGCGATCCAACGGTGTAACGATACGGAGCGGTACTTAAACCGGAACCGCTGTCGGTAGCCGATCCTGAGATCTGAATCGTTGTCGCCGTTGCTGCCGTCCGGATGGTCCCCAGAGTCGGGACGGACTTGTCCACCTTGACGGTCACTGTATCCTGCACCGTATCCGACCCATCGTATACGGTAAAACGAAACGTATGATTACCTTCGGAAAGTGTGCCGATATTAAGCGCATTGAAGCTCACCGTTTGGGCGGTCATTGTGTTGGACACCGTTTTTTTGTCACGAGGCACCGTTTCCGAATCGACATAGTAAGCCAGTTGCAATGTGTCGCTGTCCGGATCGGTTACTTTGACCGAAGGAATAAACGCCGTGTTTAAGTCGCTTAACATTTGCCCAGACGACGGATTAATAATTTCGAGTGTCGGTATCCGTTGAATCTGTTCAAAAATACGGGTCAAACTTGTGCTGAAATTGCTGTACAAGTCTAGATACATGCCGCCGGTTTGATCCGATAACTGCTTGAATTGACTTTTTATCTCGTCAATACCGATAGTTGTAAGTTTAATTTTCATGCTGTTCATATATTGAATTACGCTGGGAACCGTGTACCCCTGGTCGCTGGTGACAACCTCATCCCCAATTAGAATAAAGTATTTGCTTGCATTAACGTCGAAGGGGTAGTATTGGGCAGCATTCATAATCGCATCGAGGCCGTTCTCGGTGCCGCCATCCACGCTGATTTTGCCGAGTTGAGCCTTGAATGTATTCACATCGCTGGTAAATGCATACCTTGTGGATGTCTCTTCATAAGAGACCAGTCCCAGGCGGTAGGAAATTCCTCTGGCCGCCAACATATCCGCAAATGCGGCAACATTGTCCTTCACCGCATTGATGGAGGATGCCATACTTCCGGATCTGTCGATCACAAAGACGATATCGATGCTGCTTTTTGCCAGTGTGGTCGATGGAACCGCAAGGGTTGAAACGAATAAAAGCAAGCTAAAAATCCATGACAAACGCTTCAACATATCCACTCCTTCAATAACAAACTACTCCACGATATAAGTAATACTGGAAGGGTTATTCGTTTTGGCAAGAAAACGGATTCCATTCACGAACGTTTTACTTCGATCATGCACCCTAATTACAATCTCTCCGGGGTTGAAGCGTTCAATAGTCATTCCGGCTTTCTCTATAACCCCTGTAGTTAGTTCAATGTCTGGCGTCACGGCGCTTAAGTCTATCATTTCAACCTCATCCGGTTCATAGGTAACAACGACTGTCCGCTCGGAGGTACCTGCCTTCTGCGGAGCCACAACGACGAGATTGAAAAAATTATCCTTGCCGACATTGACGATGATTTCGGATACTGTCTTCTTCTCAAGGGCGGCTGACCACTCATTCTCTTGCTCACTGCTGTGGACACGGACGCGATAGATATGAATCGTGTTCGCCTCCAAGCCCTTATGGGTATAACTGGTCGCCATAATGTTCGGTACAATGGACCCATCTATCTCCAGGTCGTAGCCTTCACTACCCTTTCCGGCAGTCCACTCCAAAGCTATGGAATCCGTTGTGGATGTAGCTGAAATAAATTCAATCACTTCAGATGTAGTGGCAAGGGAAACTGGCTTACTCCATTCACTGGTTTCAGCCTCGTTTTTTGCCCGAACCCGAAATGTATATTGCGCTCCTGGAGACAAATTCTGATGCAAATAGCTCACAGCTTCTCTGTTATCCTTGACTTCTCCGTTGATCTCAATATCATAGCCGGTGGCTCCTATGACCTCATCCCATGACAGGAAGATTTTGCTTGTGTAAGATTTAGCTTCCTTGATCACCGGAATACCCAAAGCGGCAGACTTCGTGAAGGCGGAACTCCATGTCCCGGCCAAATTCCCATTCTTGGCCCGGACCCGATAGACATGCCAGGAGGAAGGAGCCAGACCGCTATGAATATACTGGAGAGTATCGCCGACATCAACCATTTCACCATCTACAACCAGATCATATCCCGTTGCCCCAGCCACTGGATCCCAACGAACCGTTATCGTATCCGTGGTCGTTTCAAAGCGAATATTGGACGGAACCCCCAGTGCTGTGACTGCCGTTACTTTATCACTCCAAGGACCGATTCCTCCCTCGCTACGGGCCCGGACCCGATATTCGTGCTCTGTGAACGGCAAGAGATCAGGGTGGACAAAGATAAGCTCAAGACCGTTGCTAATCACCGTTCCATCCACCTCAACATCGTAACCCTTGGCCCCTATGACAGGATCCCAAGTAAGAGTAACCACCGAATCGGTAGCGATAGCCTGCAAATTTACAGGAAAGTCTGCCAGAGTTGTAATCATTAAAATATCGCTCCATTCACCGAAAACTTCTCCGCTTCTTGCTCTTACCCGATAAGTATGGTCTGTGTCAGGCGGAAGTCCTTGATGAATAAAACCATTGTCAGCTCCGGTATCATGGATGACTCCATCCACTTCAATATCGTACCCGGTTGCCCCCGGCACTCTATCCCATGCAACAACAATCCCCTGGCTCTGGGGCTCTGCCCCAAAATTTTGCGGTATCGAAGGCAGCGTTACAGCCCTCACCAGATCGCTCCAGGGACCGTAACCTTGCGCATTGCCGGAACGAATCCGGTACGTATGCTCCGTATTGGGCTCCAGCCCCTGATGCAAATATTGCGTACCTGTGACCTGGATTGAATGCCCATCTACCTCCAGTTCATACCCTTCAGCTCCCGATACCGCATCCCAGCTCACCTGGATGGAGATATCCTTAGCCTTGGTTTGTAAAACTCTGGAGGACCCCGGCAAGGTCGTTTTCGCCAGAACTTCACTCCACTTGCCCGCACCGCTAGAGTTTACTGCACGGACGCGAAATGCCCGTTGTATGTTCGGATTCAAATCCTTTTCGATATATGTCGTAAGATTGTTGGTACTAACTATGTCCCCGTTTGTCTCGACTTCATAGGATACCGCACCGATCACTTCATCCCATTGCAGCCGTATTTGCTCACTCGTGGCATCCAGCCGAATATTGGCGGGTATTCCAGGAAGCGTCCATAGCTCGGTGACCTTGGACCAATTTCCGTGAAGGGCTCCGGCGCTGGCTCTAACCCTGTATGTATGCTTCGTTCCGGAATTTAATGGCTCATGTACATATTGATTCTGTACATCCAAACGTTTAATCTCGCCATCTATTTCCACTTCGTATCCTTCCGCATTGAAAGCATCCGTCCAGACAAGGGCAATATCCCGATCCGAAGGGACAGCCGATAATTCCGGTACGGCAAACGGAGTCAGTTGAGCCTGAGGAACTACCTCTTCCTGCACCATACCGCTGCTCCATGACAAAACCGCTTTCGGCTGATTCCGATCAGTCGCAAACTCCATTTGTATATCGTAAAGACGCCCGGCTTCCAGCGATACCGTACCTTTCTGGCGATCGTTCCCCCCGGACTTGTCCCATGCATCAATCAGCAGTTTACCGTTGACCCAAAGCCTTACACCGCCATTAGCCTCAGTGCTGAATGTGTACTCCTCGGTTGTATAGGCTTCAATCATGCCTGTCCAGCGAATCGAAAGCCCTCCATCGTTCAAATCGGGTGAAGAAACAGGGAGTTTTCCGTTGAGGTTAACATTGGCATCCAACAGCGTGATTTTTTTGCCTCGCAAATCTTCCTCCACAAAGTACTCCGCCTTTAAACCATAAGGAATATATTTAAGCTTGGTTTGGCCTTCATGGACATCCCCCGAGCTTACTACAGGCTTTTGATTGGAGGTTATACTGCCTCCGATCGCCCATACGCCCCCGGTATGAACATCAAGTTGATTATTGACATGGACATCGTTGGTGATAAATAGGTCCCCCTGCCCCACTATGATCCGAGCTTTATCATTATTTGATATCAAATTCCCCACGATCATTTCCTCGGTGATATTCATGTCTACCTTCGTATTGATGTGCAAGCTATTCTCAACAATCAAGCTTTTAGCACTAATATCTAGTTGACCGCTGTTATAGATCAATTTATCTGTAACGAGTTCATCTGCCACCTTCAGAACAGAATTCTGATTCAAATGAATAGTCCCCTCGACCCGCAGGTCTGCCTTAACTGCCGCATCACTATCATCGGCAGACTGAACGATAATCCGCCCCCCTTGATTGGCATTCAAATCACCTCGCACAATCAAGGTACCGTAGACAGTTATCGTTACTGCTCTGTTTATATTCAGCCCATTCGTAATTAAAAAGACAGGCCGGGAAGGGGAACCGAACGTGACGGAATTGTCCAAATTGAGTTGACCCGTATGTATGGCGGCTACTGGTTCAAAGCTTCCATCAATTGCTGTGGCAATTGCCTCTGCAGAGCCAGAGCAGGATACAGCTTGCTGCTCATACGGCTCCCAAGCCTGTTCAAGCTCATTCAAGCGTTCGTTTAGATAACGCCGAATTTCTTTGCTTAATCCGGGAACAAGGATTGAAGGGACCGCATTATGTTCATTATTTTGAGTGCCTGAAAGAATAATCTGATCGCCAGGCACCTTGTTTTGCTCCGCAGGCAAACCGATATAAGGCGGCTTCATTTCTCGGGTAACTTTTTCAGACGCTCCAGAGGGCCTGATCTCCAAGTATTGAAGAGCCGTTGTGTTCGAATAGTCATCATGGTGCAGGGTAAGCCTTCCGTCTCTTACAATGACCTTTCCAGCGGCAAGTCTGGATTCACCCATTGGAACTTTTACATGGTCCCAAATTACGGTATCTTCAGCATATAACGTGTTTATGCTATCAAGTTCCTGGTCACCAACTGCAATTTTTAGATCATAGCTTCCGTTGGGTATTTCAATCTCCCAGACAGCTTCCGCCTTCATCCGAATAAAAGAGTTTTCTAGTGGCCGGCCATATGTGCTGGACACAACCGTCACAGCGGTATGCTCTGCACCCCATCCATATTTTGAGCCGCCCTGTTCCTCAAATACGTAACCGTAATCCGGTAAATATCCACCCGTTTGCTCCGCTTCTGGAGAAAGGAAATCAATTTTTATGGCAGTGCGAGAATCGGCCGAATCTCCATATGTACTGTCTGTCACTGTTATGGCGGTGTAATCGGTAATCTCTTTGGAATCGCGCCCGCTCTGCCTCTCGTAACTGCTGTTGGAAGGCGAAAGAGGTGATGTCGAAAAAGCGTAAGCTTCCCCTCCCCAAGGTAAGGAAATTTGAGTAATAACTACAAAGCATAAAACGGTTGCAATCACTTGAATAAATTTTCTCATTCGACAATTCTCCCCAATCCGGAAAGGATAAAAAAAACAAGCCCATCAGATAATCAGGCTGCCAAATTATTGCGAGACAAATATCCCACGTCCGCAGCTTTACGAACCCGACTTTAGGCGGATTCTATCATTACCCTTCGGCTTGAATTTGATAGTACGGAACCTAATATATAGTTCTTTTTTCTCATATTCTACATGATTCCACATTTTTCCTCTATTGTTTTTTTGTATATTCTTACTGTGTTCTTTATATTATTTTAAAGTTTTGTCACAATCCCTATTACTTAGGTAATTGAGTTTCAACTCGCTATCGACTCCCATATCATCCAAGCTCCTAAACATTTCATACCGTTTGCTTTCATAGCTCCCTGCGTTTCCCCTGGACTCAGTTGAAAAATTCAAAAAAAAAAGAACCTGGGGCTTTCACCCCAAGCTCTCTTTCTAACTCACCGTCCGCGGCCGCTCCAATCGGCTCAGTCCCGGAATGTGCAAGGTTGACCATTGCGGCAGAAAATGATCGACTTTCGCCACCGCTACGGTCATATCGTCCTGGATGACATTTTTCTGGTAGCGGATAACGGATTCCAGCAGACCGTCGGCGATATCCTGCGGATCCTCGGACCGGATTTCCTGGATCAGCCGCTTGATCCACAGTTCCTTATTGACCGCGTACCCCGGCGCGTCATAGACACCGTCCGTCATCATGATCAGCGTATCGCCCGGATACAACTGCACGGTCACCAGATCCACTTCAATATCCTGTATGATGCCAATCGGCAAATTGCTGGCCGTGATCGGGATCACTTCGTTTCCGCGTTTGATAAAGCTCGGGGAAGAACCAATTTTCAAAAAGGTGGTCCGTGCCGAGTATTCATCGATCAACGCCATATCCACCGTCGCGTACACTTCATCCGGGGAGCGCAGCATCAACACGGAATTGACGGATTTAATCGCCAGCGTCTCATCCATTCCCGACTGCAGCAGCTGCTCAAGGATGCTGAGGGCGGTGCTGCTTTCCAGCCGGGCACGCTCCCCGTTGCCCATACCGTCGCTCAGGGCGACGGCGTACGTCCCGTTCCCCAACTCCCTGGAGCTAAAGCTGTCTCCGGACAGCATATCTCCTCCTTTGGCCGCGCCAGCCACCCCGGTCGTAATTTCATAGGTCTTGGCCGAACCGAAAGTCACCGTCGCCAGACCGTCCCGTCGGTCCGACATCACCTCCCCGACCACCGCGATATGTTCGCCCAAAATATCCGACAGCAGCGGAGCGATAATTTTCCGGCACTCGTCATAACCGCGGGTATAGGCATGCACAATTTCAATCTCCACGTTGCCGTGATCCAGGTTGACGATATCGATGTTGTGGATGGACAAGCCCATTTTTTCAAGAGCCTCCCGAATTTGTTCCTCCTGCTTGTACAAGGCTTGTCCTTCCCGCTGGATTTCCCGGGCCAGGTCCTCCATCACCTGGGACACGCCGGAAAGCTGCTCCGCAACCAGCAACCGGCTGTCGTATATTTGCCGTTTCCAGTGCATATCATGTTGGTAGAGATTATACTCCCGCTTCATCAGTGCAAGCACCTGATCGGTTTTGGTGCATAGTTTATCCCACTTCGGCGGCAAGTCCTCTTTGGTGATCTCGGGATTCTCTTCAACGGCCGTCATCATTTCGGTCATATATTTATAGGTTTGATAGAACTTTCCATCCCAGCAGGCATTTCGGCGAAAACAGGTCGCGCAGGCGCTCTCCGTAACCGCATTCATAAAGTGATCGACTTCTTCACCGCGCTTGGCGATTTCCCCCGAGCTCGCGATTTGCCCGAAGCTGCGCGACAGTTGCTTGAACACCTCGGAGAACTGGGCGACCCGGCCGGCCGTAATTTCCCGCATCCGCTTGGCGTACTCATGCTGGGTGTTCGTATGATCCTGCGTCCCGGGGACATATTTGGCAATGGCGCTGATCACGCTTCTCGGGGTCAGCAGGAAGAGCAGGACTGCCCAGCAGCTTTCCCATGTGGAGGACATGACTTCAGCCGGACCCGCCAAGTAGATGGAGAGGATGGAAGAGCCCAGCAGCATGCCAAAACCCACCGCCCAGCGCCGGCCCTCCCGCATCATTCCCGCCAACATGCCGGAAAAAGCGAGCAAACTCATCTGGTACAAGGCCGAGGTATCCGCCAGGCTAAGGATCAAACCCGTCACAACGCCTACCGATGCGCCAAGCGCGGCGCCGCCGACCAGCGCAAACAGGAGGATCAGATACCTTGTCAGGATATGTTCAATTGAAAGGCCGGACACCTCCCAGCCCACCGTACCGGTCATGATTGAAGCGAGCAAAATGACCAGGCAGACGATTTCTTCGGTGCGCAGTTGGTAATTTCTTTTTCGATACGTGAACACGGGGACCGCCTGGATGAACACCAGAGTGAGCACAAAGCTGAGAACCGCATCCATGACGGTCATGACCAGGGCGTACCAGGTAAGCGAAGGCCCGATCACAGCCGTAAACAACAGCGCGAAAAAAGTACTCGTAAATACCATCAACGGAGCATAAGATAGCTCAGCCCGTTCAAACGACTCCATCCCTTTATGGATGAGGTAAAAGATAAGCAGCTCCGCCGCGATCACGGCAGCGTGAGGTCCGGATACAAACAGGGCCCCGGCAATCATGACCGCTCCCGTCACCACGGCGATGTCCCGCCGCATAAACATCATCACCGCAAAAAAGGCCGCGGCAAAAGGGGCCAGCTCGTCCAATATCGTCGCCTTGCCGAGCAGGAAGCTCATCAGCAGGAATAAACCGTTCCATTTGTTGGCCGCAAACATGCGGCTGCACGCCGCTACGAGCGGAATCTGCCTCCACCCGTCCCAAGAAACCTCTCCAGCTTGTCCTTTCGCCTTCTTCATCCCTGGAAATGGGATCACGTTCCATTTCTCCATCACCTGGCACCGCCTTTTCCAATTTTGTAAGGTATGTCCCATTATAGAAGGGGGCAAGCGGAAAGTTTGTCATATACCGGAAACGGGAGCAAAGAATTTTCCGACAAATTGAGAGCGGTTCACGAATCTGCGCGAATGCAGGCCTCCCAAGCGGATAAGCGAGTTTAGGGGATGTTGTGTTCGCATAAAAAGCAACAGGAAAAGTAACCAATATCTGTTAATTAGTCCAAGAAGTTCGTGAATTGCGTTGTAACCTGTCGGTTAAAGTGGGTAGACGACAAAAATAGAATTCTTCGAGCGGATTTCGCGAAAAAACAAAAACCGCAGGCACGGTATGCCTGCGGTGGTTCATTATTCGCTTTGAGTATTACACTACATCCGTTTGGCTCCGCGTCCTCCGCGTTTGCCCTCCGTGTTCTTCTTCAGCGAGGAAATGCGCTCCTCACTATCCTTAAGGAAACGGGAAACTTTATCTTCAAAAGAAGCCTTGCTCGGTTGCGGCTTAAAAGGGCGTCCTCCCCGATCTCGGTTAAATCCGCCGCCTGGCCGGTCTCCGTCTCTTCCACCCGGACGATCGGTGCGCGGTGCGCGAGGCGGTCTGGTTGCCTCTACCGGTTTGTCAACCGCTTGCTTAATGGAAAGTCCGATCTTGCCGTCCTTGTCGACATTGATTACCTTAACGGTAACCATATCGCCAATCTTCAGATGATCATTAACGTCTTTAACATAATTGTCGGCGATCTCCGAGATGTGAACGAGACCCGTGACACCTCCTGACAGATCCACAAATGCTCCGAAATGCGTGATGCCTGTCACTTTTCCTTCTAACTTGGTGCCCACTTCAATTGACATAAAATAAAATGATCCTCCCTTAAAAATATACAGCCAGGCCTCGAAATCATGACTGCGGTGATTTGATTATACATAATGACTGAAACAAGGTCAACAGCCGTATATCCCGCATGGCATCAGTCATTTCCGGACTCTGAGCCGGAGACGCGCACCGGAATTTCCCCGGGTTTGTAAAGCCCGTACTTTTTCATAGCTATTTGACCGATGTACTCGGGATCCTTAAGGCGGCTCAATTCATATTTCAACTGGTTGAGCGTCTGTTCGTTCTCGGCTTTTACGGTTTCCCGATCCGCCAACTGCACCGATTTCTTCCCAATTTCTCCGGATTGGGAAATAAACGTGTACCCCGCCCAACCGAGAAAAAGCACCATAAATGCGGCCCAGATCCGGAGACGCCGGCTCGCCCCTGCCGTTCTGGCGGGGGTCTGATTTTTTCTATGGGATGTGTTTGCCGCTGCTTCGCGCATGGGGCACCTCCAGTCATTTATTCATCTTCATCCGGTTTGTCTGGTTTACGGAACCAGCGGTTCCAAAAGTCCGTTGCGATATTTCGCACAGCCCGTAGCCTGTCCGGCAGACGCAGCGGTTTCCATATAGGTCTTGTGGCCCAGGACAATAATTTCCAAATTGGGGACAGCGTAACCCTCCCCATAAAAAGCAGCACGATCCAAGTAAAGCCAAGAAGCAGTTTTAAGCACTTCAACAGCCATTTAAGCGGTTTCACCACTAAAATAATCATCAATTTCAGGATTATCTCGTATACCCTTTGGACTACCTTCATTAAATTTACCACAAAACGTTCCGTTATAACACTGAGAAACAAAAAATGAATCCAAACGCCTATAAATAATCCAAGGAATACATAAAACCGGAGCTCTCCCTGGTTGACATGATACAGCGTACGGAACACAAACAAAGAAGCGGCAAGCCAATAAAAGAGGTCGAGCATATGCACGCTCCACCGGGGAAAGCGGAGCTGTCCCGATACGACCCGGTAGCTGTCGTAAGCGATGCCCAGAATGCCCCCGCAAACCAGCATCCACAAAAGCGTTGCCCACTGTGTCTGCAGATTCATCGGAACAGCTTGCTGAGCAGGCCTTTGCCGGACGAGGAGGACCCGGGATCCAGATAGGATAGCGAGTTGACAAGCCCTTCAATGCTGACCAGCCCCTGCTCCAGGTTCAAATTCTTGATATGTAAATTCTGACCGCGAATCGTCAAATGCCCCAGTTCCGTTTGAAGCAGAAATTCCTCACTGTCAAAGCTCTCCACATTCAGGACGCCCGAAATCTCCAACAGCTTTCTGTGGAGCAAGTGGAGCTCCTGTCGCTTTCCTTTTCCTTGGTCGATCATGGCATGTACCCCTCCTTCTTAACACTAGCTTATGGGAGGGGGGTCTTGTTTAGAACCGATGTAGGGGAATAGCGTTCCTAAACACAAAACGCGCCCCGTTACAAACGAACGGAGCGCGTTACTTATCTCTCGCCTAGTTCCAGTCCAAGCCGGAATCCTTGGCGATCGGTTCTTCCTTAATTAAGGTATACAAGGTGGCAGCCTCTTCCTTGCGAGTGGTCTCCGCCAGGCGTTCGACGCGGACCGTCACCAGCTTTTGGCCGAATTGTACGGTAATCTCGTCGCCTACCTTCACGGTGCTGCTCGGCTTGGATTCACGCCCGTTGATTAAGACTCTCCCTTGTTCGGAGACATCTTTCGCCACCGTGCGCCGCTTGATCAACCGGGACACCTTCAGGAATCTATCAAGACGCATTATTTTACAGCTTCTTTAAGTTTGTTGCCCGCTTTGAAAGCTGGAACATTGGATGCCGGGATTTCGATCGTTTTACCGGTTTGCGGGTTGCGGCCGGTACGACCGGAACGTTTGCGGGTTTCGAACGTGCCGAAGCCGATCAATTGTACTTTGTCTCCGCCAGCAAGCGCCTCGGTGATTTCGCCAAGGAAGCCGTTCAATACAGTTTCAACGTCTTTTTTAGTCAAACCGCTCTTGCTGGAAATGTTGTTGATCAGATCTGTTTTGTTCATTTAATAATGCCTCCCAATAATAGAAAAAATAGATGGATACTACCGGCCTAATCCCTCATGGCATAAGGCCGCGTGGATATCTTTGTATGAGTATTCTGCCTTGAAACCCAAAATCCTGCCCGGTGTATAACTTTTTTTTGCTTTTTCGCAAAAAAAACACGTTTTTTAGGGAGATTTTGGCGATTCCCCGGCCTTTTCGGCCGCTTTGGCCTCGTCCCAGAGCGCGTCCATCTCCGCCAGACTGCTTTCGCCGGGGGTCTTCCCGGCTTCGCGCAACCGTTCTTCCACATAGCTGAAACGTCTGACAAATTTTGCGATGGTCCGCGACAACGCCTCTTCCGGGTCGGCCCCGATATAGCGTGCGGCGTTCACCACAGAGAACAACACATCGCCGAGTTCCAGCGTCTGCTCCTCCGCCGACTGCCCTTCCGCCACGCTCGCCCGCAGCTCGGCCAGTTCCTCCTCGATCTTGGCCCATACCCCGTCGATGGATTCCCAATCAAAGCCGACTTTGGCCGCTTTTTTCTGCAGCTTGTAGGCTTTCATCAAGGCCGGCAGATCCCGCGGTACCCCGCTGAGCGCGGACAGGCTCTCGGGCTGCATCCCCTTTCGCCGCTTCTCCTCCGCCTTCATCGCTTCCCAATTCTGAAGCGCCGCCTCGGCATCCTGGGCGTTTAAATCGCCGAATACGTGAGGATGACGGAACAATAGCTTTTCGTTAAGCTCTTGGATGACGTCATAAGCCGTGAACATCCCCGTCTCTTCTTCCATTTGCGAATGAAGCATGATTTGCAGCAGCAAATCCCCCAGTTCCTCGCGCATATGGTCCGGATCATCCTCGTCTATCGTCTCCAGCACCTCGTAAGTTTCTTCGATCAAGTTTTTGCGGATCGATTGATGCGTTTGCTCCCGGTCCCACGGGCACCCCTCCGGACTGCGGAGAATCGCCACGATTTCGTGCAGCCGCTCAAAGCTGCGGATCCGCAGACGATCGTCGCCGCTTGCCGGAACGTAGACCAGCGACAGGTTTCCGTAACCCTCGATCCGATCCAATTCGTACAGCGGAATCCGCAGTACCCGCTCCGCATTCGCTACCCCGAGCGCATGTCCGACAACGACCGGATAATCATCGGGGTATACTTCCATCAAGCCAAGCTTGACTTCCGAGGCGGTAAACACGTCATAAACCTGGCCGATGAGGGTATGACGCCGCGGATCGATCCGGATTTGCGACAAGTCGGAAGCATCCAGCAGCTGGAATCCCTCAATCGGGTCGAAGCCAAGCCGGATGAAAGCCTCGTCCATAAAGCTTTCGCCGCCCGTGATCCGAAGTTCCACACCCTCTTCGGCACAGCGTTCGCGCAGCAGCTTCACCGTCGCTTCCGCGACCATCGGGTGACCGGGTACGGCGTACAATACCGCACGTCCACCTTCCGACAAGGCCGCCCGGAGTAGCCGGTCGGCAATTTCCCGGTATACCGAGGGGAAATCCGCCATCGCCTCATAAACCTCATCAAATGACGTAAAGCTCACCCCGGTTTCCTCCAGCCAGCTTACTACGGGGTGATCTTTCGTCCGCACATACCGCTCCCCGGCTTCCTGAAGCAGCTTCAGGCTTCCCAGCGTCAGCCGGTCCGGATCCCCCGAACCCAGCCCGACAACCGTAATTTGTGCCGCCATTCGTTCGTCACACTCCTGTCTCTTTTCCCGGAGGAGATACAACCTCTCCTCCTAACTATATCACTCCAAGCCCCTGCGGCAAAAATAATCGCCGCGCACCGGCTCCGGGCGGCGCGCAGCGCTATCGCATCAGCCGCAGCTTCCGAAGCGCACGAAGAAGCTTCGGCCCGACCCGCGGCACGGCCGCGAGCTCGGCCGCGCTGATCAAGCGCGCCCGCACCACCGCGGCCGCGAACACGGCTGCGCCGAGCGCCACGCCGAGCAGGCTCTCCGCCAGGGCCGCCAGGCGGCCCGGCGGCAGCACGGCGTCCAAGCCGAGGCGCAGCAGCAGCACCACGGCCGCCATCGCCAGGGCGGCCGCCCCGGGCCGCAGCGCCGCGTCCCGCAGGCGCGGGCGCAGGCCCGTGCGCCGCAGCAGCAGCGCCAGGTTGAGCGCTGCTGCTGCGCCATAGGCGGCGATGCCGGCGATCGCCGCGCCGCTGATGCCGAGCTGGGGCACGAGCAGCGCGTTCAGCGCCGCTTTCAGCCCCGCCGCGGCCAGCAAGTGCACCGCCGGGGCTCGCACAGCGCCGAGCCCCTGCAACAGGGCGGCTGTGATTGTCACCAGCGCGCCCGGCGCGGCGGTCCAGGCCACCCAGGCCAACGTTCCCGTCCCCGTGCTGTCTTCGTACAGCATCACGTTAACCGGCTCGGCCAGAAGCGCTAATCCCGCCGAGGACGCCAGCCCGATCAGCCAAAACCAGCGCAGGGCCAGCCGCGTCTGCCGCGCGATCCCTTCCCGGTCATCCCGCAGGTTCATTTCCGCAAGAAAGGGAATAAACAGCACGGAGAGGGAAGAGGCCAGCATGGTCACCAGTTGGACCAGCGGGATGCCCCGGTTATAAATGCCGACGTCCACCATCGCTTGCAGTTCATCGCCATGGCCCGCCAAAAGCCGGGGCAGCGTAAACGTGTCCACCAGGCTAAGCAGCGGAATCGCCAATGAAGCCAGGCAGATCGGAATCGCGTAGCGCAGCATTTCCCGCAATAGGCGGAATCCATGCGACTGCACCCCAATGGTCGGTTTACCGAAGTCCCCGCCTTTATTCGCGCCTTCCTCTTTTCCGGCAGCAGATCCGGCCCATTTTCGGTGCCCCCGCCAATATCCCAGCATCACCGCTAGTCCCGCCGCGCCGCCGACAGCCGATCCGGCAAGAGCCCCGCCGGCAATCACCGCCTCCGAGCCGCCGGCCCCGGTAAAATAAAACAGCAGGCCGATCATCACGGCCACCCGGACAGCCTGTTCGGTCACCTGGGACACCGCCGTCGGCATCATATCCTGAAGCCCTTGAAAATATCCCCTGAGCGATGCGCTAAGCGGGACAAAGAGCAGCGCCGGAGCGGCACCGCGGAGCGCCGGGACCAGATGGCTGTTTCCAATCCAGCCGGCCAGCAGAGGCGCGCCCAAATACATCAGAACAAAGCCCATAACTCCCAACATCGCCATGACCAGCGTGGCCATGCGAAGCACTTCCCGCTTACCGCTCTCTAAGCCCAAGGCATGGCGTTCGGCTACATATTTGGACACCGCGGTCGGGAAACCTGCCGTTGCCAACGTGATTAGAATTGTATAAAACGGGTAAACGGTGTTGTAGATACCAAAAACGCCGTCTCCCCCGATGTTTTGCAGCGGTATTTTCTGCAGCGTCCCCAGGAGTTTGCTAAGGATGGCCGCCACACTCAGCACGGCCGCTCCTTTGAGCAACCGTGAGGATGAAGTTTCACGTTCGTTCATAACCTACCCACTTTGCGGTTTCGTCATAGATTCCATTATATGACGAAACCTGCATGAAAAAAACACTCCCCGCATCCGGACGGCGTACCGTCCAACTGCGACAGGAGTGTGCTTGATTGCCAAAATCCCTTGTTACTGCTCCATTTGCTTGCCCAAAAATCCGGCGGCCGTCTCGGCCATTTTCGACTCAAGCGCCGACATTTTTACCGATTCATCCTTATTCATCAAGATGACGGCACCGATCGGGTCTCCTCCGGAAATAATCGGAGCAATCACAAAAGAGGACAGGGTCTCCGAGTGATCCCGGACGATTTCGTAGCTTCCGGTATTCGTCTCCAGTTGAATTTTCCGGTTTTCCATACTGCTCTCCAGCATCGAACTGATCGGCTTGTCCAGGTATTCCTTCTTCGATGCCCCCGCTAAGGCAATGATGGAGTCCCGGTCGGAAATCAGGGTAATATGGTTGGTGCTTTCGTACAGCGATTCCGCATATTCCTTGGCAAAATCCCCCAGTTCCCCGATCGGCGAGTACTTTTTGAGGATCACCTCACCGTCGCGGTCCACAAAGATCTCCAAGGGGTCACCTTCCCGAATCCGCAAGGTACGGCGGATTTCCTTAGGGATAACCACACGGCCCAAATCATCGATACGGCGTACAATTCCAGTAGCTTTCATGTCACATGTTGCCCCGCTTTCTAAAGAAGTTTGAACTACTGATTGGTGAATATTCATTTACCCTTCGGTATGTTATTACATCATTGCCGGTAAAAAAGTTGCGGTAGGTTCATTCTGATCTTACACCGCCGTCGGCTGATTTGGTTAGCAAATGGAGGGATTCGGTTCTTGTGATGACCATAGTATTCATCCCTTCCCAGCAGCTTATGCATGCTAAATTACTCATTCAATCTGTATAATTACCACAAAACAAGAACAGCAAAACAGCGCGGATTTCTCCGCGCTGCCTGAATTCGGCCCGTAGCCGGTCTCGTTATTTGCCTCCGGTTTCGGCATTACCGCCTGTCCCGGTTCCGGTGCTGTTTCCGCCCGCGCCGTTACCGCTTTGACCGGCATTCCCTCCGGTTGCCGGGTTAGTCGTTCCGGAGTCCTCTTTTTTCTCCGTCTTAGGCAGGTTGATCTTCTTAATGATCTTCTTCTCCAGATCTCCCGCCATGAACTCGTCCAACTTTTGGGAGGCTGCCGCCAATTTGATAAGGTCTTTCTCATTTGCGGTAAGATCCTCAAATTTCTTCTCGGTCCGTTTTTCGACTCGCATGATATGGTACCCGAAGGAGGTCTCGACCGGTTCGCTGATCGTGTTCAGCGGAAGGGTCATGGCTTTCTCCTTGAATTCGGGCACCCAACCGCTAAGCGGATAATCCGCATACAGGCCGCCGTTGTCTTTGGAGCCAGGGTCGGTCGAGTATTTCTTGGCCAACTCGGCGAAATCCTCCCCTTTTTCCAGCCTGCTCTTGATTTCATTGGCCAGCTTCAGGGCGTCTTCCTTCTTGACTTCCTTGCCCTCGGCATCCTTAAACCCGATCAGGATATGGCGGACGGAAGCGGTAATGTAATCCTCTTTCGTGGCTTCGAATTCTTTCTTCACGTCAGCATCGGTTACTTTGACGGATTGCGTCTCCAGAACCGTGTAATACCGAATCATATAATTTTTGATATCGTCTTCGGTAACTTTCTGACTGCTCAGCATTTCTTTGAATTTGGCGTCGCCGTAGTAGCTCTTCATGTTGTTAAAAGCCTCGGTCCCTTTTGTCTTTCCGGTTTCCTTGAACTTGCTGTCCGCTTTGGCGGCCAGGTATTTATAAGCGATTTGCTGTTTCAGCAAATATTCCTTGTATTCGTCCATCTGCATGAACTGCTGCGTCATCGGGTCCGAAACGGCCAGCAAAATCCGCTGCTCCAAATCGAATTCCTTGGCAGTGATCTTCCCGCCCTCGTACGTAGCTACAACATTGCTCCCGCAGCCGGCCACAATAGCCAATGCCATAACCAGCGTGAGTGCCAGCAACGGCGTCTTCCAAGAACGGCCTTTATTTCGAAACATCTTGTAGTTCCCCTTTCGCTTTGAACGAATCCTTCAGAGCTTCCAAAAATTGCTCCAGCAAGCCCATCATTTCTTTATCGTCCATTCCCTTGATTTTAATGCGAATCAGGATTTCCGATCCTTGGTTAAATTGTACACGTCTTCCGAATAGATTTCCAACTTCAGCGATTTTGGCCGGAATCATCTCCCTTTCGCGGCCTTCATAAAACTTCAGGACGATCTCTTCATTCCGCAAGTTGATGGACTCTATGCCGTATTTTTTGCCGTACAGCTTGACCCGGGCAACAGCCAGCAGGTTCCGGACGGCTTCAGGAAGCTCGCCGAAGCGGTCGAGCATCTCATCCTCCAACTCGGCCACCTCCTCAAAGGTGGAAGCGGAAGCGGTTTTCTTGTATATTTCGATCTTCTGGATGCTGTCGTAAATATAATCCGAAGGCAGGTAAGCATCAATGCCCAGATCAATCGTCGTACTCCATTTCGATTCATCCGGTTCGGTTTCGCCAAGCATCGTCACCTTACGCTTCTGAATCTCTTCCGCGAGCATTTGCGAATACAGATCGAAGCCGACGGATGCGATAAAGCCATGCTGCTCCGCCCCAAGCAGATTTCCCGCCCCCCGGATCGACAGATCGCGCATGGCGATTTTGAAGCCGGAACCGAGCTCGGTGAATTCCTTGATGGATTGTAGTCTTTTCTCCGCAACTTCGGTAAGCGACTTGTCCTTCTGGTACGTGAAATAAGCGTAAGCGATTCGATTGGAACGGCCTACACGGCCCCGCAGCTGGTACAGCTGGGAGAGGCCCATCTTGTCGGCATCGTGGACGATCAAGGTGTTGACGTTCGGAATGTCCACGCCGGTTTCAATGATACTGGTGCTGACAAGCACGTCGTATTCCCCGTCCAGGAAGTCCAGAATCGTCTTCTCGAGCTCCTGCTCGGACATTTGCCCGTGTCCGATCCCCACGCGGGCATCCGGGACCAGCATGGAGATTTGGGCCGCCATTTCCTGAATCCCCTGTACGCGATTGTACAGGTAATAAATTTGCCCGCCGCGCGCCAATTCCCGCTCGATGGCTTCCCGTACCAGGGCCTGACTGTGTTCCACCACATAGGTTTGTACGGGAAAACGGTTCTCCGGCGGCGTCTCGATAACCGACAGGTCTCTGACGCCCAGCATGGACATGTGCAGCGTTCTCGGAATCGGCGTTGCCGTTAACGTCAGAACATCCACGTTGGTTTTGAGCTTCTTCAGCTTTTCCTTGTGCGTTACGCCGAACCGCTGCTCCTCATCCACAATCAGCAGACCCAGGTCCTTAAACACCAGATCCTGCGAGAGCAGGCGATGGGTCCCGATGACGATATCCACCGTTCCCTGGCGAACCCCTTTAATCGTTTCGTTTTGCTCTTTACGGCTGCGGAACCGGCTCAATGTCTGAATATTGATCGGATAGCCCGCAAACCGCTCCCGGAACGTTTCATAATGCTGCTGCGCCAAAATCGTCGTCGGCACCAGTACGGCCACCTGTTTACCCTCGATGGCCGACTTGAAGGCAGCCCGGATAGCGACTTCCGTTTTACCGTAGCCCACGTCGCCGCACAGCAGCCGGTCCATCGGCCGGGACTGTTCCATGTCCTTCTTGATCTCCTCGATCGCCCGCAATTGATCGCGCGTCTCATCGTAAGGGAACATGGCTTCGAATTCCTGCTGTTCCGGCGAGTCCTTCTCGAACGCGTAACCGGGTGAAGCCTGACGTTCCGCATACAGCTTGATCAGATCATCGGCGATATCCTGGACGGAGGAACGCACTTTATTTTTGACCCGGGTCCATTCGTTGCCCCCGAGCTTGTAGATCTTCGGCTCTTTATCCTCCGAACCGACGTATTTCTGAATCATATCGATCTGTTCGATCGGCACGGAGAGCTTGTCGCCGCCCGCGTAGAGAATATGCATGTAATCCTTGTGGATCCCGCCGACCTCCAGGGTTCCGATCCCCAGATACTTCCCGATCCCGTGGTTCTGGTGAACGACATAATCGCCCACTTTCAACTCGGTATAGCTTTTGATCCGCTCCGCATTGTCCATATTCTTGCTGACTTTACGGGCTTTCCGCTGCTTCTGGGAAAACATTTCGCCCTCGGTGATGACCACGAGATGAACGGAAGGAAGCTCAAAACCCGACTGGAGGTTCCCCTGCAGCAGCGCCGGCTCTTCGATACCGTAGTCCTGGAGTACCCGCCGCATCCGTTCTATACGCTCTTCTCCGCTGGCCAGCATCATGACGTTGGCCCCGCTCTTCTTCCAGCGCTCCATTTCCGCCTTCAGCACATTCATTTGGCCATGGAAATCCTGCATCCCCCGGCTCACAAAATTGATGATGTTCTGCGGCTGCGTATGGGGGACCTGACGTAAGAACAGCGAGAAGAACAAAGTTTGAAACGGCCGTTGATAGAGCACCTCACCACCCTCCCGGGCAAGAGGAAGCTCAGGCAGGCTTTTGCCGTTCTGGAACAAATGCAAATTCCACTCGGCCTCATCCCGCTCCAACTGGCGCGACGTTTCCAACAGCCGGGCCGGTTCGTCCAGGATCAGCAAAGTATTCTCCGGCATGTAATCGTACAAAGTGTGATTCTCGGGATATATCAAAGAAATATATTTATAGATTTCCGGAAAATAGACATGCTCCCGCATCCATTCGATTTCGCGGGAGATCTCTTCGTCCAGCTTGTTTTTAGCCTGACGGTCGGTCATTTTTTCGAGCTGCCGGTCAAGCCTCTCTTTGGCCGCCTCAGCCGCCCGCTCCAGACGCTCGCGGGTAGCGATGAGTTCTTTACAAGGGGTTACGTCGACTTGCTTAATTTGTTCAATGGAGCGCTGATCGGCCGGATCGAAAGTACGGATCGAATCGATTTCGTCATCAAATAATTCTACCCGATAAGCCAGGTTCGAAGTCAGCGGATAGAAGTCGATGATCCCCCCGCGGATACTCATTTCCCCGCGTGATTCCACGCGCTCCACCCGCTCGTAACCCAGCTCGACCATCCGCGCGAGAAAATCATCCAGCACCAGCGTCCCGCCCAGTTCGATCCCTAGCCGGGCCTTCGTCATCGTCTCCGGCGTGGGTATAAACCGGCGGACGCCGGAATAAGGCACGACGACAATGCCCCGGAAAGACCCGGCGCACTGCAGCAGTACCTCGATACGTTGAGCCAGGGTCTCGGGGCTCGAGACGGCCGCTTCCGCGGCAACCAGCTCATTGGCCGGATAGAGCATCACCTGCTCCGGTGACAGCGCTTCCTGCAAATCTTCGAATATTTTCTGGGCGGAGAACATGTTATGCGTGACGACCAGCAAAGGCCGATTCGTTTCCTGATGCAGTGCCGCCAACGCGACCTGCCGCGAGGACCCCGATAAACCGGAAATCAACTGCTCCTTCATTCCGGCACTTACCCCTGCCACCATGGAGGTGAAGTCCGAGTCCCGGGAGAATGCTTGAATAAGTGCTTGTAACAATGGAGGCACCTCTCTCATTTCGAATTGCAATATTTTGTAGGATCGTTTTATATCTATTATCGACAAACCCAAACGGTTAAAGTTAAAGCTCCTGCCGATTCTCTATAAGCAGCCTTCACCGGTGTGAAATCTATGATGTCAAAACCGGCCATCATGTCTTGTCCCCTGGACTCGCGGGGCCGGACTCAACCAAAAAGGAGCCTCAGCAATGCCAAGGCTCTGTATCCCATTCATCAGGTAGCCGCAAATACCCTCCGCAATCATTGCAAGAGGTTCGAGAGCAGGGTAAGCTCCGGATTGTCCTTGAGAGCTTCGCTGCAGTAATCGCAAGTTACCCGGACCGTTGTTTCGCCGTTCGAATCATACGCTATTATATCCCGCCGCTCTTCGGGGGTCAAGGAATGGAAGCCTAGCTGGGCTTCCGTAATCCCGGGAGAATCGATTCTACCAATAAACGTGCGGCAATGCCTGCAAACATAGTTTATTGCCATGTATATGCCTCCTGAAGGTTCGTTATAACCCTCAGTATGCCCAAACGGCCGCCCTTTTAGCCTCGAAGTTCTTCTCGGGAACAAGAGCTCACCCGTTGAATTTGGCCATCGTCTGCTCATACGTGTGATCGAGACTGTGTTCCAGCGCGTCGCATGCGGCTTCAATCGACTGTTTGAGCAACGGCGCGTCTTTTTTCGCAAAGGGGGAAAGAACATAGTCAACGATCGGATAGCCCGGTTCGGGCCGGGAAATGCCCATCCGAATCCGGTTGAAGGTCTGCGTCCCCGTATGCTGTATGATGGACTTGATCCCGTTATGTCCCCCGGCGCTCCCTTGGTACCGCAGGCGGTTCCGGCCGATCTCCGTGTCCAGGTCGTCGTATACCACGATCATGTCCTCCAGCGGGACTTTATAGTAATCCATAAAAGCGCGGACCGCTTCGCCGGACAGGTTCATGTACGTCATCGGTTTGATCAACGCTACCTTTCCCCCGGGAAGCATGCCTTCGCCGATCAAAGCCTTGCATTTGCTCTGCTTGATGGCGATGCCGTGCCGGCGGGCCAGCTCGTCCAGTGCCATAAAACCGATATTGTGTCTGGTATTCTCATATTTGGACCCCGGATTGCCGAGGCCTACGATCCATTTCATTTGTGGTCCTCCAATATTTAATTAGGTTCATCATATCACTTCATACTATCGATAGCGTCTCGCACACTAACGGGAAAATCTCCCGTTAATGTACCGCTCTTGGCCCTTGGATCGAATTTAACTGGAAAAGCTCCATCTATTTCGCGGCCTTCTGGCCGATTATCTCCCATTTTAGGCGAATTAGCGGGAGGTTTTCCAGATAAATCGCTTCTCCAGCCGCACAAGCATCAAATTAACGGGAAGAAATCCCTTTATTTCAACCAGACTATTGCCTGTAGGCCAGGACTGTGCAAAGAACCCTCCCTTTCCTCCCTTTGGATAAAAAGGACAGTACAGAAAGGGCTGCACCTCCAGAACGGAAGATGCAACCCCTTGTATGCAGTAGGACTCGACTTTCTATTCGATCTCGAACAGCTTGCTGATCGACAGTTCCTCATGGACGCGAATAATCGCTTCGCCCATTAACGGAGCTACAGACAAGACCTTCAGCTTGCTGGTCGGATTCGGATGCGTAATCGGAATAGTATCCGTAACAATAACTTCCTTCAGCGGAGAGTTTTCAAGACGCTCCATCGCCGGGCCCGACAGCACAGGGTGCGTACAGCAGGCGTAAACTTCCTCAACCCCGCCCTCCTTAAGCGCATTCGCGCCCAGGACGATGGTTCCGGCCGTATCGATGATATCGTCCACGAGGATCGCCGTTTTGCCTTCGATATTCCCGATGATGTTCATGACTTCGCTGACGTTGGGTTCAGGGCGGCGTTTGTCGATAATCGCAAGCGGAGCGTTGAGGAAATCCGCAAGTTTACGGGCGCGAACGACACCGCCGTGGTCCGGAGACACAACGACCGGATTCTGGATATGCTTCGAGCGGAAATATTG
Organism: Paenibacillus sp. A14; assembly: GCF_036864815.1. Classification (NCBI taxonomy): domain Bacteria; kingdom Bacillati; phylum Bacillota; class Bacilli; order Caryophanales; family Paenibacillaceae; genus Paenibacillus; species Paenibacillus sp. A14. The sequence continues at coordinate 87,168 of NZ_JBAGJD010000012.1, forward strand.
AGCCAGAATCGGCACGCCCAGCATATGATCCACCGGAATATCGAAGAAGCCCTGGATCTGCATAGCGTGCAGGTCCATGGTAATCACGCGATGCGCGCCGGCTTTCTCGATCAGATTCGCAACCAGCTTGGCCGTAATCGGATCGCGGGAGCGGGCCTTCCGGTCCTGACGGGCATACCCGTAGTAAGGAATGACCACGTTGATGCTCTTGGCCGAGGCCCGTTTCAGAGCATCCACCATCACCAGCAGCTCCATCAGATTATCGTTGACCGGAGCGCAGGTGGACTGTACCACATAAACATGGCAGCCGCGGACGCTTTCGGACAGCTTGACTTGAATTTCGCCATCACTGAAGCTCGTCGTCTCCGAGTCTCCCATCGGAATTCCAATGTAATCGGCAATTTGATGAGCCAGCTTGGGATTGGAGTTACAGGTGAAGATCTTCAGTTTAGAATCACAATAAGTCATAAATTTTATTACCCTCCGTGCTGTGTAGATAGATCAACTATCCGTCATTGAAATGGCACTGCATCCTGATTCCGCAAGTAAGATTCAAATATAAATCGTATTCCTACCGAGAAAAAATCTTAATCAACTAATGATCCCTGTTCCTTCAACTTTTTGGCCTTGGCCCGTGCACGGAGCTTCTCGGCATAGCCCGGTTTATTCTCCTGACGGTTGCGGGCAATCGCCACGTCATTGTCCGATACCGAATGCGTTATCGTAGAACCCGCAACGACATAAGCCCCTTTACCGACCTTCACCGGAGCGATCAAATTGACATTGCTGCCGATGAACGCTTCATCCTCAATCTCGGTAATGGATTTATTATACCCATCATAGTTGACGGTAATCGCGCCGCATCCGATATTTACATTCTTCCCAACCTTGGCATCGCCAATATAACTCAAGTGCGAAACCTTGGAGCCGTCATCCAACGTAGCGTTTTTGATTTCCACAAAATCGCCCACCTTCACGTGCTCGCCCAATTTGGCCCCAGGACGCAAATAAGCGAACGGTCCGACCGTCGTTTCTTTGCCGACTTCAGCCTGACAAAGAACGGACTGTTTAACCTTCGCGCCATCCTGAATACGGCTCTCTTCAATTTCCGCCGCCGGTCCGATGATGCAGTTCTCCCCGATCACGGTGGCTCCGGAGATATGGCAGCCCGGATAAATTACCGTGTCCGCCCCGATGACCACGTCGGCCCCGATATAGGTCGAGCTTGGGTCGATCATCGTAACCCCGTTCAGCATATGCTTACGGTTGATCCGCTCCCGCATGTAGCCTTCCGCCTCGGACAACGCCAAACGGTCGTTGACTCCGATCGATTCCGCAAAGTCTTCGGTCATATAGCCTTCGACGACTTCGCCCTCTCCGACCAAAATGCCGATGACATCTGTCAAATAATATTCTTGTTGTGCATTGCTGTTCGTTACTTTCTCCAGCGCAGCAAATAATTTCGCGTTATCAAAACAATAAGTGCCGGTGTTGATTTCCTTGACGGCATCCTCTTCCGGCGAGCAGTCTTTCTGCTCCACAATCCGGGCGACGGAACCTTTGACGCTGTCGCGAATGATTCTGCCATAGCCTTGAGGACGGTCCATGCTAGCCGTCAACACGGTAGCGGCCGCTCCCTGGCGCTCATGGAGCTCCAGCATCGCTTGCAAAGTTTCCTCCGTCACAAGCGGGGTGTCCCCACAAATGACGATCGTCGTGCCCTCTTCCTGACCCAATAACGTTCCGGCTTGCTTTACGGCGTGGCCAGTTCCCAGCTGCTGCGCTTGCAGCACATACTCGGCTTTCGTTCCCAGATAAGACTTGACCGCTTCGGCACCGTGGCCTACCACCACGATACTGCGCTCACATTGGACTTTCTTAACCGTGTCCAGGACATGCCCGACCATCGGTTTGCCGCATACAGGGTGGAGTACCTTATATAGCTTGGACTTCATGCGTTTCCCCTGTCCTGCAGCAAGAACAATCGCAAATCTTTTCAAGGCCCCGGCCTCCTTCTCTTAAACTCATTACTGAATATATCTCATTTGGGACAAAAAGAAAAGAGAGCCATGTTACATGGCTCCCTTTTCTCGAACCCCAATTGGTTGAGACAAAACTGAGACTTAAGCCCCTTCTTCAATCACTTCTTCTTGCTCGGCAGCACGTTCGTACTCAGCCAGGACTGCGGCTTGGATCTTCTCGCGTGTACCCGAAGAGATCGGATGCGCAATGTCCCGGAATTCCCCGTCAGGAGTACGCTTGCTTGGCATAGCTACAAACATTCCATTGTTTCCGTCGATGACGCGAATGTCATGAACCACAAACTCGTTATCGATGGTAATGGATGCGATAGCTTTCATCCTGCCTTCAGAGCTGACTCGGCGGAGTCTTACATCCGTAATTTGCATATGTGTTCACCACCTTTTTCCATCAGAGACTTGGTGTAATATTCCACATAGCTTACGGAAATCCTTTTTTTTCACCGAATAAAATGCCCTAAAATCAGGAATTTTTTTGAACATTAGGAGATTTCGACACGATTCGTCGTAAACTCCGGATGTTTTACAGAATATCGACAAAATGCATCTATCGTTGCTTGCCGGTAAAATAGTTCCCCGGCGCCACGGAAATTTCCTTGCCTTTGGCATCGACCGCCCGTAAAGTCGCAACGGAAACATAATCTTCCAACAGCCGTTGTTCCGACTCCACTTCGCCCGATTCTACCAAAACACCGACCCCGGCTACCTCGGCATCAAACTCGGCCAACAAATCCACCATCCCCTGAATCGTTCCGCCGGCTTTCATGAAATCATCCACGATCAGAACTCTGGATTTCTCCTTAAGCGCTCTGCGGGACAAGGACATCGTATGCAGACTCTTGTGGGAACCGGATACGTAATTGATGCTTACGGCCGACCCTTCCGTCACCTGATGGTCTCTGCGAACGAGGACGACCGGCAGGTTCAGTTCGGCACCTGTCGCGTAGGCCAGAGGGATGCCCTTCGTCTCTACGGTCATCACGCAGTCGATCGCCCGTCCCGCAAAAGCCGTCGCGAACAGTTTGCCCGCCTCGTTCATAAATGCGGGCTGTCCCAGCAGATCGGACATGTACAAATATCCGCCGGGTAAAATCCGGTCCGGCTCCGACAGCTTCTCGCACAGTTGATTTATGAATTGAAGCGCCTGTTCCCGCCCCATCTTCGGAATGTATTTCACGCCGCCGGCCGCGCCTGCCAAGGTTTGAAGTTCTCCGTTCCCTTCATCCTCGAATACCTCTTTAATGATCGCCAAGTCCTCACTGATCGAGGATTTGGCGGCTCCATACCGCTGCGCGAACGTTGTGAGCGGAATCAGCTGATGCGGACGGGTTAACAGATACTGCGTCATCTCCACCAATCGAGCGCTTCTTTTTAATTTTTTCACGAAGGACCCCTCGCTAAATCCGAATATTTTATAGAAAATATATCACTTTTGTACGGTTCTATTCAAGTTAATAATCGTACGGCGTATACTTCTTTGCAGAATCCGCGCAGACCGTTATAGATTCTCGGCACCTTGGACTCCTTGGATACGAGCCCGAATACCGTCGGCCCGCTGCCGGACATCAACACCCCGTCGGCGCCCAGGCGGATCATCGTGTCTTTTAAATGGGCCACCTCCGGGTAGAGCCGGAGCGTCACCTCTTCGAGCACATTGCCCAGCTCGCCGCAGACACCGGCAAAAGACCCCCGCTCGATCGCATCCCGCATCCGGCCGGCGGATGGATGAACGCGAATTTGATCGCTTCTCAGCCGCCCGTAGATTTCCGCCGTGGACACATTGATCGGCAGCTTGGCAAGAATGACCCAGCATTGAGGAGGATTGGCCAGCGGGGTCAATTTCTCGCCGCGTCCCGTCGCCAAGGCCGTTCCCCCCGTTACGCAAAACGGGACGTCCGAGCCAAGCTCTGCCCCGAGCTCCATCAATTCCTCATCCGGAATACCCAGTTTCCACAGCCGATTCAATCCCCGAAGGGTCGCGGCCGCATCGCTGCTTCCTCCGGCCAGTCCTGCCGCTACCGGAATCTTCTTATCCAAATGTATATATACGCCGCTTCGGACGTCGTAACGCTCTTTAATCAGCTTGGCGGCCTGAAAAGCCAGATTCTTCTCATCAAGCGGAATATAACCGGCCTGACTCGAGATAATAATCGTATCCCGCGGGAGAGCGCTCATTTCCAGCCGGTCGGCCAGATCCACCATCGTCATGATCATTTCCACTTCATGATAGCCATCCGGTCTTTTATGTAGAACATCAAGCATCAGATTTATTTTTGCCGGGGCTTTCTCATAAATTTTCAAGACGCTCACCCACCTTCGATAATCCGTTAATTGTATCGCTAATGGAATCCGCTTTCAACGCGTCCCATCGGACTTACATATTATAAGAAAAACTCGGTTCTTCGTCTATGCACGGGAGACAGATGCGATATCTTCAAACTCCGGCTTTCCTCAATCTTACTTGATCCCCCGATAAAAACAACAGGCCTCCCAAGGGGAGACCTGTTATGCGCGGCCGAATTAGGGCTGCTTGGCAGCGGCCCGCTCCGCAAGCTCGATGGCTCTCTTCACCATGTTTCCGGCGTCCTTGGCCCGGATTCCGCCCCAGCCTTCCTTGCGGACGGTATCATAGAACCCGAGATCCTTCGCCAACTCGACTTTCAAATCCTCGGACATGAAGCTACGTCTTCTGCGCGACATGGGCCATTCCTCCTTAGAAAGTCATGGATCAAGAACACTCGTAGTATGCGTTCCGGGCTTCGCTTTCATTCGCCCGCGTGTCCGCGCTGGGTGCACGGTCTCTCCTTGCGGGCGAAAACAAAAACCGGCCCCGCATCCCTTCGGACGCCAAGGCCGTTTGCTGCAATCATCATGATGTTCACGGTTTAATATACGACAGCCGCATTTCATTGTTATCGTCACAAACCATGACTTCAACGGATTCGGTAAGTATATCGGCATAACTGTAAGACACACGCTTAAAAGTCTGTTGTTCTTCATCCAGCTTCACGATAAAGACCGAAGGATAGGTTTCCTCCAATACGCCGGTGCGTTCGACGGTCTTTCGGCGACCTCCGTTTGCCCGCAGCGTAATTCTCTGCCCTACGTGAGCTTCGAGACTGTGTTTGATTTCTGACAGCGCATTTTTAGCCATTGCCTGTGACCACCTTCCTTCTGTATCAATTATACATGAAAAGGAGTCACTTGTCAAATCGAAATAAATAATTATATCAGCAGTAAAAAAGCGTTGTCAACGATTTTTTTTGGAGGCTGTCCGCAACCTCTTGAATCCCTCGATTTTACATCGAGGGAATGACCTTTAACGCGGATAAATCTTTGAGTTTCGGCAATCCGATCCGGTAGCTGCCCCGGGTTTCGATACCGCCGACTCCCTGAGTGCCGCTGATCGTATGCGTCAACACATCGGTAATATGGATCGTGTCGCGGATCGAGGTCAATGAGGCTTTAGCCGCAATATAAACGGGGTCCAGGGCGTGTATCAATACCCGGGAAGGCGAGCTGGCAAAATTCGCCCCCGCCTGCAGCAGCGCTTCGAAATGCGATTGGCAGGCGCCCGCGACAATGGTCAGCGCATCGAAATTGCGTTCATACTGGCGGGCCGCCGCAATCGCCTCGACGAAATGCTTCGAGTTCTTGTAGCTGGATAAATTATACAAGTCCGCCGTCGGGCGGTTCTTTAATACCCCGTCATGTCCGGTCACCACCAAAATATCGGGCTGGATGTTCGGCAGCAGGCGGTACAGCGCTCCAGCCATCGCCGATTCCGTAACGTAATAGCCGTGTGCCGGTACACGGAGCTTTTCGTACAGGCTCAGGCTCTTTTTCAGGTACCCCTCATCCCCGTCCAAATGCAGGACCTTACCCGGTACCTCAAAAAACGACGGTTCCCCCTGCGGAATAAAATCGCGGCCCAAAGACGACCGATTTCGCTCGGTCAGGTCCAGCCGATCTTTTTGCAGCCGCTGCAGAGATTCGGTTGCCTTGATCCGGGCACGCTTCGTTTTTTCTCCCGGCATATCCGCGTTCACGACCACCAAATCCGATATCGGCGCATCGGCTAGCAGCCGAAACTCCGTTCCTTTGATAATGGCCTGCTCCCTCACAAAACGCTCGACGCGGAACGTAATATCTCCACCGTACGATTTGCGGACGACCAAGTCTCCCAAATTCGTCAACTCCATCACCTCTACCCCATCGTATGGGCGAAAAGAGGGATTGGTTACAGCTTTGAACCGCCGATTCCCGCCGCATGCAGGGTATTGCTCAGCTTCGCGAACTCCTCCAGGCTGAGCGTTTCGGCCCGGCGCGCCGGCTCGATACCGGCCTCAGCCAGCAAAGACTCCAGGCGCTCCCGTCCCTCGCCCGGAAAGAAGCGGCTCTTGAGGTTGTTGGAGATCGTCTTGCGGCGCTGCGCAAAGGCGGCCTGAACTACCTCAAAGAAGAACGCCTCTTCCGTCACGGCCACCGGCGGCGCGCTGCGGACCTTCAGCCGGATCACCGCCGATTCCACGTTCGGCTGCGGAATAAATACGCTGTGCGGCACGATGCATACCAGCTCCGGCTCGCTGTAATACTGCACGGCGATGCTGAGGCTGCCGTATTCCTTGCCGCCGGGTCCGGCCGCCATCCGTTCGGCCACTTCCTTTTGAATCATCACCACGATGTTCTCCAGGGGAAGGCCGGCCTCCAGCAGCTTCATCAAAATCGGCGTTGTCACGTAATATGGCAGGTTGGCCACCACGCTGACTTTCTCGCATTCTTTGAATTCGCTCGCAAATAACGCATGAAGATCAAGCTTAAGCACATCACCATGGATCACATGAACCTGAGGGTAGGGCTCCAGGACTTCTTCCAGAATCGGCAAAAGCCGCTGATCGATCTCAACGGCGGCAACCCGCCCCGCCTGCTGCGCCAGCTTCTCCGTCAAAGCGCCGATCCCCGGCCCGATCTCCAGCGCCCCTTTGGACTTGTCCAATTCGGCGGCGCCGACGATTTTGCCGAGGATATTCTGATCGATCAAAAAGTTTTGACCCAAGCTTTTTTTGAATGAAAAACCATGCCGCTGAATAATTTCCTTCGTTCGGCGCGGTGTTGCCACTTCGTCTCTCATCGTCATTCGTTCTTCGCCTCTTTCGTCTCCAATTGGGCCAGCGCGCCCGCAAACTCTTCGCGGCTGATCCGGAAGATGGCGAGCCGTTTATAAAACTGCTTCCCGTTGCAATATCCTATTCCCAGCCGTTCACCCATAAAACGCCGACGCTCGGCCGCCCGCGGATGAACGATCAACCCGGCCGCCATCAGATCCTCCCAGTCGATCTGAGCGGGAGCCGCCTCTTCTTCCGGAGGGGCCTCGGTGCGGACTCGCTCCAACGCCTCGCGAATGGCTTCCGGCGAGGCGTTCTCCACACCGATGTCGCCGGCCTTCGTCGCGTCCGCTTCCCGAAGGAAAGCATGCTTGCAGCCGGGTACCCGCTTCGCCACGATTTTGCGGATCCGCTCCCCCGCATGATCCGGGTCGGTGAAAATAATGACCCCCCGGCGTTCCATAGCCAACTCAATTTTGCGTAGGGTCGCCTCATTAATGGCCGACCCTCCCGTCTCAATCGTGTCGGCCTCCACCGCCCGCTTGACGGCGACCGTATCGTCCCGGCCCTCGACCACAATGACCTCCTTGATCATCCCCGCACTTACCTCTTTCGTTTTGGTTTAAAGACCGCTGATAGCTTCCATCATCACAATAACAAAAAGAAGAGGATTTCTCCTCTTCTTATCCGCGTCTTATTCATCATCCTAATATTATCCCATTCCCAAGGCAAAGTAAACGCTCCGGTCAGTTCAATTCCGGTTTGGTCGGTCCGATGACGTAAACGGTCCGGCCTTTTTTGCGTCCAAAATTCTTCGCCGATTTCAAGGAATCGTAATACACATCCATTTTGTGGCCTTTGATGGCTCCGCCGGTATCCTCAGCCTTGCGGAAACCGACCCCTTCGATATAAACCCACCATCCCAAAGGAACGACATCCTTGTCGACCGCGATCGTTCTTCCCTCCGCTACCCGGGTACCGGAAGCCGTGCGCGTGCCGATGCCGTCCTCCTCGGCGGAGTAGGCCGTAAGAGTCACGTTTTTGAGCACTTTTTTATATTTAAAAGAGACGCCGCCTTTCGTCGTAAGGCCGCTGATATTAACCGCGTTGGCGCTGCGGGAAATGCTGGCGGATGCGACTGCTGTCGGTTTCTTCGTGCCCACGGCAACGACTTTCGGCGAAGCTGCCTTTTTGACCTCTTTGCCGAGCCAGTGTTTGGACACGAACTTTCCGTCTTCATACACTTTTTCGATGTTATGGACTACAACGCCTTCGCTCCCGGGGAACATCACCTTTGTCGTTCCTTTGAGCAGATTCTTGTCGGAGGTTTTCACCACGGTGAAAGGAACGTTTTGCGTAGTCTGTATTTTATGTCTGGTAACGCGGACGACCTTGATGTTCAAGTTCGCCGAGACTTTGCTGTCCAAGGCCGGTGTAACTTTATCTTCCTGCCCCAAAGTGACGCCAAGTTCCTCGATTGCTTTCCGGACACTATCCTGTGTCGTGAAATGGGTCTTTGTCGTTCCATCCACGCTTACCTTGACCGGCACGGCGCGATGGATGACAATCCGGTCCCCGTCTTGAATCGAACTGGCCAGGGAATGAGATACGTTATCCTCCGGCTTCAAAACGATGGACTGCTCTTCCAGCACTTGATTGACCAGCGATTTCCGGGTTTCGATCTGCTGACTCTGCCCGTCAACAACCAAGTATACTTTTTTGTTGCTTTGGCTGTAAAACCAAATCAGGATGATGAGAACTACCGCGATGGACAAAATTCCGACGACCGAAATCTGACGTAGATGTTCTTGTTTCCACCGCATTGCGTAAGACATGCTGGATGAGCGCGATTCATGGGATTCCTCATTGCGGAAAATGCCCATTTCTTCCGTCCTCCTTCATAGTCCCGCCGTCTAGGTCGAATCGTGTTACATATGACGTGACTACATTTCATTTTTACGAAATGCCTAATGAAAGCCGCATTCCGCATCCCGTTCCAGTCTACCCGGCATCAAGTCACCTCCTGTTTAACACAGTATGATGACCCTATTACGTTTATTCAAAACAAAAGAAGCCTTAGAAAGAGTAAGAGGCTCTCTTTCGTGGCTTCCGAATGTCTGGGTGTAATAGGATGCACGAGTTTGCCCTCTCTTAGTACGCTTACGAGGTTAGCTGTCGGGTTAGGACGCAGAGAGCCGCCCTTTCTCCGTCATTCGCTCACGGCGCAATGACCTTGAATTCACCCCAAAGACCCGATAAAGAAATCAATTACAGTCCGGATGGATATCCCTTCGGCACTGTAGTCGGTTCCCCCGTTCTCCATGTTCGGAGACTCAGCGAGACTGGTTCATGGAACCATATAACGGAATCGTCAACGGCATGTTAACGACCCCAAATCGATTACTGAAAAGATTCTATCCTGTTTCGATGCATGTTGTAAAGGACGAATCAACAACGTTTATTTTAATAATTGGTTAAAAAAATGTAATATACTCACTGGAGTTGGTTAAAAAGCATTAATCTTTCCGAAATGCTCTTTTTTTCATCGGTTTTTCTCCCGATTACTCGGGATACCAAATCGTTCCAGCGCATTTTGGGTCGTAATAACGGCAATTTCCTCCACCGAGATCCCCTTTAACTCGGCAGCGGCCTCGGCGACCAATCGGACGTGACCCGTCTCGTTTCTTTTTCCACGAAATGGATGTGGAGTAAGATATGGGGAATCTGTCTCGATCAGCAATCGGTCCAAAGGCGTCTTCGCCAACACCTCTTTGGGCTGCTTTGCATTTTTAAACGTAATCGGTCCGCCAAACGACAAATGAAATCCCAAATCCAGACACATTTTGGCAATTTCCCAGCTGCCCGAATAGGAATGCATGACCCCGCCGATCTCGTTCGCCCGCTCCTCGCGCAGAATCCGAACAACGTCTTCGTGGGCATCCCGGTTATGTATGGAAATCGGCATTCCCAGCTCTCTGGCCAGCCGGATTTGCTTGCGGAATACCTCGTGCTGAACCTCTTTCGGAGACGTATCCCAATAGTAATCCAGGCCGATTTCCCCGATAGCGACAACCTTTTCATGTTTGCATAATTCTGCAATCCAGTCGAGATCCTCTTCTTTCATCGTAATGGCGTCCTGCGGATGCCAGCCTACCGCCGCATAAATGAAGTCATAGGTCTCCGCCAGCTTCATCGTCGTCGGAATCGTATCGCGGTTAAAACCGATGTTGATCATCCGCGTCACGCCTTGCGCCAAAGCGCGTTCAATCGCTTCATGACGATCTTCGTCAAATTGGGGCGCATCCATATGCGTATGTGTATCAAATAGTTCCATGGGTTGTCCCTCCTACGTTCCCTGTTCAAAATATTCCGCGATATGCCGCGGCAGCCGGTCCATAACCGGTCTCAATTTATTCTCCGGGTAGTACAAATGATACTTGCCCCGGTGCAGACCGCTAATGGAACGCACAATATCCGATACCTCGGAAATTTCCTTCAGTTGGTCCTGCCGGTCCAATAACAGGATCTGTTTATCGCGAAATTCGCCGTTCGGACGAAACACATCATAAGGCAGATCGGTCGGAAAATCAATTTCCAGGTCATATTCCGGATGAAGCCCGACTCTTCCGAAGGCAGCGCGAATTTCGTCAATCGTTTCCAGGTCCAGCGACTCCACTTCTACATATTTATACAATTTACGGTTCAAAAAACGGGCGCACAAATCGCTCAACAACTCGTCCGATTCGTTCCTCCACTGCATAAAGGCGGTTTGTACCAAAGCTTCGTCAAGCAGCAGGTATTCCTGTACGGTCAAATCCCGTTTGAACAGACCCGGCAGCGGCTCCGGTAGAAACCGGAACTCGTGTCCCCCCGCATGCAGCTCCTTGGCCCGCCGAAAAATTTGCCGTAGAATAATCTCCGAACTGCGCGTCACCGGATGGAAATAAATCTGCCAATACATTTGATACCTGGACATCAAATAGTCTTCCACCGCATGCATTCCCGATTCCTTGACGACAATCCGGCCCTGGAAAGGGCGCAGCATCCGTAATATCCGGTCCATATCGATCGTTCCGTAGTTAACGCCGGTAAAGTAGGCGTCCCTTAACAAATAATCCATGCGATCCGCATCGAGCGGGCTGGAAACCAGGTTTACCACGATGGGATGCTCATAATCTTTGCGGATGACCGCGGCAACCTTCTCGGGGAAATCCTCGGCATGTCTCCGCAGCACCTCGCCTACTTCAGTATCTCCGAGCAGGATTTTACAGGTCCAGTCTTCATGATGCATCTGAAACGCCTGCTCAATGGAATGGGAGAACGGACCATGCCCCAGGTCATGCAGCAGCGCCGCACATAAAGCGACCAATTTTTCCTCCTGCGGCCAATCCGGATAATGGGCGCGCTCAAACTGCGATATAATGCGACGTGTAATCTCGTAAACGCCCAAGGAGTGGGAGAAACGGCTATGCTCGGCTCCGTGGAAGGTTAAATAGGAGGTTCCCAATTGGCGGATCCGCCGCAGCCTTTGAAATTCCGCCGTGTTAATTAGCGACCAAATCATTTCGTCCTGAACGTGAATATAATTATGAACAGGATCCTTAAAAACTTTTTCTTCCCGAAGCTGAAGGTGCATGGCATAAAGTCCCCTTTCTTAATTTCAAAAAATATTTTTTGATAAATAAAGAAGGATTGTGACTGATGTCGTAGGTTTATGTCGAATTTTGTCGTAATAAGTCAATATAGTAACTTCCAAGATGTCGAATCTATAAATTGCGGGCTAAAACGCCGAAAATCCCATTGCATCATGACCTCAAAAAGCTTAGAATTAGAAATTATACTGAACTCTACCATAAATAGGTTGACTGATCTGGCAATGGTTGGTATTATAATTATCATAAAAGATAGAAGTTTGTCGAATAATGACACTTTTAAATTATAGCGAGAGGGGCAATCATCGGTTATGATGAAATCAACAGGTATCGTAAGAAAAGTAGACGAATTGGGACGGGTCGTAATTCCTATCGAATTGCGCCGCACGCTCGGTATTGGTGAGAAGGACGCCCTCGAGATTTATGTCGACGGCGAGCGCATTATGCTAAAGAAATACGAGCCCGCTTGTATTTTCTGCGGCAATGCTGAGAACGTCACTTACTTCAAAGGCAAAATTGTTTGCCAGGAATGTTTGACCGAACTTCCTACCCCTGTGACAAATTAAGAAATATAGTATATAATAGGTTTATTAAAAACTGTTAATTCTAACCTTTTTCATATCTCCTTGGCGCCTTCAGGCTTGAACCCGGCCTGTAAGGCCCCTTTTTTTGTACGCTTTTTTTATCGTGATCCAAAGGGAGCCCCATTATATTAACAATTTATAGACGTCGCGTTTGGTCATTCCCCGGTCGGAGGCCGCTTTTTTCATCGCTTCTTTTCGGGAGAGATTTTGCTCTTCCTCATAGTGGCGCACATGCGCCTCGATCGATAATTCTTGCCACCAAGCGTCCTTTCTCTCTTTGATCTTGACGGGATCCGCACCTTCCACCACCAGGCAGTATTCCCCCAGCGGCGGATGTTCCGTCAGCCACGCTAAGCAATCGCTCACACGGCCCCGTGCCATCTCTTCGTATCTTTTCGTCAGCTCACGAGCCAACACGATCCGACGGTCCCCCCAGGCCTCCAGAATAGCCTCCAGCGTCTTGATCACCCGATGGGGAGATTCATACAACAACAATGTGCTCGCCTCGTCCTCCAGCGAACGGAGCAGAACGTCGCGCTCTTTGGAATCCCGTGGCAGAAAACCGATAAATTGAAACCGTTCGGTAGAGAGGCCGGATACGATCAGCGCCGACAAAGCCGCGTTGGCCCCCGGGATCGGAATCACCGAAATTCCGGCTTCTACCGCCAGTTTCACCAAATCGCTGCCCGGATCGGAAATGGCCGGTAATCCGGCGTCGCTAACCAGGGCCAAATTTTTTCCTTCTATTATAAACCGAATTAGTTCCGGCCCGCTCGCCGCCTTGTTATGCTCGTGGTAGCTGAGCAGCTTGCCCGGCGAAATTTCGAAATGCGTCAACAGTTTGCGGGTTTGCCGCGTGTCCTCCGCCGCAATAATGTCCGCTTCCCGCAGCGTTCTGACGGCCCGGTAGGTCATATCCTCCAGATTGCCAATCGGCGTAGCCACCAGGTATAACTTACCGTATGGGGTACCCTGCGCTTCCGCAAAACTTTTCTGTATCGTTAGACTCATGCTTCTCCCTCTTTTGGTCCGTAATAGATATCCATGATTTCCCGACAGTAGCTGCCGGACTCGTCGTAAACAATCAACGGCGGCTGGATCCGAACATCCGGCTTGCCATCGCGCAATGCCTCAATCAGCACCATGTTGGCTTCCGCCCCGATTCGGGGATGAACAAAGCGAACGATTTTCGGCTCGAGCCGGTATTGGCGCAGTAAGGTCATCATTTCCCCAAGACGCTGGGGTTTATGTACCATGAAGAATTTGCCGCCGGGTCGAAGCAGCCGCATGGCCGCAGCTATGACCTCCTCCAGCGTGCAGTGGATTTCGTGCCGGGCGATGGCTTGGTGCGGATTGATCTTCAAATCTCCCCCCGTCAGCGGCATATATGGCGGGTTAACGGTAATGGCATCGTAAACCGGACGGTCCTTCTCCTTAGGGAGCTCCCGTAGATCCCCTTCGCGTATTCTGATCCGCTCCGTAAGCCCGTTCATCTCCACGCTCCGCCGGGCCATATCCGCAAGCCGCGGCTGGATTTCAATGCCGTCGATCTTTGCCCGACTGCGGGTCGACAGCAGCAGCGGAATAACGCCGTTGCCGGTACACATATCCAGCACGTGCCCGCGGCCCGGAATTTGGGCAAACCGGGCCAACAGCACGGCATCCATCGAAAAGCTGAACACCTCGTCGCTTTGAATAATCCCCAGCTCGTGAGTCAGCAGGTCGTCGATACGCTCTTTTTCATAGAGTACAGGTTGCTTCTTCAAATTGATCTTCCATTCTGTAAAAAGTAATCGAAATTTCTTAAATCTTTAAAAAAAACCGTAGGAAGCATCCCTACGGTTCGTTATTTATTCAAAAAAGACAAGCAGAACAGGCAGTCGCCTTCCGTGCGCAAATGTCCGTAATTGACATTGCAGATGTGGAACCCTTCGTGATAAAGACGCGCCAGATTGTCGTACCCTTCACCGACGATATCGATGCTTTCGCCGCCCTCCGGCATCGGTGCCGGAGAAGCCGGGGAATCGGTGGGCGGATTGCCTTCCGCCCCCTCCCCTTTCAGAATTTTGCGCATCTTCTCGTTCTCCAGGCGAAGCTGCTGATTCTCTTCCAGCAGCCTCTTGACCTCCAGCATCAGCGTGCTAAATTGGCCGTGAACCTTACCCATTTGTTTTTCCAGCGCCTGCATATGATTAAATATATCCTTATTCTCCAAGTTCCCACCCCAGAGTCCATTCTCTAAAGTCTTTCTTGAATGTATTGTCTTCTATTTCACGACGACATCGTCGAGCGGGAGCTCCTTGACTTTGCCGATTTCAAACAGCTGTACATGAACCGTCCGGGCCCCCGCGTTCAAGCCGACCACTTTACCGTCACCCAGCGAAGTGACGACCAATTTCCCGACCGAAGGGAGCTCTTCTCGCACGCTTTCATAATTATCATGCTCAAATTTCAAACAGCACATCAATCGGCCGCAAAGCCCCGATATCTTGGTCGGATTCAAGGACAAGCTTTGATCCTTGGCCATCTTGATCGACACCGGCTCAAAGTCGCCGAGCCAGGAAGAGCAGCATAATACCCGCCCGCAGGGCCCGATACCGCCAAGCATCTTGGCCTCGTCGCGAACACCGATCTGCCGCAGCTCGATCCGGGTCCGAAAAATGCTGGCCAGATCCTTAACCAATTCACGGAAATCGACCCGGCCCTCCGCCGTAAAATAAAAAATAATTTTATTGCGGTCAAACGTAAATTCCACATCGACCAACTTCATTTTTAAATCATGGTCTTTGATTTTATTTAAACATGTAGCAAAGGCATTCTTTGCCGCAAACTTGTTCTCCTCAACAACACGGGCGTCGGACTCATCGGCGATCCGGATGACCTTCTTCAGCGGAAGCACGACATCATTCTCTCCGACCTGCTTCTTGCCGACAACCACTTTACCGTACTCGATCCCGCGCGCCGTTTCGACGATCACACTCTGATCCTTCTCTACGGGAAGCTCCAGCGGGTCGAAGTAATATATTTTGCCCGCCTTTTTAAAACGGACACCTACTACAGTGTACAAAAACTAACCCCCTTGTATACCTATAAAAAACACACAAATTCTGTAAAAACCCATGTTCTTGCACGGGAGAAAGTTTAACTGTCTGGTCCGAAATCGCTAAAAGCCTGAGGTCGGCGTTATCCGCCAATACCGATCAGGAACTGCTCAAGGCAGAGCTGGCTATTCATATGCTGGCGCAGCTTCTTCTTGCTCTCCGCGGCCAGCGCCATGGCATCGATCCATTGCCCCGGATTGCGGGAGGAAGCGTGTCTACGAATAAAATCCAGCTCATCTATAAAAACGATATGATCATGTCTTTGATGGAGCGCATGGAGCATGTCTTTAAACCACAAATGGAAAAGGTCAAAGAGCATGTCCAAATGATCGCCTAAACCTGCTTTAAATACGCTTTGCTGCGCTGTAACCAACGGAGTTCCGCCACGGCCAGCGGTCTCCTTCCCTAATTGTAACACTACGTTTCTAATTTCTGCAAACCAATTCTGGCGCAGCAGTTCGCGGCATGCCTCCGGTCCGGCCGCCACTTGGACGGCACAGCGGGCCAGCGTTCCGGAAAAACCCTCGCCAGACAGAATTTGCAGCATCGTCTCCGGATCAACCGGCTGGAATGGTACCCACTGGGCCCGCGATTGAATCGTCGGAAGCAGGGCGCGTCCATTATCGGAGAGCAGAATCGCCAACGCCGGAGAAGGGGGTTCTTCCAAAAACTTCAGTAGGCTGTTCGCCGCCTGCACGGTCATTTTGTCTGCTTGCTCAATAATATACGCCTTAGGATTACCGCTTTCCGAACGGTATGAAAAGATGCGCTGCAAATCGCGGATTTGATCGATTTTGATCGTTGCCCCCTCGGGTGCGATGACATGCAGGTCGGGGTGATTGCCATGCAGCAATTTGCGGCATTCCAGACACTCCCCGCAGGCCTCCTCGGTCCCCGAGGTACAAAACAAGGCCTGAACAAACGCCAAGGCCATTTCTTTCTGTCCGCTTCCCGGCGGGCCGCTGAATATATATGCATGGGAAATACGATGTTGGCGGAGGCCGCTCTGCAATAGTTGCTTCGCCGCCTCCTGCCCGATAATATCCTTGAAAGACATAATTCTGGTCTACCTTTCCAAAAGAGGGGAGCGCCGACTCTAAAAACAGAGATTGATCAGCATCCCTCGGATTTCGCCGATTTTTTGCAGGAGCTCGATTTTTCCTTCCTCGGTCTCCAGCAGCTCATCGGCCATGGCCAGCAGGGCGGCATCCACTTCATCCAACAGCTTGTAGCGTTTGCCGCGCCCGCGCCGATCCCAGCCCCGAGCTTCTTTAATGCCTACGCCCCGGCGGACCGTATCCTCCAAAAATCGTTTCACAAGCAGGCGGTATGCCTTAAGTTCCCGGATCGTCATGGAATGGGCAAGCCGATCCCCCTGCATTTGTATCTCTTTAAACTTGCGATTCAGCTCTTCCTTGGATGCCTGTGTGCCATGCTGCTGCATGACGTCGGAGAAGCTTTTCGCCTGAACCGGCTTGGCCGCATTTTCATTGATACCCAGACCGCTTTTTAGCGGCCGGTAACCCGGATCTATTTTCACAGCAATCACCGCCGTCTTTCTATAATCTATAATCTAAATGGACTTAATGGTTTGCCTTAAAAATGTTCAAACCGATCTACCGGCAGAACGAAAACCGTAGCTCCTCCAACCTGAACCTCCACCGGCAACGGTAAATACGAATCGGTAGTTCCGCTCATCGGGGTAACCGGGGTAACCAATTGCTCGCGTACTTTACAACTGTTACGGATCACATTCATCACGGCTTCAACCTGGTTATCATCTACCCCGATCATGAACGTCGTATTCCCCGCCCGCAGAAACCCTCCGGTACTCGCCAGCTTGGTCGCCCGGAAGTTTTCCTTCACCAACGCGCTGGACAACCGGTTGCTGTCTTTGTCCTGGACAATTGCAACGATCAGTTTCATTTGCAGCCCCTCCTCGTTAACTTATGATTGAATAGCTCTCTTTACTATTTGACATTTACAGTCCAAAATCCTTTAAAGCCGCGGCAAGCCGGCCCCTTATCTCCGTTGCCACCTCATCGAGACTGACCGACGCGTCCACCTTGCGAATGCGATCCGGATACATGGCCGCCAGAACCTCATAGCCTTCCCTGACCTTATGGTGAAAATCCATTCCCTCCAGATCCAGCCGATTGACTTCCCGGCCCTGGGCCGCAGCGATCCGGGCGATTCCCACCTCAGGCTCAATATCCATATAAAAGGTGATGTCCGGAAACCGGCCGGCGGTCGCAAACAAGTTGATCGACAGCACCTCGTCGATGCCAAGCCCCCGGGCATAGCCCTGGTAAGCCAGACTGCTGTCGACAAACCGGTCGCACAATACCGTAATCCCCTGAGCCAAAGCCGGCTCCACCTTCTCCGCAAGATGCTGCCTGCGGGCCGCCGCATAAAGAAGCGCTTCGGTTCGACTATCCATTTCCGTATGGATGGGATTCAAGATCACTTCGCGGATTTCCTCGGCGATCCGGATTCCTCCCGGCTCCCGGGTTATGAGATAGGGAATTCCTCTCTCTTCTAATGCTTTACCCAATTCATGGATGACCGATGTCTTTCCCGATCCTTCGCCGCCTTCCAGCGTTATAAATAATCCCCGTTTTTTTACGTTCAATGCCCTTCCCTGCTTTCCGTCCTGTGCTTAATCACTTGTATGGTCTTTAACGTCGGATCGGCCGGCCCCTGGCACTTGGCCTTGGCTCGGCGGAGCGCCACTAACTGCTCCTTCATTCGGCGGCTGACCGTCTCCCCCGGATACAGAAGCGGAATGCCCGGAGGGTAGGGGATTACCATCTCGGCAGCTTGGCGTCCTTCGCAATCCTCCAAGAGGATCGTTTCCTTCTCCTCCGGCCCCACCGGACGAAGCCCGAAGGCCACCGGCGACGATACCTCATCCCACGCCGGCCATTTCGCATCGGTTTGGATGTTCCACGTGGAAAAACGGGAGGCCTCTCCGATCGCCGAAAGCTGCCCCAGCCTTCGCAATACGCGGGAGACATCTTCACTCGTGGTCCCTGGACCAAGCGCCAGTACAACGTACCGTTCATCGCTCATTTCGGGGACGCAGCCCCCTTCTTCCAGCTTGGCATGCAGTTCGTATCCGCTCCATTCGCCGGTGGCATCGTAGAGCACGGCCTTCCACGGATCTTGTATAGCATATGCTACATGATCTCCGCTTGCGCCCGGCTTCAGCAGCCCGAAGCGCGGGAGTTCGCGAAGCCCCCGCTCCAGTTGCTCCACAGCGGCCAAGCCGCGTTCGAAAAAGGCGGACCCTTCCGATTGCAGCTTGCTTCGGCTGAGGTCCAGCGACGCCATAATCGGATAGGACGGGCTTGAGCTTTGCACCATCGCCAGCCGCTGCCGCAGCAGACCACGGTCCAGCAGGCCGCCCTGTACATGCAGCATGGCGCCCATGGTGAGCGCGGTCAGCATCTTGTGCGTAGACTGCACGACGCCGTCGGCGCCGGCCTGCAGCGCGCTCTCCGGCAGTGCCGGGTGCAGGCCGAAGTGGGCGCCGTGGGCCTCGTCCACGAGCAGCGGCACGCCGGCGGCGTGGCAGAGCTCGGCCAGCGGGCGCAGCGAGGCTCCCATCCCGTAGTAATTCGGGTGCGTGACGAGCAGCCCCTTGGCGCCGGGATACCGGCGCAGGGCCTCACGCACCGTCCGCTCCGACGGGATGGTCACCAGGCCGCTGCCTGCGTCCTGCTGCGGCGCCAGAAACACCGCGTGCGCGCCTGCGAGCATCAATCCGTGAATCACGGATTTATGCACATTGCGCTGCACGAGCAGCACATCTCCCGGAGCGGTGCACACGCTCAGGATCATCGCCAGGTTGCCGGCCGTGCTGCCGCCAACCAAAAAAAACGTCTCCTCCGCGCCAAACACGCCCGCCGCCAGTTCCTGCGCCTCGCGAATGACGCCCTCCGGGTGGTGCAAATCGTCCGTGCCGGTAATTTCCGTCACGTCCAAGGCCAACACCCCGGCGAGCTCGGCCCCCGCCGTGCCTCCCCGATAGGCTGCACCGTTCTTATGCCCCGGCACATGAAAAGAGGCGTCCCGCTTAGCGATATACTCCTGCAAAGCCGTATATAAAGGAGCGCTTGCGGTCGTATTTTTTGTTGCCGCAGCTCTTCCCCCCATCGCTGCAGCTTTATCGTTATCATCGGTCCGAATGGTCTCGCTAACTTCCTCCACTTTCTTGCCATGTTTCTGTTCCGCATTCAACATGATCTGACCCTTTCAACGCTTGTCTAGCAACAAGTCTTTCGTTTCATTGTAACGCTTTCCCTTTGAAAAGGGCAACATAAAAGGACCCGTCAATTTAAAGAACAGGTCCCTCCCCTTTTGCCCTTATGCATTTTTTTCTACCCAAATCTGCTTCATGCGATGAATGAAGAAATGATATTTTTCCTCCTGTACATCCGTATGCACCATTTCCGCCTCACAGGCATCACAAATGAACTCCGATACGATATGGATGCCTTCCGACTTCGGTTCCCCGCAAATAATGCACGTATTTTCGGCATGCTGGTCCATTGTCGATCCCACCTTGTATGTTTTACTACCAGTATGGCACAGATTCTATTATTTTAAACCTTTTCATAGTTGGTTTTCTATATTATATATATGCCGGTTTGGGACCGTCCGTGTTTGTACGGCACCCAACTCAAAAATTGTTTCACTTCAACCGATATACAAAGTAAGGTGTGTTTTTTGCTGGCATTGTAGTCATCCTTTGTAAACGCACTCAATTTGGCCAAGGAGGATTGCTGTTTCAGATGTCTGCTGATACGGGAAGAAATGCGACGTTTTACAATTATCGGCTATTAAAAAAAATCGTTCTGCCCAAGCCTTTAATTCAAGGCTTCTTAACTCTCCCTTTTATTTGGCTGATCGCGGAAATGATCTTCATCTCGTGGACGAGTATATTTTATTTCGTGCTTGCTGTGCCCGTTGTTTTATGGATTCACTTCGTTATCGCACGATCCGTGCTCATAATTACCAGCCATTCCTATCGCAAACGCTGGCGGTTTACCCGGCGTCTGCCCTGGATCGGTTATTTGCCGGATCAATACGTAAGCTATAGCACTTATCGCCAAGTGCATCTGCATGCATCCTGGATCGGCCTTGGTATCATCGCCATTCTGATCCCCTGGTCTCCCCTGTCTTTCATTGTATCGTTGCTGGTATGGCATTTCTGGTTTTTGGCTCCCCGGCTTTATATCCTGGCCGGACTGAAAAAACAGCCCAAAAACGGGTGGATCAAGTTTAACGAGCACGATACCTCGTATTACATGTCCTAACCTTTTTTACATAACAAAAAAAAGCCCGGCTCCTCGTTGGTTGGTTCTAACAGGATCCGGCTTCTTTGTATAGACCGTAAATATTCGCGCGACGTTGGCCGGCGCGGCGTATTATTATTGTTCATCCCTTCGTCAAGGACTCTCCAACCCTTGAATCACGGATTTCCCTTCCATTTTGGGCACCAATACCGTAAAGGCATTATCGTGTATTGTCAGTTGAACTACCAATCTATCTTTATGGTACACCTTTGTCGTTCCCGCGCTTTCTTCCTTCTCCTCCGTCCAGCCCCACTCCTTAATGGCCTTCTCGTAAGCCTCCGGTACGCTGCTGCTCTCCTTAAGGCCTGGCAACGAATAATGAACATAATCCATTTTCGAATTATTCATCGCGGTCTCCGTTCGTTTAGCTTCCTTAGGTACCGGGAAACTCTTCTCTACCGCCGATCCGACAAACGTCGTCCAGGAAGGCTCGGAAGTGCCGCAGCCTGCGATGATAACCAACATCAGCAAGACTCCTCCCATGAAGCACAAGGAACGCCTAATTCCTCTTTGCCGCATGATGTATCCCTCCTTACCCTGCCTTATTCTAATTGAGTATTTATTTATGCATCGATGATTACATCGGATGCAGGATGTCAGTAGGCCTTTCAACTAACACTAAAACACCAATCTTAATTATATCCGTTAGTCCTCTACCTGTCGGTAACAAAATGGTTACATTCCCTCTGGTACTTTCTGAAGTTTAGGGAATCATTTAGAATCAACTTGTAATCGGCTTGCACTATACCCAGTTAAAGACAAACTCAGATTGAAAATCGATCTAACATTAGGTAAGACCCTCCGTCTTGTACTATCATTTACCTTTATAATTGTAACCCACTTCTTTCCTAAACAAATGACAAAGCCCATTACAGTTTCTTCTTACTTTGATCTATAAATTGACGGATCCTTAACCTCTTTAAAACATTTCCAGAGTAAATAAAACCCACTTAGATTGCGATATCCTGCAAATCTGCAGGAATTATTGGGGTAGAGGGCCCTTCTGTGCGATATTCCTGCAAATCTGCAGGCTTTTGTTGCTGCTGAGATTCCCTTCGGGGGAGAGAGCCGAAAATGCCTGCACATTTGCATCCTTTTCGCTTTTCGAGGCCCACACGTTCGGAAATTGTTGCAGATTTGCATCAATTTGTATTAGGGCATACAAAAAGAGCACCACCGCTTCATACGGTAGTGCTCTTTCTTAGTTGCTTGGCAACGTCCTACTCTCCCAGGACCCTTCGGTCCAAGTACCATCGGCGCTGGAGGGCTTAACGGTCGTGTTCGGGATGGGTACGCGTGGAACCCCTCCGCCATCGCCACCAAACGTGTTCAGATGTTTGATCACCTGAAAACTGGATACGAAACGTGCTTTGCGTTTTAGTCTCCTCAAGTGCTCAGATCGGCTTGTTCAGCCTGACGCCACTTTTTGGAGTTGTTTTTGGATAAGCCCTCGACCGATTAGTACCTGTCAGCTCCATGCATTGCTGCACTTCCACCCCAGGCCTATCAACCTCGTCGTCTTCAAGGGGTCTTACTAATTGGGAAATCTCATCTTGAGGGGG
>NZ_JBAGJD010000013.1:0-104750 GCF_036864815.1 Paenibacillus sp. A14
CGCCACGGCGCTTATTTTCGCATAAACAGGCTGTTAAGGCAGTAATCTTGCAAAAAAAATGACATAAAAAGTAAGAAGAATAATTTACAAAAAAAGGAGACCCCAGTTATCGTAGAATTGTACAGACACATACGAAAGGAGGTCTCCTTGAATAAAAAGATACCTAACCCATCCGTGATTCGTCAAGCCTTAGGTTGGTTGGATGTCCATGTGCGTTTACTCTGTGGCGATCATTACGCCAAGAAGCTTTGCTTTGGCAACACGATTCTTCTCTTTCTGGAGGCCATTTTGCAAAAACGGAGTTCACTAGATAACGTCGCAGAGCATTTACGAAGTGCTCCGTGGCTGCAAAAATGGGTAGGCTTGGAGTCGATCCATGCTTCCTCCTTAAATCGAAAACTAGCGCAAATTCCAACCGACAGTGTTCGTAACTTGTTCCTCCAGCGTCTCAAAAACCTGTGGCATCACCAGGGACCTACACTACCGAAAAAGCTCAAGGGACTTGGGCGACTGGCCGCGGTAGACTCCTCGTCAATCACTCTGAGCCTACCGCGAGGGAAGTGGGCATTACGCCAAGCGGGAGAGAGTGCGGTAAAAATGCATACCTGCCTGCATCTCACCGGCGAGATAAGCGCCTGGCTAAAAGGCATCGTACTCTCCACGGCGATGGTGGCCGACCTAGACTCGGAAGTGTTGGAACACCTTGTTTGGGAGCCAGGAACCACCTATTTGTTTGACCGAGGTTATATCTGTTACGGACAATTCCTCCATTGGGATCGAAATCAGATTTACTTTGTGGTCCGACTTAAGAGCAACAGCAGAGTACGGGTGCTTCAGTCCAAGGTCGCGGGGAGTTTCATCAAGCGGGATGCCGAAGTAGAAATCAAGGACCCGGATAGCCAACAAACCGGCGTGTTCCGACTGGTCGAGTTTGAGTTTATCGACAATAAGCACAAGGTTCATCAAGTGCGAGTTCTAACGAACCGCTGGGATGTAAAAGCGGAAGATGTGGCCCGAATGTATCACTACCGCTGGAAAGTGGAACTATTTTTTAAATTCATGAAGTCAAATTTGCATCTGAAAAAAATATACAACAACAAGCCACAGGCGGTATGGAACCTGATTTATTTAAACCTACTGGCGTACGTAGTGTGTGAAGAAATCCGGTATCTCTACGCTCCGGATCTGCCCATTGGCCAAGTGACGAGGAAGATGCGTGCGTATTTAACGAATGCGTGGACCGATTTCTTGGACCGTTTACATCCAGTGACGCAGCGGACGAGTAAGGGCCGAAGGAAAAAGGGCGGTCGTCCAAGAATTCATCCAGAACGTTTGGAGAAACTACGGATGATCTATTACTAAAAAAATGTAGAACCAAAACAGAAGAAAAACCATACTCTGGAAAAAAATGTGTCTGTACGTTTGAAGTGAGGTGGGGCTTTTTTTTGCCTTTTTGGGAGAGGCGAAACATCACTGGCAAACAAGTTGAACTAGAGCATAGGATGGGAAAAGGCAAGAGGGTGAAATGATTCTGGAGAAGCGTAGCGTTCGCCTTTGTGACCGGACTTCTACCTTATCTGAATTTAATTCATCAAGAAATCCGGGAGCAACAGCGATCGGAAGAACATTTCACCCGGCTGCCTCTATCCCTCCATCATTAGTTCAACTCATTACGACTAACTGATGTTAAGGTTTTTGCAAGATTAATGCTGTTAAGGCGAGAATCCAGGGGAATAACGGCGCTCACGACCGTTAGAATTTCGAAAGGGCTACTTTTCGTTAAATAGCGGCTGCTACTGCCGTTAGACTCCTCTCAGGCGTTAGTACCAGCCGGAATGCCTGACCTTTTGCAGGAATTCATACTCGATTATATCGATTCGGGTTAATATTGGAAGAAAAAGATAAAATCTCCCGAAATAAAGCAGGACTACGCCACGCGTAAGATAGGGCTCTCATTTTTACCACACTCTTCTTTCATGTTAGGGTTAGTGCATCGCTAGTCAAAGGGTAACGGACTACGCCGAAAAGGATATTTAGCTGGAGAATATCCCATTAATCCTGCACTCCACCTCCGTTACAGCCGCCCGCCCGCGCCGACCGCCAATACAAAAAACCCGACCGCCGCGCACTCTGGCGGCAATCGGGCCTGGTCCCTTCACTATGTTCGCTCTATTATCGCTCTCTGACCCAAACGGTCATTTCGCCTTCGCCCCGGTTGGCCCAGGCGTAGTACGGGATGAACTTCACCGGGTGCGGCTTCGTCCCTGGTGCGGCTTCCGGGCTGTAGAGCCCGTTCGTCCAGTCCTCTTCCCGCAGCTTCTCGGCCTCGGCCCGGACGGTGACCACGCCGCCGAGAAGCTGTTCCTCCCGGACCGCCGTAAGCTCCGCCTCGCGAGGCAGCACGAGCTCGTGCAGGTTGGCGCCATTGTCCGCCTCCTCGAGGCAGTACACGAGCGGGCCTCTTTGCAGCGCGACTTTACCGGCGTTCGCGCGAACCAGCGGATGGCTATATATCCGCTGCACCGGCATTTCCAGGTCCAGCTCTACGCAATCGCCGGCCGCCCATTCCCGCTTGATCCGCACATACCCGTTCACTACGGTTTGATCGTTCAGCGGATAGGCCGAACCGTTGAGTTTGAGCGACGCGTGCTTGCACCAGCCCGGAATCCGCAGCGCCAGCACGAACCATCCTGCCGCCCCATCCGATTCCACCTCCAGCCGAATCTTGCCGTCCCACGGATAATTCGACGCCTGCTTCAACTTCACTTCACCGCCGCCCACTTCCAGCTGCGCCTCGCCGCCGATATAAAGATGAGTATACAGGGTATCTTCGTGCACGGTATAAATATACTCGCCCAAGGAGGCCAACAAGCGGGCAACGTTCGGCGGGCAGCAGGCGCACCCGAACCATTCCTGGCGTACCGGCTTGACATGGTCGTATTTGCGGTTGGCTCCGCCGCACGCCTTAGGGTCCACTTCCAACGGGTTGACGTAGAAGAAGTGCTTGCCGTCCCGGGACATGCCCCCAACCACCGTATTGTACAAGGCGCGTTCCATCACGTCGGCAAATTCCGCTTCCGGCGAGATCCGCAGCATCCGCTGGGCAAAAAAGATCAAGCCGATGGAAGCGCAGGTCTCCGCATAGACCGTATCGTTCGGCAAATCGTAGTCGAAGGAGAACGCTTCGCCCTGCGGCATGGAGCCCACGCCGCCCGTA
Source organism: Paenibacillus sp. A14 (assembly GCF_036864815.1). NCBI lineage: Bacteria > Bacillati > Bacillota > Bacilli > Caryophanales > Paenibacillaceae > Paenibacillus > Paenibacillus sp. A14. The sequence goes on from NZ_JBAGJD010000013.1 coordinate 3,218, forward strand.
ATGTACATCTGCCGGGTGACGATGTTGTCCCACAGGCGCCGGCATGCGGCAAACAGGCTGTCATCTCCCGTTTCGGCGGCGACGTCGGCCATGCCGGTCAGCATATAGAGCAGGCGTACCGCGTGCCCGATCGCTTTATCCTGCTCCCGCACCGGGACATGGGACTGGCTGTATTCCAGATCCAGCGCCATATTCCCCGGCCAGTGGGTCTTGCCTCCGCGCTCCTCCAACTGAAGGGCATAGAAGTTCGGCTTCTGCCCTCGTTGATCCACAAAATAACGGCTGAGCCGCAAATATCGCTCATTCCCGGTAGCCTGATACAGCTTGATCAAAGCGAGCTCGATCTCCTGGTGGCCGTCATACCCCGCCAGCTTCCCCGGATCGGTGCCGAACACGCTGTCGATATGGTCGGCGAAGCGGCTGACGACGTCGAGGAGCTTTCTTTTTCCGGTGGCCCGGTAGTAAGCTACGCCCGCTTCGATCATATGTCCGGCACAGTACAGCTCATGGCACTCCGCCAAGTTGGTCCAGCGCTGCCCCGGCTCCTTGATCGTGAAATAGGTGTTGAGATAACCGTCTTCCTGCTGAGCCATCGCGATGATATCGATCAAACCGTCGGCGATCTCCTCCAATGCCGGATCGGGTTTCGATTCCAGCAGGTAGGCCACCGCCTCCAGCCATTTGGCGATATCGCTGTCCAGAAATACCATGCCGTAAAAGTCGCCCTGCTCCACTCCCGCCGCAATTTTAAAATTCCGTACGGCCCCGCTCGGTTCCGCACTGTTGACCCGGTCGTTCAAGGCGTCCCACTGATAGGGGACAACGACATCCCGTACCAGATTAATATAGTAACTCCAAAATTCATCCTGAATGTGCACCTGATGCAGCGGCACTCGAGCCGCGTAAGCCGTATTCGCGCTTTTGACCATCTTGGAGACTCCTCCTTTTATCGAAAAATCATACTGACAGATTTCATTCTAGCTTATATATTTAATAAATAATATAAGCGCTTCCAACCTGTTGTTTATAATATTTCACACAAACCAAGGAGGAGAGGCCCAATGATCAAAGCCGCCGATATCGTTCATATTCCGGCCCCGCCAGCCCCCTATTTTCTGGAATGCGGCCATACGGTCTACGCTGCCGGAGACCAGCATCCGAACCGGAAAAATCTCGGAGTTTTCGACCTGCTGTTGGTGGAGCGGGGAACCCTGTTTATTGGAGAGGAAGAGAAACGCTGGGAGCTGGGGGCGGGAGAAACGCTGCTGCTGCTGCCGGACCGTTACCATTACGCGTTCAAGCCGTGTGAGGAGCGCTGCTCTTTTTACTGGCTCCATTTTCACACCGTCTGTCCCTGGCAGGAAACAGCTTCGGGAAGCTTGCCTGCGCTCTATCAGCCGGAAGAGCATACCCGTGTTTACGGGACGGCGCCTTATTCCATTCAACTGCCGAAACATTGGCATCTGCCTTATCCCGGTCAAACCTATCGATTGATGGACAAGCTGCTTGCCTATACGACCGAGCGTCAATCCAGCGCTTATTGGTCCAGTCAGCAGACATTCGACGAACTGATCCGCATGATGGATTTGCGCCAACTTGAGCAGTATGCCTCCCCCGTCGTCACCGTGGCCGAACAGACGGAGGCGTATATCAAAAACCATTATCGTTCCGAAATCACCAGCGAAAGCTTGTCCGAAGCCCTGCATTTTCACTATAACTATATTACGAGGTGCCTGAAGCAGGTATACGGTATGACCCCGCATGAATATTTGCTGCACTACCGTCTGGAACAGGCCAAACTGCTGTTACTGAAGACCGAATGGCCGGTGTCGGAGATCGCCAAGGATGTCGGTTTCCGGAATGCCCCTTACTTCTCGAACCGGTTTACGATCAAAAACGGCTGTTCGCCGCAAAAATTCCGCAAGCAGTACTCCCAATGAAAAAATGTCCATCGACTATAGAAAAAGCTACCCATCTTTTCCCTTAGGAAAGAACGGGTAGCTTCTGACAAGAACGCCGGTTAGCGATATACACTCATCGGCTCGTGATACGGAACCTCACGGTACATTTGGCTCCCCATTCCGAAATATTCCCCTTAAATTCCCTACCGGTTCACGATGGTATTCAGGGAAGCGAAGGCCAGCGGGCCAAATCCTTCCGAAGCCTCGCCATGCGGCATGTTTACCCTGAACATATATCCTTGGCCGTCCACTTCTTTAAGGATATATTCCTTGGTCAGCTTCTCACCGCTTGCAACCAGAAAGAGCGACGCGTCCCGCATCGAAGCATGGATTTCCTCGCCCTTCCGTTCTTCGACCTTGCCGGTTTCGGCCAGTTCTTTTTTGGCATCCGCCGCAATTTGGTCCAGGCTGTAGTCGGACGGCAGCTTGACAATTTCGACGAAATAGTTGTTGTCGTAATCCATCTTTAACTTGTTCTCTTTGGCATCGAAGGTGAAGCCGTCAAAAGCGTAAAAGGCATAGCCTTCGCCTTCAGCCAGCTTGGCCGTTCGCTCTTCCTTCATCCCTTCAAGTTCGACCTCAACGGTTCGTGTCGCCGGCAAATCCCCCGCGGGTGCCTGCTTGCCGCCGGAACCCGATTCGGCTTGTTCACCCTTGCCTGCTTTGGCCAGTTTGGTGATGGTCTTTTGGATCAGGGAATCGTCACCTTCGACCTTTTGCTCCACATATTCAAATTGTACGGTCTCCTCCGGATTCAATCCGTCGGCGAGTTCCTGTACATCCTGGTTCAATTGGAAGGCTTCCGGATTTCCATCCACCCGGATTTCGGCGGAATGGTTATCGATCAGGCCTACCCAGACCCCTGTCCCCTGTTTCGTTTCCGATGGCGTCTCGGAGTCGTTCCGGTTCGGTTCCCCGTTGCCCGGGTCGGTTTGATTAGTCGGCGGAGCGGAGTTTGCCGGGGCATTATTCTTCCCGCCGCAGGCGGCCAGCGAAACCGCGAGTACGGCCACCATGATGGAAACGAGCCATTTCTTGTGTCTGATCAATAGTAACACCTCCATCATAACGAACGTAAAAAAGGTGGAAATGTTGCGGTCTCAGGCCTGGAAATGCATACCACCCTCCAAACCGACACGGGCAGGTCCTAGGACGGGATCGGGATCGAAAATTGCGCGGATTCCACCCAACGCCCCGCCGTGAAATCCCGCCCTTTGACCAACACTCTATCGGCATAAACTTCAACGTAATAGCCTTGGCTCCCGAGGAGCGGCTCATCCTCATCCGTCCACAGATAAGCTACGGAAGCGGCGTTGAATAGAGTCGCCATGCTCCCCCGCCCCTCCACCATCGTGCGCTCCGCCCCGAGATGCCAGTGCGTATGCCCAGTAAACAGGATCGCTTGCGGATGCCTGCCCAAAATTCGCTTCAACTCCGCATCCTGCACAACTCCGTACCAGTTTTGCGCTTCCAGCGAGCCCGCAACCGTATCCTTCAAGGGTTGGTGAAGAAATACGAAGACGGGCTTATCCATGGAAGCCCGCTCTCCGAGCTTCAAATCCAGCCAGTTCAACTGGGCTTGGCTTAAATCGCAAAACCTTTCCAGCCCCCGCTCCGTACCGATAAAAATAAAATGATAACCGCCGATCCAGTGGTCATGGTAAGGGCCGGCCATCCCGGAATGCCCGATGTAGTTTGCCAGCCTCGAATTCCAGTCCCCCAGAGCGACATCGTGATTGCCCAGCGTAAAATAAACATCGGGCAGCCCTTCGCGGTTAGCCGCGAGGATTCGGTTCATTTCCCGGTACTCCTCCGGATCGCCGTGGTCGGTTAAATCCCCGACGTGCATAATCCCCCCGCTGCGGACCGCGTTGGCGGCGATATCTTTTAACGCCCGGTCGAAGTTCCGGTTGTATTCATGATCCGGGTCCACAGTGACATGTGTATCCGTGATCACTTGAAAACTAAGCCGCGGCCGCTCCCTTTCCGGCTTGTTAAGCTCCATGCTCATCGTTGTACCTCCCCTTCCCCGCCGAATGAGTTTTCAAGATGTTCAAGGCCTGCGCCGCTCCCTCTTCTCAAGGTTAGTGAGCTATAGGACTCGACCAGAACATCGGCATCCGGGAACAGCTCGGCCGGCTCGCCACGCTCCGGCGGTTGGCTCGCAAGTCCGATGCAGAGGCCCGCTCCGGCGGCTTTGCCCATCCGCATGTCCCCGTTCGTGTCGCCGATGACAACCGTCCGCTCCACCCGAAGCGACAGCTTCCGGCAGGCCAGTTCCAGCATATCCGGGAACGGCTTGCCCCGCGCCACAAGATCGTTGCCGATAACAACCGCGAAATAGCGGCGGATCCCGAGCCACTCCAAGTGCTTCTCGGCGGCCGCCGTATCATCCGCGGTGACAACGCCGAGCGGAATTTGCCGCTCGCCGCAGGCCTCCAGGAAGGCGGCGACACCAGGCATCGGCAGGACCGGGCGGCCCCGGTCCAGCTCCTCGTCCGCGGCGATGCGGCAGAGTTCAACCACTTCTTTGGCCTTTGCCCAACTCAGCCCCGCCCGGTATCCCTGCCACGTCAGCAGGGTGAACAGCTCAGCCAGGGTCCCCATGGCAAGCGGACCATTCCGGTCATAATCGTAAATGCCTCCATCACCGGCGTGAAGCGTACCCCACAGGGAAGGATCCAAAGGGGCCGGGCGCAACCCGAGGGAAGCAAGCCGGCTGCGAAATCCGTCCAGCATCCGATCGCCCCAACTTCCCCACATGCTGACGAAATCCAGCAGGGTTCCGTCTTTATCGAATAAAATGCCGTCGATGGCATAGCGGCGTCCATTCACAAAAAGTTCGCTCATTCCCGTCCGCCTCTACTTCACGCTGTCGAGCGCCTTTTGCGCCGCTTCCTTCGCTTCCTTGAGCGCCTGTTCGGCCGGAATGTTCTCGATTTGTACTTTGTCGGCTGCGATCTTCAAGGCATCGTTGATCTTGCCGCCCGTCGGATCCTGGAACGGAGCGGAACCGTGCGCCGCCTGCATTAATGGCACCTTGCTGTGCGGATTCTGCTCGCTGTACGCGACAAAATCGGGATCTTCCAGTGCGGATTGACGAACCGCGATATACCCGGTATTCATCGACCAGTATGCGGTGTTTTTCGCATTGTTGAAATAGGTCAGCCATTGGAATGCCGCCTGCTGCTGCTCCGGACTGGCTTTGGCCGGGATACCGGCCATAATCGCGCTGGCTACGGGCTTGCCCTCCCCGACGCCTGCCCAGCCGGGCTGCTCCATGGCACCGATCTGCGTAAAGTCGAGATCGCCCTGGTCCCCGCTGGAGCCGGTATATCCGGCAGCCTGGCCTTTCATGACATCGTCGATCGTCTTGTACCAGTACTCCCAGCCCTGGCCGCCGGAGTGAATCCGCATGATCCCGTCCTCGTGGATCCATTTCCCGAACAAAGCCCAGGTTTCCACCCATTCCGGCGAATCGATCAGCACCGTTTTGCCGTCCTCGCTGAGAATGCGGCCGCCTTTACTGAGAACGGCATCGATCATATTCCCTTCTCCCCACATCGGTTCCCAGCCGTAGACGGTCGTTTTGCCGCCGGATTTTTCCGTCATCGCTTTTGCGGCCTCCGCCAGGTCCTCCCAGGTTTTGATATCCTCCGGCTTAACCCCCGCCTTCTCAAACTTGTCCTTACGGTAATACATCACCTGTGTCGTTCCGTACATCGGAAGAAAATACTGTTTTCCGTCAACCTGCCCCTGAGATAGGAACGTCTGGACAAAATCCTCTTTGTTAAAATCCGCGGCCTGTGCAATCATCTCGTCCATCGGGGCAAAATAGCCTTTCCTGGCCCAATCCACATTGGAGGCCAGTACCGCTGCCGGGACATTTCCCGCGGCAATGGCGGCCTGCAGCTTCCGTTCCGTCTCCGAATAGTCGGCCTGGACGATCCCCTTCACAACGACCTCCTTCTGGGAGGCGTTAAAATCGTCGATCAGCTTTTTCATGTGGTCCCCGAGGTTTCCGCCGAGCCCATACCAGAACTCGATTTCCACGGGCGCTCCGCCGCCCGTTTCCGCCGCGGCCTTGCCGGCCGTGGCCGACGTCTCCCCCGCGTTTTTGGCCCCGGTACCGCAGGCCGACAACAGTACTAAACCGCAGATCCAAGCGAACAACAGCCCTTTTTTCAAATTCATGCTTCTTTCCCCCGCTCCGCAAAATATGGACTTGCCCTTTAACCTACCCTTTATTGACACCCGCAGATAAATTCACGCTTTGCATAATCGTTTTTTGAGTCAGTAGAAACAGCAGCAGCAGCGGCAAAATGGTAAATGAGCCGGCGGCCATAATGAGCGGCCACTTCAGACCGTACGCACCCCCTTCCACAAAAAAGCTGCGCAGCCCCGCGGACACTAGTTGAAGATCCGGGTTTTTCGTGATCAGCATGGGCCAGAAATAGTTGTTGTACTGCTCGATGAACGTAATCAGAACCAGTACGGCAAAAGACGACCGCGTCAGCGGAACCAGGATGGACCAAAGGATCGTCCGGTGCGGCGCGCCATCGATCTGCCCGGCCTCCACCAGCTCGTGGGACACCTGAAGGAACGCCTGTCTGATTAAGAAAATCGAAAAGACGCTGACGCAATTCGATAATATCAGCCCTGTGTAAGTATCCAGCAGTCCAAGCCTGGACAGCACGACATACCCCGGCAAATAGACAGCGGTGTTAGGCACCATGTAGCCAAGCAGAATTACCGCCGTCAGCAGGCTTTTAAGACGGAATTTCATATGCGTTAACGCATAGGCCATCATAGCCGAGTTGATCACTTGAATCGCCGCGATGGCACAAGCAACACCGATGCTGTTGATCATATATCTCCAGAAGGGAGCCGCTTTCCAAGCCTCCGGAAAGTTGCCCCAATCGGGAGCTTCAGGCCAAAAGGTCGGCGGGAACCGCCATATCTCATCGTTTGTCTTCAAACCGCTCGTAACCATCCAATAAAAAGGAAAGGCCATCAAGGCGGCGATCAGAGCGAGCGCCAAATGCCTCATAATGCGCGGCAGTCCGTTTCTCTCCGTCATGAATCGCACTCCTCTTTCATCCCGGGTTTATTCATAATGCACGCTCCGCCGGCTTACCGCGAAAGAAGCGAGCGACAAGAGGGCGCAGCCGATCACAAGTACGACCGCCACCGAGGAAGCTTCGCCAATATGGAACGCCTCGAACGCGGACTGGTAATACAGATACAGCAAAGTTCGCGTCGTCCCGGAAGGCCCTCCCTGCGTCATAATATTAATTTGGTCATAAGCTTGGACCGACGAGATCATTAAAATGATGGCCAGAAAAAAAGTGGTTGGCGAGATCAGCGGTACCGTGATCCGGGTAAACCGGCGGAAACTTCCGGCCCCGTCCATCTCCGCGGCTTCCAGCAAATCCCGCGGTACATTGCGCAGCGCCACCAGATAAAAAATCATCGCCCAGCCTACCGACTTCCAAACTGTAACGATCAGGATCCCGGCAAGCGCCCAGTTCGGATCGCTCAACCACCCGACCCCTTCGGCTCCAAAAAGGCGGAGCGCATAGTTGGCCAATCCCACCTCCGGCTCAAAGATCCAGGACCACACGATCGAGACGGCCACCGTAGGCGTTACCCATGGCGAAAAAATAAGCGCTCGGTATAATCCGGAAAATCGCAGCTTGACGTTGAACAGCACCGCAAGGGCCAGGCCGCCGACCAGTGTCGGAATCACGCTTCCGGCCATAAACAGGAAAGTGACCTTTAACGATTTGTAAAACTCCGGATTACCGAAAAGTTGGACGAAGTTGTCCCACCCGACAAACTTTTTGTCCGGACTCATAAAATCCCAATCCGTTAAGCTCAAATAAAAAGCATACCCCAGCGGGAACAGCCAAAACATTGCAAGCGGGATCATCGCCGGCAGCGTGTATGACAGCGCCTTAAGTTCCGGGGCCCATTTTGAAGGTTTCAAATCGTTCCTCCTATCGTTCAATTTTCATTTAACATTTGGCAAGAAACATGCCATTTAATCAGATTCCTTGCAATAACTTTCCTAGTGTTCAAAAAATATTGTACAATTGAAGCGTGTACGCATGGTTTTCTTGATGTAAAATTCCGTTTCGAATCCTGTAAAAAAACTTGTTTTTCTCCCCCATTTCCACAATGAAACTTATAATGGAAGTCGGGACCAAATCGATGCTATCGGCAGGTGAATCTATGAATCAGCTTACACCGGACGAAGTCGGGCCGGCGGCCCGGCTTCGCCGCAAAGTGATCAAGGCAATCGCGAATACGATGGATTTATACGGCGCCACCCATTCCTTCGGCGAGCTGTATGGAATCATGTATTTTGAGGACAAGCCGATGACTCTGGAAGAAATGAAAACACGGATGAATATGAGCAAGAGCAATATGAGCTATGCGGTCCGCTCCCTCATGGCCTCCCAAATGGTGACCAAGCTGGCGGAAAAAGAAGACCGCAAAGACCTGTATGTCGCGGAGACGGATTTCTACCGGGCGTTTCAGAACTTCTTCACCGCCAAGCTGCAGCGCGAAATCGACGTGATGTCCGAAGCCATTCAAGAAGTACTGCCCGAGCTTACGGAGATAATCCTGGATCTCGAGACGCCGGAGGAAGAGCGTACGAACTGTTTGAAAGACCTGCACAAGCTCCGTCACGCCTTGGGGTACTACGAGTGGCTGCAGCAGTTTGTCCACGATTTGAAAAGCGGACGCTTTTTTGCGGAGAACAACGCGGAGGAACCCTGAAGACAGTACAGCATTACAATTCCTTACTTTCAAACCGATAATTATAATGAATACTTATCACTGAAGCGAGGTACATTATGGCAAAAATCGGAATCGACCTCGGAACCTCCAACAGTTTGGTGGCCCATTGGACCGAAAACGGTCCGGTAATCATCCCCAATTCGCTGGGTTCCCATCTCACGCCATCCGTCGTCAGCCTGGACGACAACGATGAAATCCTGGTAGGACAAATCGCCAAGGAGAGAAGCATCACGCATCCGCATTTGACCGCCTCCACCTTCAAACGCTACATGGGGACGGACAAGCAGTACCAGATCGGCAAATATTCTTTTTCCCCGGAGGACCTGTCTTCTTTTATTCTCCGGTCTTTAAAGGCGGACGCCGAAGCCTATTTAAATGAGGAAATCGAAGAGGCCGTCATCAGCGTTCCGGCCTATTTCAACGATACCCAGCGCAAAGCGACGCTTCGGGCCGCGGCGCTGGCCGGGCTGCACGTGGAGCGTCTGATCAGCGAACCTACCGCCGCCGCGGTTTCCTACGGACTTCATCAGCAGGAGGCGGACACCCGGTTCCTCGTGTTTGACCTGGGCGGAGGCACCTTCGACGTATCGATTCTCGAACTGTTTGAAGGCGTCATGCAAGTCCAATCCATCGCCGGGGACAACTATTTGGGCGGAGAGGATTTTACCGACATTCTGCTGTCTTACTTTGTGGAGAACCAGGGCATCGACTTTGTGAATTTGTCCGGCAAGGCCCGGTCGGCTCTGTTTAAACAGGCGGAAACGTGCAAAATCGCGCTGGGCAACGGCAATACCGGCGAGATGGCCTTTAGCGAAGGGGATCGGACCTACCAGTTGACCATCGACCGGAACCAGTACGAACAGCTGGCGGGCCAGTTGTTGCTTCGTCTGCGCAACCCGATTGAACGCGCCTTGCGCGACGCTTCGTTGGCGCCGAAAGATTTGGACGCGGTCATCCTAATCGGAGGAGCCACCCGCATGCCGATCATTAAATCGGTGGTCAGCAAAATGTTCGGCCGCCTGCCTTACTCCAATATCAATCCCGACGAAGCCGTCGCCTTGGGCGCAGCGATCCAGGTCGCGCTGAAAGACCGCGACGCCAGCCTGCAGGAGATGATTTTGACCGATGTCTGCCCGTTCACGCTGGGGACGGATATCATCAAGCGGTTTGAAGGCGGCCGAATCGAGGACGGCTATTTCCTTCCGATTATTGAACGGAACACCCCGATTCCGGTCAGCAAAGTGGATCGGCTTTGTACCGTTCATGATAACCAGTCCGCGATTACCCTCGGCATTTATCAAGGGGAAAGCCGGCGGGTCGAGAACAATGTGCATTTGGGCGATTTGACCATTCAAATTCCGATAGCCCCCGCCGGCGAACAAAGCATCGATCTTCGTTATACCTACGATATTAATGGCGTGCTGGAGGTCGAGGTCACCACGGTCAAAACCGGCGAGAAGAAAACGATGATTATCGAGAAGAATCCCGGCCAATATTCCCCGGAACAAATCCAGGCCCGGCTTGAGGAATTGAAGCATTTGAAAATTCATCCCCGCGACCGCAGTGAGAACCGTTTGCTGCTGGCGAGAGGGGAACGGCTTTATGAAGAAGCCCTTCATGAAAGACGGGAATATATCGCCGATCTCATTCTCGAGTTCGAACGCGTCCTCGCGTCTCAAAACGAACAAGAGATCAAGAAACAAGCCGCTCTGTTCAAGCAGAAGTTGGATTCGCTCGAAAGGTGGACGGAGTTTTAATGAGCTTACGCGTTCCTTCAAAAGCAGGCGGATATACAGTACACCTTCCGTCCCCTTCCCTGAACGAATTGAACGCGTAATGACGCCCGGCAACGTCAAAGCGGGGCCCTTTGTCCATTACAGACAAGGGGCCCCGCTTCTTGGTACGTTCTTGCTAAGCTTCCGGCTGATCCGCAGCCCCTTTACGGGCGGCGGAGAGACATAAAATGATCAAGATAAAGGCGATTAACGCCATAAACGGGATCGTGACGAACCCCCACCAATTCAAATAATCGAAATTGCAGGGAATGCCCACTTTGCAGGGGAGCAGTTTGGATAGAGCCGGAATCTTCTGCTCGGCGTAATGATAGAGCGAAATGGAACCGCCGATGGCACTGAGAGGAATGGCATAGATGACGGCCGAACGGTCATTGCGGTAAGCGGCAATTCCCAGGATGATCACCTGAGGGTACATAAAGATCCGCTGAAACCAGCATAACCGGCACGGTTCATAATGCAGCACTTCGCTTAGATACAAGCTGCCCGCGGTAGCCACCAGCGAGACCAGCCAAGCGAGATAAATGCCGTAATTCCTAAAAAAAGAGCGCATCCGCCGATTCCTCCCACTACTTGCTCATCGCTTCATCGATGGCTTGTTTGAACTCGTCATAGTTGGCGATATTGCCGGTAAACTCCCGGCCGTTAATAAAGAAGGTCGGGGTGCTGTCGACGCCCAAGGAATCTCCTTTGGCGTACTGCTCGTCCACTTCATTTTGGTAGGTTTTGCTTTCGATATCATTGCGGAGCTGCTCATAATTCACTTCCAGCTTAAGTTCCTCCGCCAATCCGACGAGAAAGTCGACCGTAGCCCACTCTGCGGTTTCCTCCCCCTGCCTGCTGAAAATGGCGTCGAAATACGGCCAGTAAGCTTCCTTATTTTGGTGGTAAACGGATTGAACGGCGAGGGCCGCCGTTGTCGAATCTTTACCGATGAAAGGCAGGTTCATAAAATAAAAAGCGACCTTCCCTTGATCTATATAATCGCTGACCAGTTGCGGCTTGATCGTCTCAATGGCTATTTTGCAGGACGGACATTTGAAATCCCCGAATTCCACAACTTTCACCGGCGCATCGCTCCGGCCGAGCACAGGCAGATTTTCGTAATCGAACGAAGCGGCCTTCGGCTTCGGATCCAAGGACAGCACAACGATGATCAATACGAGCAGAACGCCGACGGTCGAGAACCAAATCACCCGCCTCTTCCGCTGCTGCTGCGCCTGCCTCTCCGCCTCCTCTTTTCGCTGCGTCATGGCGTTTCCTGTCTTTTTCGGTGGCACCCAAACCCCTTCTTTCTTCTTATAAAATAGTATGACTCCTAGATCATGCAACCATTCTAGTTACAAATGACAGATTCGTCAAGCTGGAAGAAGAAGAGAAGGAACTCCCCGCCGGCAGACGGATGCTTCGCCACATGGGAAGAGAACTTACCGGCCTAATGGAAATATTAGCGCCTATTTGCGCCTAAAGGCCGATTTCAGAGGTTAACGGAAATCATAGTCCCTATTCGTTGCAAATCGCTCTGTTTGAAGGTGATTGAGGAACATAGGCGCTACTGCTTCCGTTAGAAATTGGATAGGCTATTTTTTGCCAAAATAGGCGCTACTGTGTCCGTTAAAAAAGTTCGGCGGCACAAGAGACCAACGAAAAACGGCGCAGCTGCTGCACAGCCCACGCCGTTCTATCAAACAGGTTGTTAATCTTCTATGTTTCGGCCACCGGCTCAGTTTCTTCGGCTTCATCCGTGGCGAGATCCGCTTCCGCCACCCGCGGCAGCACAACCGAAGCCAGCAGTTCCTCTTCCGCCCCGACCAGCGTTATTCCTGCCGGCAAGGTCACGTCCGCGGCCGTCAGCTTGTCGCCGGTTCCCAAATGGGAGATGTCCACCGCGATTTCGGCCGGCAGATCATCCGGCAACCCTTCCACTTCCAGCTCCGTCGACTGCACTTGCAGTACGCCGCCAACCTTCGTCCCCTGGGCCGTTCCGCTTAAAGTCAACGGAACCTTGACGCGAATCGGTTTGTTTTTGGAAACTTGCTGAAAATCCACATGCACTACTTTACCGGCACGCTGCTGAATCTCCTTGATGAGAACCGGGTAGGTTTCCCCGCTATCCAGCTTAAGTTCGAAAACCTCCGCCCTTCCGGTCCGGGAAATTTTGGCCAGCTCTTTGAAATCCACATGAAGCGGCAGCGGCTCCGTGCTCGCCCCATAGATAACCGCGGGAATTCGGCCGCTGTCCCTTAACTGACGTAGGGATGCCCGGGTAAACGTCTCTCTTCGTTCAGCATCTAACCGATGTGTCTGATGATTCGTTGCCATATATGCATCATCCTCCTTAGAAAAGCTACAGTGGCGAAACGCCAATAAATGCTATAAATATCTATTACCCATATCTCTGCTGAATTTAACAGGCGGTGGCTCAAAAAATCCGTACATTTTTACATAGAGTTATAATTTTTACACTGTGTTTACACAATCATGCATTTCGCTTCCTATCGGCATAGTAAAATAAAATTAGCTTGTTTCCAAACTGAGAGTTTTTAGGGCAAATGGAGGTCATGCAGAATGGCACTTGCTGAACATAAAAATAAAGGGTCCCGATATTTGAACCGGGATTTGAGCTGGGTCGAATTCAACCGCCGCGTGCTGATGGAGGCGAAGGATCCGGCCACGCCTTTGCTGGAAAGAGCCAAATTTCTCGCGATCGTATCCAGCAATCTCGACGAGTTTATGAGCGTCCGCGTAGCGGGGATTCAGGACCAAATCCGGGCAGGCTACACAAAAACTGATTTCACGGGCTATACGCCCGCGGGGTTGTACAAGCGGCTGATCACCCGAATTTCGGCAATGGTGGGGGATCAATACCGGACTTTCCGGGACTTGACCCGTCAACTCGCCAAGGCGCATATTTTGTTTCTTAAATACGATGAGTTGAACTCCACCCAACGGAAGTCGATGGAGACGTACTACCACGACATTATATTTCCCGTGTTGACGCCCATGGCCGTGGATCAGAGCCGTCCGTTCCCGCTCGTCCATACCGGATTCGTTTATTTGGCGGTCGTTTTGGCGAGGGACCCCCTGGCTGCGCGGGGCCTGGAGGACGAGGAAGAACGGGAGCCTTATTTTGCGATCGTGCAAATCCCGTCCAATCTGTCGCGGATTATTCCCCTGCCGCATCATTCCAACAGCAAAAAGCAATCCTTTATCCTCATCGAAGAGGTCATTCAGCATCATATTCACACGCTGTTCAGCGGATATACCCCGCTGGCCGTTCATCAGTTCCGGGTGACCCGGAACGCCGACTTGGCCTTGGACGAGGAAGGGGCTGAAGATCTGCTCGAGGAAATCGAAAAAGAGCTCCGCAAACGCCGTTGGGGAGCGCCCGTCCGGCTCGAGATCCAGAAGGGGATTCATCCTTACGCGCTGGAAGTGCTGCGGGAGGAATTTGAAATCAGCGAGGCGATTTTTCAAATCGACGGGCCGCTGGATCTCGGCTTTCTCGGCAAGCTCCCGGCCGCGGTCAAAGGAAATCCGAAGCTCCGTTATCCGCAGATCGAGCCGGTGTACCCCCGGGAGTTCGAGATCAGTGAGGATTATTTCGAGGTATTAAAACAACGCGATGTCCTGGTGTACCATCCGTACGAAAGCTTTGCAGCCGTCACCGACTTTATCACCCAGGCTTCGGAAGATCCCGCGGTCATGGCGATCAAAATGACGCTGTACCGCGTCAGCGGCAATTCTCCGCTCATTCAGGCGCTGGCCCGCGCGGCCGAGGCCGGGAAACAGGTCACCGTCGTCGTGGAACTGAAAGCGCGATTCGACGAGGAGCGGAATATCGCCTGGGCCCGGACGCTGGAGAAAGCGGGCTGCCACGTTGTCTACGGCCTTGTGGGCCTGAAAACCCATGCCAAAATCCTGCTCGTCGTCCGCCAGGAAGGACGGGACCTGAAGAGGTATGTACATGTAGGGACCGGCAACTATAACGATATCACCGCCAAACTGTATACGGATATCGGATTGTTTACGGCCGATTCCGCCATCGGCGAGGATGCCTCGCAGCTGTTCAATCTGATTACCGGCTACTCGGAGGCCGATCAGTGGAAGGCGTTTACGCTGGCGCCGACGGGGATGAAGGACCGCTTGTTTTCGCTGATCCGCCGCGAGGCGGAACATGCGGCCGCCGGGAGGCCGGCCAGAATTATCGCGAAAATGAATTCCTTATCGAATCAGGAAATCATCGACGAATTGTATGAGGCCTCCCGGTCCGGCGTAAATACCGACTTGATCGTCCGCGGCGTCTGCTGCCTCCGGCCGGGGATCGAAGACTTAAGCGAACGAATCCGGGTCGTCAGCATTGTGGACCGGTTTCTCGAGCATTCGCGGATCTATTACTTCGAAAACGGCGGCCAGCCGGAAGTCTGGTTGTCGAGTGCGGATTGGATGACCCGTAATCTGACGCGAAGACTGGAGCTGATGTGCCCGGTTTTAAATGAAGATACCCGCGAAACGCTCATGCAAGTGCTGATGCTTTCTCTGGCCGACAACGTCAAGGCGAAGAAGCTCGTTCAGAACGGCAAGTATGTGCCCGCCGTCAACCCGCATCCGCCTTGCCGGAGCCAGTTCGACGCGCTGGACATCAGCAAGTGGAAGCAGGACTCAACTCCCACTCCAACCTGAACTTCCAGGCCTTTTTAAAGTTTTTGGCCGCTCCTTCGAGCCGGCTCGTTTCCAGGTAAGCCCGGCTGCGGCAGTTTAAGCGGAGTAATAATGCTCCGTCCTGCAGCCGGGCTTCCTTTAGGTCTACATTCTGCGTTTCGCTGGCGTCCAGCGCAATCGCAATCTCCAGCAGCGAGCCGAGCTCGCGGATCCGTTCAAGGTCCCCCTCCTCCAGAAGGCGCTGGAGCTCTCTATCGATCGCTTTCTTGCCGCCTCCGGCCGCGCAGTCGACGATCGCCCCGCACAGCACCGCCTCGCGATGGGTCAGGGCGCCCGGCGGCGCGTGGAGCAGCCAGTACGACGTATGTTTGTCGTACTGGTGATAGCGGATCGCTCCGCCGATTTTATAGAGCATCGAGGCCGCGAACAGCAGGCGACGCGTCTCCATCGCCTTTTCCGGCGCGGGTTCTCCCGCTTCCATGACGGCGCTCAGCCGCTCCGCAAACCGGCTGACCTGCCGGAAATGGCCAAGCGGCGCCCCGGCATGGAAAGCAAGCAGGCCGGACGCCTGCCGGGCCAGCACCTCCGCCGGCTCGGGCACGCCGATGCCGAGCGTATCCATCAGCAGGCCCTCGCGAAGCCCCGTCCCGCTGACGATGCAGCAGGCGGCTCCGGTATGGCGGAAGACGGCCTGCAGCAGGATCAGGCCGGGCACGATAATATCGGCCCGCGACTTGGGCAGCCCGTCGAGCGCCTTGCGCTTCTCCAGCGGCATAGCGGGGAGCAGATCGGCATAATACGCCAGGCTCTCGGCATCCAGCCGGTAGTGGTGCGCCAGCCGGAGCGGATACTTCCGCCTGCGCTGATCCAGCTTGCCAAGCGTCCGGATCGTGCCGCCAAGGCCGATCAGCGCAAGTCCCGGATGCTCTACGAGCCAGTCATGCCCGGCCAGCAGCCGCTCGACTTCCTGCTGCAGCCTGGCCGTATCGGGTTGTCCCCAAGGATCCGGGCCTCCGAATCTCAACTGGGCGTTTACCGCTCCGATAGGCAGGGATACGCTGTGCAGCAATTGGCGATCGCGAAACAAGGTAATTTCGGTGCTTCCGCCGCCGATGTCTATAATTAGTCCGTCCTTCGTCTCCATCCCGGCGGCAACGCCCATAAACCCCAAGTAAGCCTCCTGTTCGCCGGTTAAAATTTCGACCTCAAGTCCGGTCTCCGCTTGTAAGCGCTCCGTAATTTGCAAACTGTTGGCAGCGTTTCGGATCGCCGCCGTCGCGGCTACGCGAACGGTCCGGCAGCCGTAAACCTCGCAAATCTCACGAAACTGGGTCAACACGGGAACGATCCCGAGAATGGCTTGCTCTTCCAAAATTCCCTCGCGGTTGATTTTTCCGCTAAGGCGGGCGGATTCCTTATTTTCATTCACCAGCCGGTAAGCCCCTTCCGGCGTAGCTTCATAGATTGCCAGACGGATGGAGTTGGAACCGATGTCGATAATCCCCGTCCTCGCTAAGTTGTTTGTCATGAGTAAATTAGCTCCTGTTATCACTTTACTGGCCCGTGGCTAGTTCCTTGGTTTAACTTACATAGTAAGTTTTACCCTCACTTTATCCCAAATAAGCGAAAAAATAAACCGATGCGCAAAAAAAACCGGCACCCTCAGGCGCCGGTTGAGTAGGAAACCCGCAATAATGTTGGAAAAGATGCTAATAAAATCAATTACTCGCCGATACTGCGTACCAACTCGACGACCTGCTCCGCGGTTTGCATTTGCAAAGCCTGCTCGGCCAAAGATTTCATCTCCGCCTTGGAGAGCTTCGCAATTTGCGAGCGGGCCGGCAGAATCGAGGTCGCGCTCATGCTGAATTCGTCAAGCCCAAGCCCAAGCAGCAGCGGGATCGCCGTGGAATCGCCGGCCATTTCGCCGCACATCCCGGCCCAGCGCCCTTCTTTGTGCGCCGCGTCGATCACCATTTTGACCAGACGGAGAATCGCCGGATTGTAAGGCTGATACAGGTAGGATACCCGCTCGTTCATCCGGTCGGCGGCCATCGTGTACTGAATCAGATCGTTGGTTCCGATACTGAAGAAATCCACTTCTTTGGCGAACTGGTCCGCAAGGACGGCCGTCGAAGGAATTTCCACCATGATTCCAAGCTGGATCTCGTCGGATACGGCAACGCCTTCCGACACGAGCTTTTCCTTCTCTTCGAGAAGCAGCGCCTTTGCCTGACGGAATTCGTCCAGCGTAGCGATCATCGGGAACATGATCCGCAAGTTGCCGTATGTGCTGGCGCGCAGCAGGGCCCGCAGTTGGGTGCGGAATATGTCCTTGCGATCCAGGCACAGGCGAACCGCCCGGAAACCGAGGAACGGATTCATTTCCTTGGGAAGATCCAGATAAGGCAGTTCCTTATCTCCGCCGATGTCCAAAGTGCGGACGACGACCGGTTTGCCTTCCATCTTCTCCAGCACCGTCTTGTAGGCGTTGAACTGAACGTCCTCGGACGGCAGTTCGGTTCGGCCCATGTACAAAAACTCGGTCCGGTACAATCCGACACCTTCGCCACCGTTCTCCAGAACCCCGGTGACATCGTTCGGTGTTCCGATATTGGCGGCCAATTCGACATGGACGCCGTCCTTGGACACGGTCGGAACCTCGCGCAGCTTCTTCCACTCCTCGATTTGCCGGAGATATTGGTCGCGCTTGGCCTTGTACTCTTCCAGCACCTCAGGTGTCGGATTTACGATGACCGTCCCGCCCAGTCCGTCCACAATCACCGTATCTCCGGCTTGAACCCGGGACAAAACGTCCTTCGTTCCGACAACGGCCGGAATTTCCAGCGACCGGGCCATAATGGCCGAGTGGGAGGTTCTGCCTCCGATGTTCGTCGTAAAGCCTTTCACATATTTCCGGTTCAGTTGGGCCGTATCCGACGGGGTCAAATCCTCGGCGATGACGATCACTTCTTCGCTAATCTCGGCGGGATTGACGTACTTCAGCCCCAGCAAATGAGTAAGCACGCGTTTCGTCACGTCGCGCATATCGGCGGCGCGTTCCTGCAAATAGGCGCTCTTCATGTTTTCAAACATGCTGATGAACTGTTTGGCCGTTTCGTCCAGCGCGTATTCCGCCGAAACCTTCTCCTCGGCGATTTTATCGCGGACCGGTGTAAGCAGCTCCGGGTCATTCAAAATCAACAGGTGGGATTCGAAAATTTCCGCTTTTTTGGCGCCAAGCTCCTGCAGCGTGCGCTCTTTAATCGCTTCGAGCTCCTGCTGGGAAATGGCCAGAGCCTGCTCCAAACGGGCAAGCTCTGCGGCCGGATCCTCAGCGTTTTTGCGCTTCACCGTATAATCGGGATGCTCCAGCCTGAAAGCCGAAGCGATCGCGATTCCAGCGGATGCGGCAATGCCGTCAATCTTAAGCATCAACTTCGCCTAACCCTTCGTTTACCATCACATCCGTGAGCGCTTGAAGAGCTTCTGCGGCACTGTCGCCTTCCACGATTAAAGTGATGTTATCGCCTTTTTCCAAACCGAGGGAAAGAACTCCCAAGATCGATTTCAGCGTCACTTTTTTCCCGTTAGCTTCAGCAAAGGATTCAGCGTCTTTGAATTTATTGGCCGTGTTGACCAATGCCGTCGCCGGACGTGCGTGGATACCGTCTTCGTCTGTAATTCTGAATCTTTTTTCCATGTTGAATACACTCGCTTTCTTATTATGAATTCACCCTTATTGTAAGGGATCGGTAATACCAAATCCAATTTCTTTCCGATTTGTCATATTAGCGGATGGTGATAATATCGCCTTCGCCTTTTTTCAGGGGACCGCTTTTCTTCAAAGTAACTACGGCTCCTTCGGGAAGATTCGAGAAAATAATCGGCGAAATGATGGAAGGCGCATGCTCTTTCACATAAGCGATATCAACTTCCATAATCGGCTGTCCGGCCGCGACCAGATCGCCCTCGTTGACCAGTACCTTAAAGCCCTGACCCTTGAGTTTCACCGTATTGACTCCAATGTGGACGAGCACTTCTTTGCCTCCGTCGGACATGATGCCGATGGCGTGCTTGCTCGGGAATACGTTGAACACTTTACCGTAAACCGGTGAACAGATGTTGCCGTCCGCCGGAAGCACGGCGAAACCGTCGCCCGTCATCTTTTCGGAGAACACGGGGTCCGGCACCTGGGTTATATCCAGCAGTTCCCCGTTTACCGGCATCACGATATCCTCATTGATGATCGCATCGCCGTCTTTGGCGGCTTGCTGCTCGACTTCGGCCGCTTTTGGCGCGGCCTCCGCGGCGGCATCCGGCTTCGTTGGAATCGCCGGCGTCCGGCCGCTCATAATGTCCGCAATCTGCGATTTAATGGTATCGGATCGGGTACCGAATATCGCCTGAATGTTGTTGCCTACCTCGAGCACGCCCGAAGCGCCCAACTTCTTCAGCCGATCCTTGTCGACATTGGCTTTATCCTTAACCTCTACCCGCAAGCGGGTGATACAGGCATCCAGATGAGCGATGTTGGTCCCGCCGCCGAGCGCCGCCAAAATGTTATGCGGAAGCTCATCCTGCTTCACCGCCTTGCTCTGACCGGAGTCGCCCTCATTCTCAGCGGCCGCATCTTCCCGGCCCGGTGTTCTCAAATTGAACTTCCGGATAACAAAGCGGAAACCGAAGTAATAGATCACGGCGAGGATCAGACCTACGATAATCACGTACCACCATGGCGTGCGTCCCGGGATGACTCCAAAGATCAAGTAGTCGATCAAACCGCCGGAGAACGTCATCCCTATTTTTACGCCGAGGATGTGCATCACCATAAAAGACAAACCCGCGAATACGCAGTGTACCGCAAACAGAACAGGAGCCACAAACAGGAACGAGAATTCAAGTGGCTCGGTAATCCCCGTCAGGAACGAAGTAAGGGCCGCCGAGCCCATGATCCCGGCCACGTATTTTTTGTGCTCCGGTCTGGCTTCATGGTAAATGGCCAGTGCCGCGGCAGGCAGACCGAACATCATGAATGGGAACTTACCGGTCATGAACGTACCTGCCGTGAAGTCAACGCCGTCGCGCAGCTGCGCCATAAAGATTTGCTGGTCGCCGCGTACGAGTTGCCCCGCCTTGTTGATGTATTCCCCGAACTCAAACCAGAACGGCGAATAGAAGATATGGTGCAGACCGAACGGAATTAGCGCCCGCTCCACAATCCCGAAAATGAAAGCCGACAGCGTTTGGTTTTGCTCAAGCATAAAATGGGACACCGCATTAAGGCCCGATTGGACCGGCGGCCAAATGACCACCATCAGCAGCCCGAGCAAGACGGATGTCGCTGCCGTCATAATCGGCACAAAACGCTTACCGGCGAAAAAGCCTAAATAAGAAGGCAATTCGATCTTAAAGAACCGGTTGTACATGCTGGCCGCCAATATCCCGACGATAATCCCGCCAAACACGCCCGTGGCCAGCGTCGGAATTCCCAGCACATTCGCATAGGCCGGATTGGTTCCGATCATGGACGGCACAACGCCGATCACAGTTCCCATCGTCACGTTCATGACGAGGTAACCGATGATGGCGGCCAAGCCCGCAACGCCTTCCCCGCCGGCCAAACCGACCGCTACCCCGACCGCAAACAGGAGCGCGAGATTGGTAAAGACGATTTGGCCCGCGTTCATCATGACCGTGGCAATAGCGTGTACCGTCGGATTTTCCAAGGCCGGAACATGTTCCAGAAACTCCGGACTTACCAGCATATTGCCGATCCCAAGAAGCAGTCCCGCGGCAGGAAGCAGCGCCACAGGAAGCATGAGCGCCTTACCGACACGCTGTAAAACGCCGAAAAACTTCTTGAACATAAGTAACCTCCCACACTCATTCTTAAAGGTTCAGACAACAAAAAAGCATGAGCCAATGAAAGTTCATCAATCGCATTACCGTAATTACGGTTATAATACCCCGCAATCCGGCGATACAATCAAAAAAACTTTTATCAACTCATGCCTGATCGAATCAGTAACACGTTGTCATGAAGCATGTTGTTTAACGCAATGAATTATAGCAGACCCTTACCGGTCATGCAACACTTTATTTAATATGGGGAGGAGCCACACGGTGCAAATGCATCGTCAGGTAGCTGACTTCGGCCGCGTAAACCGGTCTTTCCAGCCTTTGCTCCATGATCCGGGTCATTTTCTCCGCCACCCCGTAAAGCACCGGATACTCCTGTCTCAGCAAACTGTCGAGTTTCTCCACCTCGCCTACCTGCTCCCCCCGTCGAATCCGTTCAATAGCGAAGCGCAAATGCGTCAACAACCGGGAATAATCCAGAGTATTGCGCAAAATCGTAAACTTTAATTCACTTTCCACCACCTCGACCAGATCGGCGATCAACTGGGTATGGCCGCGAACTTCGCTGATATGGCGGTTGGTCATGGCGCTGTTGATATGAAGCGCTACGAATCCAATTTCATCTTCTCCCAAATCGACGCCAAGCTTTTGATCAATCAAACGAATCGCATACTCCGCGAGCTCGTATTCCACCGGATAGATCTCTTTTGTTTCGTACAGAAAAGGATTGTGGAACGCGAGATCTTGTTCCGCCCGTTTAATGGCAAAAGCGAGGTGATCGGTAAGCGCGATATGTATATGCTCGTTAAGCTCCGTCTGTGTCTTCTTGGAAATATACGTAATAATTTCGCCAATAATTTCGATCAACTGCTCATCGACGTGGGTAACAAGCTGTTTATACTGTTCCTGTTCGTATCGGCTGGTCAAAATAAACAGCTTCTCTACCGCTTCCAGAGGAATCGCGTCCCCTGCTTTCCGGTTAAAGCCTATGCCTTTACCGATCACGACCACTTCGTCATGTTCGGGATGATGGGCAATAATGACATTATTGTTCAGCGCTTTAGCTACTTGTAAGCTGTTCACAATTGCACCTCATTTTCCTTACATTGTTGTACTTCAGGGATGCTTATGCCTATTATAATCGACGGGTCTCCTCCGTGCCAGAGGCCAGCATGTAACATTGTAACTTAAACTATGCGAACTATAAAAATATTTCCCACAAAATAGAACCGCTTTAAAAAAGCGCGGGTTGCAGGCATAACTCCCCTTGCAACTCGCGCTTTTTTACTTTGAACCGTCTTCCTTAATGATCACAGCCGGACGGGGTCCGCCGGTTTCTTCGCCGGTTAGGGAGTTTCTTGCGAAGCCGCGGCGCTCTCCAGCAGAACGGAGGATTTCTCCGCCGGGACCGTGGACTTGGTTGCGGCAGCCTCAGCCGCCGGGACCGCTTTGCCCCGGGTAAGGCCTTGGATCAGGCGATCCAGCTCGATGCCCGACACGCTCTTCAACATCTCCGGTGCAGTGGCCATCAGCTCGGTAACATAGTTGCTGACGCGGGCGGCGCCTTCGCCTTTGCCGGTGTCGACAACCGTTAGCTTATCGATCGTCGAAATCGGTGCGGCGATTTTGCCGGCCAACTCGGGCAGCATCTTCACCACGATATCCAAGATGGCCGCCTCACCGAATTTCTGGAACGCTTCCGCCAGTTTTTCCTTGGCTTCCGCCTCGGCCAGACCGCGCAACCGGATAATTTCGGCGTCCGCCGTCCCTTTGGCGCGTTCCGCATCGGCGATCGCCAGGCCCTCGAGGCGTTTTTGTTCCGCGGAGGCCTTGGCCTGCGTCTCGATAGAATATTGGAGCGCATCCGCTTCCCGCATTTTCCGGGCTTTTTCCGCTTCGGCGGCCTGCTCCACGGCGTAACGGTCGGCGTCCGCCTTCTTCTTCACCTCGGCGTCATATTGCTTTTGGCGCACGACGATTTCCTTGTCCTGGAGATCGATTTCGCGCTCCTTCCGGACCAATTCGACCTTCATCTGCTCCTCGACCATCGTCTGCTTCGCCCGGGCTTCCTGGATGTGGTAGGCCTGATCGGCTTCGGCCTTGGCGGTGTCCTGTTCCTTCTTAAACGAAGCGACCTTCAGTTCCTTCTCCTTCGAAGCCTCCGCGATATTCGTGTCCCGCAGCAGTTCCGCCTTCTGCCCGGATTCCTCCGCCAAGGCTTTTTGAATGCGGGCATCCCGCATCGCTTCCGCCTCGGCGATCTCGGCATCGCGCTTGACCGCGGCAATTCGCGGCTTACCGAGCGCCTCCAGATACCCGTGCTTATCCCGAACATCCTTGATTGTAAACGAAACGATCTGCAGGCCCATCTTTTTCAAATCTCTCGCCGCTACACCCTGAACTTCCTGGGCGAATTTGTCGCGGTTCCGGTATACCTCCTCCACCGTCATCGACCCGAGAATGGAGCGAAGATGCCCTTCAAGAACTTCCTGGGCTTCCCCTTTCAGGGATTCAATCGGTTTGCCCATAAACTGCTCGGCCGCGGTGGCGACATCTTCGACGGAACTGCCGACTTTAATGATGGCGACGCCGTCTGCGGACACCGGGACCCCTTGCTCCGTATAAACTTCGGGCGTCATCACATCCAGCTTGTGCGACAGGAGCGACATAAATTCGGCTTTTTGAAAAATCGGCCAGATGAACGCCCCGCCGCCGCGCACGATTTTGATTTTCCTTCCGGACTCGTCTTCGGAAATGTTCTTGTTCCCCAGAAATGAGCCGGTCACGATCATCGCTTCATCCGGACTGACCGTTTTGTATCGGGCCCAAAAGGCCAGACCAAGAATAATTATGACGGCAATGACAATCCCGGGGATCAACAAAAAATCAGGCATGTTTTCCAATCACATCATCTCCTTGTGTTTGATTGTGCTCTTCGAACTCGGATACATGGACGACACCGTCTTTCGCATCGATAATCACCACCATGGTCCCCGCAGGGATATCGCGGCGGTCCCAGCTTACAGCCGTATGCAGCGTATTGCCGGAAACGAATTTCACCATAATCTCACCGTATCCGTTGGACGGGATCGGTACGGTGACCTCCCCCAGCTTGCCGGGAAGTTCGGAATGAGAGTAGCCGATGGAGTTTTCACTGTTTTCCATCGGTTTTACGTAAGCGAAGTAAATCAGTGCGGATAAGGCAAGCGCAATGAGAATGGCCATAAGCGCAACGCCGGCATTTCCCAAACCGGTATAGCGGTCGAGCAGAATCCCGGCACCGCCAAAGGTGGTGACCGCCGAGGCCGTAACCACCGGTTTCAGGAAATCCGCCGAAAAGGCGTCAAACAGGCCTTCCAGCCACCCTCCCACCAAATCGCCAACGATGGTGCTGATGAGGGCGAAGAGGGCTCCGCCTACAAAACAGCTCCAAAACAAAACCTCCAATCCATCCCCCCCTTTTCCAGCTGTATCTCAAACCCATATGTAGATTGTTACGTTTTACATTCGACATTGTTGCATAATTCTCCCTTACTCATATAAAAAAACCTCCCTCGGAAATCCAAGAGAGGCATTTTACAGTTTATTCAGTTACAGGGACCGTCTGTAAATTTCCAATACGTCCTGTTTTTCGAGCCGGGCAAAATTGCCAAACGCTCCAAACCGCACGGCTTTGTCGGCCATCAATTCCAGCTTGCTGTCGTCGATGGAATAGTCGGCCAGCCGGCTCGGCGCCCCGATGGAATCCCAGAACGCGCGCAGCGAAGCGATCCCTTCTTCGGCGATGGCTTGATCGCTTTTGCCTGCCGGATCGACATCGAACACGTTGACCGCCAGCCGTCTGAACCGGGTAAGGTCATGATGCATGACCTGCTTCATCCAGTTCGGAAACAGGATAGCCAGTCCGCCGCCATGCGGGATATCGTATACCGCGGACACCGCATGCTCGATATTGTGGGTTGCCCAATCGCCGGACAAACCCATGTTGAGTACGCCGTTCAGCGCCATCGTGCCGCAGTAGAGAATCGTTGCGCGGTGTTCCGTATTTTCCAGATCCGTGATCAGCTTCGGAGCCGTTTCGATCACCGTTCTGAGAATTGTCTCGCAGAAGCCGTCTTGTACTGGAGTATTCGTTTCCTTGTGAAAATAATGCTCAAACACATGAGACATGATATCCACCATGCCGTAGACGGTTTGATCCTTCGGCAGCGTCACCGTATTCTCCGGCTCCAGGATCGAAAAAGCGGGGTAAGCAAGCTTGCTGCCCCAGCCGAGCTTCTCCTGGGTCGCTTCATTGGAGATAACCGAGCTTCCGTTCATTTCCGAACCGGTAGCCGCCATCGTCAGCACCGTTCCCAATGGCAGCGCAGCCTGAGGTACGGCTTTTCGCTCCGCAAAATCCCACATGTCGCCGTCGTACTTGGCGCCCACCGCAATCGCCTTCGAGCAGTCCAGCACACTACCGCCCCCTACGGCCAGGACAAGTTCGATGCCCTTGGTCTTGCACAGCTCCACGCCGCGATGCACCGTGGACAGCCGCGGATTCGGCTCCACGCCGGAAAGCTCGGTCACCTCCGCGCCGATCTCCTGAAGCAGGGACATCACTCTGTCATAGAGGCCGCTCCGTTTGATGCTGCCGCCCCCGTAAACGAGCAGAACCTTGCGCCCATAACGCGGAACTTCTTCCTTCAAAGTGTGTAATTGCTCCTTGCCGAAGATTAGCTTGGTCGGATTGTGAAATTGAAAACGATTCATTATAGACGCCCTCCTACGTTGAATTTTAAATGCAACATGACACTCTGATTATACTGCCGCTTCCGTTCTAAAAACAAACCGGGCCAGAGAATAAAAAAGCGGGCTGCAAAGGCGACTTCTCCTTTGCAACCCACGGTCTACCGCAACCCTATTCCCGATAACCCGCCGACCGGATAAACCGGCGGAAGGCTTCCCGGCCGTTGTCGCTTACCTTGAACACGCCGGCATGGCCCAAAATTTCCGCAAACTTGCGGCCGACCTCTTCTCGGAGCAAGGCTTCCGCCTGCTCCCGGGCCAGCTTCGTCCCGTGACGCTCGATCAGCTCGCCGATCCATAAAGCGTGCACGGCAAGCGGGCCGGCAGAATCGGCGGAAAGCGCCTGCTCCCGCAGTTCGTCATTGCCGCTCAATAGGTCGGCGATATCGGCCAGCTCCTGTTTCAGCCGTCCCGGCAGAATCGCCAGCCCCATGACCTCAATCAAGCCGATATTCTCCTTCTTGATATGGTGCATCTCCCGGTGAGGGTGGAATATCCCTTCCGGGTGCTCCCCGTTGGTGCGGTTGTTGCGCAGCACGATATCCATCTCATAGCCGCCGTCCGCCCCGCGGCGGACGATCGGCGTGACGGTATTGTGCGGTACCGGGGAACCGTCGCTTTCGCTGAAGGCGAGAATGTCCGCCGCCGGATCGCTATACGCCTTCCATTTCTCGTACAGGTCGTCCGCCGCCTCCAGCAGCACCTGCGGATCCTGTGCGCTCAGCCGCAGCACCGACATCGGCCAGTGAACCAGACTGGCCGTAACGCCGGCAAAGTCCGGATGGCGGAACGAGGCCTCGATCGGAGCTTTCTCCAGCGGGAACGTATGACGTCCGCCCTGGAAATGGTCATGCGTCAGAATCGAGCCGCCGACGATCGGCAGATCGGCATTCGAGCCGATGAAATAGTGCGGGAAACGCCCCGTGAAATCAAGCAGCCGTTTGAACGTCTCCTTGGTCAGCTTCATCGGCACGTGATCGTGATGGAATACGATACAGTGCTCGTTATAATACACGTACGGCGAATATTGGAAGAGCCACGGCTCGCCGTTCAGCTCAAGCGGAATCACCCGCAGGTTTTGCCGGGCCGGGTGGTTGAGCCGTCCCGCGTAGCCGACGTTCTCCCGGCACAGCTGGCACTTCGGATAGATCGGCGGCGGAAGCAGCTTCGCCATGGCGATTTCCTTCGGATTTTTCTCCGGTTTGGACAGATTGATCGTAATCTCCATATCGCCGAAATCGGTCGGCTGAGTCCAGTAAATATTTTGCGCCACACGATCCATCCGGATATAATTGCTCGTTACCGACAATTTGTAGAACTCGTCCGTGGCCGCCTGAATGCCCTGGCTCTCCGCCGTTTGGCGGAATTTCGCGATCGTCTCCGAAGGGCGCGGCATCAACAGGCCCATGATGCGGGCGTCCAGCAAATCGCGGTAGGTGTCGCTGTTTTCGGGGATCAGACCGATCGCAAGTCCGTAATCGATCAACTTGGCCAGCGGCTCTTGCGGCCCCGAAAGCGGCTCCCCGTCGAGTTGGCCGGCAAAAGGCTCATCAAAACGAAACAGCTCCAGCAGCCGGTTCCGGGAGTAGTCCAGATCATACCAGTCGATCATCCCTTGCTCCAGCCCATAGTGGATCAGCCGTTCGATCGCTTGCTGCGCTTCCTGTCTTTGCATCACTTCAGCTTCCACAGTTCCTCACTCCTTAGTTGTCGCCGTAGCCGTCGGGATGATGAAGATGCCATTCCCAGGCGCTGCGGATAATATCATCGAGCTTGTCGCGCTTCGGCTGCCAGCCGAGCACCGATCTGGCCTTGTCGGAGGAGGCGATCAGCACGGCGGGATCGCCCTCGCGACGCGGGCTGACGACCACCGGAAAATCCCGTCCGGTCACTTCCTTGACCTTGGCAATCACCTCTTTGACCGAGAAGCCCTGACCGTTCCCCAGGTTGAAAACCTCGCTTTCCCCGCCCTTCATCAGGTGATCGACGGCGCGAAGATGCGCGTCCGCCAAATCGCTCACGTGGATATAATCGCGGACGCATGTTCCGTCCGGCGTATTGTAGTCGTCACCGAACACCTGGATGGACGGGCGCTGCCCCAGCGCGGTTTGCAAAATCAGCGGGATCAGGTGGCTTTCCGGCCGGTGATCTTCGCCAATCTTGCCGCTTTCGTGCGCGCCGGCGGCATTGAAGTACCGCAGGGATACGTATTTGATGCCCAAAACCTGGTCGAACCAGGCCATCATCCGTTCCATCGTCAGCTTCGTTTCCCCGTACACATTGGCCGGGTGGGTCGCGTCGGTCTCCTCGATCGGCACCTTGTCCGGCTCCCCGTAAGTCGCCGCCGTCGATGAGAAGACGATTTTGCGAACGCCGGCTTGATCCATCGCTTCCAACAGGCACAAGGTTCCGTATACGTTGTTATCGAAGTATTTCACCGGGTCCTTCATGCTCTCTCCAACCAGGGAGCTGGCGGCAAAATGAATGACCGCTTCGATCTCGTTCTCCGCAAACAACTTGGCAAGCAGCGCTTTGTCGCGGAGGTCACCCTCGTACAGCTTGCCGCCGAGCAGCGCCCCTTTATGACCGGTCAACAGGTTGTCGATCACCACGACCTCTTTCCCTTGATCCAGCAGCTCCGCTACCGTATGAGAACCGATATAACCCGCTCCGCCCGTTACCAGGATCGCCATATTAAACCTCTCCCTTCATTTCATGAACGCCGTTGCCGACGCCGCATACATAGAAATCGCCCTTAAGTCCGGTACGCTCCAGGTAAGCCGCGCCGACTTCCTGAACGAACCGTTCCACCGCATCCTCGTGCACCAGGGATACCGTACATCCCCCGAACCCGGCACCCGTCATCCGCGAGCCCAGCGTCCCGTCTATTTTGCGGGCTTCTTCCACCATCACGTCCAACTCCATACAGCTCACTTCGTATAGATCGCGAAGAGAGTCATGGGACGCGTTCATCAGCTTGCCGAACGCCGTCAGATCATTGGCGCTGAGCGCATCCACCGATTGCAGCACGCGGGCGTTCTCTTCCACGACATGCTTCGCCCGTTTCACTAGCACTTCATCCGTGAAGCTGCCGCGGAGCGCTTCGAAGCGTTCCGGTTTCAAATGGGCGAGGTACCGAATCTCCGGCTCCTCCCGCTGTACGATGCGCAGAGCCGCATCGCACTGTTCGCGCCGTTCGTTATAAGCTGAATCCACAAGTCCTCTCCGTTTGTTCGTATTGCCGATAATCAGCTTATACGCCCCGGTCCGGAAAGGAACCAGCTTGTATTCGAGCGTGTCGCACATTAGCAGAATCGCATGATCCCGCGCGCCATTCGAAACGGCGAATTGGTCCATGATGCCGCTGTTTACCCCTACGTACAGATTTTCCGCCTTTTGGGACAATACGGCGATCTCCACCTTGTCCGTCGGTTGGCCTTCCATGAACAGCAGCGCATAAGCGGTTACCACCTCAATCGATGCCGAGGAAGACAATCCTGCGCCGTTAGGGATTTCCCCATGGAAAAACAAGTCATAGCCACTCGTTAAACGGATTCCCTTCTTGCCGAGTTCCACGATCACCCCGATCGGATAATCCACCCATTCTCCGGTTTTCGCCTTGCCTAGGTCATCCAGTGCGATTTCCGCCGTATAAGGTAAATTACTTGATGCAAATGTAACTTTTTGGTCGTCTCTCTTCCGTACGGCCAGCGTGGTTCCGAACTCCAGGGCGGCCGGGAGCACATAGCCTCCGTTATAATCGATATGCTCGCCGATCAGGTTGACGCGGCCCGGTGCGTTAAAGATGCGCACACCCTCGCCGCTCCCTCCGCAACGCGATATAAACATTTGTTCCATTTCCTGCTTTTTCATTTACCTGCACCCCATCTTCATGGAATCTTAAGTTCTTGTTCCTAGTATAAAGAAAACGCTTGTAATTGATAATGCATCTATGCGAGAATAATATGGACATATGTGACCTGAACCCAAGAGGAGTGTACCGATGCCCGAGAAAACTTATAGCGCCGCGGCCAACCCGGAAATCAGCGAAAACCATGATCTCCATGTCCTTTTTGCGGGAGAAAGCCAAACGATGGCGGAGCACCGTCTGGGCCCTAAAGTATACGATTATTATCTTCTGCATTTTGTTGAACGCGGAAAAGGAAGCTTCCGGACGGAATTCGCCCACTACGATCTCAGCCAGGGCGACTGCTTTCTCATCCAGCCCGACCAGCTCGTGAGCTACGCCTCGGACAATGACGATCCCTGGGGCTACCGGTGGATTGCTTTTTCCGGCGAGAAGGCGCAGACCCTGATCTTGCGCGCCGGCTTTACCCCCAAGCTTCCGGTCTTCCGCTCCGGCGAGGAGAGCCGGATCCCCCTGCTGCTGGAATCCGCACTGCAAGCGTTCCGCAGCAAGAAGCCGAGCTCCCATCTGGCCTCGCTCGGCTGCCTGTATTTGATTATGGCCGAAGCGGAGGAAAAACTGGTGCTGGAATCCGGCCTGCCGGCAGGCGAAACGGGAGTCCAGCGCATCGTCAAGCAAATGATTCACTATATGTCCAGCCAATATGCGCATCCGATGTCGATCGAGCAGATGTGCGCAAGTCTCGGATATAACCGCGCTTACTTATCCCGGATATTTAAGAAGGAGACCGGGCTGTCTCCCGTGACCTATTTGCTGAAGCTGCGGATCGATAAATCGCGGCAGTTGCTCCGCGAACGCTCCGAGCTGTCGATCGAACAAATCGCCGCTTCCGTCGGCATGGGAGACGCGCTGTATTTCTCCCGACAATTCCGGCGCTTTCACGGCGAATCGCCCAGTGAGTATAGGAAGAACGCCTCCGGCGGGCCGCACAACAAAAACACCCCCACCTCTCCGTAACCAGCCGGAGGATAGGGGTGTTGTCGCCGCGTAATCCGCCGATCGGTCTCGGCCTTACACCCTTAATGATCCCCGTTCGTATTCAAGATCGTTTCAATCCGGGACAATTCTTCCTCGGTAAAGTCTAGTTTGTTCAGCGCCTGGACGTTCTCCTCGATTTGGCTCACCCGGCTGGCCCCGATCAGGGCGGAGGTGACCCGGCCTCCGCGAAGGACCCAAGCGAGCGCAAATTGCGCAAGGCTTTGCCCGCGGGCCGAGGCCATCTGATTCAGCGCCCTTACTTTGCGCAGCGTTTCCGGCGTGATCTGCTCTTCTTTGAGGAAACCCGTTGCGCTCTTCGCCCGGGAATCTTCCGGGATGCCGTTCAAATATTTATTCGTCAGCAAACCTTGGGCCAACGGGCAGAAAGCGATGCTGCCGACGCCGTTCTCATCCAGCACATCCTGGAGCCCGTTCTCAATCCAACGCTCCAGCATCGAGTAACTCGGCTGATGAATCAGCAGCGGTGTGCCGAGCTCTTTCAGAATGCGGGACGCTTCCGCGGTCTGTTCGGCCGAATAGCTGGAAATGCCGACGTACAGCGCTTTTCCCGACCGCACAATCTGGTCCAGCGCCATCATGGTCTCCTCCAGAGGCGTTTCCGGATCCGGTCTGTGGGAATAGAAAATATCCACATAATCTACCCCCATCCGCTTCAGGCTCTGATCCAGGCTGGAGATCAGATATTTTCGGGACCCCCATTCCCCATACGGCCCCGGCCACATATAGTAACCCGCTTTCGTCGAAATGACCATTTCGTCCCGATAAGGGGCGAAATCCTTCTTCAACATCTGACCGAACATCTCTTCGGCCGAACCCGGAGGAGGCCCATAGTTATTCGCCAGGTCAAAATGTGTGATGCCCAGATCAAACGCGCGGCGCAGCATCTCCCGTCCGTTCTCAAACGAATTGACGCCGCCGAAATTATGCCACAGCCCCAGCGAAATGGCCGGCAGTTTCAGACCCGAGCGGCCGACCCGGTTATATTTCATAGATTCATAACGATCATCGCTTGCCGTATAGACCATACTCTTCCCATCCTTCCCGAAGTGAATTTTCCTTGAAAAACATCATAGCTCGTTCCTTCCGCTTTGGCAAGAAACCGTTTTCTAGCTAGAAGTCCGCGGAAGACTCGCGCTCAAGCAGATCCGCTGCTTGTTCCATTACTGCGCCGATCGGCTCAGCGATCAGCAAGTCGGCACGGTCATCATAAGCGGTAGCTGAAGCGTTAAGCAGCACGGTGCGGCGTCCCTTGAAATAGCCGATCAGCGAAGCGGCCGGATATACGGTCAGCGAGGTGCCTCCGATCAGTAGCAAATCCGCCTCCGCCAGGGCTTGAACCGTTTCGGTTATCACCCGGTCATTCAGGTTTTCTCCGTACAAAACGACATCGGGCTTAACGATGCCGCCGCAAGCGGAACACTCGGGAACGGCAGACGGGCTGGCCATCACTTCATCCAGAGAGTGGAAGCGCCCGCAGTCCATGCAGAAGTTGCGGTGGACGGACCCGTGCAGTTCAAGCACGCGGCGGCTGCCCGCCAATTGATGGAGCCCGTCGATATTTTGCGTAATCACGGCCTTTAGTCTGCCCTCCGCCTCAAGTTTCGCCAGTAACAGATGGGCCTGATTGGGCTGTGCCTTCCGGTGGATCATTTTCGATTTGTAAAAATCAAAAAACACCTCCGGATGCCGGTTAAAAAACGGGCGGCTCAAAATCTCCTCCGGGGAATACGGCGACTCCTTCTCAATTTGATATATTCCGGCCGCCGAGCGGAAATCCGGAATACCGCTCTCGGTGGAGACCCCGGCCCCGCCGAAAAAGACGATGTTTTCGCTCTCCCCGATCCATTCCGAAAGTATGGCGATTTTGGCTTGCGATTCTTCCTTCATTCGTTCTTCTCCTCCTTGCTCTTCCTAATCCGTCCCGTAATCCGTTACCATTAATAAGCCTCCAGGCTGCGGTAGCTGGAGATAATATGATCGGCATCCAGCAGATAAGACGGACCTTCGCCATCCGGCGCAATCCCGATCGTCAGGGCAACACCGGCCTGCTTGCCCATCACCATGTCGGCGTTGCTGTCTCCAATGACGATGCATTCCTCCGGCGCGATCCCGAGTTCCCGCATCGCGAGAAAGGCCATCTCCGGATCCGGCTTCCCCTTCACGACCCGTTCCCGGCCGACCACGGATTGGAACCGGCCGCGGAAACCGAGCCAGCCCAGGTGCTTCAACGCCTCGGAGGTCGTGTCCGACGTAACCACGCCGAGCCGCAGGCCAGCTCTTTCGCACGAGTTCAAAAAGTCGCTCAATCCCGGCAGCGGCTGGGCGCTTCTATGTTTCTCCACCTCCACCATCGCGGAAACGCTGAATTGCCTGACTTGAACCAGCGCTTCATTCCACGGCACGCCGGTCGCATACAACTGCCAGGCGAGCAGCGCCGTCATTTCTTCCTCTGTTCCCATCGCGAGCGGGCCGGTCTT
Organism: Paenibacillus sp. A14; assembly: GCF_036864815.1. NCBI lineage: Bacteria > Bacillati > Bacillota > Bacilli > Caryophanales > Paenibacillaceae > Paenibacillus > Paenibacillus sp. A14. Next base: position 36,498 of record NZ_JBAGJD010000013.1, read on the forward strand.
GTCATATCCGCTCACCTGCCCCTCTGCGTTGTATTGAAGCCCGATCAAACGCCGCTTGGGAACGGGAAGTTCCGCCCCGAGCACCCCAAGATGGGCCACAAGCAGCTCGGTTAGCGTCCGCGCCCAATTCCCCCACAGCTGCAGGAAATCGAGCAAAGTCCCATCCTTATCGAACAGAATTCCCCGGCAAGGAACCGCCCGGTCATGAATTCGGATCGCCGGCACTATCGTCCCCCCCTGTCTTCCTTTAAATAGTTCCCCTAAACAAACTAAACTTATATACTCTAAAAACATTGTACTCCGTGATCATTCAGGAGACAAAATTTTCCCTACTCGGGGTTTCATTGGATAGACACAAAAATGATCAATGGCAGCGTTTTCAATTGTGATTAATATCACAAGAATTTAAGAGAATTCAAAGTACTTTTATTATGAGAATATATTTAAAATTTTAGTTTTTTTCACGCCGGGTTGTCTGGTCCGTTTAAATTCTACTTCACCGCTCAGCCGCCGTTATCCGCAATTTCAGGCATCCCGTTAATCTCGACCAAACAATTGGCTATAAGCATCAAATCCATGGGGGAGGAGTTTTACGTATGTCGGCACATCAGCTAAATCCCAGAGGTGAAACGTTTTTCCTCAATTTACGCTTTTTGCTCATCGTCTGCGTTTTAATCGGCAATGCCGTTGAGCCGCTGATTGCGCGGATGGAGGGACTCCATACGCTGTACCTATGGATATTTACCTTCCATATGCCCTTGTTCGTCTTTGTTACGGGGTATTTTGCCAAGTCCAGCCTGACCGGCACCGCCGGCCGCAAAATCATGCTGCAGATCGGCATGCAGTATATCATTTTCCAGTCCCTGTATTCGGCGCTGGATCTAACCGTCTTTCATGTCAAAGATATTCATCATTCCTTTTTCGCTCCCTTCTTGTTGCTCTGGTTCCTGGCCAGCCATTTATGTTGGCGGCTTCTGCTGCTGGCGATGCGCAAATGGTCCCCGTTGCAACAGGTTGGGGCGGCCGTTACCCTCGGGGTGCTCGTCGGCTATCTCCCGTTGGACGGAACCTGGCTCAGCGTTTCGCGAACCTTCGTGTTTCTGCCGTTTTTCATCGCCGGCTATCATTTTTCCTTCGAGGCTTTGGAGAAGAGATTGACCCGCGAGGTTCGGATGGCCGGAATCCTCTTGTCCGCCGGATTATTCGCCGCTATCCTTCTGGGCGGGAACCGTTTGGTTCCGGGCTGGCTCTACGGGAGCATGACTTATATGCAGCTTCATCATGAAGAGTGGTATGCGGGCCTGTATCGGCTGGCCTTGTATGGCCTGCAGCTCATTGCCGGCGCGGTTTTTCTCTCTTTCGTGCCCAAGCGCGAGAACCTTCTGACGGAATACGGCCGCCGGACGCTATATGTCTTTCTGCTCCATGGCCTCATCATCCGCTTGGCTGTGGCATCGCCGCTGTATGGCCGGCTGGAGGGAGCCCTTGCCGGAGTTGCCGTCATTATGGCGGCGTTCGGTCTGACCCTGCTGCTCAGCCAGCCCATTGTCCGAAAATGGACCTCCTTCGCGATCGAACCTCCGGTTCAGTGGGTACTAAATTTGGAGCGTAAAGCCTTCGGCAGCTTTGGCGCCATCGGCAAACACCAATGATGAGAAATCAGGGCTTGGAGCAAATTCAAATAGAAGATTTTAGTTATTCTGTTAAATCTGGTTTCAAGGCGGCTGCCCGTGGTAAATAACTGTTACGAACTAACACACCAAAACGACCTAAGGAGTGATAAACATGGCACAGGACAAAAGAAAAATGAGCCGTGAAGAAGCAGGCCGTTTGGGCGGGCAAGCTACCGCCAAAAATCACGGTAAGGAATTCTATCAGGAGATCGGTCAAAAAGGCGGCGAAGCCACTTCCCGAAATCATGACCGCGAGTTCTACCAAGAAATCGGTCAAAAGGGCGGCGAAGCTACCTCCGAAAAACACGATAAAGAATTTTACCGTGAAATTGGCCGCAAAGGCGGCGAAGCGCGCAATAATAACAATAAATAACGAAACGGTCATCAGCGCTGTTTCTTAATGAAGAAACTCCGGTACCCACCGGGGTTTCTTTTTTCTGGTTGGTAGAAAAACCGGGTTATCTATGATAGACTTTAAAGAAAACCTTTAGCGGTGTAAAGTTCCAAAATCAATATATTTCATTATTTCAATCGTGGGGGGATCCAACATCATGACAGCAAAGAAAATGCGTTCAGACATGATTAAAAAAGGCTTCGACCGCGCTCCTCACCGCAGCTTGCTGCGGGCAGCGGGGGTCAAGGATGAAGATTTCGGCAAACCGTTCATCGCGGTCTGCAACTCTTATATCGACATCGTGCCGGGCCATGTGCATTTGCAGGAATTCGGCAAAATCGTGAAGGAAGCCATCCGCGAAGCCGGCGGTGTTCCTTTTGAATTCAATACGATCGGGGTTGACGACGGGATCGCCATGGGCCATATCGGCATGCGCTATTCCCTGCCGAGCCGGGAAATTATCGCCGATTCGCTGGAAACCGTCGTATCCGCGCACTGGTTCGACGGCATGGTCTGCATTCCGAACTGCGACAAGATTACGCCGGGGATGATGATGGGCGCGCTCCGCGTCAACATCCCAACCGTGTTCGTCAGCGGCGGGCCGATGAAGGCGGGCGTGGACAGCAAGGGTCGCAAGCTCTCGCTCACCTCGGTATTTGAAGGCGTCGGCGCTCACCAAGCCGGACAGATCAGCGATGACGATCTGCTAGAGCTTGAACAATACGGCTGTCCGACCTGCGGTTCCTGCTCCGGTATGTTCACGGCGAACTCCATGAACTGCCTAGCGGAAGCGCTGGGTCTTGCTCTCCCGGGTAACGGAACGATCCTGGCTGTAGCCGAAGAGCGCAGAGAATTCGTCAGACAATCCGCACGCCAACTGATGGAACTGATCAAGCTCGACCTTAAACCGCGCGATATCGTCACGCAGGAGTCGATCGACAATGCTTTCGCGCTCGATATGGCGATGGGCGGCTCCACCAATACCGTGCTTCATACACTCGCACTCGCGCAGGAAGCCGGCATCGATTATCCGCTGGAGCGGATTAACGAAGTGGCTAACCGTGTCCCGCATATCGCGAAGCTGGCACCGGCTTCCGATCTTTTCATCGAGGACGTTCACCGGGCTGGCGGCGTAAGCGCCGTGCTGCACGAGCTGCTTAAGAAGCCCGGCGCCATTTTCGGGGACCGGATTACCGTGACCGGAAAGAGCATTGCCGAAAACGTGGCGGGCTGCGAAATCCTGGATCATAACGTCATTCGCCCGATCGCTAATCCGCATTCGGAGAAAGGCGGACTGGCCATTCTGTACGGCAACCTGGCTCCGGAGGGCTCCGTCATTAAAGTCGGAGCGGTCGATCCTTCGGTCGGCGGTTATCATAAAGGGCCGGCCATCTGCTTCGACTCTCAGGAGCAAGCGTTGGAAGGCATCGCCAACGGCAAAGTGAAGGAAGGCTGCGTTGTCGTCATCCGCTATGAAGGACCTAAGGGCGGTCCGGGGATGCCTGAAATGCTGGCGCCTACCTCCCAGATCGTCGGCATGGGCCTGGGCGCCAAGGTGGGCCTCATTACGGACGGCCGCTTCTCGGGCGCTTCCCGCGGGATCAGTATCGGCCACATTTCTCCGGAGGCGGCCGAGGGCGGACCAATCGCCTTTGTCGAGGACGGGGACATCATCGAGCTGGATCTGAACAACCGGAAGATCGAGCTGCATGTCGACGATGAGGAACTTACCCGCCGCCGGGCCAACTGGAAAGGCTTTGAGCCGAAAGTGAAGACCGGGTATTTGGCCCGTTACTCGAAGCTCGTAACCAACGCCAGCTCCGGCGGTGTTATGAAGATTTAATTTTAGTCGGTTCCATCTAAAGAAAATGCGCCCGCAGGAAGCTCCTGCGGGCGCATTTTGTAGACGTTTGGCATATTAAGTGCGATAAGACCTTAAGGACAGGACATGCTGGCATTCAAAACGGGCTCCTCTTCCGGAACAGCTTCCGGTTTGTCGTTCATTTTGCGCTTGGAATCGTCCTGCATGTAATGGCTGACCAAATGTTCGATCGGCATCAGGATCAGTTTGGGAACCAAACGCTCGGCGGACTGCTTCAATCTTGCCCCTCCGTCCGGATGGATGACTCTCAGCAGAAATTTGAGGTACAGCCGCGACGAGCTGGCAAACCAGCCTTTGGGCAGATCGGTTACTGTAAACCCGAATTGCTCCGGTCCCCGGTTGATCATGCTGACGCCATACAAAGCCTTGACATCATGCAGATCCGGGTGATTGGCGATGTAATTCGCCAACTTCGGCAGTTCCTTCTCCACGCCCCGAACCATTTTAATCGCCAGTTGAACCGGCGATTTCGAGCGGGAGCCGATTTCATACAGCTTCTTATTGTCAAAATGAAGCTCCATAATCCGATCTCCGTTATTCAGCTTGGCGCCCCCGTTCATCTCGACCGAATCTCCGTGATACGGCCGAATCCGGAAATGAAAGAAGGAGTCTTCTTTGTGTATGGATTGCACGTGGAAAAGTTGGTGAAATACCTTCTCCCAAAGCAACCATAACGAGATCAGTATTTTTTTGAAACGTGAAGCATCCGTAGGCCCACTTCTGGCCACCTTCTCTCCGTCAACGGGAACAGGTTTGCCCTTTTTTCCGAGCTTGGCGTTTTCGGTGATTTGGATCAGATCGTCGATTCGCACGCTTTTCAGACCTTTCCGGTCTGCCTCCGTCAAGACCCGCTCCAGGGCGACCAACATTTCCCCCGGTGCTCCCCGGTTTGCGCCCAGTGTCGAACCGCAATCATGAAGCAGAAACACCTCGCCGCCCCGCAGTTTCCTCATCATCCGTTTCGTTAATTTGTCCGCTCCGATCCGTACTCGCCAATCGCTGAACATCGCCGACCATAGCACGATCTGCGTGTCGCCGCGCTTGGCGAAATCAAACAAATTCACGATGCCCCAAGGCGGCCGATAGTATATCGATTTCACGCCTGTAACGGCCTGAATGATGCCGCTCGTTTTTTGAATATGCTTCTTGACGGTCGCCGGCCGCATCAACCAATTGGTTTTATGGATGTAATTGTGGATCCCGATCAAATGGCCCTCTTCGTGCATCCTTTTGATCAGATCAAGATGTCTCTCGGCATTGGAGCCCACAACGAAGAAGGTCGCTTTGGCATCATACCGCTTCAGCAAATCAAGCAGTTGAGGGGTATAAACCGGATCGGGACCGTCATCGAAGGTAAGGGCGAACCTGCTGTCGCTAAGGCCCCGTCTGAAAACCCGGTATCCAAAGAGCCTGGTGATCAGGCCAGGTATAAACGCATAAAGCGATGAGATATAAAATAACCACAGCAGCAAAGTCTCCATGTGCTTTCCCCACTTTTCTATGATCATTGACTTTGTCATGCACTAAAACATAGCATCCTCACTATTTTATCACACCCGCCATAGAATTAGTGTCATTTTTTTGGAAAAGTGGCCGGATCCCCATGGGATCCGACCCCAGGCTTACTCTGTTCGGCAAGCGTATCCATCACGCTGCGGAACAAGGCGACAGCCTGATGCGGGGAACCGGCGGGGCGGTTCTGCACGAGCACGGCTACGGCATACCGGGGGTTGTCCTTGGGGCCGTACCCGATAAACCATTGATGGTTTCGTTGGTTTCGGCCACTCTCCCCCTTTCCCGCCTCTGCGGTACCCGATTTGCCGGCCAGGGGCCATGCAGCCTGAAGCAAAGAACGCCCCGTTCCGTTGCGGTCGGTGACCGTCATCCTCATCCAGGCGAGCAGGGTTCTTGCTGTCTCGGCCGAGACCCCCGCTTCCTGGCGGACCAAACGCTGCACCGGAAAATCGGCCAGGGTGGTGCCATCATTATATTGAATCGAGCGGACCAACCGCGGAGAGGTCACTTGTCCGTCATGAAGCAGGGTAACGATCAGATTGGCGGCTTGGAGCGGAGTCATCAGGACATCCCGCTGCCCCAGCGCCGTCTGAGCCATCACCCCGCCGTCCACTTTTCCGGTGGTTCCGAACAAAGCCCCTTTCTCCTCCTGATCAATTTGCCATAGATCGGCTCCGCCCATAAACGCTTGAGCATTCCAGCCGACCTTCCTGTTCAAGCCTAAAGCGGCGGCCGTTCTCTCCAAATCGGACGCGGTCAAGCGTTCGCCCAGGGACGCAAAAACGACGTTGCAAGAACGGGCAAAGCCTTCCTCTAATGTAAGGGTGCCATGCCCTTCTTTTTTCCAGCAGGCCAGTCCGTATTTGCCGTAATGCCCCGAACAATGAAATTTTTCGCCGGGATGGGCCACTCCTTTCTCCAAAGCGGCGGCAGCGACGACAGTTTTAAAGATGGAGCCGGGAATCGCCGCCTTGACGGCACGGTTGCTCCAATCCCCGCTTTGAATATCCACCTGCTTCGGATCGAAAAAAGGCCGGGACACCATGGCGACAATATCGCTTTGGTCGGTGTCCAGGACGACGACAGCTCCTTCCCGAATATTCATCTCTTCCGTCAACTTTTCCAGGCGCTGCTGAATCGCCAAATCGATCGTGGTGTTCACCTTGACCGGAAAATAGCGGTTCTTGGAGCTTACCGCTCTCGTTCCGATCTCGTCTATTGCCCGCTTTCGGCCATCCACGGAGTAATATACCCGGGTTTCGCCGTCTCCGTGTAAAAAACGGTCCAACGTTTTTTCCAATCCCGAGGCCCCCAATTGCAAACTTAAAGGGAGCTGTCGCTTCGACGGGTTTGCGGCCGCCAGCTTCCGCACTTCATCGGGTCGCTGGGCCGTGAAGCCCAGCCACTGTTTCCCATGCAGTCCCTCGGGGTAACGCTCTTTATAAGGAAGAAGCTCAAACCCCTTGACGACCGGCCACGGCAGCGATTCGGGCAGCGACTTTTTCCCATCGTCCATTGGATCATCGGGCCAGATGTAAGGTTTCTGCAACCCCATCCACAATTCGCTTAAATGTTCCATATCGGTACCAAGAAGGCCGGCCAATTCCCGAACCGACTTCCTCGGGGGTAACTCGGAGATGGGAAACAGCGTCGGTTTCCAGTGAATCTGTCCGGTAAAGGGTTCTCCGTTGCGGTCCGCGAACTGTCCCCTTCCGCTATCCAGTTCAACGCCCTCTTCCCGCTGCCGAACCGCCAGTTCATTCATCGTTTTTCCCGCCTTCGTTACCGGAACAAAAGCCGCCGTCCATTGAATCCATGCCACCCGAACCGCAAAAAGAACAAAGACCCCTGCGAATAGCATTAGAATATAAAATATGCGTTTCTTTCCGGATAATGACATGTACGCCGCCTCCATTTCTCTCTCCCATTATTTCCTGGGAAAAGTCACTTCACACCCTGGGAGAGATGGTACCGATGTCGACATTGCCATAACCCACATAAAACACGCCGACAAAAAAGACGGGTCGCCAAGGACAATCCGCCCTGACAACCCGCAATTTTAACAATGCGCTTATATGATTTAAATACCCTATACCGTAAACTTAGACAGCGAATCCTTCAACCCATTGGACACATTTTCCAGTTTATTCGACAACTGCACAAGCTGCTCTCCAACCGTTTGCTGCTCGCTGCTGAGCGAAGCCACCTGCTCGGAAGTCGCCGAAGATTCCTGCGCGACGGCGCTGACATTGCCCATCGCTTCGGACATCACATTCTGGGACTCGTTCAACTCGTCGATCGATGCCGTTACCGTATCCAGATGACGAATAAATCCTTCCATTTGCTCCTGAACGGACACGAAAATCTGACTGGTCTCTTTGACCGAGTTGATTTGTTCCTGGAATAATGGACTTGCCTCCGACAGCGCCTGGACCGTTTCGTTCATTTCCTTCTGAATGTTGTCGGTAATTTGGCCAACCATCGTAATCGATTGACGGGATTGATCCGCCAATTGGCGAATTTCATCCGCGACGACCATAAATCCGCGTCCTGCCGCCCCCGCCCGGGCCGCTTCAATGGTCGCGTTCAAGGATAAAATGTTGGTTTGCTGCGTAATGTTCTGCATGACGTCCAGCACTTTCAATACGGACGACGTACTTGCCTTCAAGGCATCCACCTTGGCCGTCAAAGCGTTGATCATATCCACCGTCATATTCGTCTTGTCCAGCAGGCTGCTCAGATAGCCGCTCCCCTGCTGGCTCGATTTTTCCACCTGGTGGGCGGATTCTTCCATTTCCTTGTTGGCGTAAATAACGCGTTCCATTTGGCGCGTGATATTCTCGGTAAGCGTATTGCCGCGTTCCGCCTCATTGGCCAGGCTTGTCGCGCCGTTGGCGATCTCCTCCGTCGCCACAGCGATCTCTTTCGCGGAAATCGCCGTTTTGTTGGAGGCCTGGGTCAGCTCGGCGGCCGTATCCAGAACATCCTTGGCCGATTGGTTCGTCTGTTTGACGAGGCCGGTAATTTGCTCCATCATGACGTTAAAGCTGGCCGCCAATTGGCCGATTTCATCTTTCGAATTCAGTACCATCCGAACGTTCAGATTGCCTCTGGCGCCTTCTTCCATCAGATTCTTCAGCTTGGCCAGCGGATAAGCGATCATTCGAACTATCCACATCGCCAACAGGATCGTGATTACCGCCACCACAGCCGCGGATATGTACGTTACAAGCAAAATTCCGCCCGCATCCTTGGTTAATTCGGCGGTGCCGACCGTACCCACCAGTCTCCATCCCGTGCTGGCTTGCGTATTAAAGACCGCCAGAACGTCTTTTCCCTTCGCATTTTTCGTATTAATGCTGCCGGTTTTCTTATCGCCCGCTTTTGCCAAGTCGATTTCGGACTTCTTGCCTTCATTCCCGCCAGTGGAAGATCCCACCACCACATTGTCAGGGGTCAGCATTTGAATTTCCGAGTTTTTCCCGAGGCTGATCTCTTTCAAATAACCGTTGAGCACTTCCAGATTAATGTCTGCAACCAGAACGAAACGCTTCATGCTGTTGACGCTTTGCACCGACCGGACGAGTCGGAAAACCTGCGTCCCTCCGCTCTTTTTAGGAACATTCAGCCAGGCCACACTTGGTCCCTTAGCAGCTTCCGCAAACCATGGCTGCTTTCTGGCCTCCTGAAGAAATGCGGAATCCGCGCTGCCCGAGCTAACATCTTCGATCAGGTTGTCCGCCGACATCATGTAAACGGCAACAATTCCTTTTGTGGAAAAAGTAATCCCGTTTAACCGGGTTCTTAATTTGTTCATCACCGTAAACCGGTCATAATCGGAAATGTTGGATAATGAAGCTTCCGTAATCGCTTTTTGCATTTCGTCGTCCAGGAACATTTGCTGCAAATTTTCTTCATATTTGCCCAAAACAATATCCAATTTCTGCGAGGTCTGAACAATCGTCTGCAGATTCGCGCTTTTGGCGTTCTTCTGGATCGTTCCCTTCGCCATTTGATAGGATATGATGCCGATCGTCAAGACGAAGAACATAATCGCGATAAAGAAAATCAGGAACAGACGGACGCCAACCGATTTGTTCGGGTTCAATTGTTTGGGAAGCTTGCTTCCCAATGCCGACCATGTTTCTCCACCGAAGGCTTTCTTCATGGTGTTCCTCATTTCATCGAAGCCCTTCTTCTTTGATTCCTTGTTGCTGCCTTCTCGGTTCTCTTTCTTCGGAACCAGACCCATTTCCATCACCCACCGCTTAGATTAGTTGTTGCACCCACAAACCTAGGCTTGTGGTCTTACTTTTTACGTTTACTTAACATAACTCGTCACTTACATCATTCGACAGCAAGTAAGCAACTCCTCTTTAATATCGGCATAATTCGGCCATGAATTTAAAGCTTGAGGTAAAAAAAGAACGCAAAACGCAAAAAAGGGACTTTTGGCCTAAGCAAAAGAAGAGCGAATGTTTCGGATTCGCATACTTGTTGAATATTGTAAAGGCGTGTACGTTCAACAACATGGAACTGGGGGAGATTCTTAAAAACAACAAAAAAGCCCGGAAGTTCTTCACTCCACGGGCTCCTGCTATATAAGCAGCCATTTTATTTTTTCTTGCGCATCATATCGAAATAAGAAACGGGTTGATCCACTTTAATTTTGACCTTTTGCAGCGGATGGCGGGCGGCGTCCAGTTCATTCCCCTCTTCGTCCCAAATCGCGGTTACGGTCTGCTTAAAGAACGTACCTCCGGGACCGAAGAATTCCACTTCCTGGCCGGGTCTGAAGTGATTGCGCTGCTGGATGACCGCCATCCCGGTCTTCGCGTCATAGTCCATCACCAAACCGGCAAAATCGTAAGGCGCCGCCTTCTCCTCCGGTTCGTAAATATGGTCCTCGTGATCCGGCGTATCATAGAAAAATCCGGTATTGAGCGGACGATTCGCCGCCTTGTTGATCTCCTCGACCCACTCCGGCTTCAATACGTAATTTTCCGGATCGGCCATGTAGGCGTCGATCGCCTGGCGGTAAACGTTAACGACCGTGGCCACGTAGTGGATGGATTTCATCCGCCCTTCGATCTTGAAACTGTCGACACCGACATCGATCAGATCGGGTATATGCTCAATCATGCACAAATCCTTGGACCCCATCGTGAAGGCGTTGTCCTGTTCACCGAATAGCGGCAGCTGGTTCACCCCAAGCTGGAATTGCTGCAGCACGGGATCCCCCATCGCTTCCTCTTCGGAAATCCATGCTTCGTCCGGACGGCCATCTTCGAACAGGTCGTATTTCCAGCGGCAGGATTGACAGCAGCCGCCGCGGTTCGAATCCCGGTCGGTAAAATGATTCGACAGAACACAGCGTCCCGAATAAGATGAGCACATCGCTCCGTGTATGAATGCTTCAATTTCGATGTCAACGTGCTTTTTAATCTCCTCGATCTCTTCCAGGCTCGTTTCGCGGCCGAGGACGACCCGTGGGAGACCTTCTTCCTTCCAGAACTTGACGGCCTGCCAATTCACCGTCGATTGCTGAGTGCTGAGATGGACCTCTAAGCCGGGAACCGCCCGCCGGGCCGTATCCACGATGATCGGATCGGCGACGATCACGGCGGAAATTCCCGCGTCATACAGGTTGCGCAGGTACTCTTCAATCCCCGCCAAATCCTCGTTATGCGCATAAATATTGGTTGCCACGAACACTTTGGCGCCGTATTTTTTGGCAAATTCGACCCCTTCGCGCATTTCTTCAAAGCTGAAATTATCGGCATTGGAACGAAGGCCATATTTCTGTCCTCCGATATACACGGCATCCGCTCCATAATGAATCGCGAATTTCAGCTTCTCTAGATTACCGGCCGGCGCAAGCAGCTCGGGCTTCTCCAACCGGTAACGTTTCCCCGTGTATTTCCGGATATGTTTCTCCGCGGTTTGCATCTTCGTTCACCTCTTTGCGTGATTATGCATGACGATGCATGCGATTGATCAATAAACCTGTTCTTTGTAGAAAAAGCCAAAGGACAATTCCCGTTCCGGATCTTGGACCCGTCGGATGCTCTCGATCCAGGCCTCATCCATTTCATACTGGTCAGGATCCGCGATATACGCATCAATCGTTTTGCGATAAGCCTGAATAACCACTTTGTTGTATTCCGGGCTTTTGAGCAGCGTTTCGATTTTGAAACTGGCCACACTGGCCGCCAGCAAAATATGCAGGTCTTCCAAAATACATATATCGTCCGAACTCATAATATGAGTTCCGTTGTCATCCTCGTAAATTGGAAATTTCTCTTCTTTCCGCTCCGCCTCGATGAGGAACAACCCGCGCTCTTTCCCCAGGTCGCCGCCCTCTACCGGTCGTCCCTGATGCATCATATAACTCTGGACCAGCCGGCGCTTGGAATGGTAAATATTCGTCATTCCATGAACCTGTACCTCGGCCTCGACTTGCAGGTGAGGCTGCATTTCCGTAATTTCGTCCATGTTCAGCTCGCGGGCCAGTACGGCGCGGGTAGCTCCTTTACTTCCCCAGTAATTGGCGGTCGAGTAATTCGTCGAAGTCATTTCGGCATTCCAGTGCAATGCGATTTGGGGGGCAAGCTCCCGTACCGCCTGGAGCACTGCGGGATCGCCGAACTGGATGCCGTCTATGCCGGCTTCGGCCAAAACCTTGACATAATCCTGCAGTTCCTTCAACTGGTCATTATGCAGCAGCTTGTTGACACTGACGTAAACCTTGGCGCCGTGATCGTGACCAAGCCGGACCGCCTGCGCGACTTCATTGGCCTGAATATTTCCAGGCAGGCGCATGCCGTATCTGGTCTCGCCGATTAAGACGGCATCCGCCCCCGCCTCAAGATAAGCCCTGATCTCCGCTAATGAACCTGCGGGAACGAGCAGTTCCGGTTTGTACCCCATGATTATCCACCCCAGTTATTTGGCCGTAGCCTTGCTTTTCTCGATGTTCTTCAGATGCTCTTTGTACGTTTTGGCAAACAGATGCTCCCCGCTGCCGTCCTTTTTCGTCACATAAAACAAATACTCGGATTCTTCCGGCTCCAAAGCCGCCTCGATCGACTTCTGGCTCGGAGCCGCGATCGGACCCGGGGGCAGCCCTTCATATATATAAGTATTGTAAGGACTATCCACGCTCCGCAAATCGGAGTGGAGGAGTCTTTCCTTCGATTTTCCCAGCAAATACTGTACCGTCGCATCGATTTCCAGCTTCATCCCTTTGCCCAGTCGGTTGTAGATGACGCCGGCCACCAAGGCGCGCTCGGTATCGACGACGACTTCGCGTTCCACTAGGGACGCCACCGTCATTAGCTCATTCAAGTCGACTCCCCGCTGGGTCAGCTTCTCGCGAAAATTTGGAATTTGATCGAGACGGTCTTCCGTCTCTTCAAACATCCGCTGAACGATATCCGCCGCCGTACTGTCTTTCTTCAGCTCGTACGTCTCGGGGAACAGATAACCTTCAAGCTTGTAATTAAGCTCAGTATCCTCCGGGATATCCGCCAACAAAGCGTTGTGAATCCCTGTCGGTGTCTTCACCAAGCTCAGGAAAGCTTCTTTGTCCACGATTCCCTGCTCGGCCAGCTTGTCCGCCATTTGCACGACGGTGAAGCCTTCCGGAATCGTAAACTTGATCATCTCTTCCGCAACCACATCACCGCGATTGAGCTTGGCGATGATTTCGTCGTAAGTCACGCCCGGCGTCAGCTCATAAGTCCCGGCTTGAAAACGGCTGCCTTCGGACTTCCATTTTAGATAGGAAAGAAAGAGAAAGGAATTTTTGATCAGTCCCCGATCCTCCAGCAAATCCGCAATTCCCCCCGTACCCGTCCCGGATGGGATCGCCAGCTTGACGGGCTTGTTCGACGGTTTCACCGGCTGCATCCCGTTATAGATATAAACCCCTCCCGCCGCAGCAATAACAACCGCTACCGTGAGGAGCGACATCAGCCATTTTGACCCCTTCTTCAATAACTCAACCCCTATTCGTATCCAGTAAATATGAGAACAATTCAAAAAGAGCGGTTATCCCGCCCTTTCTTGGTTCCGATCTATAGTAACACAATCCGACCCGCCCGGTCTATTCCGGGAAGGTCAATTCATCGTAAAGCTCCGACACGTTCTCCCATTCCTCGTCATCGTCGATCGTAACGAGCTCCAGCGAGCCGTCAGCCGCAGCCACCAGCTTGAAAATTTCGGGTTCGTCTCCGGCTTCGCCATTCTCGCGTCGAAGAACCACGTACGTAGAACCAGCGACTTGAAATTCCTTCTCTACGTTGTAATAAGATACTTTACCTTCTTCATCTTCCAATTCGACTATAGGGCCGAAGGCGTCTTGGACACGCGTGGACCAAACAACCTGATCTGCGGAAAACTCAGTCACGGTCATCCTCCCCGTCAAATTCATCGATTAGCGTATTGAAGGTCTCCTCGACGATTTCCCATTCTTCATCGCTTTCGATCGTGTACAGCTTCAGGTCATCCCCGTCTTCCTCGTAACGGAATGCGTATACTTCTTCGCTCTCGTCCTCTTCTGGCCCTGCGGAATCCAGAGGAACGACCATCATATACTTCGCGTCCGAACCGTCGACTTCGAATTTCATAATGACTTCGAATTCTTCTTCATTGCCCTCTTCGTCGGGGATATAAATAATTTCCGGTTCTTCTTCATTGCCGATACGATCTTTAGACATGTGCGATCACCCTCACCTTTGACTCTTCGAGTCCAAATAATTTTGCAGAATCAAACTTGCGGCCATCTTGTCGACGACCCCTTTGCGCTTCTTCCTGCTGACATCCGCTTCGATCAGCGTCCGCTGCGCGGATACCGTGGTCAAACGCTCATCCCATAAATGAACGGGAATCTGAAGTCTAGTCTTCAGTTCCTCGGCAAAGGCCATACATATTTCCCCGCGGGGTCCCACACTGCCGTTCATGTTCTTCGGAAGTCCTACGACGACTTCTTCGACTTCATGCTCGGATACCAGTTCGGCGATTCGGTCAAGCTCGTCGCCTTCACGGCGGCGTTCAATAACCGTAAGGCCTTGGGCGGTCCAGCCAAAGGCGTCGCTGACCGCGACGCCGATCCGCCGATCCCCGTAATCCAAACCTAAAATTTTCATGCAAACTCCTAACGATGGCCTGCAAGATAATATCTGACCAGCTCTTCAATCAGCTCATCGCGCTCTTTCTTGCGGATCAGGCTTCTTGCATTGTTGTGGCGCGGAATATATGCCGGGTCCCCGGACAACAAATATCCGACCATCTGGTTAATCGGATTATAGTCCTTCTCTTGGAGCGCCTCATAAACGGCAAGAAGAATTTCCTTCGCCGACGCTTCCTGTTCGTCGCCGGCGACATTAAACTTAACGGTTTTATCCATGGAGTCCATGATGACACCTCGCTTCTTCAGACCCGCGCAACTGTGCGGCTGATGTTTTACCTATATTTACTATAACATATCATGGGCCCCATAAGGAAATTTTGGATAATCCCGCTTTATATTTTGAAGAAAAACTATGAATTTTATGCCTGCGCGGAAATCCATTGTTCCGGCAGTTTAAGGGCTTCGTCCAGCTTGGAAATGTCCTTTCCGCCGGCCTGCGCCATATCCGGCCGGCCGCCTCCGCCTCCGCCGCATACGGCGGCGACTTCTTTGACCAGCTTGCCGGCATGAAGTCCGCGCTTCACTTCCTCCTGCGGCACCACCACGACGAAATTCACCTTGTCGTCCATCGCAGCGCCCAAGACGATCACTGTATCCGGCAGCTTCGCTTTCAATTCGTCAGCCAGTCCGCGCAGCGCATCCATGCTGCCGGCCTGGACTTTGACGGAGAGAAGTTTGGTCGTGCCCACGGAGACCACTTTGTCCGTCAACTCGCCCGCTTCAATCGCGCTCAGCTTGCTCTGCAGCGATTCGTTCTCACGGCCCAACTCCTTGAGCTGTGCATACAAGGCGTCAATGCGCTTAGGTACGTCCGGCAGATTGGCCTTGAGCAGGGCGGCCGATTGCTTCAGCAGATCAAGCTGACCGTCCATGAAGAGGTAAGCCCCCCGTCCGGTCACGGCCTCGATGCGCCGCACGCCGGAGCCGATGCCGCTCTCGCTCACCAGCTTGAAGAGGCCGATTTCAGCCGTGTTGTTGACATGGCAGCCGCCGCACAGCTCCAGACTGTATTCGCCGACTTGAACGACGCGGACGATATCGCCGTATTTTTCCCCGAACAGCGCCATCGCTCCCATCGCCTTGGCTTCATCGATCGGTTTCAGTTCGATGACGACATCAAGGGCGTTCCAGATCTGCTCATTAACGCGGCGTTCGATTTCGGCCAATTCTTCCGGTGAAATGCTGCCCAGATGCGAGAAGTCGAAGCGCAGCCGCTGCGGCTCGACCAGAGATCCGGCCTGATTGACGTGCTCGCCCAGCGTTTCTTTGAGCGCCTTGTGCAGCAAATGGGTCGCGGTATGGTTCTTGACGATGTCCCGGCGCATCTCCCGGTTCACTTCCGCCTTCACCTTCGCGCCTGTCCGCAGCTCGCCGGAGGTGACGCTCACCTGGTGAACATGCTGCCCGTGAGGCGCCTTAAACAGCCCCTGCACCGCCGCGGTCCCCGCATCGCCGGAAATCGTCCCCCGGTCGCTCACTTGACCGCCGCTCTCCGCGTAAAATGGCGTACGGGCCAGAACAACCTGTCCCGACTCCCCGGCGCGCAGTACCTCGACAAATTCATCTTCCGAGATTAAGGCCACGATCTCGGTTGCAGCTTCTAGCTCATTATATCCAACGAATTCCGTTTTAGTCGTAAAATCGGAAAGGACCCCGCCCTGCACCTTCATACTGCCGCTGTCGTGACGGGCGGAACGGGCCCGCTCGCGCTGCTCTTCCATCGCCGCTTCAAAGCCGTCGCGATCCACCGTGAGCCCGTGCTCCGCCGCGAAATCTTCCGTCAAATCCAACGGAAAACCATAGGTGTCATACAGTTTAAAGGCATCGGGTCCGCTGATCTGCGTGCTTCCTGCGGCTTTGGCTTCCGAGCTCATTTCGGCCAGGATCGCCAATCCGTCCGTCAGTGTTTCGTGGAACCGCTCTTCTTCGGAGTGAATGACTTTTTCGATAAATTCGCGTTTAGTTACGATATCCTCGTAATACGAACCCATAATCTCGCCCACCGTCTCCACGAGCTGGAACATGAAAGGCTTGTCCAAGCCGATCAGTTTCCCGTAGCGAACCGCACGGCGCAGCAGACGGCGGATGACGTAGCCGCGGCCCTCATTGGAAGGAAGAACCCCGTCGGAGACCGCAAAAGTCACCGTGCGAATATGGTCCGCAATCACTTTCAGCGCCACGTCCGTATCTTCGCTCGTCCCGTAAGCGACCTTGGCCAGCACGGCCGTCTCGGCGATAATCGGCTGGAACAGATCGGTGTCGAAGTTGGAATTTACGTTTTGCAGAATCGAAGCAAAGCGCTCCAGGCCTGCGCCGGTATCGATGTTTTTATTCGGAAGCGGCGTATAGCTGCCGTCCTTGTTATGGTTGAATTGCGAGAACACCAGATTCCACACTTCCAGGAACCGTTCGTTCTCTCCGCCCGGGTAGCATTCCGGATCGGAAAGATCGCCGTACGCCTCGCCGCGGTCATAGAAAATTTCCGTACAAGGGCCGCAAGGACCTTCGCCGATATCCCAAAAGTTATCCTCCAGCTTAATGATACGCTCGGCAGGAATGCCGATTTTTTCATTCCACAGCTTGAACGCTTCTTCATCTTCAGGATATACCGTCACGGACAAACGTTCCGGATCGAAGCCGATCCATTCCTTGCCGGTCAGAAACTCCCAGGCCCAGGTAATGGCCTCCTCCTTGAAATAATCGCCGATGGAGAAGTTGCCGAGCATCTCAAAAAACGTATGGTGACGCCGCGTCTTCCCGACATTCTCGATGTCGTTGGTGCGTATGCATTTCTGCGAGTTGGTGATCCGCGGATTCTCCGGCTTTACCCGACCGTCAAAATACGCCTTTAACGGCGCCATCCCGGCATTGATCCAGAGCAGGGACGGATCGTTATGCGGCACGAGCGAAGCGCTCGGCTCGATTTTGTGCCCTTTGCTGGCGAAAAATTCCAGCCATTTAGAGCGAATTTCACTTGCTTTCATCTATGTTTCCTCCTCGTTTTGATTTCATGTTTACGCGACACGACAGATATGCCTCTAAACTCTCAAAAAATAGAAAAACGCCCCTGAAGATCAGGGACGATTGTCTCGCGGTACCACCCTGGTTATCGCCTTGCTTTCCGAATCCATTCATTCAGAAGAGAAGAGCGATCGCCTTTGACGGTCCGGTAACGGGAACCCCCCGGCGAGGGTTTAGGCCTCGCACTCGGAAATCAGCGTTTCTGTCCGGGGATCATCGGGTTCTTTCAGCCAATCGTTTCCAGCTCTTCATCTACAGGCCGCTACGGAACGAAGGAACACCTTCTCTGGGGAAAATCGGGCACGGACATACTTTATTTCGTCAACGTTTTCTTTGATTCTAACAATCAGTATTAGTATATAAGGCGGCAAACAGGCTGTCAATCAAGGAAATCCCTCGCTATACGGTCTTTCTTCGGACGTAATAAGCATAGAAATGCTGAATGACCACCTTGCCCACCGCAAAAAAAGGTACCGCCAGCACCAGCCCCGGGATGCCGCCGATTTCCCCGCCGACCAGCAGAGCGAAAATGATCAGCATCGGATGGAGATGCAGACTCCGCCCCACGACCTGGGGTGATATGACATTGCTTTCGATCATTTGGCAAATCATATTGACCAACAATACCATGAACACCATTTTCCAGGAGATTGTGGTCGCCATCACCATGGCGGGGGCGGCTCCAAGAAACGGGCCGAGATAAGGGATGATATTGCAGACGGCGACAACCCCGGCGAACAGGAGCGCAAAGGGCATCCCGATAATGACGTATCCGATGTAGGCCAGCACGCCGATGATCACGCAAACCAGCAGTTGTCCGCGCACGTAGTTTCCTAGCGCTTCATCGATTTCTTTTAACAAGGACACGATGGACTTCCTCCGAGATCTCGGCAGATACTTCAGAATGATCCGTTCAAAATTTTCAAAATCCTTCAGCATATAAAAAATAAGGAACGGTACGATGAACGCGTTAAACACGACACTGATCGTCGTCCCGATATTGTTCAGAAAGCTGGAAATCGCCGCCGCGAGCCGCTGTTCGAATTGGAAGAACCAGTTGTTCATCCCCATCCGGATACTCCCCGGCACGAACGTGTTATCCCAACGGTTCATCAACTGCTGGGTATGCAGCGTCAGTTCGGGCAAATGCTCTCCCAGTTCCTCCAATTGCTCGACAAACATCGGGATGACATTCATTAATATCACGGACAGACTGGTCAAAAATACCGCATAGATCAGCAGCACAGCCACCGTCCTCGGCACCTTCCGCCCGCCCAGCAGTCTGACAACGGGGTTCAGGACATAGGAAATAATCATGGCGATGATAAACGGGGAGAGTATGGCTTTCAAAAATCCGTAAATCACGGTAAACATAGGGCGAAGCAGCCAAACAAAATAAAGGATGACAAGCCCCAGCAGCACCCAGACCGCATACCGGAACACTTTGCTTTTGGTGAACGGTTCCACTTTACAGTAACCCCCTCCCACATTTCGGAGTCGGACCAGCTATGAAGAAAGTATATGCGGGGGCCGGAAAAAATAATCGCCGCCCGTCCGCGCTTTTTGAGACAAATCCCAAAAAGCGGGGAGGCGGCGATCTGCGTTCAATCGATCACGACCGGACTTACGCCCAATTTTCCAACAGTTCGTATTGCTTCATAATTTCCCGGTGAACCGGATGATCCGGGGCAATTCCGGTGTACTTGGCGATCGTTTCCGACGGCCCCGAGGCTTGGAGCTCGGCTTGCAGTTCCGCCGCCTCCGGATCGTCACCCGCCCGGAACAGCAGGGCCGCCGCCATGGTCCGCGCCAAATAGCGGTATTCCAGGCCTTGCTCGAAGGCCTTCATCGCCGGCCGCGCCAACCGGTCGCCCGGCGACAGCTTGCGGATCGGCGAACGTCCCACTCGCGAAACTTCGTCCGTCAGGGCGGGGTTGCGGAACCGCTCCAGGATTTTGGCGATATAAGCCTGGTGCTCTTCCGCGTCAAAGCCATGCTCCTTCATCAGCACCGCTCCCGTCTCCTTCAGGACCGCAGCTACATGGCCGACGACTTCCTCATCGTGCATGGCCGCCTGAATCGTGTCGTATTCCTGAAGGTAGCCCATATAGGCGGCCGAGCAATGACCCGTATTGACCGTGAACAATTTGCGTTCAATGTACGGCAGAAGTCGGTCCACATATTTGACTCCGCCGATGGGGCGATAGCCCGGCAGCATCGCCGAGGCATCGACGACCCACTCGAAGAAGGGCTCTACGACAACCTTCAATATATCTTTGTGGCTCTGCTGAGGCACAATCCGGTCTACCGCCGCATCCGGAAACGCAACCGTCCGGTCGGCACGCACCCGGCTTTCCTCGCCGAGCCGGCTATAGACCAGCTCCTTCAACTGCGAGCTGGCACCAATCGCGTTCTCGCAAGCGATGACATGCAGCGGCTTGGCGTCGGAATGCTGCAACCGCAAGGCAACACCTTCGGCAACCGTGCCGGCGATATGCTTCAGCACGGAAACCCCGACGGCCGTGGTCACCAGATCGGCTTCCGCCACCGCCCGGACCAGCGCCTCATTGTCCGCGTTGCTGTTCAACGCCGTCACTCCCCGAACCACGGTCGTTTCCCGCCGCTCTCCGGCCAGGACGACGGAATACTCCCCGCGCTCTTTTAACGCAGCGACGACATGCTCGTAGACGTCCGCAAATACCACTTCATATCTCGCCTGTGACAAAAGCAGCCCGATGAAGCCTCTTCCGATGTTTCCCGCGCCAAAATGGACAGCCTTCATCATGCCAATTCGCCTCCGAACAGTTCCATAATTTCTTCCTTGGTGGCGGCGTTCATCACGCGTTCGATGCTGTCATCGTCGGAAAATATCATCGCGACCTGGGTCAAAATCTCCATGTGCTCCCCCCCGGCTCCGGCGATCCCGATGACGACGAACGCCGGCTCGTCGCCGCCGAAATCGACGCCTTCCGGAAACCGGACGATAGACAGGCCGGTCGATGATACCATCGATTTTGCCTCTTTCGTCCCATGGGGAATGGCCAGACCGGCCCCCATATACGTGGACACGATATTTTCCCGCTCTATCATTTTTTCCACATAATCCGCCGTGACGTGTCCCGCTTGCACCAGCAGTTCGCCGGCCAGCCGAATCGCCTCGTATTTATCTTTAGCGGCAGCATTGAGTACAATTTTATCTATCGACAGTATGCTCATTGTTCTATCTCCTTTTTTTTTCGTTGTGAAATCATCCGTTGTTCTCAAAAAAGTTCAGCAGTTCCGCGGCCAAAAAATTACGAATCTCCTCTTCCGTCCCTGTTTCAAGCAGGGACACGAGCTGCGAATTCAGCAGCAGAGCGCTGATTTCACTGAGTACCTCCAAGCTTTCCTTGGAAAGCTCCTGCGGGGCCAGCATCAGCAGAATGACTTTGACTTCTCCCTCCGATTCCAACGCCAACGGCGATTTCAACCGGAACAGCGAAAGTGCGCGCGACCGGATATACGGGCTTCTTGTATGAAACAAGGCGAGGGCGGTCCCGGGGATCATCTGGGTGGCCAAACGCTCGCGTTCGAGCAGCCGTTCAGCAACCGCGAGGATATCGGCGATCAGCTTTCCCCCGGATTCGGATCCCGCACCGTTCACCAGCTCCAGCGCCTCCGTTACGATGTTCCCGAGCCCGGCTCCTTCATTGTTCAGTTCGTAAAGCCCAAAGCTCTGAAGCAGCGAGTGAATTTCGCTAAGCGTGGCGTTGAGCGTCCCGAGCCGGGCCATCGCGCCTTCCTTTTGAAGCGGCACGCCGGCTTCCGGAGGTTTTTTCTTTCCGAGGGTCATCTGCTGGATATGGGAGAGCAGGCGTTCACGGTCTTCCCGCGTCAATAAAGGGCTGAGCCGCACGTACCGGTCCCCGGAAAGCGGCAGATCGATCGTTGAAATCAGCAAATCGTAGTCCTCCTCCGGCAGCCGGGCCACATCGTACCAGGAGGCATTTCCCAGCACCTGAATTTGCGGCATTTCCTTGGCCAAACGAGTAGCGAGCAGCCTTGAGGAGCTTAGCCCGCTGGAGCATACCAGGATTGCACGCAAGTTCCGGCCCGGCTGGTGAAGCCGTTCCGCCGAAGCTCCAAAATGCATGACCAGGAATCCGATCTCCTCATCGGGCACCTGCAGATCCCCCGCAAGTTCGTCGACAGCCTCCCGAACGTTGGCGAACAGCTCCTCATAATCTTTCCGGATGGCGGAAAGCAGGGGATTTCGTATGCGCGCCCCTTCCCGGATTCTTTTTAACGCGGGGCGGATATGCTCAAGCAGCCCGCTCCTAAGCGTGCGATCCTCTTGATAAGGAATCCCGGTCCGCTCCATGATCAAACCGATCAGCCTCTCGATGATGTCGACGATCTCAAGATCGAGATGGGCAAGTTCGGGAGAATCCTCCCTGGCCCGCTGGAACAGGCTTGCGATATAAGCGGTCTCTTCCCCGGGTACCGAGATGGCGAAGGTTTTCTCCAGATGCCTTGCCAAGTCCCCTGCTTGATTCAGCAAGCTCTGCTCCAAAGCTCCCCGGCCCGGTGATTGCAACTCTCCCGCCATGACCATTCTCCCGCGGCGAAGCCGGTTCACCATTACGGACAAGGCGGTCAGTAGCCCTGTATAAGCCCCTTCGCTCAGTTCCTCGGTCCATCGCCAATTCATGTCCCAAAAACAATTCGCCACGGTAAGCAGGTCGGATTTGCCGATCAGTTCCAACAGGCGGCGGGCTCCCGCGTTCTCATGAATAGCCGGGGCTCCCACCAGGTCGGAGTAGGTTAGTTCATTGGAAGCCGCGCGGACGATGGCGGCCCGCTTTTGGGTCTCGGCGCCTTGAATCTCAACTCCGTATCCCCGCCGCCGTACGAGTTGCAAACCCAGCTTGTTCAATTCGCTTTCGAGCTCATCAAGGTCATAACTCACCGTCGCCACGGTCACCTTCAAGCTGTGGGCCAAAGCGAACATCTTGATCGGCTCCTCCGTCTCGAGCAAATCGCACAGCAGCATGATTTTCCGCTCATCGCCCGAATAGTCCGCCGGTTTCCCCGTCAGCAACTCTTCGCGGACTTTCGTCAGCTCCTCTTCTTCAAGCGGGCCGCCGTCCTGAGCGAGAAGCGCAATCCCGGTGCCGGATTTGCGGAGAAGCAGGATGCCAAACTCAGCCAGACTCCTGTCCATATCGTCAAGTTCCCGGTGTACCGTCCGGACACTAACCGCGGTTTCGGCGGCGATCTCCGCCGCGGTCACCCCGTTCTTCCGGCCAAGGAGGAACATGAGAATCTGTCGCTGTCTGGCGGTAAATTTCCCCATATTCATCCCTCGCTTGAATGTGAATGTGAGATAAAACGCTGGAGAATGCCATCTCCAGCGTTATGGTCCAAAAATAAGTTGTTTACTGGTTTACTCCCCTTTCAGGCGTTCCACCAGCTCGTCATATTTCGGACTCTTCAAGAAATTGTCGATCGAAATATGCTCGGCATCCGGCTTATTCGCCTTCGCCCGCTCCGTCAACTGCTTTTGCGTGATGACGATGTCCGCGTCCGCCGGGATTTCGCTTACCGCCGAGTTCACAACGGTCACATGAATTCCGGCTTGCTGCATCTTCTTGCGCAGGATGGAAGCGCCCATCGCGCTCGAACCCATACCGGCATCGCAAGAGAAGACAATTTTGTTCACGTTGGTTTTGCGGTCGGTGGCCTCTTGCTCCAACGCCGCTTGAGCTGCCGCCGGAACACGGCCTGCCGCTTTCATTTCGCGCATTTTTTCCTCCGCCTGCTCAAGATCCAATTCTTCCTCATTCTGTTTACCTGTCTTGAGCAGTAAGGAAGCCAGCAGGAACGAGACGACGGTCGCGGTGACGACCCCGGCAAGAACCGGTACCAGACCGCCTTTCGGCGCCATGGCGATATAGGCGAAGATACTGCCCGGGGATGGGGAGCCCACAAGTCCTGCGTTAAGCAGTTGGAACGTAAACGTTCCGGTTACCCCACCGCCGATCGCGGCCAAAATCAAGATAGGCTTCATCAGGATGTACGGGAAATAAATTTCATGAATCCCGCCCAAAAAATGAATAACCACCGCGCCCGGGGCGGATTGTTTGGCCGAACCGCGGCCCACAAGCCAGTAAGCAAGCAAAATGCCAAGGCCCGGCCCCGGGTTCGATTCAAGCATGAAGATCAGCGATTTTCCCAACCTTGCGGATTCCTCCGCCGCGATCGGGCTCAGAATGCCGTGGTTAATGGCGTTGTTCAGGAATAGAACTTTGGCCGGCTCGATAATAATATTGACGAGCGGCAGCAGATGCATATTGATCAGAACGTCAACGCCCGCCGATAGCGTCTTGCTGATCGCCTGGATAACCGGACCGATCCCCGTATAAGCACCGATGGCGAGAATGGCGCCGATAATCCCCAGCGAGAAGTTGTTGACCAGCATTTCAAAGCCGGATTTAATTTTGCCTTCCACCAATTTGTCGAATTGCTTCAATACCCAAGCGGCCAGCGGACCGACGATCATCGCGCCGAGGAACATCGGAATGTCCGAGCCCACCACGACGCCAAGCGTCATAATCGCCCCGATGACGGCGCCTCTTTTCCCGTGGATCATTTGTCCTCCGGTATACCCGATCAACAGAGGAAGAAGATAATTAATCATCGGCCCCACGAGCGTGGCCAGCTTCTCATTCGGAATCCAGCCCGTTGGAATGAACAAAGCGGTAATCAGGCCCCAGGCGATGAACGCGCCGATGTTCGGCATAACCATTCCGCTGAGCAGCCGCCCGACCTGCTGTACTCTAACCCTTGCTCCTCCGGATTTTTGCTTCGTTTCTATACCCATCACGAGGATGCCTCCTTTTGTTGAATTGTCTTCGGAGCAGCGTTGTTTTAAGCTCCGCTTCCTTAATTTCATCCTAATTCACAGCGCTTTCACACTCAATCAAATCAAAACCCGATTCCGTCATGATTAATGTTGACAACATTTAAAATCTCATCCGCCGGTTTCCGAAAACAACAAAAAAGCTCTCTCCTCTGGGAGGAGAGAGCTTTTCTATAATGATGATTTTAAGTTATCTACGTGCTGCTAGGACAGATGGATTTGGGGAAGATCCTGGGAGACCTCTTCTCCAAAAAACAAATCATCCAAAGAACTGAGGGTTCCGTCTTCTTCCACTTGGTAAACCGACATTTTCTCGCCATTTACCGTTAATTCGATAAAGCACCCCCAGCAATAAAACTGATGGGAGCCGATCTTGCCGATATCCTTGGAACTGCAGTTTGGACACTTCATCATCAACACATCACCTATCCATTAACAGAATTCATCGCCTTCTCCAACCGCTGCTCACTGTTTGGAGGGACCATGATTGCGTTTTCGCCTTTGATCATACCGGGTATAAAAGGCAGCACTTTTCGCCCTTCCATCAGGTCCGAGATAAACCCGTCACTGACTTCTATTCCTGTAATTGTATTTCCCATTTCCTGGTCAAAATAAACGTCTGCCACATGCCCTATCAAAATTCCGTCCTCGGTAAGGAGCGGAAGTTCTTTCAATTTGCCGTTACCTGCGAAAAAGGTAAGCTGTATATTCTCGGCATCCCATTTGCGGATCGCCTGTTGATTGCGTATCATCACGGCATCTTCACCGTACGCTACAATATCTTCCCAGAGCACCACCTTCACTGTGGAGGAAAACATCGCTTTCCCCTCCAGCTGTATGCCTGTGATTCTCCAGTGATCATCCAGCAGGAAGTCGAGAACTTTCCCGATCTGTTTGCCGTCTCCCACATCGAACACGGCCAAGCCTACCATCTCTTGAAGTTTCATCATGAGCACGGCTCCTCCTACTGTGGCAATCTCTTGCTGCAGACCAGCGAAATAAACCTCCCTCCGAAAAAACTACAAAAGACGCCCATTATCTTCTTCTACGAAGACGTTCCAGGATGGTTCCAACTTTTTCGGCGGTAAGTTTCATTTCTTCAGTAGTATTACCCAAACCGAAGCTAAATCGAATCGCCGAGTTCAAAAAATTTATCGGCAGATTCATCGCTTCCAAGACATGCGACGGCTCCAGCGATCCCGAAGAGCACGCTGACCCGCTGGCTACCGCAATTCCCTCCATATCCAGATTCATCAGCATCGTCTCCGTGTCGCATTCCGGAAAACTGACATTGACGATATGCGCAAGCCGCTTGACAGGGTGTCCGTTGACATGGAAACGGCCCGCCCCAACCTCGCTTTCCAGCGCATCCAGGAAAACCCGGCGCAGCTCTTCATCCTGCGCGGCGCGCCCGGAAAGCTGTTCCGCCGCAAGTTCGGCCGCTTTGGCGAATCCGGCAATCCCGGCCATATTCTCTGTGCCGGCCCGGCGTTTACGCTCCTGCAGGCCTCCGAAGAGAATCGGCTCAATCACCAGTTCCCGCCGGACATAAAGCGCGCCTACTCCCTGAGGCCCGTTAATTTTATGCGCGGAAAAGCTCATCAAGTCGACCGGGAGTTCCCCGAGCCGAATCGGCAGCGCGCCCAAAGCCTGGACGGCGTCGACATGGAACACGATCCCCTTCTCCGCAGTTATAGCTCCTATCTCCTCGATCGGCTGTATCGTCCCGACCTCATTATTGGCATACATCACGCTGACGAGAATCGTCTCCGGACGAATCGCTTCCCGAACCTGCTCCGGTTG
This sequence comes from Paenibacillus sp. A14, assembly GCF_036864815.1. Classification (NCBI taxonomy): domain Bacteria; kingdom Bacillati; phylum Bacillota; class Bacilli; order Caryophanales; family Paenibacillaceae; genus Paenibacillus; species Paenibacillus sp. A14. The sequence goes on from NZ_JBAGJD010000013.1 coordinate 62,880, forward strand.
GACTTGGCCATGCCGGTCGACAGGCAAATATGTAACTTCGTAGCCCTGCTTCTCCAGACGACCGCAAGCATGCAACACCGCATGATGCTCGATCGCCGTCGTAATAATATGACGGCCGTGGTCCCTTCGCGCTTCCGCTGCGCCAAACAAAGCCAAATTATCGCTCTCCGTTCCGCCGCCCGTGAACACCAGCTCGTCCGAGCGGCATCCGACCAGGTCCGCCAGCCGGTCCCGCGATCCGTTAACAAGTCTCTTGGCGGCACGGCCGTAGGCATGGATGCTCGAAGCGTTCCCGTACTGCTCCCGCATGACGGCGACCATCGCTTCCGCCACTTTCGGATGTACGGGCGTGGAAGCCGCGTGGTCCAAATATATGGTTTTCATAGTATGGCAAGCCACCTTCGATAATATGAAATCAGACAGTCATTTGAGCGAGTTTAATTCTATATTATTTTTGACAAAAAAACTACTGCCTATTAGCTTGGAAGGTTTGTAAATTTCGGGATACGGACAAATTCGTCCGACTATACAAAACTCCGCCACAAAGAAACTGCGGCGGAGTTTATCCTCTTTTAATACGGCAGATGGGAAATGCAGCGGGATAATGCCATATTCAGCATTTGCTGATCATACACCCGATGCTTCGCATTTTGTTCAAGCAACCAACGAGCAAAGCCAACGGCCCGAAAATAACCGGGATAGTCCGCCGGATTAATATTGAAATGTATAAAATCGAGCATAATCCGATTCTCTTCATCGGAAAGGTGCAAACCCAAGCGCGAAAATTGCCTTTGCCGGACCCTCCGGGCCGAATCGTTCTGGATCGCCCGGTGCAAGTGGGATACTTGTCCGCTATGCGTGCGATAGTACAGCATATTTACGGGCAGATTCGCCAATTGCGTCTGAAACGCCAGCCGATTCCACAACTCATAGTCTTCCGCGTGCGGATAATTGCTGTCATACCGAACTCCCAACTGTTGAACGATGCTGTTTCGCATGATGACTGTCGGATGGGCGATACAACAATGAAACAAGAGCCAGGTCTTGATTTCCTCATGGGAAAACGGATTAATTTTGGGCCTTCCGCCTATGATTGTGGTAAATGCTCCCGCACTCAAACCAACCGCTGGATTCTGATCCATAAACGAAACCTGGATGTTCAGCCGATCCGGTGTGGAGATATCGTCGCTGTCCATTCGAGCGATGTACTCTCCCGTGGCCAGTCCCAATCCCTCATTTAAAACCGAGACAACCCCCCGGTTTTGGCGGTGAATGATTTTGCGAATCCGCGGGTCCTTAAACTGATCGATAAGCTCAGCCGAACCATCCTTAGATCCGTCGTCGATGACGATCAGCTCAAAATCCTTAAAAGTCTGAATCAGCATGCTGTGAATCGCTTCCTGGACAAACGCCGCATTGTTATAAACCGGCATGATTATTGATACACGTGGCACTGCCTCCACCTCCATGTCAAAGCGGTTGCTATACATTATGAGAGGCATACTTGTCCCGACTGGACTTCCCTGCCCGAAAATCCATCCGAAAAGTGATATAACTTTGGTAAAAAAGTAATAGATGTACCATACAATATTTGGTATCATTGTTTCAAAAAATAGGGAGGAAAGTCGAATATGTCAAATTTGATGAGGAAATTGCTCGAATCAGTAGATCAAAAGGACATCATTGCTTCTGCCGAAGGCATAAATGGACTGATTGCTGTAACTAAGAACGTAGTTTATTTACAGAGAGGGAAGTTGCTCGAACAGAAATCTTTAAAGACTTACCTCATCAAGAGCATAACATCGGTTCAGACCAAAAAACCAAGCATGTTGACAGCCGGTCATTTTCAAATTATTGCTAGTGGCTCCGGTGACAATACGAAGCGATTCGGTTCCGCCTTTGATTATGCTAAAGATGAAAACACGGTATTGATTCGTGGTAATTTTGATGATTTTAAGAGGATAGAACAATTAATTTATAAATTGCAGAGCGACCCAAATCCGGCGGTACCGGTCGCACAAGCCGCCCCAACCAGTGAAGACGCTTTTTCAAAACTAGAAAAATTAGCAAAACTAAAGGAACAAGGAATCATCAGCGAAGAAGAATTTGAACTGAAGAAGAAAGATCTCTTGTCTCAAGTATGAGCATAAAAGCCCACAGCCATTTAGGCCAGTGGGCTTATTCATTGTTCTCTATTTTTCCGGTTATGCCGAATCCCCCAGCAGACAACTTGTTTGAAAGCTAGGTTAGTGAATCGTGATAAGAGCTTTTTACGCCCTTATTTTGTCGAATTCGGCTCAGCGCTTGGAAATAACGGCTTTTTATGACTCTATTTTAGGAAAAAGCGGGTCAAAACCTGATTATTGGACTCCAAGGCCACTAGCGTTGCATTAAACCTGACATGGTGCATGCGCCGCCTTAAGTAACAGTGTGGCAGCGAGCTGAATCCTTCTGCCCCGAACGGGAGCTGCGCCCTCTCATGTCCCTTGGACGTTCGCATTAGCGGTCTTTTGGGGCGTTATTTCGGCCCGATTCATTTCCGCGGGAATCATAGCGGTCAAAACGGGCCTTATATTGGGTGGTGCGGCCTCCGAAATCAGGGCTTGGCCCGCTTTTTCCAACAATAGGAGCCTAAAAGGCCGTTATCCCCAACCGATGAGCCGAATTCGACAAAATAGCGGCGCAAAAGGCACTAGCATTGCATTTACCCTGACACATGATTACAACGGAGCTTGATGCCTTAATCGCTTTTAAAGAACTTCGCAAAAAAGTACAGGCCTTTTAAACAAGGTTCTGCAGTTAGGAAGTCTAAACGGCCGTGAGAGCCGTTATGTTGCGATTGAATCACGTATTGGGATTTTAACGGTCGTGTGGACCGTTATTTACCATCATTTCGACCAAAACAGCCATACTTATATGAAATAGGGGCCGTGGCGACCGTTAGAATTTGGAGTCAGCGCAAACAGGGCAAATAGCGGCTGTGGCGACCGTTAGCATGGTTGAGAGGGGGAGACGACGATCTAAGTTCGACATGTTGCTTGCCGAAGCGGCGGAATGGCCCCAAATGGGCAGCATCAAGGAAGGTTTGATGCAACGTCATTGCCTAAAAGTCGGCTATTTCCCCCCCGACCACCCGAATTCGCCAAAATAGCGCCGCATAAGGCGCAAAAGGCTCTTATTCACCTGTCCTGCTTCAAAGGGAGGATGCTACAGCCGTTAGACCTCGCGGGTTAATGCAACGCTAGTGCTCCAAGGCAGGAAATAAGGCCTTTTTTGACCGCTATTTTCTCGGTAGAGGCGAATCGGGCCGGAATAACGGCCCAAAAGGCCGCTATTGCAGCGACAGGGAGGGCCTAGAGAAATTCTGGTGGAGGCATGCAGAATTAAGCCCGCTACGCCGAGGCGAAGAGTCTTAAAAACTCCCACTACGATGGCTGATGGGGCACTAGACAACAACTCTTATTTATTTATCTTGACACCATTCAAAAATGCCAACAACAACCAATTGCAGGCAAGGTACGGATTACAATTTTTTCCAAACATTCTTTAATCCCTTTGAATAGGCGGGATTCTAATCCCTGCTAAATATAGAACATATAATTTTCCTTCGCGCCCTTCTCCTCAAAGGATATCAGATTCTCCAAAGTTGTAGAATCCAGCACTTCGGCGATACTGTCGCGAATCCGCAGCCACAAATCCCGTTTCGCGGGATCGTCTTCCTCCGTAAAATCCACCGGAGAAATCGGCCCTTCCAGCACGCGAATGATGTCGCCTGCCGTAATTTCGCCGGCCTCGCGGGACAGGATATACCCGCCGTACGCGCCGCGAACGCTCTTGACCAAACCGGCATTGCGCAGCGGGGCGATCAGTTGTTCAAGATAATGCTCGGACAGCTGGTTTTTCTCCGCAATGCTCTTGAGGGAAGTCGGTCCTTCACCGAATTTAGCGGCCAACTCCATCATGATCGTCAGGCCATAGCGTCCTTTTGTGGAAATCTTCAAAGAAGCCACCTCTTTCAATTTTCAAATAATCTTTATATAATTGAACTTTGATCAATTAAGAATAGATATTGCTGTCTATTCCTATCATTAATCTTTGTTTATCGTAACATATCCCGCCTCTTTTTGGAAAACAAATCCGACCGGAATCCTGCAATATTCTGCCCGGAATTTACCATTTTCACAAACCGGCTCGACGGCGGCTGCCCTACGACAGCACAAGGAGAGGCATCGAATCCGATCCCGGATCTTATGGTAAAATAACTATATGGCCCAAAGAGGCCTAAAGGAGTGAAAAGAGATGAGCAAGCCCAATCACGAAACCCGCGTCGTTGTCGGCATGTCCGGCGGCGTCGATTCCTCGGTAACCGCCCTGCTGTTAAAACAGCAAGGGTACGATGTTATCGGCATATTCATGAAGAACTGGGACGATACCGACGAGTTCGGTTATTGCACGGCCGAGGCGGATGCCGAAGATGTGCGCCGCGTCTGCGAGCAAATCGATATCCCGTACTATACCGTCAATTTTGAAAAAGAATACTATGATAAAGTATTTGCCTATTTTCTCGACGAATATAAGCGCGGACGTACGCCGAACCCGGACGTCATGTGCAACCGGGAGATCAAGTTTGGCGAATTTTTGAACAAGGCGTTGGACCTTGGCGCCGATTACGTGGCCACCGGACATTATGCCCGCGTTGTGGAAGAAGCGGGAGTGTACAAGCTGCTGCGCGGCGTCGACAATAACAAGGATCAAACGTACTTTTTGAACGCGCTGAACCAGGAGCAGCTCTCCAAAGCGATGTTCCCGATCGGCCATCTGCCCAAGCCGGAGGTACGGCGCATTGCCGAAGAGGCCGGGCTGTACACCGCCAAGAAAAAAGACAGCACCGGGGTCTGCTTCATCGGCGAGCGGAATTTCCGCGAGTTTCTGAGCCACTATCTGCCGGCCAAGTCCGGCGAGATGGTCGATATCGTCTCCGGCGAAGTCAAAGGCCGGCACGATGGCTTAATGTACTATACGCTCGGCCAGCGGCAAGGGCTCGGCATCGGCGGTTCGGGCACCGGCGAACCTTGGTTTGTCGCCGAAAAAGACCTCGAACGGAACATCCTATACGTCGTTCAAGGCGACAAGCACCCAAGCCTCTATTCGACCGGCCTGACCGCGTCGGGCGTCAACTGGATCGCCGGGCAGGATCAACTGCCGCAAGGGCCGTTCAAGTGCACGGCCAAGTTCCGCTACCGTCAACCCGACCAAGGGGTTACGGTAACGGCTCAGGAAGACGGCACGCTGTCCGTTCAGTTTGACGAGCCGCAAAAGGCCATCACCCCCGGGCAGGCCGTCGTCTTCTACGATGGCGAAATTTGCCTGGGCGGCGGCATTATCGAAGCGCCCGAGAAGCTGCCCGTGCCGGAGCTCGGCCGCCATCGGTAAACCCGCTCGTTTTCACAAAAATCCCCGCCTTCCGGCTTCACCAGCCTGGAGGACGGGGATTTTTTCGTAGCCATGGGTTCAGGGGTGGGTCAGCAACTCTCTACTCCCCTCTGCGCCGCAGCTCCTGATTGTGCCGGATCTTGCTCTCGTTTCCCTGCTCCGTTGCATGGTAAAAGGAGCGCCCGGCGAGATGGGTCGGCAGATATTCCTGCTTCACGTAGTGGCCGGGATAGTCGTGCGGATATTTGTAGCCGGTATGCCCCAGTTTGACCGCCCCTTTGTAATGGGCGTCCCGCAGATGCAGCGGCACCTCCGCGCTCCTGACCTCCTCGATGGCCGCCATCGCGTTGCCGATCGCTGCCACCACGCCGTTCGATTTCGGACTCTCGACCGCGAACAGGATCGCCTGGGCGATATTCAGTTTGGCCTCGGGCCAGCCGTTGTGGCGGTAAGCCTCCAGGGCGCTGACCGCCTGCACCATGGCCTGCGGGTTCGCCAGCCCGATGTCCTCGCTGCTGGCGGCGATCAGCCGCCGGATAAACGTCATCGGGTCCATCCCCAGTTTCTCGACGGCGTAGAGAAACCAGAACAACGCGGCATCGCTGGAGCCGCGGATGCTTTTGTGAAACGCGGAGAGGACATCGTACTGCGTCGACTCGTCCGCTTTGACCAGCGGGCGGCGGATCGACTCCTCCGCCACCTCGAGCGTGATGTGGACGGTGCCGTCCCCGCGGGGCGGCGTCGTCATGGCGGCGAGCTCCAGCGCGTTGAGGGCCCGGCGAATATCACCGTTGGCCATCTCCGCGACATGCTGGAGCGCCGCTTCATCGGTCTCGAGCTTCATAAAGCCGAGACCTTTCTCGCGATCGTCCAGCGCCCGGCGCATGGCGATGAGCGAATGCTCCTTCGTCAGCGGCTCCAGCTGGAAGAGCGTCGAGCGGCTTAACAAGGCCCCGTTCACATAGTGGAACGGATTCTCGGTCGTCGCGCCGATGAAAATAATCGTCCCCTTCTCCACCGCGGGAAGAAGGGCGTCCTGCCGCGAGCTGTTGAAGCGATGGACCTCATCCAGGAACAAGATCGTTTTCGTGCCGTAGAACGCCTTATCGTTCTGCGCCTTCTCGATGACCTCCCGGACATCTTTCACGGAAGCGTCGACCGCATTAAGCCGTACAAATTCGGCCTGGGTGTGGTGGGAAATAATATGGGCCAGCGTCGTTTTGCCGCACCCCGGAGGACCGTACAGCAGAATCGAGGAGACCTGGTCGGCTTCAATCGCGCGCCGCAGAAGCTTCCCCGGGCCGACGATATGCTCTTGCCCGATATATTCGTCCAGGGTCGTCGGCCGCATCCGGTCGGCCAGCAGCCGCCCCGAGGGATCGCTTTCCCGGGAATAAGAGAATAAATCCATGAACTCACTTCCTCAATTCATTTGTTATCGACTATACAATACACATTCTAGCACATGAACGGTAAAAAACATTTATAAACGTTCTTTCGCTTTCTTCCCCACCCCGAATATGAGTTAATATAGATGTCGGGCCGACGAATCACTGGAAAGGGGGCTGATCGAAGTGATTTCAGTGAGTGAGGTGGCTTCCGCGTAACGCGGGAGCTCATGCTAGGGGGGCTGTAATGCCCCTCTTATTTCCGTTTGAAACCAAGTATGTTAAGATAGACGCAAGCATTGCCAAATTAGGGCAAACCAAATTTTACGCCGAAAGGGGGATTTACGACCATGGAAACTCAATTTATCCGCCAAACTTCCATACCCAGGATCAAGGAGGAACATGATCGTGAACTACAAAAACGGGAAGGATGTGCTTCCCCCTAGGATGTTGAAAGAACTTCAGAATTATATCCAGGGCGAACTGCTCTATATCCCCAAGCCGGAACGTTCCCGGGCATTATGGGGTGAGCTCAGCGGAACCCGCAAATCGATGGCCAAAAGAAATGAAGAAATCTACCGCCTATACCATTCGGGGCATACCGTCAGCGATCTGGCGGAGCGATTTTTTCTGTCCGACGAAAGCATCCGTAAAATCATTTGTAAAATGCGAACCTCCCTCAGGGAAGCCGCAGCTGTTACCGAATAGAGATAGGCCGCCCGGATCAGGCCCGGACGGCCTATTTGATTTGCGCTAAAAAAACGAATCCGTTTAGGACTTATGGGCGCTGGGAGGTATAATATACATATAACGAAATTCCACGATGCTCTCAAGAACGAGGTGAACCGATGATGCGGACCGGACCGAACAACCCGGACAAACTTGCCGAAGCCCCCGATACGAAAAGCGGGGAACTGCAAAAGAACTTCAAACGCTGCGCCCGCTGCGGCGAAATAAAGCCGGTCTCTCATTTTTTGCGGCGCACTGCCAAGCGTTCCGGCAAGGGCGCCCGCCGGGGCACCTGCCGGGGCTGCCGCGCCGAATTGAAACGGCTGGGGCAGCCTGCCTCCCGGCCGATCGAGCTCAAAGCGTCCACGGCTGCGGCTGCGGATAAGCCGGTCGAAGGGACAATCGCCCGCCCCTTGATGAAGCGGGCTCTCCCCGCTCCTCCCGCTTCGGCGCCGGCCTCGGCTCCCGATGCCTCGGTGCTGCGCCCTAACCGGGAGGGGAAAATCCGGATGCGCGGCCGGACCGACAAAGGCAGCCGCTGGCATCAGGAGGTCGACCTGGAACTCGCGGTCACCCTCGTGAAAGAGCATGCCGCCGTCGTCGTCAATCGCCACACGATCCGCCGTTTGTACAGCAACAAGGCCTTCCGCCGCTACATTTTAACCCGGGACCGCTATACCTGTTTTTTCTGCGGCGCCTACGGGGATACGATTGACCACCTTTTGCCGAAAGCCAAGGGCGGACATACGACGCCGCTAAATTGCGTCTGCGCCTGCAGCGAATGCAATCAAAGCAAGGCCGACCGCAGCCTGGAGGATTTTACCGACGGCCGTTGAATGCGGTCCGGCTGGTTTAGCCGGGCAGCTTTACACATCGGATGGCACTTTGTCCGGCACATACTCCGGCAGTTGTTCGCCAAGCATCAGCCACAGCTCATGCAGAGCCCGCGTGCAACCGACGTACAGCAGCCGGGCATCCTGCGGGCCATAGTGGGCCCGGTCCACATCCGTCACGAGCACGGCGTCAAACTCAAGGCCTTTGGACAGGTAGACCGGCTGCACGGAAATCCCGCCCGCGTATTGCCGCTGGTCGCCGTCGATTAAATGAACATCCTTGCCTTGTTCCGCCAACTCGCGATGCAGCTCCTCTGCCTCCGCCATCGTCCGGGTCAGCAGCGCCACCGTGCGGTGCGTGCCGGATAGCGTAAGGTCCAAGGCTTCCGAAATGGCCGCCAGACGTCCGTCCCCAACCGCCGGCTTCAATTTAACCGGCTCCCCGCTGCGGAATACCGGAACCGCCAACAGGTCGGTGCCCACCCCTTTTTTCAAAATATCGTTGGCGAATTCGATGATTTCCATCGTCGACCGGTAGCTGCGCGTCAGCGCAAAATAAGCGGTTTCCTGGGGCGCGAACAAGGCTTGCATCTCCTCCCAGGTCCGGACCCCTTTGTAGTAATGGATCCCCTGCGACAGATCGCCGAGAATCGTGAAGGAGTGCCCTTTGACGAACCGGTCCAGCACCGCCACTTGAAAAGGACTGAAATCCTGGGCTTCGTCGATGACGACGTGATCGAAAGTCAGGCTCCCCTCGATTTCCTGGATTCGGGAATGCAAGTAAAGCAAGGCCGCCAGATCCTCGTCCTTGACCTGTCCCTTTTTCAAATAATCCCTGGTTTCCTTATAGATCGCGGCCGGTATACCTGAGAGGATATCCCCGTCCGAGCTGTTCCCTTTTTTTCCCCCGAACGTCAAAAATAAGTTTTTGTACAAAGCCACCGCCTCCAGCTCCGGCCACTTTTTGGCATAGGCCTTTTCCCGCTGCTGCGCTTTTTTCTTGCGTTCTTTGAGCGCGGTTTGGGAAGGTGATTTCTTCAGCTCCATCTCGACCCAGCGGTGAATCCGGGCCAACACCCGTTCTTTGCGGCGGGCAACCGGATAGTGCTTATATTCGCCCTCAAACCATTGCAGAATCGTTTCCCGGGCAAGCCGGCTCCCGTCCCACGGCTCAAAATCCGCATCGGGTACACAGCCGGTCTCAATACGCTCCAGATAGCGGTCGAGGATCGCTTGAAAGGCAAGCGAGCCCTTGTACCTCCCGGGCAATGCTTCATCGTCCGGCCGCTTGCCGCCACCGCCAAACTCATCGCTATCGAACCAGCGCGTCAGCGTAGCCGCGCCGTCGGTCGGCGCCTCCATAAGTCCCAGGACCCGGGCCGCCCAGTCGCCGAAGGTACTCTGCTGAATGTCTCCGACCCCCAGCTCGGGCAGCACCTCGGAAATATAGTCGATAAACATATGGTTCGGGGCAAAAATAACCATCCGCTCCGCCTTGATTTGCTCCTTGTACTGATACAGCAAAAAAGCGAGCCGGTGCAGCGCCACGGTCGTTTTTCCGCTTCCGGCCACGCCCTGGATAATGAGTGCGGTGTTTTTCGCCGCCCGGATGATCAGATCCTGCTCCGCTTGAATCGTGGAGACAATGTCACGCAACCGGTTGTCTTTGTTTTCGCCGAGGCGGTACACCAGGAACTCGTCGGATACGGCCGGGCCTTCGCTCTCCTTATTGAACGTGTCCACGACCCGTTCCAGAATGCCCTTGCGGATGACGATATTCCGCTTCAAGTACACGAGCCCTTCGATCAGTCCCTCGGGCGACTCATAGGCGGCCGAGTCCCCGCCGGTAAAGGAGTAGAACAAGCTGGCCACCGGGGCGCGCCAATCGATGATCAGCGGATTTCTCCCGTCGGCGTCGGCCACGCCCACTTTGCCGATATACAGCGGCGACGCCCCCTTGCCCCGTTCCTCAAAATCCAGCCGGCCAAAGTAAGGCTCGCGGATAGATTTCTCCAACTGCTGCCGCTGGGCTTCCCTGCCCGATTCCAGAATTTGCTCCGTAAAATCATGGCCCGTATACACGGGGATGCTGCGCAGCTCTTGAAGCTTCGCTTCCACCTCGCCCAGCGTCCGATTCAGCCGCTCTTTTTCTTCTTGATAGGCACTTTGAAAATCTTCCATTTCAGTTACCTCCTAAGGTTTAGTATTCCGTCTGTGCTCCGGCCGATCCGGTGTAGCTCTGGCTGCCCTGCTCCGAAGTCAAAAGGAGTTTTATTATACCACTTAAGAACGGATTAAAGCGAATTTACTTGCTTAAATGTCACAGGTTCCGGCGGGGCCCGGCGAGCGGCGCATTCTAAATAGCGGGAAAACATCCCGCTATTTTGGACACTCCAGCCCCGCGGGCATAAATAACTGGAAAAGCTCCAGCTAATCCGCGCCCCTGCGGCTCCATCGACCACTTTGTGCGGAAATAGCGGGATAAATTCCCGTTAATCCTGCTCCACAAGGGGAAACGCTCGAAATTAACGGTAGGAATTCCCGTTAATTATTAGAACAGGCACCACCACCAAGCTTGCTCATACCACACCCGCAGTCTGTCGCAACCGGCCCCCCTGCCTCAGAGAAACATTCTTGCACAACTTCTGCGAAGCCGCACCCAATAAAAAACGCAGGTTTGATGTTCCCATCAAACCTGCGCTTCGTTGCAGCAGCCTATGCATTTTATAGCGTCAGATTTTGTCCGACGGACGTTTCAAGCCCAGCTTCAGCTTCTCTATGGTTTGAGCAATCCGCTTTTCCCGCGTTTCCGCACGCTTGGCATCCGTGATCCACTCGAGGTACGCTTTCCGGTGAGACGGGGCCAGCTCGTCAAAAAACTTCGCGGCCTGCGGCTCCTTCCCGAGCGCCAACGTCAGCTCCTCCGGCGCTTCGGCGAGGGTCGCCGGTTCGCGCTTCGCCTTGGCCTCTCCCGTCCCGGCCGTGCGGCGGGTGGACCTCGGCGTGAGCTTCACCAGGTCCGCCGGCCGAAACCGCATCGCCGACCACACGTCATCCAGCGATACCAGCGCGATGCCGTCATACCCGGCGGCTTTTACCGTTTCCCAGCCTTTGTCCCGGGTCAGATCGGTGCCCGCCTTGGCGCCTCCTTTCGGATAGCACAGCCACAGCAGTCCGTCCGGCCTGATGGCGCGCAGCGCCGCGGGCTCCCTTTCCTCCACGTCCCGGATCGAACGGAAAAACATCTGCACGAACTCGTAACTTCCGGCCAGTCCCTCGTCCAAAACGGTATGCGCCGAGCTTAAGCCCAACTGCTCCACATACCCCTCCGGCGCGCCCAGCACGAGAACGCGTTCGTGATCCGCGGGCAATCGCAGCTTCTTGATCAGCTCCGGCTGCGGGTTCATGCCCGCACTCCCCCGGCTTCCAGCAGCTCGCGTACGGCCACGCTGACCATGATCAAGCCGACGACCGGCGGCACAAACGAATTGCTCGCCGGCGGCTGCTTCGCTTTCCGAATCTTCGCGTCGGCCGGAGCGATTTTCTCGGTGACGTCCACGCGGGGCTTGACCGGCTGTTCCGTGGAGAAAACGACTTTGACGCCCTTCTTGATGCCGTCTTCGCGCAGTTTGGTGCGGATCACCCGCGCCATCGGGTCCATATGGGTTTTGGAAATATCGGCCACCTGGAACTTTGTCGGATCCATTTTGTTGGCCGCCCCCATGCTGGAGAGCATCGGTATTCCGCGTTTGCGGCATTCCTTGATCAGGTGAATTTTGTACATGATCGTATCGGAAGCGTCCAATACATAATCGATATCGTATTTGAACAATTCCTCATACGTTTCTTCGGTGTAAAACATGTTCAATGCGATCGTCTCGCATTCCGGATTGATCAGTTTTACCCGTTCGCACATCAGATCCGCCTTTTTCTGGCCGATGGTGGTCGTCAAAGCATGAATCTGGCGGTTTATGTTCGTGATGTCGACAACGTCCTTGTCGATCATGATGATCCGCCCGATGCCGGTCCGGGCCAGCCCTTCGACCGCCATAGCCCCGACGCCGCCGACACCAAGCACGGCTACCGTGCTTTTTTTCAGAATGTCCAGACCCTCGGCACCAATGGCCAGCTCGGTTCGTGAAAATTGATGAAGCATGTGTAGGCTAACCTCCCATCAGGTTTCTGGTTCGATTCCGAACTTACTTTTTATCTTCAGCCGGTTTCTTAGCCAGCTTGATATGCAGTTCTTCCAACTGAGCCACATCGACTTCGGCCGGAGCGTTCATCAAAGGATCGGCGGCGCTTTGCGTTTTCGGGAAGGCGATCGTTTCGCGCAGGTTCGAACGGCCGGCCAGCAACATGACCAGACGGTCGAAGCCGAAGGCGAACCCGCCGTGCGGAGGCGTTCCATACTCAAAGGCATCCAGCAGGTAGCCGAATTTATCCTTGACTTCTTCCGGAGACAATTTGATGGCTTCGAACATCTTCTCCTGTACCTCACGTTTGTAAATCCGCATGGAGCCGCCGCCGACTTCGTAGCCGTTCAAGACAAGGTCATAAGCTTGAGCCAAGATTTTACCCGGATCGGTCTCGAAGAGGGCAAGATCTTCTTCGCGCGGACGGGTGAACGGATGGTGCTCCGCCACATAGCGTTTTTGCTCTTCATCCCATCCGAGCAACGGAAAGTCGACGACCCAGGCGAATTTGTACACGCTCTCGTCGATCAGGCCGAGCTGCCGGCCGATCTTCAGACGCAACGCGCCCAAAACGTCGGCAACGACCTTCTTGTTGTCCGCCGAGAAGAGAAGCAAATCGCCTTCTTCCGCACCCGTGCGTTCCTTCAACGCTTCGATTTCCTGCTCGGTAAAGAACTTGACGATCGGTCCGCGGAATTCCCCTTCCTTCACCTGAATCCAGGCCAGGCCTTTCGCGCCGTAGCGGGCGGCAAACGGGCCGAGGTCATCGATGTCCTTTCGGCTCCATGTTCCGCAGCCCTTGGCGTTCAGCACTTTGACTTCCCCGCCTTTTTCAATGACGGAAGCGAATACTTTAACACCACTGGTCGCGACAAGATCACTTACGTTAACCAGTTCCAGACCGAAACGCAGATCCGGTTTATCGGAACCGTACTTGCCGATTGCATCGGCATAGCTGAGCCGCTGGAACGGCGTTTCGATGTCCAGACCCTTGGTCTCTTTAAACAAACGGGCCACCAGCTTCTCTATCATGTCCAAAAGCTCGTCCTGACTAAGGAACGAGGTCTCGATGTCGACTTGCGTAAATTCCGGCTGGCGGTCGGCCCGCAAATCCTCGTCCCGGAAGCAGCGGGCGATCTGGTAGTAGCGTTCGACCCCGCTGACCATGAGCAATTGCTTATACAATTGCGGCGATTGCGGCAGAGCGAAGAATTCGCCGGGATGCACACGGCTCGGCACCAGATAATCACGGGCGCCTTCCGGCGAGCTTTTCGTTAGAATCGGCGTTTCCACCTCGATAAAGCCCTCTCCGTCGAGGAAATCGCGGAATACTTTAGCCGCTTTGGAACGCAGCCACAGCGTTTTCTGCATTTCCGGGCGGCGCAGGTCCAGATAACGATATTTCAAGCGCAAGGATTCATCGACTTCAATGCCGTCTTCGATGAAGAACGGAGGCGTTTTAGCCGCGTTCAGCACCTCGATCTCCGTCACGCGAACTTCAATTTCGCCGGTTGGCAGATTCGGGTTCACCGTTTCCGCATCCCGTTTTACGATTTCGCCGCGAACGGCAAGCACATATTCGGTGCGCACTTTTTCCGCAATTTGCAGCGCTTCTCCGGAGTAAGCCGGATTAAAGACGATCTGAACAATCCCGCTGCGATCACGCAGGTCGATAAACAAGACACCTCCAAGGTCGCGGCGGGTTTGGACCCAGCCGTTCAGGGTAACGGTTTCTCCGATATTTGCGGTCGTCAGTGTTCCGCATTGATGCGTACGTTTCATACAGGTATGGCTCCTTCACTTTTAATTAATATGGTTAATTTTGAAAAAACGGTGTTCTTCTCTTACTTCCGCAACAAGTCGATCCACTCCGCAAGCTTGACGGTGCTCTGTTCGCCCGTTTCCATCGATTTCAGCGCAATTTCGCCGCGCTCCAGCTCGTCGTCGCCCAGGATGGCCGTATACCGGGCCTGCATCCGATCGGCGGATTTCATCTGGGCTTTCATTTTACGCCCCAAATAATCCCGCTCTCCGGAGAATCCGGCCTGCCGCAGCTTAAACAACTGGGTCGTAATCTCCTTGTCCGCCGCTTCGCCAAGCGCCACCAGATAAACGTCCAGCGGCTTGACCGCGTCAAGGCCGATCCCTTGTTTCTCGAGAATCAGCGCGATCCGCTCAAGTCCAAGCGCCATGCCGATTCCCGGCTGGTCCGGCCCGCCGATGTCGGCAACAAGGCCATTGTACCGGCCCCCGCCGCCGATCGTATCGATGGCCCCGATCCCTTGAGCTTTATATTCGAACGCGGTGTGCGTATAATAGTCCAGACCGCGGACGAGCCGGTGATTGATGACATAGTCCACTTCCATCGCGGTCAGAAGTTCCTGGACCTTGGCGAAGTGAGCGGTGCATTCCTCATCCAGACTGTCCAGAATCGACGGGGCCCCGCCGAACTTATCCTGGTCCACTTTGCAATCCAGCACCCGCAGAGGATTTCGCTCCATTCGCGATTGGCAGTCCTTGCAGAGCGTGTCCCTCATCGGGGTCAGAAACGCCAGCAGCTTCTCGCGATAAGCGGCCCGGCTGGCCGGATTTCCTACCGAGTTGATTTCCACCTTCACCTCTTTCAATCCCAGCTCCCGGCAATATTGAAAACCAAGAGCGACGACCTCCGCATCGATCGCCGGGTCCGTCGCCCCGAAAGCTTCGACGCCGAACTGGTGAAATTGGCGCTGGCGTCCCGCCTGAGGACGCTCGTAACGGAACATCGGTCCGATGTAATACAATTTGGTCACGTCCGGATCGCCGTACAATTTATTTTCCACATAAGAGCGGACTACACCGGCTGTGCCTTCCGGACGCAGGGTCATCCAGCGTTCCCCTTTATCCTGAAACGTGTACATTTCCTTCTCCACGATATCCGTCGTTTCGCCGACTCCCCGTTCAAATAGCGAGGTTTGCTCAAACATCGGCGTCCGGATTTCCCGGTAATTGAAACGGCGGCAAAGATCGCGGGCTTTGTCTTCGATCCATTGCCACTTTTCCACCGTGCCCGGCAGCAAATCCTGCGTGCCCGTCGGTTTCTGAAACGCCATAATCCCATCCTCCATCTCTCTTGATCTGCTTCATTTCGAAGTTTTTGGAAATAAAAAACTCCCGCCTCTGTTTATAACAAACAGGGACGAGAGATTGGTTATCCATTCACCCGTGGTGCCACCCACATTCCGAATCCCGGGGCAAAATTCGCCGCCAAAAGATCCGCTCATAAGCGGTTAACGCCCGCCTGCGCCGCACGTCTACTCTGCACCTTGATGCACTTCGCCGCCGGTTCTCGGGGAAGTCTTTCGTTCAATCATCACCGGAATCCTTCCAGCCTAGCCTGCAGGACCGCCTCCAAACAATCGCGGGCCTTCCAGGCAGGGATTCCTCTCTGCGGGTGTGGGGTTGAATTACTTTGTCCCGTCATCAAATCGGTTTGAAACTGTATATTTCCTGATTTTAAGGAAATGCAGAAACAAAGTCAAGCCCAACCCAAAGAAAAAACCTGTACCAACGGGGCACAGGTCCAAAAGGTAAATATATTAAAAGGGGGTCATGCTGTTATTATAAACAGGCTATGTTAAAGGAACATGAACCGAATATTACAGTTTCATTACAAAGCATCATAGTGTTGCCTGCCTAATCCAAATGCTCCACATAGGCGCCTTGCATCCGCAGCTTTCTCACGATGTCGTCATAGTCGTTATCCCGGACCTTGGCGGTCAACACATATTTCAGGTCATCGTAATCTCCCTCGTCCGTACGGGTTACGTCCACGACTGGGCCAGACCCGGGAACATCTCCTTGCGCACGCTCCCGTTCCCCGGATACCGGCTCGTTATCGTCGGTACGGCCCGCCATGGCCACAACGGGGACGACCCCTTGTGCGGACACGGTGCCCGGCACGCCGACCGATCCGTAAGTTCCGCCGGTATCGACCCCGGATCCGTTAAGGGGCAGCAGCGGAACGAGAATATTGCTGTTTCGGCCGATCGACCGATCCAGCGCTCCGACCTCCAGTTGTTCCGTTTCATACGGAAGCAAGCTGGTTCTTGCTCCCTCCGCCTGATCTTCACTCTTGAAATAAGCCTGAATATGCTTGGACATGTCGATCTCTCCTTTAGAACGCATTGGATTTGCCGTCCCGACCATCCATGTATATCAACCGCTCGGAGAATGACCGGTTACAGCTTCTTTAACAGCTCCCGCACGAAGGCCGGCTCGTCCTTCGGAGTGCGCGATGTAACAAAATTGCCGTCCACAATGACTTCTTCGTCGCGAAATTCCGCCCCGGCATTGACCACATCATCTTGAAGCGGCGGATAGCAGGTGACGGTTCTTCCTTTGAGCAATCCGGCGCTGATCAGAATCTGCGGACCGTGGCAAATCGCCGCGATCGGTTTTCCCGAAGCGTTGGCCCGTGTCACAAATTTCTGAATATCGGCGTCGAGCCGCAGGTTTTCCGGGGAGGAACCGCCCGGTATCACCACGGCATCATAGTCCTCGGCGTTGACTTCGGAAATAGCCTTCTCCGCCGTGTATTCCGCCTTTCCCTGCTTGCCTTTCAGCGTTTCACCGGCCTTTAGTCCGATGATATCGGCTTGATGTCCGGCCTTCTTCACTTCATCGTAGGGCACCTGCATTTCCGAATCTTCAAACTGGTTTGCCAGTAAAAATGCAACCTTGCTCATTTCTCCATTCCCTCCCGAAATATCTTTTGCTTTGTTATTACCCGAACGTAAGGAGATTATAACAGGGCGGATCTAACACAAAAAAGGCACCGGAACTTTTCTCCGGTGCCTTCCTCGTCAGCTTCCGGGCCTGGGAATATACTCGCCGGAAGGCTTGATCTGACGGACATGATAAAGTTGTTCCTCTTCGGCCAGGCGCATCGTCGTCCAGGCCTCGCCGCGGTGTCCCGCAGGCATCAGCGGTAGGCTCTGCCAGACCCTGGATTTCATGGATTGGCGCATCGGTTGGATCGGACTCCTTTAAAA
The DNA here is from genome assembly GCF_036864815.1 of Paenibacillus sp. A14. NCBI lineage: Bacteria > Bacillati > Bacillota > Bacilli > Caryophanales > Paenibacillaceae > Paenibacillus > Paenibacillus sp. A14. The sequence goes on from NZ_JBAGJD010000013.1 coordinate 80,492, forward strand.
GGGACGATTTTTCACTATCACCCTAAGGTTGTCCAATAAGCATCCGGCCTATCCCTGGCTCCCGTTTCCATCCGCGGGCGCGGGGTGCTCAAGGATCAGGGTAACCGGCCCCCAGTTGGTCAACTCTACATCCATATCCGCCCCGAACCGTCCGGTTTCGACGACAAGCCCTTTTTGACGCAATAACTCATTGAACCGGTCATAAAGAGGGGCCGCCGTTTCCGGACGAGCCGCCGCTATAAAGCTCGGCCGTTTGCCTTTCCGGCAATCCCCGTAAAGTGTGAACTGGGACACTGACAAAATGGCGCCGCCCGCGTCCGTCACGCTAAGATTCATCTTCCCTTCGGCATCTTCAAAGATGCGCAGGCCGGCGACTTTCTCCGCCAGGTAAGCGGCATCCTTCTCCGTATCCTCGTGGGTCACCCCGACGAGCAGCATCAGACCGGGCCCGATCGAACCTACGGTTTCTCCGGCAACCGTAACCTTGGCACGCTTGCAGCGTTGAACGACAATTTTCATTTCTTTCTGGCTCCCTCAAAAGCGGGTAAAGGCCGGTTTCCTTTTACTGCATGATCCGATGCACGGTGTATACATCCTTCACCCGCTTGATTTTTTCCACGACAGATTGCAAATGATCGGTATTCCGGATCAGAATCGTCATATGCACCAAGGCCATTTTGTTTTTGTCCGAGCGTCCCGAGACCGCGGAGATATTCGTCTTGCTTTCGGAAACCGCCTGCAGCACCTCATTGAGGAAATTCCGGCGGTCGTGCCCCGTAATCTCGATATCGACACTGTAGTTGGCCTCGATGGCACGCTCCCATTCCACCTCAATCACGCGGGCCGCTTCTTCCCCATCGCTTCCGTTCGGGATATTCGGACAATCGCTGCGATGCACGGAAACGCCGCGCCCCCGGGTAATATAGCCGACGATATCGTCGCCCGGCACCGGATTGCAGCATCTGGCAAACCGCACAAGCAGGTTGTCGATCCCCTTGACGACCACCCCGTTGGTTGGGCGAGGCTTCCGTTCCTCGGCCGCTTTCACTTCCTTCACTTCGGAAGTCAGTTCGATCGAATGACTCTCCTCCTGCTCCTTGCGCAGCTTCTCCGTAAGCTTCGTGCAGATCTGTGCGGCCGTAATTCCGCCGAATCCGACGGCGGACAACATGTCATCCACATCGTTAAAAGCAAACTTCTTGCAGGCCTCCATCAGCTTGTCGTCCGACATCCAGGCGGAAGGCTCGATGCCCGCGCGCTTCAGCTCGCGCTCGATCGCTTCGCGGCCTTTCTCGACGTTCTCCTCGCGCTTCTCTTTCTTGAACCACTGCTTAATCTTGCTGCGCGCGTGGGAGGACTGGGCGATCTTGAGCCAATCTTGACTCGGCCCGTATGAATGCTTCGAGGTTAAAATTTCGACGATATCTCCGGTTTTCAGCCGATGGTCCAGCGGCACGATACGGCCGTTGACCTTCGCGCCGATCGTCCGGTTGCCGACCTCCGTATGAATCCGGTACGCGAAATCCAAAGGGACGGAACCCGAAGGCAGCTCGATGACTTCGCCGGATGGCGTAAACACGAAGACCAGATCCGTGAAAAAATCCATCTTCAACGATTCTACGAATTCGGACGCATCCTTGGCCTCGTGTTGAAGCTCCAGAATTTCGTTGAAGAAGGTCATTTTCCTCTCCGGACCCCCGGTTTCGGGTCCTTCCTTGTACGCCCAGTGCGCCGCGATACCGTATTCCGCCGTCCGGTGCATCTCCCAGGTGCGGATCTGCACTTCCGTCGGCTCGCCGTTCGGCCCTACGACCGTCGTATGGAGCGACTGGTACATATTGGCCTTCGGCATGGCGATATAATCCTTAAAGCGCCCCGGCATCGGCTTCCACAAGGTGTGAATGATCCCCAGGGTCGCATAACAATCTTTAATATTGTCCACGATGATCCGAATCGCCAGCAGATCGTAGATTTCATTGAACTGCTTGTTCTTCGTGGTCATCTTCTTGTAGACGCTGTAAATATGCTTGGGACGGCCGGATAGATCGGCTTCCACGCCCATCTCGTCCAGCTTTTCGGCAATCCGCGAAATCACGCTTTCGATGTATTCCTCGCGTTCCGCTCTTTTCTTCCGCATTAAATTCGCGATCCGGTAGTATTGCTGCGGATTCAAATATCTCAGCGCGATATCTTCCATTTCCCATTTGATCGCCGAAATCCCGAGCCGGTTCGCAATCGGACAAAAGATCTCCAGCGTCTCATAGGCGATGCGGCGCTGACTTTCCTCGGATTGGTATTTCAGCGTGCGCATATTGTGGAGGCGGTCGGCCAGCTTGATGACGATCACCCGGATGTCCTGCGCCATCGCGATGAACATTTTCCGGTAATTTTCATTTTGCTGCTCTTCCTTGGACCGGAACTTGATGCGTTCCAGCTTCGTCAATCCGTCCACGAGCAGGGCGCAATCCTTGCCGAAGTTCTCTTCGATTTCTTTGAGGGAAACCGTAGTGTCCTCCACGACATCATGAAGAAGCGCCGCAATGATGGACAAAATGTCCATCTGCATGCTTACGACAATTTCCGCAACCGCCAAGGGATGCAGAATATAAGGTTCGCCGGATTTCCGCACTTGTCCGTGATGGGCCTGCTCCGCGAAATCATAGGCTTCCCGGACGCGCTCCAAATCGGGTTCTTTAATATAGGCGGACGCCTTTTCAAGTAATCGCTCTATGCCCATTGAATCCTGCTCGAGTCCTTTCTATATGAAAATAAACGGGATAACTGCATGTAAGAGGACATTTTTCCCCCAATTTTGATTTCCTATAATTATGACTCTTGCGTTCTCTTCCGTCAACACTTGAAGCCGTGGTATCCAAATCCAGCAAGCCTGCCCCGAATTTAAAGTATGCAACGATTTGCTTTAGGAGAATCTGTTAAGAAATCCCGAAAGGGCATGAAATTTTCTGTTGAAAAATGTCATCAATCTCTATAATCTATTAAGGATGGTCTTCAATAAGCGGAAAAATAGAGGAGTGACCCCGTTTGCAACGTGAAATTCAAGTGAATGAAAAAGTTTCCTTCGCCCCCGGCGTCCTGCTGAGCCTGCAGCATCTGTTTGCGATGTTCGGCAGCACCGTGCTGGTGCCGAATTTGTTCGGCGTCGATCCGGGCATGATCCTGCTGATGAACGGGATCGGTACGCTGCTTTACATTTTAATCTGTAAGGGGAAAATCCCCGCTTACCTGGGTTCGAGCTTTGCGTTTATCTCCCCCGTTCAGAGCGTGCTGATTTCCCATGCGGATGCGGGCAACGGCTATGCGCTGGCTTTGGGCGCTTTTATTATCACCGGTCTGATCTTCATCGCCGTTGGTCTTATCGCCAAATACGCGGGGACCGGCTGGATTGACGTCGTGTTCCCTCCGGCCGCCATGGGCGCTATCGTTGCCCTGATCGGGCTTGAATTGATCCCGGTTGCCGCCGGTATGGCCGGATGGATTTCCACCAATCCGACAGAGCCTTGGACACCCGACCCTCCGACAATTCTGCTGTCCCTGCTCACCCTTGGCGTAACGGTTCTCGGCGCGGTCCTGTTTCGCGGATTTCCGAAAATTATTCATATTCTGATCGGAATCGTGGTCGGCTACGTGACCGCCTATTTTATGGGCGAGGTAAACACCGCGGCGATCGCCAAGGCGAAATGGTTTTCGCTCCCTACCGTCACTACGCCGCAGTGGGATCCCTCTGTAATCATCACCATCATCCCCGTCGCGCTGGTCGTGATCGTGGAGCATATCGGCCATTTGCTCGTAACGAGCAATATCGTCGGCAAAGATTTGTCCAAGGATCCCGGCCTGCACCGCTCTCTGCTCGGCAACGGCTTGTCGACGATCCTGTCCGGCTTTGTCGGTTCGACTCCTAATACTACTTATGGAGAAAATATCGGGGTTATGGCGCTGACCAAGGTTTACTCCGTCTTTGTTGTCGGCGGTGCAGCGTTTTTTGCGATCCTGCTCTCATTCTCGGGCAAGTTCTCGGCCATTATCGCTTATATTCCTCCCGCGGTCATGGGCGGTGTCTCCCTGCTGCTGTTCGGCGTGATCGCCGCATCGGGGCTGCGAATTTTCGTGGAACAGAAAGTCGATTTCTCCAAACCGACCAACATGCTGCTCGCTACCGTCGTCCTGGTTGTCGGCCTCAGCGGCACCAAGCTGGTTATGGGCAACGTAGAGTTGAAGGGGATGGCTCTCGCTACGATTGTCGGCATCCTGCTCAGCCTGTTCTTCAAGCTGTTCCAAGTGCTGGGATGGTCCAATGACAAGGATGAAGCGGCCCACTAGGAGTTATGCAAAAGAGCTATGCTTTCCGAACCGTTCTCGGTTCGGGAAGATAGCTCTTTTTGTTTAGATTATAAATGTACGTCGATAGACGTTGTTCTTATCGCTTAAGCGATGGTTAGAAATCGTAATGGACGAGGGAGAAGACATCGATTCCCGGCAGCTTGGCCCGGCCGTTCAAGTCGCCCAGTTCGATCAGGAAAGCGGTTCCGACTACGTTTCCTCCCAGCTTGCGGACCAGGTCGACCGAGGTCGAGATCGTACCGCCGGTTGCCAATAGATCATCGGCAATCAGCACATTCTGCCCCGGTTTAACCGCATCCGTATGCATCGCCAGTTTGTCCTTGCCGTATTCCAGATCGTAGCCGACCTCGATGGTTTCGTAAGGCAGCTTCCCGCTTTTGCGGATCGGGACGAACCCGACGCCCAGGGCGTAAGCGAGCGGCGCGCCGACGACAAAGCCGCGGGCTTCCGGGCCGGCGATCAGATCGATCTTCAGGTGGGACACCAGGCTTTTTAGTTCTTCAATAGCAAGCCGGTATTTCTCACCGTCATTCAGCAAGGTCGTAATATCTTTGAAGCTGATTCCCGGCTGCGGAAAATCGGGAATGACCCGGATGTAATCTTTAAAATTCAATACAATCTCCTCCTAAGTATGCGTAACGCGATTAAGTATGGATATATAGCTATGAAGCTCCTTGAATCCGGGTTTGCAGCCATTCGGTAATCTGGGAAACCTGCGCCCGAAGCAGCATTTGTTCCGTCTCCGCAAGCAGCCCCAGGTCCCTGTAGCGTACGGACGATTCCAACGGCCGTTTGGACGGGGATGGCATTACGGTTATTATTCCCGAAGTCCGCGCGATAAAGCCAAGCTCTTCAAAAACGTCCATCGTAAGAGCCAACATGCGTCCGGATAACCGCGTCCGCGCCATCATGGCCGGAATCAGCTTATCTTCAGGCTGCCCTTCGGCTGCCGCATAGCTCCGGAGCAAAGCGTAGACCTGCTTGAATTGATCTCGGGTCGGCGGCTCCAGCAGCTCCTGAGGCGGGGTTTTCGGATGAAGCAGATAAACCCTTTCCAAAGCCCCGAATAATCCCAGTATGCGGTTCCAATCCACGGGAGTTTTCGGCAGCTCCAGCAAAAAGAGTGTGGTCACTTCCCGGGCTCCCATTTCGGGATCGCCGGATTTCACCGGTACGGCACCGACTCTCCTATCATATACCCAAAGCGAGGCAGGATTCAATTCCGGACGCTCCAAAATTTCGGAGTCCGGGTTGAGCAGCGCCCCAACGGATTCCGCACGGAATCCCGGGCATTTCAAGAGTTCTTCGGTTAACTCGTTCAGTTTGACTGCCGGCTTGCCAAAGCCGCGGAAATCATGCACCTGCAGATGGGACACGGCGATGTCTTGAATCAGCAATTGCGGTTTCCGCGAGCCGTTCCACTCATTAATTCCCGCCTCCGCGACGATATCGAGCTCCGCCTCCTCGGCCAGCATGATGGCCAGCTCCCCTTTTCCGAAAGCTACCGCCTCCATCGTTGTGTTGTTCTGGGCGACCGTAAGCCGTAAATGCTTGCCGTCTTTTCCGATCGGCTTGCAGTCCACCAGCTTCGCACCGCGGATCAACAAGCGGGGACAGGGGTTGCCCATTCCGAAAGGAGCCAAAGTTTCCATCTGCTCAATGACCGATAGGGTGATACCCGACAAAGAGCACTCCAAATCGTTCACCATTGTCGGAACAAAGTGCTCCGGCTTCAGCACACCTGCGGCAAACTCATTCAAGCGCCGCTCAAAGTCGGCCAGATGCTCGCGGGAAAGCGACATTCCGGCAGCCGAAGGGTGCCCGCCGAAATGATCCAGAAGATCGGCACATTCCGTCAGGGCCTCGTATATATCAAAACCGGGAATCGAACGGGCCGAGCCTTTGCATTCTCCCGTCTCGGGGTGAATGCCGAGCACCAGGGTTGGCCGGTAATACCTCTCCAGTATTTTGGAAGCGACGATACCCACGACGCCGACATTCCAGCCCTCCCCGGCTACGACGATCACGTCCGGCAGTTTCCCGGACGCCGCTTTCGCCTCCAGACCGAGCAAGGCCTCCTGAAGGATTAGCTCCACCAGTTCCTGCCGTTCTTTGTTCAGGATGTCGAGTTCAAGGGCCGCCGCCTCCGCTTCCTCCATCAGTTCGGTAACCAGCAGTTTCACCGCCCGGTCCGCGTGGCTCATCCGTCCGCTGGCATTGATTCGCGGCGCCAATCCAAAGGCCACGTTCATAGCCGTGACTTCCCCCGCTTTCCAACCCGCGGTTTTTAACAGAGCGGTCATCCCCGGAAAAGGCGAATCCGCCATGGACGCCAGACCGGAGCGGACGATCGCCCGGTTCTCGCCCGTAAGCGGCATTAAATCGGCAATGGTGCCCAGAGCGGCAAGCTCCGTCCAGGATGCGGGCACTTCTTTCCCGAGAAGGGCCGTGGCCAATTTATACGCCACCCCTACCCCGGCCAGTCCTTTAAAGGGATAAGGACAATAAGGCAGCTTGGGGTTGATCAATGCGAAGGCTTCCGGCAGCCGGGCAGGCGGCTCATGGTGGTCGGTAACGATCACGTCCATTCCGGCTTCCTTGGCAAAGGCGATCTGTTCGACAGCACTGATCCCCGTATCCACCGTAATCACCAGCGTGACCCCGCGTTCCCGGGCCTGCTGTAAAGGCGGAAGATGCAGTCCATACCCCTCTTTGGAACGGTGGGGGATGTAATACTCGAAGTCAGCCTTTAGATGTCTCATTAAACAAATCATCAACGCCGTCGAGGATACCCCGTCCGCGTCATAATCGCCATAAATCAAAATGCGCTCCCCATGCTCCAGGGCTTTCCGAATTCGCGGGACCGCCTCTCGCATTCCGCTCAGCAGAAACGGATCATGTAAATCTCCCATAGTCCCTTTGAGAAATGCTGCGGCTTCGTCCGCATCGGTTAATCCCCGGGTCACCAGTAAAGAAGCGACTAGCGGTGGAAGCTTAAGTTTCCGCTCCAATTCCGCGGCAGCATCCCGGTCGCTGGGGAGTATTTTCCATTGATATCTCGGTTGAATCAAGCCTCTAACACCTTCTTTCTAAGACCCTTTCCTACTGAAGCAAGGTTGGCAGATCATCGCCGGCACCTTCGAAGTTGCTTTTGTAAGGATAACCGGGATCATACGGAAACACCTGGATGCTTACCTCGCTGATATGCGTGAACCGGGTCATCAGCAATACCTTTGCCCGTGTGGCGATCTCATTGGCTTCCAGGACGGTGATCCGCGGATTTACACTGATTCTGGCAGTAACCGTTACATAATGACCGTTTTCCTTCGCCTTTAGTTCATCCACCGTGATGACGCCATGCACCCGCTGAACCGTTTCGACGAACAGGGAGGCGTCCTCCTCCTGGATGTCCGAAATCAAAGAACCGTATACGGTTCCAAGAATCATACGATACACCCGCCACAGCACCATGACGGACACGAGCAGCGATGCGGCCGGGTCCAGGTAAAGCAGCACGGGCACTCCCATCTCCTGGCCGGTCATCGCGCCGAATACGCCGATCAATACGGCAACCGAGGCGTACAGGGAATGTCTGTGCGAATCGACCAACCCCTGAACCTGTTCGCTTTTAGACCTCCGAAGCTGGCGGTACTGGTATTGGAACAGCGCTTCCTTCAGCGCAATCGAGATGACGATAGCCACGCCGGCCAAGGCCCCGGGGGGAGCTATCTTTCCTTGGGATATCTCGCCGATGGAGGAAATGCCCATTTGAAAGCTTCCCATCAGCAGGAACACGGACAAAAAGATGGCCAGAAGCGGCTCCCCGGCTTTTCCGGCACCGGACCGCCGGGATTCCCCGTTCTTTTTCGCTTGTCTTGGCAGCTTGAGTTTCTCACAAACCAGGGCGGCCCCGTCCGCGGCCGAATGCAGCGCGCCCGCCAGCAGCGCCCTGCTGTCGAAGAGCACGCCGATCGTGCCCTTAAATGCGGCTAAAACAATATGATTAGCGATACCGAGCCATACTGCGGAATTGGTTGGAACGGCTTGTTCGCGCGACATATGAATCCTCCTGAGACATTTTTACGTAAAGAGAGGGAAAGCCGCGTCAAGATTCGACGCGGCTCTGTTATACCAAACAAAAGGCTAAGCGGCCTCTTAAGACGCCTTGGCCGGCTTGTTTTTCTGCTTGCTCTTCAAAACGAACCACAACGGGCTTGCGATAAAGATCGAGGAATATGCCCCGAACAAGAGCCCGATAACCATCGCCAGCGAAAACATCCGGATCGATTCTCCACCGAGCAGGAAAAGGAAGAAGGCAGCCACAAATACCGTTAATGCGGTGTAAATCGAACGCATAATGGTTTGCGAGACGCTTCGGTTGACCAATTCGACCAGGTCCTGACGGGTTTTCAGCTTGCTGAAGCGCAAGTTCTCGCGAATCCGGTCAAAAATTACGATCGTATCGTTAATCGAATACCCGATAATCGTCAAAACGGCAACGATAAAGGTCAAATCGACTTCCAAGCGGAAAATCGAGAACACCGAAACGACCATAAATGCATCATGCAGCAGGGAGACAATCGCAGCCAAGGCAAATCTCCATTCAAAACGGATGCTGACGTAAACGATAATGCCCAGACAGGAGATCAGGACGGCATAGATCGCGTTGCGAGCCAATTCCTTGGCCATTTCCGGATCGACCGTGTTCACCTCAAAGGAGGCTTTCTCATCAAGCTTCGTTATCTCCTGCTTCAATTGGGATTCCTGGTCCTCATTCAACACCTTGGTAAACCGGATATTCATCCGTTCCTCGCCGGGACTAATTGTCGCTTCATCCGAGATTTTCAGCTTGTCCAGAATCGGCTTTACTTGCTCCGCGGTGATCCCCTTGGTCAACGTGATATCCACATTGGAGCCGGCTCTGAAATCTACGCTGTAATTCAGCCCAAATACGGACAAACAAATAATTCCGGCAACGGTCAGAACGATCGAAAATATATAAAAATACTTGCTAAGATGTACATAGTCCAAGGTTTTCTTAAAGCTCACGAATATCACTCTCCTTTACACCGAAGTACTTCGGCTTCAACAGTTTACCGGCTTTAAGCAGCAGGTTCAACAGGAAGCGGGAGAGGTAAATGTTCGTTGCGATACTCAGCACGATCTCTACGATAAGCACAAGCGCAAAGCCTTTGACCGCGCCGGTTCCAAACCAGTACATTACGGCCGCCACAATAATCGTTGTGATTTGCGAGTCCATAACGGTCCGGAAGGAATGCTTGTCCCCGGCTTTGACGGCCGACATCACGCTCTTGCCGCTCTTCATTTCTTCATGAATCCGTTCATTGGTAATAATATTGGCGTCGACCGCCATCCCGACCCCCAGAATCAGGGCTGCAATCCCCGGTAAGGTCAGCGTGAAGTCCGCCCACACAAATACGAGTATCAATAGCCATGTATGGACAATCAGCGTAAACGAGGCCACCAGACCGGGAACCCGGTACATGCCCACCATAAACAGCAGGATGAATGCGGAAGCGATCAATCCGGCTTCAATCGTCTTATCCAACGACTGTTTGCCCAGCGTAGCGCCGACGCTTTGCGTATATTTCTCGGTCAGCTTCAGGGGCAAAGCGCCCAGGTTGATGTTATCGCGGACCTCCTCGGCTTTCTTTCGGTCTCCCCCCACGGTGATTGTGGCGGTGCCGTCCGCTAGTACGTTTTGTACGATTGGGTCGGAAATCAACTTATCATTCATGTAAATAGCGAGCGGCTTACCAATTAAACGCTCCGTGATCTCCGCAAATTTCTTCTTGTCCTTGACTTTGATACTCACGATCGGCTCGTTCATCGAGCCAACTTCCAGCTTGGCCGCGTTCTCGACAAAGTCCGTCCCGATCATTTCGATCTTGTTGTACTCGTTTTCCGATTTTTCCGTCCCGTCCTTACTACGGAAAGTCAAAGAGGCCGGTTCCTTCATCAACTTACGGACTTCGGCCTCATCGGTCACGCCCGCCAGTTTAAGACGAATGCGGTTCGTTCCTTCCGTCGTAACTTCCGGTTCGCTGGTTCCCAGCTTGTTGGCCCGGTCTTCCAGGCTCTGAGCGGTTTTTAACAGCGATTGTCTGGATACTTTCTCTCCGCCTTCCATCGGCGAAGCCTCATACAAAATCTCGAACCCGCCTTTCAGGTCCAGTCCGAGATGTACACTTTTCAGCAATCCGGGGGTTGACCAGGCCATAAGGCCGGAAATCACAACCACGACGGTTACGAATGCGAAGATTCTTTTCATCCCGTGCTTCCTTCCCCTTTCAATTCTCAATATTCCTATTATAGCTATGCCTGAAATGAGCGTCAATTTATCAAATTATGTCGGTTTTTAAACAGTGGTTAAAATTCCATCACAAAAAAGACCCCTTTCATTCGAAACGGGATCCACGAAATGCGGAAATCGTCATATAGTTCATAAACTGGGTCGCTTTTAAAGAAAGGATATCATTCACTAACTGATATAATGGCGGGAAGCCTTCTTTCTCGTATTTCTGGCTGACGCACTCCCAGATATCCCGGCCGGTGACATGCTCATACCCGATTAACCGGAACTCCTCCGCTTTGCTGACGCAAAGGCTTTCGATTGCTTCGTTTAACTGCTTTTCGCTCATTTCATCTTCAGCCATCATGATGCCTCCTTCTATCTCCCCGTCTTATTACATTCTACCTTATTTTTTGGATTCCTGCATAAAGACCCAAAAAGACAAGTCATGAAGTGGGACAGGACCGGCATATGGTTATTAACAACCGCGGGTCTTGCATGCACGCAAAGCCGCTTAATAAGGAGAGAGGGAATCCCATTTGAACAAACAGACCTTTATCCAGGGCACGATGATTCTGCTGGCCGCAAGTATAATCAATCGTATTCTCGGGTTTATTCCGCGAATTTTGCTTCCCCGGGTCATCGGAGCCGAAGGCGTCGGCCTCTACCAGCTCGGTTACCCGTTCTTTCTCGTGATCGTCACGCTGATCGCCGGAGGCATCCCGCTGGCTGTCGCCAAGCTGGTCGCCGAAGCGGAATCGGCCGGCGTCCCCGAGCGGTCCAAAGCCATCTTGCGAACGAGCCTGATTTTTGCAACCGGGGCCGGGTTGTTTTTTACGGTCCTGTGCATTGTGGGGGCTCCTTTGGTCACGCGCTATATTTTGACGGATCCGCGGGTATATCAGACTTTCCTGGCCATGAGCCCGATGATTGTCATCGTTGCCATTTCCTCCGTATTCCGCGGCTATTTTCAAGGGAAGCAGGACATGATCCCTTCGGCCGTATCCTCCATTCTGGAGACGGTAGCCCGGATCATTTGCGTGCTGTGGTTTTCCTTTCTGCTGCTGCCGATGGGAATCGAATATGCCGCAGCCGGGGCCATGCTTGGTGTCGTTGTCGGTGAAATGGCCGGAATGGCGGTCTTGCTATGGCAGTATCACCGGCTGAAACGTCGGGAAAAGAAGGCGCAAGAAACCCCGGAGATCTCAGTAACCGCGCCAGCCACCCGGGTTAAGAGTTTTTCCGCAATGCTCCGCAAAATTCTGCGTATCGCCATTCCGGTTACCGGAGGTCGCCTTGTCGGCTCGCTGTCCTATTTGCTGGAGTCCATTACTACCGCGCAAAGTCTAGCGATTGCAGGGGTTGCTACCGCCGTGGCCACCGCCCAGTACGGAGCGCTGCAGGGCATGGTTATTCCCTTGCTTTTGCTGCCGGGGGCCTTGACCTCCGCCCTGGCGGTTTCCCTGGTTCCTTCATTGGCGGAGGCGCAAGCGCGGGGGGATCACCGAACGATTCACTTGCGATTGCATCAATCCATTCGGCTAGCCCTGGTGACGGGCGCCCCCTTCGCTGCGGTTATGTATGTTTTGGCCGGACCGCTTTGCGAGTTGGTCTATAATGATGGGGAAATAGCGGGCATGCTGAAACTGATGGCCCCTTTCGCGCTCCTGCTGTACGTCCAAACCCCGCTGCAGGCAACACTGCAAGCGCTGGATAAGCCGGGAAGGGCTCTCGTCAACACGCTGATTGGAGCGATCGTTAAAATTATTCTTATTTTTTACCTTGCTTCAAATCCGTCGCTAGGCATTTATGGGGCCATTCTTGCCATCATCGTCAACTTTGTGATCGTCACTTTGCTCCATGGACAAAGCGTCGCCAAAACGTTAAATTACCGGTTGCCGTTGCTGGATCTGGTCAAAGTCTGTTGCGCGATGATCATCATGGCCGGTGCCGCCTCTTATCTCTACTATGAAGTTCCAATAGGAGGTAACGCAGGAGTTCAATTTCTGACCTCCGTCTCGCTCTCGGGTATTTTGTATTTGATTTTATCCGGTTTGCTGGGGCTCGTGGATTTGCATGATCTTAAACGCCTCCCCCTATTCCGGAGATGGTTCAAGGCCTAAAAATCCCTTAGTAGTCCTTCTTTCGATTGAAGTATAATCTGCCCCTATGATCGATCGAACAGAAAAAGACATCCTTGAAATCCTGGACCCCCTTGGCCTGAATTTGATTTTTCAACCAGAACCGGGTTTTTCCGATTTGTTTCAAATTGTGATCGTCCACTTTTCCGTCCAAAATCAGGGGCAGGGGCAGCGCTTCATATTTTACCTTGGGAACGAGCGACGGGAATACCGCTTCCTTGCTCTTGCCATCTTTGGCGGGGTGCTCGCCGGCCAGTGTTTTATCTTTCGGCAGCACGCTGAGCTTTCCGCTGGTTTCCAGCACGGCAAACTCCACATCGGCCACGCTGTCTATATTTTGAGACCGCAACTGCATCAACAAGTCATCGATGTTATAGCGCTGCTTTCTCATTTCTTTCTGATTGATATCCCCGTTGCGGATAATGACGCTCGGCTCGCCATCGAACCAAAGCCGCACCTTGCGAAACCTCAAGGACAAGACGGCAATGCCGATTTGGATAAGCAGCAGCGTGATCATCGGAACAATCCCGTCATATAGAGGTCGTTCCGGATCTTCCAGAGCGAAAACCGCGATTTCCGCAATCATAATCGAAATGACCAGATCAAAGATGGACAGCTGGCCGATTTCTCTTTTCCCCATAATCCGCATGACTCCGAAAACCAATACATACATCAATACCGTTCGAAAAACGACAAGTGAAAGATGTGTGATATGCCCGGCCATAACTGTTCCCTCCCGTCATTTCTCAAAAATGGGGTGTACCTGTATTCTGGCTTTCGCTTCCCGCTAACATGCCAAACAATTTATTCCTGATTTTTGGACGTTCAGTCATAACGCTCCCGGCTTGGCCATAAAATGGGTTAACAATATCGAATGGAGGAACTTGCCATGCATCTCATTCGCCGTATGTTCTCATTCCGCTTTTCTCATCCTACTGTATCCGGATTATGGTACGCTTTTCTGTGGATGATGATCGGTGCCTTAATCTTGTCGCTGCTGCTTCAATCCGGGATTTTGGAAGAAGAGGAACTCACTTGGTATACCTATCTGGTACACGGGATTTCTCTGCTGGCAGGGGGGCTGGTTTCCGGAAAAAAAGCCGGGCATAAAGGATTGTACCAAGGCTCTATTACAGGGGGGCTGTACGGATTGCTGTTGCTTCTTGTCAGTTTTCTGGCTCTGGATCATGCCCTGGGGGTTCAGGAGTTTGCGCTGCTCATTCCTTCGCTGCTTCTGGGTGCCGTCGGCGGGGTATTTGGCGTGAACTTTACGAAAAAGTAACGGAACTGCAAACTCCCCGTCTCTCTACTATGGTAATCTTTCATAGTGATGATGATCTATAGTAGGAGGCTTGATCGTGCAGTTTCATTCGATGTCTACAATTTCCTTGCTAACGGCGGTGGTATTTCTTCTTCTTGTTCTACTTTGCTGTACGCGTTCTTTATGGACCGCGGCGACCGCTATGCTAAGCTTGTTGGTCAAATCCAGAAAATTGCTTCTCGTGGTGGCGATGATGGTGGCTGTGCTTCTGTTAAACAGCCTGGAATTGACCTGGGAACAAAATTACAGCTATTCCGCTGATTTTACGCCCTGGGTATTCCAACTGGAAGGCCACTTTGTTTCCTTTTTTCAGCAGCTTTTTCATGCCCCTGGGGTAACTTTGGTCGTGTCGTTCTTTTATCTGGTCGTATTTCAAGCGCTTATTTTAGCCTCTTTGTTTATTTATGCCGGAGACGGCCGGCAGCTTTTCGTATATGCCACTTGCTGTACGGTTATGCTGAATTATTTGGTCGCGCTCCCCTTCTATGCGCTGTTTCCGGTCAACGAAGTATGGTCCTATCCGCCATCGGGAGCAGCGTTCTACATGCTGGAGGCTTTTCCGGAATTCAATACGCTTTACCGTCCCCTTTCGGGGATTAACAACTGCTTTCCCAGCCTGCATACCTCGGTCTCGGTTTCGATGGCGATGCTCGCGATCCGTTCGGGAAACCGGAAATGGGCGATCGCGGCTACGGCAAGCGCGGCTATTATCGTTTTCTCCATCTTTTACCTGGGCATTCACTGGCTAACGGATATGATCGGCGGACTGCTTCTCGCCACTTTGGCATCCGGCCTTGGTTTAAAATGGGCCCGGCGCCTGGATCGAAGCGCGAATCCCTCCCTCCCCTCTTCCGATTGGTCGAAAAAAAGAGCCTGAAGTTTTGACTTCAGGCTCTTTCGAGTTCACACCGTAAGGCTATGCCTTTTCATCCACCCGGTGGCTGATGGCATTGCGGTCGAACGTCATTTTCGTTACATCGTTGACGCGAATGACAACCGTATCATCGGTCAATTCTACAATCGAGCCGTGCAGGCCGCCGATCGTGACGATTTTATCCCCTTTTTGCAGCGCGTTGAGCATCGTATTGCGGGTTTGCTGTTTTTTCTTCTGAGGACGGATCAGCAAAAAGTAGAACACGGCAAACATAATCACAAGCGGCAGGATGAACGAAAGCAGTCCCCCTGTTCCCGGTGCACCGGCCGCCGGTGTTGCCGCGTAAAATTGATGGAACATCCCATTTTTCCCCCTTTCATGGTATATCCGAATCTTTAAAATCCTTTTTCGTTGCCAAAAAGACCATACTTTTCGAAAAACTCATCCCGGAAATCCAGCAATCTGTCATCCATGATCGCCTGGCGAACGTTATCCATCAGTTTGATCAAGAATTGCAGATTATGATATGTAGTCAGCCGGAGTCCGAACGTTTCGTCGGCTTTGATCAGATGACGAAGATAAGCGCGGGAATAGTTCCGGCAGGTGTAGCAGTCGCATTCCGGGTCCAGAGGTCCGAAGTCTTTGGCATACTGAGCGTTTCGGACGACCAGTCTTCCTTGGCTCGTCATCGTGGTGCCGTTGCGGGCAATCCGTGTCGGCAATACGCAGTCAAACATATCGACTCCCCGAATCGCGCCCTCAATCAGCGCATCCGGCGAACCGACACCCATCAGATAGCGGGGCTTGTCCGTCGGCAACAGAGGCACCGTATAGTCCAACACTTCATACATCAAATGCTTCGGTTCACCCACACTCAGTCCACCAATAGCATACCCCGGGAAATCCAGGGAAGTCAAATCTTTGGCGCTCTGCTTGCGCAAATCTTCATACATGCCGCCCTGCACGATGGCAAACAGCCCTTGGTCATGCGGTCGAGCGTTGCTCTTCAGGCAGCGTTCGGCCCAGCGGCTTGTCCGTTCCGTGGATTTCTTGACATAATTGTAATCCGCCGGATAAGGCGGACATTCGTCAAATGCCATCATAATATCGGAGCCGAGCGCGTTCTGAATTTCCATGGCGACCTCGGGGGAAAGAAACAGCTTGTCTCCGTTCAGGTGGGAACGAAAATGCACGCCTTCCTCCGTAATCTTTCGCATTTCACTCAGGGAAAAAACCTGAAATCCGCCGCTATCCGTCAGGATGGCGCGATCCCAATTCATAAATTTGTGCAGCCCGCCCGCCTCCCGGACGATGTCGTGCCCCGGACGAAGGAACAGGTGATACGTATTGCTTAAAATAATCCGCGCATCCATTTCCTTAAGCTCTTCCGGGCTCATCGTTTTGACGGTAGCCTGTGTTCCGACCGGCATAAAAACGGGGGTATCGAAACTGCCGTGCGGCGTATGCACACGCCCCAGTCTGGCCCCCGATTGTTTGCAGGTTTTGATGTGTTCGTAAGTTATCGCTGCAGCCATCTATCATCCATCCTCTATAGCTTTTAGTAAATAAACATGGCGTCCCCAAAACTGAAGAACCGGTATCGATGCTCAACCGCTTCCCGGTAAGCCTTCAAGATTGTCTCCCGGCCCGCCAAGGCGCTGACCAGCATAACCAGCGTTGACTTCGGGAGGTGAAAATTGGTGATGAGCGCATCCACCAGCCCGAATTGATAACCGGGATAGATAAAGATTCCGGTCCAACCGCTGCTTTGAACCACCGGACCATTCCCGCATTTCTGCGCCACCGTTTCCAGCGTCCGCGCGGATGTCGTTCCTACGGCGATAATCCGGCCGCCTCTCGCCTTCGTCTCGTTCAACAAATCCGCGGTTTCTTGCGGCAGAACATAATATTCCTCATGCATTACATGATCCTCAACGCGATCGACCGACATCGGGCGGAACGTTCCAAGCCCGACATGCAGCGTCACAAAAGCAATATCGATCCTTTTTTTTCGAATCTCATCCAGCAGGTCTTCCGTAAAATGAAGTCCGGCCGTCGGAGCGGCCGCCGAGCCTTCATGCTTCGAGTAAACCGTCTGATATCTTTCCCGGTCATCCAGCTTCTCCTTGATATAAGGCGGGAGGGGCATTTGCCCCAAGCGGTCGAGAATTTCGTGAAAAATCCCTTGATAGGAAAAACGAAGCACACGACCGCCCATTTCACCTTCCTGTTCAATCGTCGCCTTCAGCTCTTCGCCGAACACGATGACCGCTCCGGTTTTTAATTTTTTACCGGGCTTGACCAAGGCCTCCCAGCGATCTTCTCCCAAATTTTTCAGCAGGAGAACTTCCGCTTTGGCCCCGGTATCCTCCTTGACCCCGAATAGTCGGGCGGGAATTACGCGAGTATCATTCAAGACCAAGGTATCGCCCGGCTGCAAATAATCCACGATGTCCGAAAACGTATGATGCTGTATGCTTCCGTCTTGTTTATTCAAGGCCAGCAGCCGGGAAGCGGTACGATCCGCAAGCGGCGTCTGGGCAATCAGTTCTTCCGGAAGCTCAAAATCGTACAGGTCTACATTCATAATTAGCCTTCATTCCTTGACAATAGTCACATTTTGATAGTAGTGTTGCAAGATTTTCCGATAATCATACCCGGCGTCGGCCATTCCTTTGGCTCCCCATTGGGATAATCCCAGACCATGGCCGTTTCCTTTACCTATAAACAAAAACGCCTGGGTATCGTCCACGACACGAGCCGCGCCGCTACTGTCCATAACAACGAGGTTTCCGCCGGACAAGTTCTTGGTACCGGAAGCCGTCATGACTTGAACGCCCTCAGATGCCTTTTTGCTGGCGACAACACCATCCGCACCTTGTAAAGTATAACGTCCGGTAGGCACAATATCAAACAGGGTACTCGGTAAGCCGTTCAAAGCCGAACGCAAGGCGTCGGGATATTTGACATCCACAATTTGGCCGTTGGCTTTGACCTGGGTAACCCGACCGGACGGCCCTCTTTGAGTGACCTCAAGACTGTTGATGGGCGAAGGTACCGGGGTGCTCGTTTTGCCTTTCAACGATTTCTCCAATTGCGCCGAACTGAAGGGACCCCGAATCCAGGCATAGGCGTTTGATTCAACCTGTTCACCGAGGACGATCGCCTGGTCGCCCAGATTGATTTTGGCGACGGGGTCCACTCCCGATTGAATCAATGGCAGCGGTCTGACCATGACCGAATTCGACTTGGCGGTCAGTTTCTTTAATCCGGCGGCGGTTGAGCCGCCTGTTAATTCCGCTTGGTCTTGCCGAATATAGCCTGTCTTACCGCTCGATAAAAGGACGTAATACCAGGATTTCAAACCGGCCTGCGCCGCCTGATCCTCCTCGCTCGGCACGTAGGAAAATACCGGATCAAGGCTGTTCCAGACCTCCGAGGAATCCGCTACGGCCCCGCCGCTGTTGGAGGAGAAAATCCCCTCGATGACTTTGCCGTTTACCGTGAGAACCTCACCCGCCGTGCTGTCTACAGCCTGTTTCACGCTCTTTACTTCCTTCTCCGCTCCGTTATAAACCTGGCTTAAGGTCGTGTCAACCAATCCGGCCACTTTGAATCTATTGGCTGAGGCGTTGAACAGCGCGTAACTTCGGGCGGCCACCGCCTGCGCCTTCAGGGATTCCTGGGGCCAGGAAGAAGGAACCTCGGCAGCTACGACGGAATATAAATATTGCTCTAGCGGGACTTCATTAACCAAGGCCAATTGACCGTTATAGCGGCTAATTTCAAAGTCGCCGCGATATTTGCGGTTGGATCGTTCTGCCACCTGGATCAAGGAATCTTCATCGTCCCCAATCCGCAGTGCTGCCTCACTTCCGCTAAGTTCAAAGTGATCTACTGAAGAAGGCGCTGCCAAGTTGAGCGTAACGTCGCTGTGAATAAGCAGCGCGGGCTGACTCGTGTTTGCCGTAGTCCAGGATAGCTGGGGCGCCGTTTGGTTCAGTTGCCCTTTCAACGCCGCAAGATCTGCCTCATTCGCCGCGCCCCCTGCCCATACGCTGTATTGCTGCGGTCCGGTAAGCACCACGAACGCTTCTCCGTTCGGCACATCCAGGGAAGCGCGCACCACTTCCGCTTCGACCTTACTGTCAAAGCTCCCGGCGGAAGCATAATGGACGCCCCGCACGGACGGCTGTTGGCCTTTTAGCGAGGCGGAAAGTGCGGAAGCGGTGCGATCCGCGGCTTTCCGGGCTTCCGCCTCGCTTGCGTAAGGGCCGGTATATATGAGATAGCGGGTGCCTCCGTCTTGTTTCTGTTCAAACGCCACCGGTTTATCGGCGGTTGCCTGCAGCTTCTTTACCGCCGCCGCTACCGTGTTCCAGTCCGTGCTTTCCATGACCTTTACCTTATAGCCGGAAACGCTGAAACGGGCGGATTCTCCGGCCGACAGCCGGACCCAATTGTCCCCTCCCGTCTGCAGACCGGCTCCCCAAGCCGAATCAGCTTTCAAGGTCACCGCCGGAACGGTGGACTTAAAGGTGCCTCCGAAATCCAGAAACATGGCTACCCTTACATTAGCGCTTGTCCCGCGATCGGCCGAAACGGGAAGCTGAAGGGCTCCAGCCAGCAAAAGTCCGGCCAGAAGAGCTTTTCCCCATAGTCTTGGGGAAATCCCCGGCGTCTTGTTCTTCATGTCGCGACTCCTCCTCATGTTGCTGTTGCAGTCCTATTACAGGGTGGCCAGGCGACCCTTTACTTCGGCGGTTCCGGCAGAGGAAGCCCCAAGTGGGCATAAGCCGCCGGTGTTACCACCCGGCCGCGCGGTGTCCGCTGCAAATAACCGATCTGCAGCAGATACGGTTCGTAAACATCCTCGATCGTCTGGCTCTCTTCCCCGATGGTCGCTGCAATCGTGTCCAGGCCGACCGGTCCGCCGCGAAAACTCATGATCATGGCGCGCAGCATCTTATGGTCAATCAGATCCAAGCCCATCGGATCTACCTGCAGCATCTCCAAAGCCTCTTTAGCAATTTCCGGCGTAATCATGCCGTCTCCGCGAACCTGGGCGTAGTCCCTTACCCGCTTTAGCAGACGATTGGCAATCCGCGGTGTCCCCCGCGAGCGAAGCGCGATTTCGTCGGAGGCATTTCCCAGGATCGGGATGCCCAGAATGTCGGCGCCCCGGGACACAATGAAGCTGAGCTCGTCGCGGGTATAGAACTCCAGCCGGCTCACTACGCCAAACCGGTCGCGCAGCGGCGCGGACAATAAACCGGCGCGCGTTGTGGCGCCTACCAGGGTAAAAGGCGGCAGGTCCAACCGGACAGAACGCGCGCTCGGCCCTTTGCCGATCATTATATCCAGCGCAAAATCCTCCATCGCCGGATATAACACTTCCTCCACGGTCCGGTGCAGTCGGTGGATTTCGTCGATAAACAGGACATCGCCTTCCTGTAAATTCGTTAACAAAGCCGCCAGATCGCCGGGGCGCTCGATCGCCGGCCCCGAAGTCGTCCGCAGATTGACCCCCAGTTCATTGGCGATAATATTCGCGAGCGTCGTTTTTCCCAGCCCCGGCGGTCCGTAAAGAAGTACATGATCCAGAGCTTCCTTGCGCATTTTGGCCGCTTCTATATAAATTTTAAGATTTTCCTTGATCCGTTCCTGGCCGATATATTCCGCCAAATAGCGGGGACGAAGGCTTAGCTCCACGGCTTGGTCTTCCATCATCAGATTTGCCGAAATGATTCGGTCTTCCATTTTTCAGCACCTCTTTCCTTCAGCCTATGATCAACCCGCGTACAGCAGCTTGAGGGCCTTTTTCATTACCGAATTGACAGCTTCATCCACATGCACCTGATCCTTTAAGGTGTTCCACACGCGGTCCAGTTCGGCATCGGTATATCCGAGCGCTTTTAGCCCTTCCCGGGCTTCCGGCCAGCCGGGCACACCGTCCACCGACACGACCGCGGCCGGAACCGGATCGAACAGCGAGGCGGTTCCGCCCATGCCATCCAGCTTGTCCTTGAGGTCCAGGATCATCCGCTGGGCCGTCTTTTTGCCAATACCCGGCAGCTTCGTCAAAAATGAAATATTCTCCTGATGAATCGCGGCGACCACGGTATCCGGATTGCCTCCGCTTAAAATTCCCAATGCCACTTTGGGGCCGATCCCCGACACTTCGATCAGTTTGCGGAACAGCCGCTGTTCCTCCCTGGACGGGAAGCCGAACAGTAAAATGGCATCTTCTCTGACGTGATGATGCGTATACACGGTAGTGATCTCCTGATTTTTGGCGGCAAAGGCATAGGGATTCGGACAGAAGACCCGGTACCCTACCCCTTGTACGTCCAGTACGATATATTCACTTTCAAAATGGGCGACCTGGCCCCGCAAAAAATCAATCATGACCGCAATACCTCATTTAGTTTGGAATTTAAAGTGCAGGAATGTGCGTGGCAGATCGCCACAGCGAGCGCATCGGCTACATCATCCGGTTTGGGAATCGCCTGGAGCTTCAAAAACATCCTCGTCATCTCCTGGACTTGCCGTTTTTCGGCCTTTCCGTACCCGACGATAGCCTGCTTGACTTGCATCGGCGTATATTCCGAGACCGGCAACTCTTTTTGCACCGCAGCCAGCACCATCACTCCCCGGGCCTGTCCCACCGACATCGCCGTTGT
The DNA here is from genome assembly GCF_036864815.1 of Paenibacillus sp. A14. Classification (NCBI taxonomy): domain Bacteria; kingdom Bacillati; phylum Bacillota; class Bacilli; order Caryophanales; family Paenibacillaceae; genus Paenibacillus; species Paenibacillus sp. A14. Next base: position 102,183 of record NZ_JBAGJD010000013.1, read on the forward strand.
CACATTCCGATTAAAAAACAGCTTCTCCAAAGCAACCGCATCCGGCTTATACTTGTCGATCAGTTGTACCATTCCCTCATAGACATGAAGCAGCCGCTCTTCCTCCGGCGTATGGGCCTCCGTCTGAATACAACCGTATTGAACGGGTACCAGCTTACTCCCCTGCTTATCGATAAAACCGAAACCGACAATTGCGATTCCGGGGTCGATTCCCAATATTCGCAAAATCCAATCTCTCCCTAGCCTGCTCAAGTCAAGTCTCCGATCCGGCTGTTTGCACCAGCCCCTCGGGATATGTCCGGTAAAGCGAACATATGTATTCACTTCATTATAACAAAAGTTTGAAGGGGTTGAGGAAAAACTTTAATATAAATTCGAAGGCCCTTCGCTAACAAAAAAGAGACGTTGCCTCGCAACGTCCCTGGACTCTTCTCTATTTTAAATACGGGCGGCGGCCCTATTCCTTATTCTTCATCGGTTGGCTTCATGGCTCCTTCGGATGCCTCTACCGCATAGTCGCTAAAGGTGGATAATACACTGTTGTATTCTTCAATATCCCGGATGCGAATACCGTTTTGCAATTGCTCCAATACTTCGGTAGGCAGAGCGCTCTCCATGGTTTCTACGTCCAACTGAAAAAAGGTTCGGATCACCTTTTCCTGTTTGGGCGGTCCTTCAAAAAGGCTCAGATATCCCTTCTTATCAATGCCTACATAACCGTCGCGCTCACATATTTCCGACATGCCCTGCACCTGCTCATCAAACCAAACATCGCCGCCGGCGGCAAGACGCCCGCTCCATTCCGGGTGCTGCTTGGCCAATGCCTCAATCTCCTCGGGACGCATTAACCCCAGAACCGAACTTTCTTGTCCGCAGGTATAGTTCTTGTTCAGATGTACAATCCGGAGATGCTTCGTCCTCCGTAAGTCTTCGAGCCAACCTTCAGCTTCTTCCGAGGTATCGGGGGCAACCCAATTGCCGAGGGCTTCCAGGGCCAGCGGTTCTTCGGTCATCAGGCTTTCCATTTGTTTGGAGAGCGGCAAACCGAGCCAAGCCATAAAGGCAACGATACCGCACGCACAGATGGTAAAAACCTTACGTCTCCATGCTCTCCAACATTTCCCGAGCCACTTTAAAGGATGAAATTTATTCACGAGGATCCCCTTCTATCGGAGTTTTATTGTATATTCTGACCTCGTGTTTCTAGAAATATACAATGCCTTTAGCACCCCGGTTCACATTTCCAATTCCAATAAAAAAAACAGCCATCCGTAAGATGACTGTTTTGGATCGGGACGACACGATTCGAACATGCGACCCCCTGGTCCCAAACCAGGTGCTCTACCAAGCTGAGCTACGTCCCGATAAATGCCGGTGAAGGGACTCGAACCCCCACGGTTTCCCTCACGATTTTGAGTCGCGCGCGTCTGCCAATTCCGCCACACCGGCCTATAAAAAGAATGGCGCGCCCTAAGAGATTCGAACTCCTGACCTTTTGATTCGTAGTCAAACGCTCTATCCAGCTGAGCTAAGGGCGCGCATTATGGAGCGGACGACGGGAATCGAACCCGCGACCCTCGCCTTGGCAAGGCGATGCTCTACCGCTGAGCCACGTCCGCAAAAAAAGAAAATAAAACTGGTGAGCCATGAAGGACTCGAACCTTCGACACCCTGATTAAAAGTCAGGTGCTCTACCAACTGAGCTAATGGCTCGCGTAAGCGAAATCTTAAGATGTAAATGGCGGAGCCGACGGGATTCGAACCCGCGGTCTCCTGCGTGACAGGCAGGCATGTTAGGCCTCTACACCACGGCTCCACACTAGTTAAGCATCCCATTGAAGGGATAATTGCGGGGGCAGGATTTGAACCTGCGGCCTTCGGGTTATGAGCCCGACGAGCTACCGGGCTGCTCCACCCCGCGTCAGTAAAAGAAAATCATATGGTGGAGGCTGAGGGGATCGAACCCCCGACCCTCTGCTTGTAAGGCAGATGCTCTCCCAGCTGAGCTAAGCCTCCGTGCTACTGGGATAAAAACAAAGTAGAGAAATGGTGACCCGTAGGGGATTCGAACCCCTGTTACCTCCGTGAAAGGGAGGTGTCTTAACCCCTTGACCAACGGGCCATGAAATGGCTCCCCGAACAGGACTCGAACCTGTGACAACTCGATTAACAGTCGAGTGCTCTACCAACTGAGCTATCAGGGAATAAAGTTCGCTTGGCGGCGTCCTAGTCTCCCAGGACCCTTCGGTCCAAGTACCATCGGCGCTGGAGGGCTTAACGGTCGTGTTCGGGATGGGTACGCGTGGAACCCCTCCGCCATCGCCACCAAACGTGTTCAGATGTTTGATCACCTGAAAACTGGATACGAAACGTGCTTTGCGTTTTAGTCTCCTCAAGTGCTCAGATCGGCTTGTTCAGCCTGACGCCACTTTTTGGAGTTGTTTTTGGATAAGCCCTCGACCGATTAGTACCTGTCAGCTCCATGCATTGCTGCACTTCCACCCCAGGCCTATCAACCTCGTCGTCTTCAAGGGGTCTTACTAATTGGGAAATCTCATCTTGAGGGGG
>NZ_JBAGJD010000014.1:0-75553 GCF_036864815.1 Paenibacillus sp. A14
GTGTTACTCACCCGTCCGCCGCTAACCATCAGAAGTGCAAGCACTCCATCAAGTCCGCTCGACTTGCATGTATTAGGCACGCCGCCAGCGTTCGTCCTGAGCCAGGATCAAACTCTCCAATAAAGTTGAAACTCATTGAATAAGCTGATAGCTCATTTTGAATCTGACGAGAAAGGATTGAATTTCAATGCCGGCGTAAACCGGATTGGAATTCATCCAAATAATTCTCATTTTAATACTCACTCGTTGTTCAGTTTTCAAAGATCAACTTCGTTTCTTTCGTCATCGTTGTGTTTCAGCGGCGACTTTTATAATATACCACAGTGAGCTAGGTTTTTGCAAGAGTTTTTCGAAAGTTTTTTATATCCAAATCTTTACTTCGAATGAAGCTCACTTAGCTGTCCCCAAAAAAAACGGAACGCTTGATAATTTATCACATCTCCAAAGGGGATGTCAATCCCCAATTTATCTACCTGCCAATCTTACAGAACAATCCGCCTAGCATACTTTGAGAGCTCTTTGGAAGGGGCGAACCTGGCGTACATCCGAAAAACGGTCTTATATCGGTTGGCAATGGCGCGTCTGATTTCGCGATCCAGCCGCTGGTCGCTCAAATCAAGCAGCATTTCATCCAGTTCTTTGCGCAGCACGTAATCAAGTTCCTTGCATTCCTTTTCGTTAAACAGCATTCCCAGCATGGCATAACAGCTCCTCTTCATCGATAGTTGAGATTTATACAAGGACTAAGTTAGGACGTATGGCGACTGTTTATAACTTACATTTCCTGGGTATCAAATGTTTAACCTCTTACCCGTCCGTATAAACTCGTTCTTTTGAACCGCTTTACTGTTATGCTCACTTTCCGGGAAAATTATGACACTTCACTTCAACGCATAAGGTGATAAGTAATCGTGCTTTCTATAACGGCCGCGATCAGGAGGAACACCACAATCCAGAAAGCTCCCCTCCCCGCCGAAGCAAAAAAACCCCGCCACTTCACGGTCCGGTCCGCCCGATCTCTCGCCCCCAATTCGCCCAATCCTTTTAGAACAACGAAACCAAACTGCATGCCAAAGCCCGCCGCTACCAAAATAGCGGGAATCTCGATAATTCCGTGCGGCAGCAAGCCAAATACAACAAGCTCAAACAGGTTTGCTCCTTGCGCGGCGGCAAGCGACACAACCAGCCCAAGGACCATCCCATTCATAAGCAGAAAAATGGCCGGCATTACTCCCAACAAGGCTCCAAGAAAAATTACCGCCACGCTTTTTAGCGCATTATTTAAGAAAATAAACGTAAAAAAGCTAAGCTCCGGCGTCGAGGATTTCGATAGCTCATGGCTGTACTCCTGAAGCTTGGCAATATCCGGCGCCACCAACCCGGCAATGGTGTCGGATCCAGCCGCCCCCAGCGCAATTCCCGCCACAAAAAGGGCAAGCGATAAAAACATCATCTTTTTGTAACGTCCCAGATCCATAAAGAATAGTCGAGGTGAAAGCATATGCATAAGCCTCCTAATCAAAGTCATAAAGCAAAAAGGTACGAGCATACATTAGACAAGCGGAGTAATTCTATTCTGATGACGAGAGGGGCAACCATCAATGAACAATTTCTTCTATGTCCTGAACGGGAAGAAGATCAAAAGGTTCTTTTTTGTCTTCGCAGCAGCCCTGTTTGCGGCAGGCGTAATTTATGTGGAACAAAGCCATATTACCGTTTTCTCCGAAGAGAGCAGCCCGACTGCCATTTACAGCGTTTCCACAAACCAAAAGGTCATCGCGTTGACCTTCGATATCAGTTGGGGAGATAAGCGTGCGGAACCTATTCTGAAAGTTCTCAAGGACAACAACGTTCAAAAGGCGACCTTCTTCCTCTCTTCCCCATGGAGCAGGACCCATCCGGACACCGTCAAAGCCATCCAACAGCAAGGGTATGAAATCGGAAGCCATGGACACAAACACACCAATTACAGCGAGCTAAGCGACGAAGAGATTACCAAGCAATTGAGAACGGCTCATACTATTTTAACCGATGTGACCGGAAAAGCACCAAATCTGCTTCGTCTGCCTAACGGAGACTTTGACAAACGCGTGCTAAGTATCGCCGATGACCTCGGGTACAAAGTGATCCAATGGGATACCGACTCCCAGGACTGGATGAACAAGGGGACGGATACGATTGTGAACAGAGTCGTGAGCAAAGCGCATCCAGGCGATATCGTACTGTTCCATGCCAGCGATTCCGTCAAGCAAACGCACGAAGCGCTGCCGATCATCATCAACGAGTTACGGAAGAAAGGATACGAATTTGTCACGGTTTCAGACATGTTGCAGGAAGCTGGAGTAAAGGGAAATCAGGTTAGGGATCAGGCTTGGATTTGGCAGCAGGTCGATACGGCAGCGGGAATGTGAAAGGAAAAAGAAGCCCGGTATGGATAACCGGACTTCTTTTTGTTATGCGTTCTTAGGCTGCAATATGCGATGCAAAATCAAAATTTGGTACGCGTTGCACGCGATTAGCGGTGCCGCAATCCAAGCCGTCGCCTGATCCACTCCGATTTTCAGTACGCCGACGGTTTCCACAATCGTGACCGCAATCATAAAGAATAATGTGGGTATCCAGGCTGTGGCGTTGGTCATCCTTGCTTTTAAATAAGCAACCACAACGGCTACAACGAACAAAATCAGGCCCAGAATCATATCCGAGGCTCCTCTGCTCTCCCCACCCACAAACGTGCGGAAGAACATCAGCTCCAGCAGCGCCAGCGCAGTAAGAACAATTTGAATGTATTGCCAGGTCATGCGGGAAAAAACACCGGTCCCCATGTAGTTCACCATCATATACGCAAAGAAACCCATTTGGGAGTAAACACTGACCATTATGCCAACGCCAAGCAGGATGCCGACATTTACGAGGAAATCCGCCGTTCCTTTCAGCTCGACCGTATTTGTCCCTTGCAGCAGCAAACCTACGATCAATGAACCTGCGGCACCGACAACCAGCGTCGTCCAAAACAAATAAAGCCATCTTTTTAAGTTCAACCGCGACACCCCCACTAACGAAATATTTTACCAACGATCCCGGTAAAAAACCATGGTTTTCGGTTGGATAATTCCTTTTTTCCGACCGCATACTAATGACCAGCAACAAGCATAAGGAGGAAGGAACCATGAAGTGGCAGGGTTATCGATGGTTTGTATGCATCTTATGTTTATTCACTCTTCCGCTGGCAGCCTGCGGTTCTGAACAAGGCTCCTCCTCATCACAAGGCGGAGTCAGCTATAAAGACACTAAATCCATGGTCATTGATATCCTGAAGACCGATGACGGTAAAAAAGCCATTTACGAAGCCCTTAGCGGGGGAACCAGCTCCGGCGGCGGAGAAGGTGGCGGAGAAGGCACCGAATCCGGCTCCGGCGGCGGTGAATCCGGCGGCAGCGGAGGCGGTTCGGGGGGTGCTTCCGGCGGCGGTTCAGGGGGCGGTGGCTCCGCCAGCGGAGGTACGATGGGCATCAAAATGATTCTTCCTGGGCAATCCTCCGACCAGATCCGCATGGCCGTCAAAGACACGATCACCTCGCCCGAGTATAAGAAGGAATTCGAAAAAATCATGACGGATCCAAAGTTTGCCGGGGACTTTGCCAAAGCGATTAATACCCAAAGCAAACAGATGCATATGGATCTCATTAAAGATCCGACGTATCAAAAATCCATCAGCGAAATTATGAAGTCGCCGGAAGTCATGAAGATGTTTCTGGATTTGACGAAGACTTCAGATTTCCGTAAACAGTCCATGACTGTAATGCAGGAAGCCATGCAAAGCCCTCTATTCAAAATGGAAGTGATGGAACTGCTGAAAACCGTCGTTCAAGAACAGCTTCAGCCGAAGGTGGAAAAGGCTCCTAAGTCGGGTGAAGAAGGCGGACAAGGAGGCGGCAGCCAAGCAGGCGGTAGCGGTGGAGGCGAAGGCGGCGGTGGCGGAGGATCCTAGTCATCCGAAGCTGATCCGAAAAAAAGACTGACCCAGGGGGTCAGTCTTTTGTAAACTTTGCGATGATTTGGGAAGCTAGCTCACTGTAAATTTGTCCGACAGGTGTGTCAGCCTTATACACGGAAGGCGAAAAATCGGGCTCGGCCGGATGGTTGTCCGGCGCGCTGACCGGAATTTGCGCCAACAACTCGGTATGCAGCGTTTCCGCAAGACGCCCTCCCCCGCCCCGGCCGAAAATATAATCCTTCTGTCCGCAAGCCGAACATTCGTAGTACGCCATATTTTCAATAACCCCTAGCACCTCATGCTCGGTTTTTAGCGCCATAGCTCCCGCTCTGGCGGCGACGAAGGCCGCGGTCGCATGAGGGGTGGTCACGATGATTTCCCGGCTCTGCGGAATCATCTGATGCACATCCAGGGCGATATCCCCCGTTCCCGGAGGGAGATCGAGCAGCATGTAGTCCAGCTCGCCCCAATGCACATCGTTGAAGAATTGGCGAAGCATTTTCCCCAGCATCGGACCGCGCCAAATAACAGGATTGTTATCCTGGATAAAAAAGCCCATGGACATCACCTTGACGCCGAAGCGTTCTACCGGAATGATCGCTCCTTCTTCCACGGTGGGGGCCGTTTCGATCCCCATCATATCCGGGACGCTGAATCCGTAAATGTCCGCGTCGATCAGGCCGACCCGTTTGCCTTGCCTGGCCAGGGCCGCCGCCAGATTCACGGTTACGGTCGATTTGCCGACCCCGCCCTTTCCGCTGGCAATCGCAATAAAATGCACGCCTGACTTCGGATCCAAAATCGGCAGGCGCTCCAGTCCCGCGCCATGTCCCTTGAGAGGCCCCTCCGTACCCGAAGCTGAAGAGGATGATGCGGAAGATGAGGCCGCCTCATCCGGTCCCGCTCCCGCGTTCGCCCGCTCTTGTTCCGACGCTTCGCGAAAGCGGAGGTGCACGTTTGTAATGCCGGTTTCCGCTAGACGAAAGCGGATTTCTTCCTCGATTCCCTGCTGCGACACCCCGTCTTTATTCAGGCAAACGACGGTGAGGGCGACTTTATCTTCCTTTATCATGATATCCCGAATCCACTGCAAGTCGACCAGACTCCGCTGTAACGCAGGTTCTGCGACAGGGCGCAGCACCGCTTCCAGCTGCTCCTTCGTAATCAATGACAGCACCTCGACTTTATATGATATAAGCAACTACGTCTATTATGACATTTATTATATCATTACTTGCCGCTGTCCGCTGATTTTCCCGCCCCTTCCCCCGACGCGTACCTCAGAAGCCCCTGGTAAATGGAAGCCGCCACTTTTCGCTGATAGCTCTCATCCCCCAGCAACCCGGATTCCTCAGGGTGAGAAAGAAACCCCACTTCTACGAGGGCAGCCGGGATTTTCAAAGCCTGAAGCACATATACCGGTTTATCCGATACTTTTGCCACCCTGTCCGTATTCTCCAGATTCCGCCGCAATTCCTGTTGGATCAAATCCGCCAAATTGGCGCTGTTTCCGTTGTTCAAATAATAAAACGTCTGCGCCCCCCGCCAGCGCTCGGAAGGCACGCTGTTCATGTGAATGCTTATAAATAGGTCGGCCTGCTGTTCCTCAATGAAACGGACGCGCTGCTTCAAGTCCTCGGTCTTCCGCTTGCTGTACCCTCTCGTCTCGGCCCCCGCCAAATCTTTATCGACTTCCCGGGTCATCACTACAATGGCTCCGGCCTGCTGCAAATAATCGCGCAAATATAACGCCACCGCGAGGTTGATATCTTTCTCGATCAGCCCTTGCTTGCTGACAGCCCCCCCATCCGGACCGCCATGTCCGGCGTCCAGTACGATCTTCTGGCCCGCGAGCGGGAGACTCCAGTAGTTCCATACTTTTGCCGCAGGCATTTCATAGATCGTCAGCCCCACCAATACGGCCAACAGACAAAGCCCGATCAACGCCTTCTTGATGTGACCGAGGGGAATCCACACCGTCACTTTATCTTGGGAGTCCATAAAAAATCCACCTCCGTCCATAATGACATTAATCATCATATGGGACGAGGTGGACAAATATGCCGATAGCCGTAAGCTAATGCTATTAAGCTAGTATTATATAGTTACCTGGTGGCTCATGCCTTCAATCAGAACTTGAGCTACTTCCGGACGGGTGAATTCCGGCGGCGGGCAAATCCCATCGCGGAGCAAGCCTCTTACTTTCGTGCCGGAAAGGGTCATATGATCCTCTTTCGGGTGCGGGCACGTTTTGCTGGACGCCATGTTCCCGCATTTGGTACAAAAGAAGCTATGCTCGAAAAACAGCGGCGAGATGCCCAGTTCCTCGGCCGTAAAGTTGGAGAAGATCTCCTGTGCCTCGTACGTGCCATAGTAATCGCCTACGCCCGCGTGGTCGCGGCCGACGATGAAATGGGTACAGCCGTAATTTTTGCGCACCATGGCATGGAATATCGCCTCTCTCGGCCCTGCATAACGCATAGCAGCGGGAAATACCCCAAGGAAAGTGCGATCTTGCGGATAATAGTTCTCCAACAACACCAGATAGCTCTTCATCCGGACGTCAGCCGGAACGTCATCCGATTTCGTCTCCCCGACAAGCGGGTTGAGGAAGAGTCCATCTACGATCTCCAGCGCGCTCTTCTGAATATACTCATGGGCCCGGTGCACCGGATTGCGGGTCTGGAAGCCGACGACGCGTTTCCATCCCTTCTCCGCAAAGATCCGGCGGGTTTCCGCAGGGTCAAAATAAAACTCGCCGAACCGTTCCGGTTGCGGGCGGTTTAACACCGTCACCTCTCCGCCGACATAGAACGGGGAACGTTCGAACAGTTTTTTTACACCCGGGTGTTCCAGGTCATCCGTTTTAAAAACATGCACAGCCTCATCGCGCTGATTCACTTTGTAAATGCTGCCTACTTCCAACAGACCGTAAATCACACCATCATGTTCGCCGGTAAGGGCGATGGTTTCCCCTATCGAGATTTGAGCCGCATCCGCCTCGCTGACAGAAAGTGTAATCGGAATGCTCCATACAGTTCCGTCGGCCAGGCGCATCTTCTTGACAACAGAGCGGTAATCCTCTTCGTTCAAAAAGCCGGTCAGTGGAGAAAAAGCTCCAACACCAATCAGATCCAGATCGGAGATACTCCATTTGTTGATAGATATGGTTCGCAGTTTCTCCGCCTCTTTCAACAAGCGCTCCCGTTCTTCCCCGGTAGCCAGCCTATTGATCAAACTCCCGCCATGCGGTAAAATTGCCGTCATCTCATTTCTCCCCTTATCCCAGCCCGTGCTGAATTATTTATGCAGTCCGCACTCCGTCTTCTCCGAATCCGCCCAGCGTCCTGCTCGCGGATCTTCGCCCGGCATCACCGGACGGGTGCAGTGTTCGCATCCGATACTCGGATAGTTCCGGTCATGCAGCGGATTGTACAGAACGTCATTTTCCCGGATATAATTCCATACGTCCTCACTCGTCCAACTGGCCAGCGGATTGAATTTGACGAGGCCGAATTTGACGTCGTATTCGATCTTTTTCGCATTGGCACGCGTAGGGGCCTGATCACGGCGAATCCCGGTGATCCAGGCATCATATTTCGAAAGGATGCGTGTCAGGGGTTCCACTTTGCGGATATTACAGCAAGCATTCGGCTCGGATTTCCACAATTCGTTGCCGTACTGAAGCGCCTGTTCCTCGGGCGTAATCTCCGGCGAGACCCTAACAAAATCCAGATTGTAGCGCTCCGCCATGGCGTCGCGGGTTTCATACGTCTCTTTAAAATGGAAGTCCGTGTCCAGATAAAACACGTCCGTGGACGGACTGATCTGCTGCAGCATATCGACAATCACAACGTCCTCGGCCCCGAAACTGCAGGCAAAAGTAATGTTCGGAAAAGTTTCTACCGCCCAAGCAATCACTTCCTGCGGAGTTGCCGATTCCAACTCCTCCGCCTTCGTAGTGATCAACGCTTCTTTTTCAAGCAAATTCATCTTTATTCGCCCCTCCAATTATAAAAAAACAAAATAAAAAAAGACGGTGTGCGCACGCGAAATAATACCTACTAAACAGATTAGAATTATATATTTAGTATAGGGTATTCTTTCGATAAGTCAACACTATTATATTTGCAGGGCGATTGTCCCGTGAACGCATGACATGCCGATTTCTTTTGCATGACATTAAGGGTTTTACGGATCTGCTCAGGCAAAAATAAAAAAAAGCCCCTGGCCAATAATGGCCAAGAGCTTCCTTCCAAATATTAACGTTTCGAGAATTGTGGCGCGCGACGAGCGGCTTTGAGACCGTATTTCTTACGTTCTTTCATCCGTGGGTCACGAGTCAGGAATCCTGCTTTCTTCAACGAACCACGGAACTCAGGGTCTGCTTTCAGCAGAGCGCGAGCGATCCCGTGACGAATTGCGCCGGCTTGACCGGAGATGCCGCCGCCGTGAGCGATGACGATGACGTCATAGCTGCCGAGCGTTTCGGTCAAACTCAAAGGTTGTTTAACGATCAGTTTGAGGGTTTCCAAACCGAAATATTCATTGATATCGCGTTTATTGATGACAATGCGTCCTTCACCCGGTACAAGGCGAACACGAGCTACCGAATGTTTACGACGACCTGTCCCATAGTATTGTACTTGTGCCATGAAACTGTCCTCCCTTTTAATTATCCGCGAAGTTCGTAAACTTCAGGTTTTTGTGCTGCATGTGGATGCTCCGTGCCGGCATAGACTTTCAGTCTCAGCTTCATTTTCTCGCCTTGGCGAGTTTTAGGCAGCATGCCATGTACAGCGGACTCAATTACACGTTCAGGCTTCGAGTTCAAAAGATCCTTGGCAACTGTCACTTTCAAACCGCCTGGGTGCAGGGAGTGACGATAGTATTTTTTGTTCTCCAATTTCTTACCGGTCAGAGTAATCTTCTCGGCATTGATGACTACGACGAAGTCGCCGCCGTCAACGTGTGGAGTGAATTGTGGTTTGTGTTTGCCGCGGATCAGTGCAGCTACTTCGCTTGCCAAACGGCCCAACGTTTTGCCTTCGGCATCAACAAGGTGCCAGTTGCGCTCTACTTCGCTTGGCTTCGCCATATAGGTGGTACGCATTTAAAAGATCCTCCTTCATTCTCGTTCAAAATGGTTCGTCAATGCATAAAACGATCTGGCGCTTCGGGTACCAAGACCGCTTTCTGCCATTTATGTTTCATCGTCGTTATATACATGTTTGTTAATTCTAAAGGCCTTGCTATGCGGTCTTCTTAACTGGGGGCTGTGGGATAGCCGTTAAGAAAACACAACTTTTATTTTACAGGATGAGGCTGGGTTGCGCAAGTCTTTTTCTGATAAAAAAGCTCCCGATATTATTCAAACAGATCTCCGAACACATCCAGGACCGATTTCTTCTTCTTGTGCTTATAATGCCCCTGCGGATACCCTTGGTAATGACCTGGCTGCGGCGGTCTGTTATCGTGCTTCGAGGAAGGCCGATGGCCGTAGTCCGAATCCGCATACCGGGAATCCTTCTCTCTCCGGTCATAAGACGGTTCCCGGTCATGGCTCTCATACCATTCATTAAAAGCCGGTCGTATTTGCCGCACCTCATTCATCAGCTTCTCCAATTCGCCCCGATCCAGCCATACGCCTTTACAGTCGGGACAAACATCAATCAGAACTCCGTCTTTTTCAACTTCTCTCATACGCACATCATGACATACAGGACACTTCATTGGGTAAAAGCCCTCCTAAGGTTCTATAGTTTTATTTGCTATATAAATTGAACTATTGATTTGCATGTGGGGCAGCCGTGTGAAATGTTCTTCCGATCGCAAAGGCTAGCCTTGGCTTATGCTTCCGATGCAGCTTTCTTGCAGAAAGCTTGTAGCTTCTCCAGAATCATTTCACACTCTTGCCTATTGCTAATTCTTTAGTTCAACTTATATAGATGCTGTCGCATTCCGCTTTCGTATTGTTACGTATAAGAAGTTTAGGAGTTTCGTTAAAATTTAAGATTTCGCCGTAGGATCGGGAGCCCCCGCCAGGCCCTCATATTCTACACTCCATAGCATAAGCCCCTTGCTCTCGGCTGTCGGACCTGCCTCGGCCCGATCCTTGGCCTCCAGGGCGGTCTTCATATCCTCGGGCCTGCGTTTCCCTTCGCCCACCTGAAGCAAAGTCCCTACAATGATTCGAACCATATGCTGCAAAAAACCGTTCCCGGTCAAGTAGATATGAATAATCCCCTGTTCATGGGTACCCGCTCCATCAAGGCGATCATCGATCTCAATCCGGGCTTCATAGATGGTTCTCACATGACTTTGCTTCGTGGAGTGCCTTGATGCAAACGAGGTAAAATCATGCGTCCCCACCAGGTGTCTCAATCCTTCACGCATGGCCTCCACATCCAAGGTCCCCGGGTGATGCAGTTGATACTGGCGGTAAAACACATCGAACACCCGATTGCCGTTGATGGTGTAGCGATAAGTTTTCCGTTTCGCGGACCGCCTGGAGTGAAAAGACAGGGGCACCTCCATGGCCGACGTAATGCGGATATCGGAGGGAAGACGGCCATTTAAGGCATGACGCCAGCGCTCCACCGGAATTTGCGAGGCGGTCGTAAAATGAAAGGTTTGCGCCCGGGCGTGTACGCCCGCATCCGTCCTTCCGGACCCATGGATCTTTATCTCTTCCCCCGTCAACTGGCGGATCGCTTCCTCCAGATGATCCTGAACGGTATTCCCGCCGGGCTGGGTCTGAAAGCCAAAATAGTGGGTACCGTCATAACTTAGCGTCATCAGCAGATTGCGCATGCCGCCTCCCCCTTCTTCGTATACCTAGCGGACATAGAAAAACTCTCCGCAGCCAAGCCAAAACGGCGAGTCTCAGAGAGTTTAACTGTGGTTGGGGATATCCCCGAATTACGCCCGGTCTACCAGTTCCAGATAAACCATAGGGGCGGAGTCGCCGCGGCGTGGTCCCAGTTTCAGGATACGGGTGTATCCGCCTGGACGCTCGGAATAGCGGGTAGCCAGCTCCGAGAACAATTTTTGGATTGCGTCTTGCTGGCCGTCGATCGATTCGCGACGAACATATGCAGCCACTTGACGACGGGCATGCAGATCACCGCGTTTTGCTTTAGTGATCAGCTTCTCGGCGATCGAACGAACTTCTTTCGCTTTGGCCTCAGTTGTTTGGATGCGCTCGTATAAGAACAGGTCGGTTACCAGGTCACGGAACAAAGCTTTACGCGCACTGGAATCGCGGCCCAACTTTTGGTATGCCATGAGTTTTCCCTCCTTCGCTAGAACGATTAAGCAGTCTATTCTTCCGTACGTAGACCCAAACCAAGCTCTTCAAGCTTCTCTTGAACTTCCTCCAAAGATTTGCGTCCGAGGTTGCGGACTTTCATCATATCTTCTTCGGTTTTGGTTGTGAGCTCTTGTACCGTATTAATACCGGCACGTTTGAGGCAGTTATAGGAGCGGACGGAAAGATCGAGCTCTTCAATCGTCATTTCAAGCACTTTCTCTTTCTTGTCTTCTTCCTTCTCGACCATGATTTCGGCGTCCTTCGCTTCATCCGTGAGTCCCACGAAGAGGAAGAGGTGCTCGGTCAGAATTTTCGCACCGAGGCTTACCGCTTCTTCAGGTCTAATGCTGCCATCGGTCCATACTTCAAGCGTAAGCTTGTCGTAGTTGGTCACTTGGCCAACACGTGTATTCTCTACAACGTAATTGACGCGAGCAATCGGGGTATAGATCGAATCGACGGGAATGACACCAATCGGTTGATCATCTCGTTTGTTCCGATCTGCCTGAACATAACCACGACCACGGCCGGCATAGATGCGCATGTGAAGTCTCGAACCCGGTTCCAGCGTTGCGATATGCAGATCCGGATTCAATATTTCAACATCGCTGTCCGCACGGATATCTCCTGCTGTGATGACGCCTTCGCCTTCAGCATCGATTTCGAGAATTTTCTCTTCATCGGAGTGAATTTTCAGCGAAAGAGCCTTCAGGTTCAGAATGATCTCCGTAACGTCCTCCATAACCCCCGGAATCGTCGCGAATTCATGCAGAACACCATCGATTTGGACCGAGGTTACCGCAGCACCCGGCAGAGAAGAGAGCAAAATCCGGCGAAGCGAGTTGCCCAGTGTGGTGCCATATCCACGCTCAAGTGGTTCTACTACAAATTTCCCATAGGTGCCTTCATCGTTAACTTCTACGGTCTCGATTTTCGGCTTTTCGATTTCTATCACGAAATTACCCCTCCTTCAAAACGTCGTTCCTTGAAAACCGTCATGTTTACTGAAGTCTATCATGTAGTATGCCTAAACAACCATTGTTACCAAACGATGATGTTGTTATACCACATAAGAGCAAACTTCATTACACACGACGACGTTTCGGAGGACGGCATCCGTTATGAGGAATTGGAGTCACGTCTTTAATCATGTTAACTTCCAGGCCTGCAGCTTGCAAGGAGCGGATAGCGGCTTCACGACCGGCTCCAGGACCTTTAACCATAACTTCGACGCTCTTCATGCCATGTTCCATAGCCGCTTTCGCAGCGGATTCCGCAGCCATTTGAGCGGCAAACGGAGTGGATTTACGGGAACCTTTGAAACCAAGACCGCCGGAGCTGGCCCAGGAAATTGCGTTACCGTGCGGATCCGTAATTGTAACGATCGTGTTGTTGAAGGTGGAGCGGATATGTGCCACACCAGATTCAATGTTCTTACGGTCACGACGTTTCGTACGTACGACTTTTTTTGGTTTAGCCATTGTCTGTTATCCCCCCTTCTTATTTCTTCTTGTTCGCTACAGTACGACGAGGACCCTTACGAGTACGGGCATTCGTCTTAGTACGTTGTCCGCGAACCGGCAATCCACGACGGTGACGCACACCGCGGTAGCAGCCGATTTCAATCAAACGTTTAATATTCAAGGAAATTTCACGACGCAGGTCACCTTCCACCTTGACCGTTTTGTCGATCGTTTCGCGTAGTTTGCTAACCTCATCTTCCGTCAAATCACGAACACGAGTGTCCGGATTGATGCCTGTTTCAGCCAGGATTTTCTGAGAAGTCGTTTTACCGATTCCGAAAATGTAAGTTAAGGCGATCTCAACGCGTTTATCACGTGGCAAATCCACACCAGCTATACGTGCCATTTTACGCTACACCCCCTTCTTTAACCTTGTTTTTGTTTGTGCTTCGGATTTTCGCAAATCACCATGACATTGCCTTTGCGACGAATGACTTTGCATTTTTCGCAAATGGGCTTTACAGAAGGTCTTACCTTCATGTTGATTACCTCCTAAAAGTTTTACGGATGTAAAACTGACTTCGAGAGCATATGCCCAGCTTTGCGAAGCAAAACTCTCTTGCAAGGATGAACTATGAACTAAGTTTTACAGATGTAAAACGAACTTCTCAACTCATCGATTACTCAACCTGAATATCATAACACATATTTGTTCCAATTGGTATTGGAATCTATTTACGATACGTAATACGACCTTTACTCAGGTCATAAGGCGACAATTGTACTACCACTTTGTCTCCCGTCAGAATCCGGATAAAGTGCATGCGCAGCTTCCCGGAAACGTGAGCGAGGATCTGATGTCCGTTCTCCAGCTCTACGCGAAAAGTAGCGTTCGGCAACGGTTCGATCACCGTACCTTCGACTTCAATGACATCTTCTTTGGCCACTGTCATTCTCCTTTCTCTTCAGCATTTGGTTTGGCGGATTCCATATAAGCGTTCACGGCATGCCGCAGTTTCCCGTTGGTTACCCGACCGCTTTCCTGCAAACTATGAATGACCTCGCTGCTGATCATAGGTTGAAGATCAAGATGCTGTACATTTTTCCGTTTAGGCTGGTCAAACTTGCGTTTGTCCCCATCCGCGATCAAGACGAATCTCTCATCCACGATCCCGACGATTACATAAACGGAGCCTGCGTCTCTTCCCCTCAACGTTTTCGCGATTTGCCCGATTTGAGGTTCAGGAAGTTCTTTCACTGCCATCACCTACGCATCCAGTTTCGTGAAAATTTCCAGACCATCCGAGGTTACCGCTACGGTATGCTCAAAATGAGCACACAATGAACCGTCCACCGTAACGACCGTCCAATCATCTTCCAGCGTTCTAACGTACCGCTTGCCGGCGTTGACCATCGGCTCGATCGCCAGCACCATGCCAGGCTTCAGCCGCGGCCCGCGATCCGGGGTGCCGTAGTTCGGAATTTGCGGTTCTTCATGCAGCTCGGTTCCGATGCCGTGACCGACATATTCCCGTACTACCGAGAAACCGGCATTTTCAATATGCTGCTGGATCGCATGCGAAATGGTATACAAGCGGACATCCGGTTTGACGAGCGCAAGACCGGCATACAGCGATCCTTCGGTGACTTCCAGAAGCCGTTGGGCTTCTTCCGAAATCGTACCGACCGGATAGGTCCAAGCCGAATCTCCGTGATATCCCCGGTATTCAGCGCCGATGTCAAGTGTGATGATGTCGCCTTCATTCAATTTGCGTTTGCCGGGAAATCCATGTACCAATTCTTCGTTGACCGAAGCGCAAATGCTGTAAGGAAAACCGTTATAACCTTTAAAAGACGGCACAGCGCCTTGACTGCGAATGAACTTGTCGGCGATTTGATCGAGTTCTCCGGTCGTAATCCCAGGCTCGATCGATTTCGCCATGAGCCTGTGCGTTTCCGCTACGATACGCCCCGCTTCTCTCATAAAGCCCAGTTCCGTTTCGGATTTACAAATGATCATTACACCTAACCTCGCAGTATAGATACGATTTCTTTCGAAACCGTTCCGATTTCCTGTTCACCATCTACTTGACGCAGCAGGCCCTTATCTTCATAGAACGTGAGGAGAGGTGCCGTTTTGTTGATATACTCGTCGAGTCGAGTTCCCACGCTCTCTTCGTTATCGTCGGAGCGCTGGTACAGCTCGCCGCCGCACTTATCACAAACACCTTCCTGAACAGGAGGATTAAAGATCACATGATAAGTGGATCCGCATGATTTGCAAATGCGTCGTCCCGTAAGACGCGCCAGCAGTTTATTCCGGTCCACCTTCAAGTTGATGACATGATCCAGTTCTCTACCTAATCCGCTAAGCAACTCTTCCAGCGCTTCCGCTTGCGAAAGGGTTCTTGGAAATCCGTCCAATAAGAAACCTTTTTCGCAATCGGACTGCTGAAGACGCTCGCGAACGATACCGACCGTAACATCATCAGGCACCAGAAGCCCTTGATCCATGTATTCCTTCGCCTTGATCCCTACAGGGGTTTGCTGTTTGATCGCAAGGCGAAACGCATCACCGGTGGAGATGTGAGGAATGCCGAATTCGTTGACGATGACCTCTGCTTGTGTTCCTTTTCCTGCTCCAGGAGGTCCCATGAATAGAATGTTCATGTCTATCACTCCCTCCAAGACTCACTGAACTGCAAAAACAGAACAATAGGCGCCAGGTGAGTTCAGCCTTTCGAGCTCGTCCCTGGAACCTATCGCTTACTTATTGATAAAACCTTTATAGTGGCGTTTGATCAATTGACTTTCGATCGTCTTCATCGTATCCAGCGCAACGCCGATCACGATCAGAATCGAGGTACCGCCAATTTGAACGGTACGCGGCAAACTAGCCAAAGCGCCAAGGCCTACCGGAAGAATCGAAATCAGCGCGAGGAAGATCGCTCCCGTCATTGTCAAACGGGTAAGCACCCGAGTGAGGTAAGTGGCGGTTGTTTTCCCCGGACGAATCCCCGGAATGTATCCCCCGTTTTTCTTCATGTTATCTGCCATCTGCTGCGGATTCATCTGTACGAATGTATAGAAGAACGTAAAGCCGATGATCATAACCACATAAAGCACCATGCCAAGTGGACGGTCGTGGGACAGGTTGCTGCTAATCCAGCGAGCCCAGGCATGCGTCGACCAGAAGCTGGCGATCACTACAGGGAACTGGAGGAGCGATACCGCAAAGATAACCGGAATCACGCCCGCGGCGTTAATCTTCAGCGGAATGTGAGTATTCTGGCCACCGTACATTTTGTTACCTACCACCCGTTTGGCATATTGAACAGGAATTTTCCGGATCGCCTGTTGGATGTAGATAACCCCAATCACGATCAACACGCAAACAAGCACGATCGCGATCGACTTCACTACGTTCATGAAGGTTTGGCCTTCCACGATAAACTCCGATTGGGCAATCGACTGAATATGGGTTGGAATTGCCGCAACGATACCCGCAAAGATAATCAGCGAGATCCCGTTACCGATCCCCTTCTCGGTGATCTGCTCACCTAGCCACATCAGGAACGACGTACCAGCCGTCAACACGATGGCAATGACCAGGTAGTCGGCGAAGGTGGCGTTAGGAACCATTTCGACGTTATACATCCGGTTAAAACCGATCGATGTCGCGAAGGCTTGGATGATCGCCAGGATAACCGTACCGTAACGGGTAACCTGGGCCATTTTCTTCTTGCCGTGTTCTCCCTGTTTCGCCCATTCCGCAAATTTCGGAATAACGTCCATGGAGAGCAGTTGAACAATAATGGACGCCGTGATGTACGGCATAATCCCGAGGGCAAAAATCGAGAAGTTGTGGAGAGCGCCGCCCGAGAAAGTGTTCAAGAGCCCGAACAATTCGCTCCCCGCACTGTTCGTGTTCTCAAATACCGAGGTATTAACGCCCGGAACCGGAACGAAGGAACCGATCCGGTAAATAATGAAAATGAACAGGGTGAAGAGAATGCGGTTGCGCAGGTCCTGAACGTGCCAAATGTTCTTCATGGTTTTAAACATTAGATCACCTCGGTTTTACCGCCGGCAGCCTCGATTTTCTCTACCGCAGATTGAGAGAACTTATTCGCTTTAACTGTCAGTTTGACAGTAACTTCGCCGTTACCCAGAACCTTGATTCCGCTTTTCGCGTTCTTCACGATTCCTTGTTCAAACAACAGTTCAGGAGTTACTTCCGTACCCGCTGCAAAGCTGTTCAGTTCCTCGATGTTCACGATCGCGTACTCTTTCCGCGTTGGATTTGTAAATCCGCGTTTTGGCAAGCGACGATACAGCGGGTTTTGACCGCCTTCGAAGCCCGGACGCACACCACCGCCGGAACGAGCGTTTTGACCTTTGTGACCACGCGTAGATGTTTTACCCATACCGCTACCAGTACCGCGGCCCACACGCTTACGCTCTTGGCGGGATCCTGGAGCTGGGGAGAGCTCATGTAACTTCATCGTTCGTTGCACCTCCTTATTTATTGTTGGCATTTGAGCATCTCGATAATCCGATAGACGGATTATCTTGATCGACTCAAAGCGATGTTTCGCAGCTTGTGCTGGGAATTATTCCGCGATTTCTTGAACCGAAACCAGGTGGCTTACTTGATTCACCATGCCACGGATGGCTGGATTGTCGTTGTGAACCACGGATTGGTTAATTTTGCGAAGTCCCAAAGTTTTCACGGTAGTACGTTGGTTCTCCGGACGACCGATCAAACTACGCACGAGGGTAATTTGCAGTTTAGCCATGAGATTCCCTCCTTAACCGAGAAGTTCTTCGACGGATTTACCGCGTAATTTCGCAACATCCTCAGCACGTTTCAGGCGGGACAAGCCCTCCAGAGTCGCGTTGACCATGTTGATGGAATTCGAAGAACCTAAAGATTTTGTCAAAATGTCGCCAACGCCTGCCAGTTCGAGGACCGCACGAACAGGACCGCCAGCGATAACCCCGGTACCTTCGGATGCCGGTTTCAGAAGCACACGGCCAGCACCGAAATGACCAACTACTTGGTGAGGGATCGACGTTCCTACGAGTGGAACATGCACAAGATTTTTCTTAGCATCTTCAATTCCTTTGCGGATCGCATCAGGAACTTCGCCTGCTTTACCGATACCGGCGCCAACCCAGCCATTGCCGTCACCGACAACCACGAGCGCGCTGAAGCTAAAACGGCGTCCGCCTTTAACTACTTTAGCTACGCGGTTAATGTTTACAACTCTTTCAGTCAGTTCTAAAGTGTTCGGATCTACACGCAAGTCGTTAACCTCCTTTTAAATTATTTTAGAATTCCAGGCCTGCTTCACGGGCTGCGTCAGCCAGTGCCTGAATCCGTCCATGGTACAGATATCCCCCGCGGTCGAATACTACGCCTTTAACGCCTTTGCCTTGAGCGCGTTTTGCGATCAATTCGCCTACCTTGCGAGCGGATTCTACGTTACCACCGTTGCCGATTTCGCTGCTCAGTTCTTTATCGATCGTCGAAGCGGATACGATAGTCACACCTGCTACATCATCGATCAGTTGAGCGTAGATATGTTTGGAAGAACGGTATACGTTAAGTCTTGGACGTTCAGCCGTTCCTTGGATTTTTTTCCGTACACGCAAATGTCTTTTCAGACGGGCTTTATTCTTATCGCCTTTTGTAATCATGACTTCCATTTCACTCCCTTCGGTTTACCTTCACAAGCAGTTCCAATCAAGACGCCAAAAGGATGGGTCCGCTAAGAAGAGGTTTATTTCTTCTTACCGGCTTTACCTTCCTTACGAATGATGCGTTCGCCTTCGTACTTAATCCCTTTGCCTTTGTATGGCTCAGGCTCGCGCACGGAGCGAATTTTTGCAGCATATTCGCCTACGCGCTCTTTGTTGATTCCACTCACGACGATCTTCGTATTCGAAGGAACTTCGAATGCGATGCCCGATTCCGGAGTGATTTCAACCGGATGGGAGTACCCTACATTAAGCACCAGTTTCTCGCCGGATTTGCTTGCGCGGTAACCGACACCAACCAGCTCGAGGGATTTGGAGAAACCTTCGGTTACTCCGCTCACCATGTTGCTCACTACACTGCGGGTCGTGCCGTGCAGGGAACGATGCAATTTGTTGTCAGAAGGACGTTCAACGAGGATTTGGTTATCTTGAACCGAAACCTTGATGTCCTTATGAAGTTCACGGCTCAAAGTACCTTTCGGTCCTTTTACCGTAATGACGCTATTATCAAGTGTGACATCCACACCACTTGGTACTGTAATTGGTTTGCGACCAATACGAGACATTTGCTGCACCTCCTTATTTTGTGACGTTAATTACCAAACGTAGCAGACAACTTCGCCGCCGGCTTTAGCCTGACGAGCTTCTTTGTCGGTCATGACTCCCTTGGAAGTGGAGATAATCGCGATACCCAGTCCGCCGAGAACACGAGGAACTTCGTTGCTCTTCGTGTAAACGCGAAGGCCTGGCTTACTGATTCTCTTAAGTCCGGAGATGACGCGTTCGTTGTTCGGGCCGTATTTCAAGAAAATACGAATGAGCCCTTGTTTGTTATCTTCGATATATTCTGCGTCACGGATGAAACCTTCACGCTTCAGGATTTCAGCGATTTGTTTCTTGATCGAGGACGCAGGCAGTTCTACCGTTTCGTGGCGAACCGTGTTCGCGTTACGAATACGAGTAAGCATATCTGCAATTGGATCTGACATAGTCATACGTGTAAACCTCCTTCCCGTTGTTGATGGATTACCAGCTTGCTTTTTTCACGCCAGGAATCTGGCCTTTATAAGCTAATTCACGGAAACAAATTCTGCAAATTTTGTACTTTTGCAATACCGAATGTGGACGACCGCAACGCTCGCAACGGGTGTAAGCCCGTACTTTGAATTTCGGTGTGCGTTGCTGTTTAACTTTCATCGAAGTTTTTGCCACTTAGCCTGACACCTCCTAGATAGTTTCGGAGAATAGAAACATTGCTTACTTCGCAAAAGGCATTCCGAGTCCGGCCAACAGTTCGCGGGACTCTTCGTCGGTTTTCGCCGTCGTCACGATAACGATGTCCATACCGCGCACCTTATCAACTTTATCGTACTCGATTTCAGGGAAGATCAGTTGTTCCTTGAGACCGAGCGTATAGTTACCGCGTCCGTCGAACGCTTTCGTCGATACCCCGTGGAAGTCACGGACACGCGGAAGCGTAACGTTAAACAGCTTGTCGAGGAAATAGTACATGCGCTCGCCGCGAAGGGTTACCTTCACACCGATCGGCATGTTCTCACGGAGTTTGAAGCCTGCGATCGACTTCTTAGCGCGAGTGATAACCGGTTTTTGGCCAGCGATCAGCTGCATGTCGTTCACCGCAGAATCGAGTACCTTCGAGTTGGCTACAGCGTCACCCACACCCATGTTGATAACGACCTTCTCGATTTTAGGCACTTGCATAACCGTTGTATAGTTGAATTTTTGAATCAAAGCAGGTGTCACTTCGTTCAAAAAGCGTTCTTTCAATCTTGCTGCCATGAATCATGGACCTCCTTTCTTAACATTCGTGGATTAGTCGATTACTTCTCCGGATCTCTTCGCAACGCGAACCTTTGTGCCGTTGTCCAATACTTTGTAACCGATACGGGTTACTTTTCCGCTCTTCGGATCAACGTGCATTACGTTCGATACGTGAATTGGAGCTTCTTTCTCGATAATGCCGCCTTGCGGGTTCAGTTGGTTCGGCTTTTGGTGCTTCTTCACCATGTTCACGCCTTCCACCAACACGCGGTTTTCACGAGGGTAAGCGGCGATAACGCGGCCTTTCTTACCTTTGTCCTTACCGGAGATCACGATGACCGTATCGTCCTTCTTCACGTGCAGTTTATTGTTATGGGATTCCAGAACTTTTTTCAATCTAGGCATTCTTTACACCTCCTGTTAATCGGGGTCCCCGAAAAGTATTCGGAGTCAGCTCCCAGCCGGAAGCTTCACTTTTTGGGGTGTTCATTAGATGACTTCCGGAGCCAAGGAAACGATTTTCATGAAGTCTCTGTCGCGAAGTTCGCGAGCGACCGGTCCGAAAATACGAGTACCGCGCGGGCTCTTGTCTTCCTTAACTACAACCGCTGCGTTTTCGTCGAAAGCGATGTAGGAACCGTCTTTACGGCGTACGGAACGTTTCGTACGAACAACAACCGCTCTGACAACGTCACCCTTTTTGACAACGCCGCCTGGTGTTGCTTGTTTTACAGAACAAACGATCAGATCGCCGATTTGCGCCGTGCGACGACCGGTACCGCCCAGAACACGGATACACATCAATTCCTTCGCGCCGGAGTTATCCGCAACTTGCAAACGTGTAAATGGTTGAATCATGGATATGTCCTCCTTTCGGTCTAAGCTATCCTGCTATTAGATAATAACCGCTTTTTCGACAACTTCGACCAGTCTCCAGCGTTTGTCTTTCGACAACGGACGAGTCTCAGCGATTTTAACAGTGTCACCGATTTTCGCAGTGTTATTTTCATCATGCGCTTTAAATTTCTTCGTGTATTTAATGCGCTTGTGGTACAAGTCATGCTTCTTGTAAGTTTCCACAGCCACAACGATGGTTTTATCCATTTTGTCGCTGACGACTTTACCAATTTGCACTTTACGGCTATTACGTTCTTCGCTCATGGTTAGCCTCCTTCCTGGACTTAGGCGCTTCGCATACGCTTTGCGCGTTCTTAACTGGTGATCCCGAGTTCTCTTTCACGTAATACGGTTTTAGCACGAGCTATTTCCTTACGCACGTCACGAATCCGAGTCGGGTTGTCGAGCTGGCCCGTAGCCAATTGAAAACGGAGGTTAAAGAGTTCTTCTTTAAAACCCGCGACTTTTTGTTCGATTTCAGCAGTGGTTAAGTTGCGAAGTTCATTAGCTTTCATTTGCTTCACCACCCAATTCTTCACGTTTCACAAACTTCGTTTTGATCGGCAGTTTGTGGGCGGCGAGACGCATAGCTTCACGCGCGATCTCCTCAGAAACACCGGCAAGCTCAAACATGATTTTGCCAGGCTTCACAACTGCGACCCATTTTTCTACGTTACCTTTACCGCTACCCATCCGGACTTCAAGAGGCTTTTGAGTAATCGGTTTGTCAGGGAAAATCTTGATCCATACTTTACCGCCACGCTTGATGTAACGCGTCATTGCAATACGCGCTGCCTCGATTTGGCGGTTCGTGATCCAAGTCGGCTCCAGAGCCTGCAGGCCGTATTCACCGAAGTTCAATTCAGTGCCGCCTTTCGCTTGGCCTCTCATATTACCGCGTTGTTGCTTGCGGTGTTTTACACGTTTTGGTACCAACATGATTAGTTGCCTCCTTCCTGAGCAGCTTGTTGTTTCTTAGCCGTAGGAAGAACCTCTCCACGATAGATCCATACTTTTACGCCGATGCGGCCATAAGTCGTATGCGCTTCTGCCGTACCGTAATCGATGTCGGCGCGGAGCGTATGAAGTGGAACAGTTCCTTCACTGTAGCCTTCCGAACGAGCAATTTCAGCACCGCCAAGACGGCCGCTAACTGCTGTTTTAATCCCTTTCGCTCCCGAACGCATCGTTCTTTGAATCGCTTGTTTCAGTGCACGACGGAAAGAAACGCGACGTTCCAGTTGTTGTGCAATGCTTTCTGCGACAAGAATCGCGTCAAGATCAGGGTGTTTGATTTCAGAGATGTTGATGTGAACTTTTTTGCCGCCTGCGATTTTGGTAATTTCGCCCCGCAGGTTTTCAACCTCCGAACCACCTTTACCGATAACCATACCTGGTTTCGCAGTGTGGATCGTTACGTTCACGCGATTAGCCGCTCTCTCGATTTCGATGCGAGATACAGCGGAGTCTTTCAGTTTGTTTTTCAGGTATTCACGAATTTTTACGTCTTCCAGCAAAAGATCGCCGAAATCTTTGCCTGCGTACCATTTGGATTCCCAATCACGGATAATCCCTACTCGTAGTCCGACCGGATTTACCTTTTGGCCCACACGTTTTCCCTCCTTATTTTTCGGATACCACCAAAGTAATGTGGCTGGTGCGTTTGTTGATCCGGCTTGCACGTCCCATAGCGCGAGGACGGAAACGTTTCATCGTCGGACCTTGGTTTACGTAAGCTTGCGTAATGACCAATTTATTTACATCCATAGAATAGTTGTGTTCAGCATTGGCGATCGCCGAGTTCAAAAGCTTCTCCACAATCGGGGAAGCCGCCTTTGGCGTATGGCGGAGAATCGCGATTGCATCGCCAACTTGCTTGCCGCGGATCAAGTCAACCACCAGTTGAGCTTTCCGTGGGGCAATACGGATAGACCTTGCATGTGCTTTAGCTTCCATGTGTGTTACCTCCTCTCAAACGAAGAACTTATGATTAACGTCTCGTTTTCTTATCGTCGTCCGTATGACCTTTATAGGTACGGGTTGGAGCGAATTCGCCCAATTTGTGTCCCACCATATCCTCGGTTACATAAACCGGAACATGCTTGCGGCCGTCGTATACACCGAACGTGTGGCCAATGAATTGCGGGAAGATTGTGGAACGACGGGACCAAGTTTTGATCACGATTTTCTTGTTCGAAGCGTTCACTTCTTCCACTTTCTTGAGAAGGTAGCCATCGATAAATGGACCTTTTTTCAGACTGCGACTCATTTGTTTATCCTCCCTTCGTTACGCTGCTTGTTTCCTTATGACATCCACGACCGTGAAGTGATCCGCTAAACGCGGATTACTTCGTGCGGCGGCGAACGATATATTTATCAGAAGCTTTGCCTTTCTTACGCGTCTTGTAACCCAGGGTCGGTTTGCCCCAAGGAGACAATGGCGATTTACGACCGATCGGAGCGCGACCTTCACCACCACCGTGAGGGTGATCGTTCGGGTTCATGACGACACCGCGCACTTCAGGACGTTGTCCCAGCCAGCGGCTGCGGCCCGCTTTACCGATCTTCACAAGCTCGTGGTCTCCGTTGCCTACAGCGCCGATTGTAGCGCGGCAAACCTTCAGAACCTTACGAACTTCGCCAGAGGACAGGCGGATCGTTACATACTTCTCTTCTTTACCCAGCAATTGCGCTTCGGTACCGGCTGCGCGAACGAGTTGTCCGCCTTTACCAGGCTTCAGCTCAATGTTGTGGATAACGGTACCTACCGGGATGTTCTCGAGCGGCATGGCGTTACCGATTTTGATATCGGAACCTACGCCGGATTCGATCACGTCGCCCACTTTCAGGCCTTTAGGAGCCAGAATGTAGCGTTTCTCACCGTCGGCATAGTGGATCAAGGCAATGTTGGAAGTCCGGTTCGGGTCATACTCGATCGTAGCAACGCGGCCTGGAATTCCATCCTTATTCCGTTTGAAGTCGATGATGCGGTATTTACGCTTATGTCCGCCGCCATGGTGACGAACCGTAATTTTACCTTGGTTGTTGCGGCCGGCCGTTTTGCTCAGCGGAGCCAGCAACGATTTTTCCGGTTTATCCGTAGTGATTTCTTCGAACGTCGACACGCTCATCGCGCGTCTTGCCGGAGATGTCGGTTTATACTTTTTGATAGGCACTAGATTTCCCTCCTTACTTTAGACGATTTTTATACCGATTCAAAAAACTCAAGCGGCTTGCTGCCTTCCGCCAAAGTAACGAACGCTTTCTTCCATTCCGGAGTATATCCGAAGTGACGTCCGTAACGTTTCGGCTTGGCAGGAACACGCAGGGTATTCACATTGCTCACTTTTACATTAAAGATCGCCTCAACAGCTTTCTTGATTTCGGTTTTGTTGGCCCGAATATCCACTTCAAACACATATTTCAGGTCTTCCATGTATCCAGCCGTACGTTCCGTAATCACCGGACGCTTGATAATATCACGAGGATCTTTCATTACGCGAGCACCTCCTCTACCTTCTGAACTGCTTCTTTCGTAATGATCAGTTTGTCGTGCGTCAGCACGTCAAGAACATTAATGCCGTCAGCTGCTACGAACTTCACGCCTGGAATATTGCGAGCGGAAAGCGCCACATTGTCGTCGTAAGCGGGTGCCACAACGAGAGCTTTACGATCCACTTTCAGGTTGTTCAGAATCGCTGCGAACTCTTTGGTCTTAGGAGCGCTCAGGCTCAAAGCATCAAGTACGATGATATCCTGATCGATCACTTTCGAGGAAAGAGCCGATTTGATCGCCAAACGACGTACTTTCTTCGGCAATTTAAAAGAATAACTGCGCGGAGTCGGTCCGAATACCGTACCGCCGCCTACCCATTGCGGAGAACGGATGGAGCCTTGACGAGCACGACCCGTACCTTTTTGTTTCCAAGGCTTACGGCCGCCGCCACGAACTTCAGAACGTCCTTTTACTTTATGGGTACCCGCACGCAGGGAAGCACGCTGCATAACTACCGCGTCATGAAGAACATGAACGTTCGGCTCGATACCGAATACCGCGTCATTCAGTTCCACTTCGCCCACCTGGCTACCACTGACATTAAAAAGTGCTACTTTTGGCATTTGTTGTTCCTCCTTTCTTCGTTCGATTATTTCTTAACCGTTTGTTTGATTTTTACAAAGCTGTTTTTAGGACCTGGGATCGAACCTTTAACGAGCAGAACATTGCGTTCAGCATCCACGCGAACCACTTCAAGATTCTGGATCGTAACGGTTTCGCTACCCATGTGCCCCGGAAGGCGTTTGCCTTTAGGAACGCGGTTCGCTTGAATCGAACCCATGGAACCCGGTCTACGATGGTAACGGGAACCGTGAGCCATAGGGCCGCGGCTTTGTCCCCAGCGTTTGATAACGCCTTGGAACCCTTTACCCTTCGAAATACCAGTTACGTCAACAAATTCGCCTTCTGCAAAAATATCAACTTTGACCTCTTGGCCAACTTCGTATCCTGCCAGATCAACACCGCGAACTTCGCGAACGTAGCGCTTAGGCGTTGTGTTTGCCTTTTTCGCATGACCTGCTTCAGGCTTGTTGGATCTGGATTCCTTTTTATCGGAGTAACCGATTTGAATCGCTTCATAACCGTCATTCTCCAGATCTTTCTTCTGCAAAACAACATTTCCGCTAGCCTCAATAACCGTTACAGGAATAACATTCCCTTCCGGAGTAAACACTTGAGTCATTCCAAGCTTTTTCCCTAAGATACCTTTCATGTTGACACCTCTTTTCCTTTCCTATTTCACCGCTTAATGGGAATTACAATTTGATTTCGATATCTACACCGGACGGCAGGTCCAAGCGCATCAAGGCATCCACAGTTTGTGGAGTCGGGTTCACAATGTCGATCAGACGTTTGTGCGTCCGTTGTTCGAATTGTTCCCGGGAATCCTTGTACTTGTGTACCGCACGGAGAATAGTAATCACTTGTTTTTCAGTCGGCAGCGGAATCGGCCCGGAAACACCGGCACCCGAACGTTTTGCCGTTTCAACGATCTTCTCTGCGGATTGATCAAGAATTCTGTGGTCGTAAGCTTTCAAACGAATACGAATTTTTTGCTTTGCCATTTTAGTCCCTCCTTCTATCGCCCAATTTAGTATCGGACATACTCCGTGAAAATTTTCTGACCGCCCTCCCATGGCAAAGGGGCCGGGTGTGTCAGTAACCTCTCACATCATCGCAACGTCACAGAACAACATTCATTATTATACAGAAGCGGAGAAAGGAATGCAAGCAATTGTTTATCAAAATTTAAAGGGTGTTTGTATTGGCTCTTCCAATGCAAACACCCTATTTTTCCGCTTAAACATAAACCTATCATATAGACATTTTACATAGGCTCCCCTTGGAAACCATCCGGCCAATGAATTTCCACTCCTCGCTCACGGAGAATAGCCTGGAAGCTCCTGAGATGACCGGGTTGTGCATGCAATTCATGCGGGGTAATCCCGTGTTTCAGAGCGTAGCCCGCCATATATCCGGCCGCTTCCCCGATGTTCCACTCCGTAGGATGCAGTCGGTAACAGCCGTTAGTGATTTGTGTGGTGCCGATATTTTTGCAGGCGGGAAGCAGATTATTCATACGTATCGGCAACAGGGCGCCCATCGGGATCTCATACGGATAGATCGGAACATAGAAGCTCCGCCGGGACTGCGTAGTCGCGTGCAAATCCAGCGGGTAGCTTCCCACTCCGACGCTGTCCTCGTAACGCTTGATGCCTTCGTCTTTCCGGTGAGCCTTGCTAACATCCTGCTCCGTAATGGTATATTTGGCTTTGATGCGCCGGGACTCCCGGATATATGGAGCCTTGGCCAACCCGTCATCCGTGCCGAGAATATCGCCCCTCAGCCTTAGACCCGGGTATCCCTTCCCGCCATCGGGCCGCGGCGCTTCGGTCTGAAGCCAATACAGCAGCGACAGGCTCAGTTGCCGCGCCCCCTCCAAATGCTTGCGCCTTTCCGCTTCGGTGACTTCAAAGATCATACCCAGGCCGTAGTCATTCTGCGCCCAGTTGATCAAAGAAATATCCCCTTCATAAAACCCGTCCGCAAAAAGGCTCCGATCGATGATTCGCCGATACGTCCACAACGGCATCCGCCCGCTATCATCCGGGAAAAAGGCGAACCGATCCGGCTCCCCGGACTGCGCCCCGCCGCCGACCTCCCAGCTGAGCTTGGGCAACTTCGACGATCCCGGAGAATACTCCCGCCAGAACTCAAAGGCGTCTGGCTTGGAAATAGTATAGTCTCCTCCGGGGATGTAATCCACCGCAAACACATGGGTGAATGACTGTACGTCGAAGGGCCGGGCTATCTCCAAGGCATGCGGTTCGCCCGTGTCCGCGATCGACTCCGCTCCGGTTACATACTCCGTCCCCGTCAGCGGGAGAAGATCTCCCAACTCCGTAGCATCGAGAAAATATTTGCCGTACAGGTGCCACGTCCCCGTCCCGTCCGTACTGCTGACCGTGACCGACCGAACCGTACTCCCTTCCGTCTCGGCAGCTACCGCGCGGACTTTGTATATAATAGAAAGTCTCCGATTGCTGATATAGGGAGCCAGCATGTCTTCCAGCACCCTGAGCGCTACCCGGGGCTCATGGCACAAGCGGCTCACCCACCCGTCTCCGGGATTCAGCAGCGGATCTTTCCGCGCTTTTTCAATCAATGGATAATGGCTGCGGTAATAATTCCGGACCCGTTCGCGAAAAGTCCGAAAAGTCGCAGTACAACCAAAGCTTTCGATCCACGGATGCTCGTCGGGGGGAACCGCCTGGCTCGTCAACTGACCGCCGATCCAATTCGTTTCTTCCGTCAGGATGACGGAATGCCCCATACTTGCGGCGGATAAAGCAGCCATACAGCCGCCCAGCCCCCCGCCAATCACGACAATATCGGCCTCTCTAATTTGGCTCAAAGACTAGTCCTCCTTTGATGGGGATTTCTCGTCAGTATATCTTATCGATTACCGCGCGCGCCGTCTTCTCCTTCATCCGCTTTGCCCGTTCGGAATCCCTTAAGGATAGCCCTTCGCACAGCAAATCAATGACGAACATCTGTGATATTTTTGCGCTCATCGAGCCGCCGTCCAGCGGAGACTCCTTCGCCGCGGTCAGCAGCACAATATCCGCAATCCCGGTAATCGGCGATTTCGCATAGTTCGTTACGGCTATAACGGCAGCCCCGTTGCTTTTCGCTTTCGCCAAAATGTCGTTGGTGTCCTTCGTACTGCCCGAGACGCTGAATCCGACAGCCACGTCCCCTTTCTCCAGCAGAACGGCGCTCATCGCCTGGATATGGCTGTCCGAGGCCACTTCCGACCGCCGTCCAATCCGCAGGAAGCGGTTCTTGGCGTCCAGCGCCGTGATCCCTGAGGAGCCGACGCCAAAAAACTGGATAAGCCGGGCTTTATCGAGCGTATCAATCGCCTGCTCCAAATGATTTCGGTCGATCAAGCTCAAACTTACCTGGAGAATGCGTACGGCATGGCTGCACAACCGCTCCACGAAATCTACTTCATGATCCTCTTGCCGAAATTCCTCCATTTTCTTTAAGGTTTGGCTTTGGGCGAGAGCCAGCCTGAATTCTTGATACCCCTTGAACCTGATTTTTCGGCAAAATCGGATGACCGTAGTTTCTCCAACGCCCGAAGCCTCCGCAAATTCGGTGATGGAGGAATACAGCACTTCGTTCGCATGCTCCAGTACGCGCAGGGCAACCTTTTGCTCCGCTTTGGTAAGAGAAGGGTAAAAGCTGTTGATTTCAGCCAATACGTCCATTTACCCTTAACTCCTTTCGGATGGCATCAAGTGCGTGCGGAGGCCTACCTCAAACATACGGCTCCACGGCATATAGACATCATCGATCACAATCCGATAAGCGTCGTCATTCAAATACCGGTCCACAAAACGGTTAAGCTCTTCCCGGATAATGCAGGAAACCTTCCCTCTCTGACCGTCAATCGAAAAATAGTCCATCCCCAGCTCCGGCAGCCGATTCTCTTTCACATGTTGTCTCACATAAGAGCAATAACCGGCGTCCTCGGTATATCTTAACGACAAAAAATCCAGATGCTCGGGCGTTTCGCCATATAAGTGAAACATCATCCCCTGAGCAATGCAGGTACCGAGCGTATTCGAACTGGTATTCCAACCCGCATAGCCCGCCAAGCGGAATAGCAGTCCTTTCTCGCGAAGCAGCCGAATCAATTGCAGATCCGAACCGTTGGCATAGGCGACATCGGCCACGATGCAAGGCTTGCGGGCTCGGCTGATCAAATAGTCGGCGCTTTCCACCAGTTCCACGAGGTTACGGTGCATCGGAACGTCCGCTCCCGGTTGGTGCTGCAATACGCTTTCCATCATGGTTTCTCCCGGAGAGTTAACCAGCAGCACCAGATCTGCCTCGGTCACAGAGGAGCAGAGCAGCCCCCCGGCAGCCAGAACCTGATACTTGACGCTCTCGAACAAGACGCGGTCCTCATAGAGCGGAATGACAAACGGTCCTTGCGCACTGGAGAACCTCGGGTAGATCTGCGGGCTGCACTGCCTGAACCGGTTCACCATTCGGGCGAGCAGGGTGCAGCCAACTTCATCGGCTCCCGGATACATATATACCTTCAAGCCTGCTCCCAAGCTCTCCATGTCCCTCCGGATCTCCAGTTGGTCCATCGTCGTCCAGCCGTAAGGGGCGGAGTCGTCTTGGGGAATGATCAGGAAATCGAGCATCCCTTCTTTCGCCAGCTCAACGGCCAACCGGTTCACCCGAACATTCGCGGCCCGCCGCCGCAAATAATCGTTCAGCACCGCTTCCGGCAATCGGAAGTTAATCTCCTCCAGTTCCTTTGTTTCCTCCTCGGTGGCAAGGCCCAGCTTCGCCCGATGGGTTATATAGCCCAACCTGAAAATATCCCGGCCCCACACCCCATAGTAGTCCGGCTCCTCATCGCTGCTGGAGTATTGAGGGCAGCGCATAACCAGATTGAGCGCATATAGCGTCAGCCCGGGACAGGCTGCTTTTAGTTCATGGACCCGCTGCAACCTTGCCCGGCATTCCTCATCGGTTAAATCATGAAGCCGGGAAGGAATGATCCCCCCATAGACCAGCGTATCGAGCGAAACGATCGCTCCGACAGCTCCTTTTGCCTCCTCCAGCAGCCATGTCCATATCCGCTCTGTATCCGCGGGAGACTTTTTGTTCCCCATCATTTCCGGAGGAGGCGTCACTACGCTAAACTCCGTAGCGGCAGCCAAAGCCTTGGGGAAATAGGCATTGCAAGGGCGCTCGTCTAATGGAATATAAACGATTTTCGTCGTCACTTTTTACCAGCTCCTGTCCGATCTCGTTAATTCCTAACCTTATCCTTTAATCGCTCCGGAGATCCCTTCGATGTAATAACGTTGGGTAAACAAAAAGACCAGGATGATCGGCAGGACCGAGATCATTGTACCCGCGGCGATCCAACCGAAATTGTAGGCAAATTGCCCGTTTAAATAGGTTAACGCAGCAGCCAGCGGATATTTCGACGGGTCATTCAGCACCACGATCGGCCATAAAAAATTGTTCCAGAAAGCCATCATCTCAAGCAGCGCGATGACTGCGAGCCCCGGTTTAACCAGCGGGAGGATCAACTGCCAGAAAATTCGAAATTCCGAAGCTCCGTCCATCTTTCCGGAATCCCGCATATCCGCCGGTACCGATAGGAACGTCTGCCGCATCAGAAAAATGTTGAACACGGACACCGCAGCCGGCAAAACCACTCCTATATAAGAATTGCTCAGCCGGAAAGCCTGAATGGTTAAGTAATGTACGATAATTGCCGTAGCGGAAGGAATAATCATAGTGGAAACCAGCAAGCCGAACACCAGATTTTTGCCCTTAAACCGCAACGCCGCGAGAGGGTAAGCCGTCATGCTCGATAGAATCAGGTTGGCCGCAATGCCGAGCGCGGTGATGATCACCGTGTTCCCGATGTATTTCGGGAAATCCATGAACCGCCAAACTTCTGTGTAATTTCTAAAATCCACAAAGGTCGGAAAGATGGCGGGCGGCATCGAGAATACATTTTTGCCGGGCATCACCGAAACGCTAAGCAGCCATAGAAAAGGCCCCATCATAAATAAAGCCAAAGCGAGGAGCAGAGTATAAATAATGAGATAACGCATCCCGGCGACCAACGCTTTAACGCTCTTCTTCGCATTCATCAGTAAGGATTGACGCCCCCTTTCCTGTTGATATAGAAGATTAAAACGCTCAGCAATCCGACGGCAAGACTAACAATCAGTCCCAGCGCGGTTGCGTAGCCGAAATTAAACTGCTCCAGGCCTTTTTGAAAAATGTAGACGCTGGAAGTAAGGGTCGCTGTACCGGGCCCCCCCTTCGTCAAAATATAGACCTCATCGAATACCCGGATGGCGGACATGAGAGAAATCAACGTGCAGAAAAGTATGTGCGGCTTCAAGAGGGGCAGGGTAATTTTATAAATCATCCTGGCCCTTCCGGCTCCGTCCACCCGGGCTGCCTCATAAAGCTCGTCGGGTATTCCTTGCAAGCCGGCCAGATACAGGATCATATAGTATCCGAGACCCTTCCACATCGTAATGAACATTAGTACATACAATGCCGTACTGCTGTCGGACAGCCAGGAGATTTGCTCGCTGATGATGCGGGTCTTGATCAGAAAATAATTAACGACCCCGTTATTGCTGAGCAACCAGCTCCAGATCAGAGCCACGGCCACCATGGAAGTCACGACAGGAATATAAAAAGCCGTTCGAAAAGCCTTGACCCCCGGAATCCGGCTGTTTACCAGGACGGCCATGAGAATCGATAAAATTTGAATCACCGGAACGATCATCACATACAGGAGCGAGTTCCATAAGGAAACAAGGAAGTTACGGTCACGCAGCGCCTCGGTAAAGTTGCTTAGTCCAATGAAGTGGGTGTCCGAAATGACGGAGTAATCGGTCAATGATAGCGGTATACCATAGAGGATTGGCCAAAAAACAAAGACTATGACGATGAGTAGGCCCGGCGTCATAAAAGCCCATGCTGTAAATGACTCCGAGCGGGTCCATTTCTTCATCCTTTTCCCTCCTGCCTGCCGGACTTGATGTAGTGTTGTTTACGCTACTTGCTCAGAATATCGTTGACTTCCTTTTCCACCGAATCCAGCGTCTTCTTCACGTCCTGCTGATTCAGCAAAATATTCTGAAGCCCTCTCGCCAATGCGGAGTTGATATCCGAAGCACTTGGCACGCCAACCATGAAGTCCATGGCTTTATCCAGACTTTGCGCGGAGGTGATTTTGGCCTCTGCTTCCAGCGAATTGTCCGACTCGGTGAAGAAGGGATCCCGTATGGACGCCTTGGTGGAAGGTAATGTATTGGCCTGCTTGGAAAAGGCTGTTTGATTGTCCGCATTGGTCACGAATAGGGCGAAATCCACAGCGGCTTCCGCATGAGCCGAAGCTTTGGGGACCACAACGTTCATGGAGTTGGAAAGCCGTAAATCCGCCTTCCCCGTAGGCAGCGGAACAGCTATCGTATTCTTGTATACTTCCGGTGCCGAGGTTTTCAAAAAATTGATAAAGGTGGGGCCGGCCAGTTCAAACGCAACCTGCTCGCCGGAATAATATTGGATTTGCTTATCGAACTTGGCGTCATCCTTCATTATCACTCCTTCCTCAATCAGTTGCTGGAGGCCTGCGATCATGGCCTCCGCCTCGGGAGTATTAAAGGCGGCTGCCGTCTTGTCTTCGTTCAAAAGCGGGATACCTTCGAGGGAGAATAGCTTGGAAATAAACTGGATGGCGTAGCCGCCTTTGCCTGTTTTCTCCTTGATTTGCCTGGCCCAATCGGCCAACTCTTCACGGGTCTTGGGAGGATTGGCGGGATCTAGCCCAGCCGCTTTGACCAGCTTCGTGTTCATGAACAAGACTTCGGTTCCCGTATACCAAGGCAAGGCGTATGCTTTGCCATCCACGACAGTCGAGTTGTAAATTCCAGCGAAATAAGCCCCCTTTGCTTCCGCTGAAATGTAATCCTCGAAGTTGACAAGGGCCCCTTTGCTTCCGATTTGGCTGGCGAATTCCGTGTTGAGGTTCACGACATCAGGACTTTTTTTGCTTGCGATGCTGGTCAGCAGCTTTTGAGAAATCGTATCGTAGGGATAATCCTGCCAAATAATTTTTACATTAGGATGTTCCTGTTCATAGCGGTTAATCAAGTCATTAAAAAAATCATTAAATGTGGGCTGCAGCGCGATTGTCCAGAATTGCAGCGTAACCTGCTCCTTGCTGTCCGTCTTGTTATTTGTCTCCGAGCTTGCAATATTGTTGACTGGACCCGAATTTGCGGACTTGGTTCCTCCGCACGCCCCCATCAAAACTAGAAGCATGAGTGCAATTAAGATTAAGCTAAAACGCCGAGCGGTCTTTTTCGCCATACACAACATCCTTTCCCTATGAAGTGGACCCCCGAACGGAGGACATCAGTGGTTACCGCATTAGTAGAATATTATGGAGATAATATCCACATTATTAATTGATTATGGAGAATATTTTCTGCAAGCGGATATCTACCCCCGGTTTTCGGACAAAAAAAAGCTGCCTCCCATAGGGAGACAGCTTCTTGAGGCTGAATCAGCCTTATTATTTGCTGATAGTAACAACAGCGCCGGATCCAACTGTACGTCCACCTTCACGGATGGAGAAGCGAGTTCCTTCTTCGATCGCGATTGGGTTGATCAGTTGAACGGTAACTTCGATGTTGTCGCCAGGCATAACCATTTCAGTACCTTCTGGCAGGTTGATAACACCTGTTACGTCAGTTGTACGGAAATAGAATTGAGGACGGTAGCCCGTGAAGAAAGGCTTATGACGTCCACCTTCTTCTTTAGTCAATACGTATACTTGAGCGGAGAACTCAGTATGCGGATTAACGGAAGCCGGCTTAGCCAATACTTGGCCGCGCTCGATTTCTTTACGGTCAACACCACGGAGCAATGCACCGATGTTGTCGCCCGCTTCAGCGGAATCCAGCAATTTACGGAACATTTCAACGCCCGTAACAACGGATTTCTTAGTTTCTTCGCGGATACCCACGATTTCGATTTCGTCTCCGACTTTAACCGTACCGCGTTCTACACGACCTGTAGCAACCGTACCACGGCCAGTGATCGAGAATACGTCCTCGACAGGCATCAGGAACGGTTTGTCCACTGGACGCTCTGGAAGCGGAATGTATTCATCGATGATTTCGAACATTTCAACGATTTTCTTAGCCCAGTCGCCTTCAGGGTTTTGAAGAGCTTCACGAGCGGAACCTTGGATGATTGGAGTGTCATCACCAGGGAATTCGTATTCGTTAAGCAGGTCGCGAACTTCCATTTCAACGAGTTCGATCAGTTCGGCATCTTCAACCATATCGCATTTGTTCAAGAATACGACGATGTAAGGAACGCCTACGTTACGGGACAACAGGATGTGCTCGCGAGTTTGCGGCATTGGGCCGTCAGCTGCGGATACAACCAGGATCGCGCCGTCCATTTGAGCTGCGCCGGTGATCATGTTTTTAACATAGTCGGCGTGCCCTGGGCAGTCAACGTGTGCGTAGTGGCGGTTGTTTGTTTCATACTCAACGTGTGCCGTCGAGATTGTGATAC
Organism: Paenibacillus sp. A14; assembly: GCF_036864815.1. Taxonomy (NCBI): domain Bacteria; kingdom Bacillati; phylum Bacillota; class Bacilli; order Caryophanales; family Paenibacillaceae; genus Paenibacillus; species Paenibacillus sp. A14. The sequence goes on from NZ_JBAGJD010000014.1 coordinate 34,932, forward strand.
CGCGTTCGCGTTCTTCTGGAGCTTTGTCGATTTGGTCGAATGCTACAGCAGCACCGCCATATGTTTTGGACAATACAGTCGTGATGGCTGCAGTCAGAGTTGTTTTACCATGGTCGACGTGACCGATTGTACCGATGTTAACATGCGGTTTTGTACGTTCGTATTTAGCCTTTGCCATTTTAAACATTTCCTCCTTAAAATATGGATTGTTATGTTGGACTAACCAGGGAGCCCGTTCCCTTTCAGGCTCAAGGAGTTCCCCGGCTAGCAGGTACTGAATTTATTCTCCGCCTTTATTTTTGGACACGATTTCTTCGGCGATGGTTCTTGGAACTTCTTCATAGTGGGAGAGTTCCATCGAGAACACGCCGCGTCCTTGTGTACCGGAGCGAAGTGTTGTCGAGTAACCGAACATTTCGGAGAGAGGCACTTTCGCACGGATAATTTGCGCACCACCACGGGAATCCATACCTTCGATCCGTCCGCGGCGGGAGTTCAGCATACCCATAACGTCGCCCATGTACTCTTCAGGAACCGTTACTTCGACTTTCATGATTGGCTCGAGCAGAACAGCTTGACATTTGTCTTTAGCTGCCTTCAAAGCCATGGAACCGGCGATTTTAAACGCCATTTCACTGGAGTCGACGTCATGATAAGAACCGTCAACGATGGTTGCTTTAACGTCTACCAACGGGAAGCCCGCAAGGACACCATTCTTCATGGCTTCTTCAATACCTTGCTGAGCAGGCCCGATGTATTCTCTCGGAACGGAACCGCCGACGACCTTGCTGTCGAACTGGTTGCCGCTGCCTGGCTCCAGAGGTTCGAACTCAACCCATACGTGACCGTATTGACCACGACCACCGGATTGGCGAACGAATTTACCTTCTACGCGAGCCGGAGCTTTGAACGTTTCACGATAAGCAACTTGCGGCTTACCAACATTCGTCTCTACTTTGAATTCACGGCGCATACGGTCAATGATGATATCCAGGTGAAGCTCACCCATACCCGCAAGGATCGTTTGGCCAGTTTCTTCATTTGTATGAGCGCGAAGCGTAGGGTCTTCTTCCGTCAATTTACCGAGAGCAACGCCCATCTTGTCTTGGTCGGCCTTGGTTTTAGGCTCAACCGCGATTTCGATAACCGGATCAGGGAAGTTCATCGACTCGAGAATAACCGGGTTCTTCTCATCACACAGTGTATCACCTGTGCCCGTATCTTTCAAACCTACGGCAGCCGCGATATCCCCTGCATAAACTTCAGTGATTTCTTGACGGCTGTTCGCATGCATTTGCAGGATGCGTCCGATCCGTTCGCGTTTGCCTTTCGTTGCATTCAACACGTAAGAACCGGATTGCAAAACACCGGAGTATACGCGGAAGAACGTCAGCTTACCTACGTACGGGTCAGTCATGATTTTAAAGGCCAATGCCGCAAACGGCTCTTCGTCGGAAGAATGGCGTTCAACTTCGCTGCCGTCTTCCAGGTGACCTTGGATGCTCGGTACGTCAACCGGTGCAGGCAGGTAGTCGATAACAGCGTCCAGCATCAACTGAACCCCTTTGTTGCGGTAAGAAGAACCGCAGATAACCGGGAAGATTTTCACTTCGCAAACGCCTCTGCGCAGTGCGGCCTTCAGTTCTTCAACGGTGATTTCCTCGCCTTCGAGGTATTTCATCGTCAATTCTTCGTCCAGCTCGGCAACCTTCTCGATCAATTCCGCGCGGAGTTCCTCTACCTTATCGGCGAGATCCGCAGGAACTTCGGCTTCTTCGATGTTTTGACCCAAATCGTCTTTGTACATGAAGGCTTTCTTCTCGATAATGTCGATGATCCCGACAAAATCATTTTCCGCACCGATCGGCAGTTGGATAGCAACTGCGTTCGCTTGCAGACGATCGCGCATATCACTAACAACGTTCAGGTAGTCCGCACCGATGATATCCATTTTGTTTACATAAGCGATCCGAGGAACGCCATAACGGTCAGCCTGTCTCCAAACGGTTTCAGATTGTGGCTCAACGCCTTCTTTCGCACTGAAAACGCCTACTGCCCCGTCCAATACACGCAGGGAGCGTTCAACTTCAACAGTGAAGTCAACGTGTCCCGGGGTATCGATGATATTAACGCGGTGGCCCTTCCATTGAGCGGTCGTAGCAGCGGACGTAATCGTGATACCGCGCTCTTGCTCTTGTTCCATCCAGTCCATCGTAGCAGCACCTTCGTGAACTTCCCCGATTTTGTGCGTACGGCCTGTGTAGAACAAGATACGTTCCGTCGTGGTCGTTTTACCGGCGTCAATATGCGCCATGATCCCGATATTACGTGTATTTTTCAAGGAGAACTCTCTTGCCATGAATCTGTCTCCCTTCAAAATAGAAAGTTTATTAGATTAAACCGGATCCTACCAGCGGTAGTGTGCGAACGCTTTGTTCGCTTCGGCCATTTTGTGCGTATCTTCGCGTTTCTTCACGGAAGCGCCTGTGTTGTTCGATGCGTCGATAATCTCGGCAGCCAAACGTTCTTCCATCGTCTTCTCGCCGCGGTTGCGGGAGTAGTTTACGAGCCAACGTAATCCCAAGGATGTACGTCTTTCCGGTTTAACTTCGATAGGTACCTGGTAGTTGGCACCGCCGACACGGCGAGCTTTAACTTCCAGTACAGGCATGATGTTCTTCAGCGCGGCTTCAAACACTTCCATTGGGTCATTCCCCGTACGTTCTTGGATGAGGTTGAACGCGTTGTACAGAATGCTCTGAGCAACGCCGCGTTTACCGTCGAGCATGATGCGGTTGATCAGACGAGTAACGAGCTTGCTGTTATACACCGGATCTGGCAACACGTCTCTCTTTGTAACTGGACCTTTGCGTGGCATAGTTATCCCCCTTTCAGTATTAATCCAAACCTAGCGGTTCATTAAGTCACCTTGCGGTCAACTTAGGATTTTTTAGCTTTTGGACGCTTAGCGCCGTATTTCGAACGAGCTTGCATGCGGTTGTTCACACCAGCTGTGTCCAAGGCTCCGCGTACGATGTGATAACGTACACCCGGAAGGTCCTTAACCCGGCCGCCGCGAATCAAAACCACACTGTGCTCTTGCAGGTTGTGACCGATCCCTGGAATGTACGCCGTTACCTCTACGCGGTTCGTCAAGCGAACACGAGCATATTTACGAAGTGCGGAGTTCGGTTTCTTAGGAGTCATAGTACCCACACGAGTGCAGACACCGCGTTTTTGCGGAGAGCTCAAATCCGTTGCCTCACGCTTCAGGGCGTTGAAACCTCTTTGCAGTGCTGGCGATTTCGATTTGTACACTTTGTCTTGACGTCCTTTACGGACGAGTTGGTTAATTGTTGGCATGTTAGTTGCCACCCCCTTCCTCAAATTTTCCAAGCTTCTTACAAACCTTTTTTTAAGCCCACAGACCCAGGCGGTTCATAAAAGAACAAATGAAAAGTTTTTGCCGAAAGCTTCCCTTCAACAAAAACATTCCTATCAACTATTGTCTTACGATCGCAGCCATTGCCGCTCCGACATCAATCCCGCAAGCTTTGCCGAGATTGACCATCGTATCCACCATCGTTACCTTGACGGAACGTTGGTTGCACAGCGCAATGATCTTCGAAGTAAGGCGCGGATCTGCATCTTCAGCTACGTAAACCTCATCGGCTCGTCCCAATTCCACCATTCGCATGGTTTGCTTGGTGCCGATCTTGACATGAGCGTCCTGTAAACCTTTATCATTAGACATATCTACGTCCTCCAAAGAAACAGGGATATCCGTACTCACGCACTTTGATATATTAGCATTCCGAGTAGATGATGTCAAGCGATTGTTTTGAAGCTTGGAATAAATTATTCATATAACCGTTACAACCAACTGGCGGTAAAAGAAAGCAGCAGCGGTCTGCGCTCGAGCCAAAACCCGAACCGCCACCCGCTGCTGCATAACTTCTATTCTACAGATACCGGCTCCAGACTTTCTTCCGCGGTATCTTCGCCTTCCGGCTCTTCGAATTGAACGCTGCGGTAACGGTTCATGCCTGTACCCGCAGGGATCAATTTACCGATAATGACGTTCTCTTTCAGGCCGAGGAGTTTATCCACTTTGCCTTTGATCGCGGCATCGGTAAGCACCCGTGTCGTCTCCTGGAAGGAGGCGGCGGACAGGAAGGAATCCGTTTCGAGCGATGCCTTGGTGATCCCGAGCAGGACCGGTTTGGCCACGGCCGGCTCTTTGCCGGACAGGATCGCATCCTTGTTCGCAACTTCATATTCGTGCAGGTCAACGAAGGAACCCGGCAAGAGCGGCGTATCTCCGGCATCGACGATGCGAATCTTACGCAACATTTGTCTCACCATAACTTCGATGTGCTTGTCGTTGATTTCTACGCCCTGGTTCCGGTAAACGCGCTGAACTTCCTGAAGGATATAGTTCTGCACGCCGCGTATCCCCTTGATGCGCAAAATTTCTTTCGGGTCGATGGAACCGTCCGTGAGCTCGTCGCCCGCTTCGATTTCCTGCCCTTCGCTTACGCGCAGGCGGGAACCATAGGTAACGGAGTACACTTTCGTTTCCGCTTCGCCTTGTACCTCGATTTCGCGGCGGTCCTTGGCTTCGCGGATTTCCTTGATGACGCCGTCGATTTCACTGATCGTGGCTTGACCTTTCGGGTTCCGGGCTTCAAAGAGCTCCTGAATCCGCGGCAAACCTTGGGTGATATCGTCACCGGCTACGCCCCCGGTATGGAACGTACGCATGGTGAGCTGGGTTCCCGGTTCACCGATCGATTGCGCGGCGATAATGCCGACCGCTTCCCCGATTTCAACGTGCTTGCCTGTCGCCAAGTTGCGGCCGTAGCATTTTTTACATACGCCATGGCGGGCGCGGCAGCTCAGCACGGAACGGATTTGCAGCTTCTCGACACCGGCGTTGACGATTTCATGCGCCTTGTCGGAATCGATCAACTCGTTGCGGTGAATGATAATCTCACCCGTTTGCGGATGTTTGACGGTCTCAAACGAGTAACGTCCTTCAATCCGGTCATACAGGCCTTCGATGACCTCTTTGCCGTCCTGAATAACGCTGACCATGAAGCCTTTATCCGTACCGCAATCTTCCTCGCGAACGATAACGTCCTGGGCCACGTCGACCAGACGGCGGGTCAGGTAACCCGAGTCCGCGGTCCGGAGGGCGGTATCCGCCAGCCCCTTCCGCGCACCGTGCGTCGAAAGGAAGTACTCGAGGACTGTAAGGCCTTCGCGGAAGTTCGATTTGATCGGGAGTTCGATGATCCGACCCGACGGGTTGGCCATCAGCCCCCGCATACCGCCCAGCTGGGTAATCTGCGATTTATTACCCCGGGCTTTGGAGTCAACCATGAGCATGATGGAGTTGTAACGGTCCATCGACTTCATGAGCACATCGGTAATCCGGTCCTTCGCTTTGGACCAGATCTCGATAACGCGGTCATAGCGTTCTTCGTTAGTAATCAGACCGCGGCGGTATTGCGTCGTAATCACTTGTACCTTCTCATCGGATTCCTTCAGAATCGCCTGTTTCTCATCAGGTACGATAACGTCGGCCACAGCGATACTTACGCCCGCACGGGTCGAATAGGTAAACCCGGTTTGCTTGATCCGGTCAAGGATAACCGAAGTTTCGGTCGTATGATAGATCTCGAAGCAGCGGCCGATAATTTCGCCGAGGTATTCTTTACCTACGCCGCCCGCTTGCTTCGCCGCAAAAATTCGCTCTTTGATATCGGCGCCTTTTTCATAAATGAAGTAGTCTTCCGGCGTGCCTTGGAACAGGTTCGCTCTGGAAGGCTCATTAATGTAAGGGAAGCTTGCCGGGAAAATATCATTGAAGATAATCTTCCCTACCGTCGTGATGAGCAGCGCTTCTTGCTGTTTCTCGGTGAAGCTGGTCTTGCCGAGCGCTTTGACCGGAATCGCCACGCGGGCATGCAGAGCGGCCGTACCGCGTTGGTAAGCGGAGAAGGCCTCGTTGACCGAACCGAGAATCATGCCGGCACCTTTGGCTTCCTTGTTGTCCATCGTCAGGTAGTAAGATCCGAGGACCATATCCTGCGAAGGCGTTACAACCGGCTTGCCGTCTTTCGGGTTCAGGATGTTGCCGGAGGCCAGCATCAAGATGCGGGCTTCGGCCTGGGCCTCCGCCGACAACGGCACGTGCACGGCCATTTGGTCACCGTCAAAGTCGGCGTTGTACGCCGTACATACGAGCGGGTGAAGCCGGATCGCGCGGCCTTCCACGAGGATCGGCTCGAACGCTTGGATTCCGAGTCTGTGAAGCGTAGGGGCACGGTTCAGCAGAACCGGGTGCTCCTTAATCACTTCTTCGAGGACATCCCATACTTCCGGACTAACGCGTTCCACTTTCCGTTTCGCGCTCTTGATGTTGTGAGCCAGACCTTTGTTCACGAGCTCTTTCATCACGAACGGCTTGAACAGTTCCAGCGCCATTTCTTTCGGCAAACCGCATTGGTACATCTTCAGGTAAGGACCTACGACGATAACGGAACGACCGGAATAGTCAACCCGTTTTCCGAGGAGGTTCTGCCGGAAGCGGCCCTGTTTCCCTTTCAGCATGTGGCTGAGCGATTTCAATGGGCGGTTCCCCGGCCCGGTAACCGGACGGCCGCGGCGGCCGTTATCGATCAGAGCGTCAACGGCTTCTTGAAGCATCCGCTTCTCGTTTTGTACGATGATGTCCGGCGCGCCCAGATCAAGCAGGCGCTTCAGACGGTTGTTCCGGTTGATGACGCGGCGGTACAGATCGTTCAAGTCGGAGGTCGCAAAGCGGCCGCCGTCCAGCTGTACCATCGGACGAAGCTCCGGCGGAATGACCGGAAGCACGTCGAGAATCATCCATTCCGGCTCGTTGCCGGAACTTTTGAACGCCTCGATAACTTCCAGGCGCTTGATCGCACGGTTACGGCGTTGGCCTTGGGCCGTGCGCAGCTCTTCTTTCAAGAATTCCAGCTCTTTGTCGATATCGAGATCCTGAAGCAACTTCTTCACCGCTTCGGCACCCATGCCGGCTTGGAAGCCGTAGCCGTATTTCTCGCGGTAGCTGCGGTATTCTTTCTCGGACAGGAGCTGCTTTTTCTCCAGCGGAGTTTCCCCCGGATCCGTAACTACATAAGATGCAAAATAAATAATCTCTTCCAACGAACGCGGCGACATGTCGAGCGCCAGCCCCATCCGGCTTGGAATCCCTTTGAAATACCAAATGTGGGAAACCGGTGCGGCCAGTTCGATATGCCCCATCCGTTCGCGGCGCACTTTGGCTCTCGTCACTTCGACGCCGCAGCGGTCGCAGACAACGCCTTTGTAACGAACGCGTTTATACTTACCGCAATGACATTCCCAGTCTTTGGTCGGACCGAAGATTTTCTCGCAAAACAGCCCTTCCTTTTCCGGTTTCAGCGTACGGTAGTTGATCGTTTCCGGTTTCTTCACTTCTCCGCGGGACCAAGAACGAATTTTATCCGGGGAAGCGAGCCCGATTTTCATATACTCGAAGTTGTTGACGTCCAACAAGGAGCATCCCTCCTTAACCAAGTCCTGATATTGACATTTTCCGGCTATACATCATCTCTGGGCGGCGGCGAACCCGCCGCCAGGGATGCTTATTCCACTCCGACTTCCGCGCCTTCCAGGTTCAGACTCAGTTTGTCCCCGGACGCATCGTCTTCGTCGTCGATTTCCTTCATCTCGATCTCTTCTTCGTTCTCGGTGAGGATCTTTACGTCCATCCCCAAGCTTTGAAGCTCCTTGATCAAGACTTTAAACGACTCCGGCACACCAGGTTCTGGCACGTTCTCGCCCTTGACGATGGATTCGTAGGTTTTCACCCGGCCGACCACATCGTCCGACTTGACGGTCAAAATCTCTTGCAGCGTATAGGCGGCGCCGTAAGCTTCGAGCGCCCAAACTTCCATTTCCCCGAAACGCTGTCCGCCGAACTGCGCTTTACCGCCGAGAGGCTGCTGCGTAACGAGCGAGTAAGGACCCGTGGAACGGGCATGGATTTTATCGTCAACCATGTGCGCCAGCTTGATCATATGCATGACGCCGACGGTGACTTCACGTTCGAACTGTTCGCCAGTTCTACCGTCGTACAGGATGGTTTTACCGTTGCGTTGCATGCCGGCCTCTTCCATCGTGTCGAAAACGTCGTACTCGTTCGCACCGTCGAATACCGGCGTCGCCACGTGGATACCGAGCTTCAGCGCGGCCATACCCAGGTGGATTTCCAGCACCTGACCGATGTTCATCCGCGAAGGAACGCCGAGCGGGTTCAATACGACTTGAACAGGCGTGCCATCCGGCATGAACGGCATATCTTCTTCCGGTAAAATACGGGCCACGACCCCTTTATTACCGTGACGTCCGGCCATCTTGTCGCCTTCAGATATTTTACGTTTTTGGGCAATATATACCCGAACGAGTTGATTTACGCCCGGCGGCAATTCGTCGCCGTTCTCGCGGGTAAAGACCTTCACGTCCACGACGATCCCGTCAGTACCGTGAGGCACGCGCAGCGAAGTATCGCGCACTTCGCGTGCTTTCTCCCCGAAGATCGCATGAAGGAGCCGCTCTTCCGCAGTCAATTCGGTGACGCCCTTCGGCGTTACCTTACCGACAAGGATGTCCCCTGCGCCGATTTCCGCACCGACACGGATAATGCCGCGCTCGTCAAGATTGCGGAGCGCCTCTTCCCCGACGTTCGGAATATCGCGGGTAATTTCTTCCGGCCCGAGCTTCGTATCGCGGGCTTCGGATTCATATTCCTCGATGTGAATCGAAGTATAAACATCCTCTTTCACGAGCTTTTCGCTAAGAAGGATCGCATCCTCGTAGTTATAGCCTTCCCAAGTCATGAACGCAACGACCACGTTGCGGCCAAGCGCCAATTCGCCCATTTCGGTGGACGGCCCGTCCGCGAGGATATCGCCCTTCTTGATGATATCGCCGCGTTTCACAATCGGACGCTGGTTGATGCATGTTCCTTGGTTCGAACGCATAAATTTGTGTAATTTATATTTAACAAGATCGCCCTTCACTTCCTTGCCGTCCACCGTCTCGATCCGGCGAAGCCAGATTTCGTTGGCGGCCGACCGCTCGATAACCCCGTCGTATTTCGAAACGATACATACGCCGGAGTCTTTGGCCGATTTATGCTCCATCCCGGTCCCGACGAGCGGAGCCTTAGGAATCAGAAGCGGAACCGCCTGACGCTGCATGTTCGAACCCATCAGGGCACGGTTGGAGTCATCGTTTTCCAGGAACGGAATCAACGCGGTAGCGACGGATACCACCTGTTTTGGCGATACGTCCATGTAGTCAACACGATCGCTCGGCATCGTCAAAATGTTGTCGGACTGCTTATTGTAACGAACGATAACATTCGCGTCGCGGAACGTATTGTCCTCATTGAGGACCGCGTTCGCCTGGGCGATGATGTAGTTATCTTCCTCGTCCGCGGTCAGATAAGCGATTTGATCGGTAACTTTGCTGGTGTTCGGATCGACCCAACGATAAGGCGCTTCGATGAAGCCATATTCGTTGATCCGTGCGAACGTCGACAAGGAGTTGATCAAACCGATGTTCGGACCTTCCGGCGTCTCGATCGGACACATCCGGCCATAGTGGGAGTGATGGACGTCACGCACTTCAAAGCCCGCGCGTTCCCGCGTCAAACCACCAGGTCCGAGTGCGGACAGACGGCGTTTATGCGTAAGTTCCGCAAGCGGGTTTGTTTGGTCCATGAACTGGGACAACTGGGAGCTGCCGAAGAACTCTTTAATCGAAGCGATCACGGGACGAATATTGATCAAAGCCTGCGGCGTGATCACGTTCGCATCCTGAATCGACATTCTCTCGCGCACAACACGTTCCATCCGGGACAAACCGATACGGAACTGGTTCTGCAGTAATTCGCCTACGGAACGCAGTCTGCGGTTACCCAAGTGGTCGATATCGTCCGTGCTGCCGATGCCGTGGAGCAGGTTCAGGAAGTAGCTGATCGACGAGATAATATCGGCAGGCGTAATATGCTTCACCGATTTATCGATGTTGCGGTTCGCGATCACCTTCACCACTTTGCCGTCCTCGATCGGCGAGAAGATATCGATCGTTTGCAGCGGCACGTCGTTGGCATCCAAAACGCCGCCGGCGACATGGTAGTTTTTAAATCCTATCGAGTTCTCCAGGTACGGAAGAATTTGATCCAACAGACGACGGTCTACCATTTGGCCGGCTTCGGCGATAATTTCACCGGTATTCGTGTCGATCAAAGATTCCGCCAGACGCTGGTTGAACAGACGGTTCTTGATGTGCAGCTTCTTGTTGATTTTATAACGTCCGACATTAGCCAGATCATAGCGCTTCGGATCAAAGAAGCGGGCTACCAGCAAGCTCTTGGCGTTTTCAAGCGTCGGCGGCTCGCCCGGACGAAGACGCTCGTAGATCTCGATGAGGGCCTTTTCCGTAGAATCCGTGTTATCCTTATCAAGCGTGTTGCGAATATATTCATCGTTCCCGAGAAGATCCAGAATCTCGGCATCCGTGCCGAAACCGAGCGCGCGAAGCAGCACGGTCACAGGAATTTTACGGGTACGGTCGATCCGAACGTAGATAATGTCCTTCGCATCCGTCTCCAATTCCAGCCATGCGCCACGGTTCGGAATCACAGTAGCGGTATAGGTCTTCTTACCGTTCTTATCTACTTTAGTGCTGAAATAGACGCTAGGAGAGCGAACCAACTGGCTGACAATAACCCGTTCCGCACCATTAATAATGAAGGTGCCGGTTTCCGTCATCAGCGGGAAATCCCCCATGAAAACTTCCTGCTCTTTGACTTCGCCGGTTTCTTTATTAATGAGCCGGACTTTTACCCGAAGCGGCGCAGCATACGTGACATCGCGTTCCTTCGCGTCGTCTACCGTATACTTCGGTTCCCCGAGACTGTAATCGATAAATTCCAACACCAGATTTCCGGTGAAATCCTGAATCGGCGAAATATCTTGGAACATCTCCCGAAGGCCTTCTTCCAAGAACCAATCATAGGATTTCTGTTGGATTTCGATCAGGTTCGGAACTTCGAGTACCTCGTTAATTCGTGCATAACTTCGCCGAGTGCGTCGACCATATTGAACAAGATGTCCTGCCAACTTATACTCACCCCTCATGTCTACTCACTTAAAAATTTATTGCGAACCCGTGTTTGTGCCCTTATAATAGGACCATACGGATTCATCTACACAAATAAAGAAAAGCCCTTATCGAATGCTTTCGAAAAAAGAGCATCATTATCCGTGCCATTTCCAGCCTGATGTCCCCCGTATTCAGTAGATTTACCCGAAATGTACATATTATACGTGAAGCGATGTGATTTTATACATCGCCTGCGTAAAACATTCTATTCCGTTAAGCAAAGCCACAGAGGGCATCCTAATACTGACATTTTATAATAATAACACAACGGACTCTGCAAGTCAAACCCTATTTTGCCGCCTTGTAGATGCGGTAACCCTTATCCTTCGTAACTTCCTCCACCTGACGAAACAATGTCTCGAGCTTCTGCTTTGCCGACGGCGCCCCTTGCTTCTTCTGAATTACAATCCACAATTCGCCACCATCCCTTAATCTTGCAAATGCTCCTTCAAAAATAGCATGGACCGTTTCCTTTCCTGCCCGAATCGGTGGATTGGTCAATACCACATCGAATTCCCGTTCACCCAGCGCCGCAAACAAATCGCTTTGCAGCACGGTAACGTTGGCAATCCGGTTCGCCGCCGCATTCTCCCGTGCCAATTCCACGGCCCTGCTGTTGACGTCGATCATCGTGACATGGCCCTGACTCGCCAGTCTGGCTGCCGCCAGCCCGATCGGTCCGTAACCGCAACCAACATCCAGCACTTCGGCCTGCTCCGGTATATCCATCGCTTCAATTAACGTGCGGCTCCCGAAATCAACGCCTCCTTTGGCAAAAACACCGGCATCGCTCGTAAAGCGAAAGGAATGTCCGCGCAACGTAGTATCCCACGTTTTTCGGTTATGTGCCGCAGTAGGTTCATTCGTGTAATAGTGATCAGGCATCGTCCAAGAACTACCTCCGTTAAACGCTATTAAAATGCTTTTGAGACTGGGGATCCCTTGCAATCTATCTCAAATCCGGATCCGTGAGCAAAAGAGCACCAGGCCCAAAAACTAAAACTTCATTCGACTTGCCCCAGGGTTAAAAGAAACCCCTTGAATCATATTCAAGGGGTTTGCTTTTTAAAGAAAAGTGATTACTTCACTTCTACAGTTGCGCCTGCTTCTTCCAATTTTGCTTTGACGGAATCGGCTTCTTCTTTGCCTACTTTTTCTTTCAACGGTTTTGGTGCGTTGTCAACCAGGTCTTTGGCTTCTTTCAAGCCGAGGCCAGTGATTTCACGAACCACTTTGATAACGTTGATTTTGGATGCGCCTGCGTTAGTCAGGATTACGTCGAATTCAGTTTGCTCAGCCGCTTCAGTTGCGCCGCCGCCGCCACCAGCTACAACTACAGGAGCTGCAGCAGTTACGCCGAATTCTTCTTCAATTGCTTTAACCAGGTCGTTCAGTTCAAGAACGGTCATGCCTTTAATTGCTTCCAAGATTTGTTCTTTACTCATGATAGAACCTCCATTATTTGAATTTTATTGTTTTAAATGACCTCTTTGAAGAAAGTCTTACGCGCTTGCGCTGCCTTCTTCTTTCTCTGCAACGGCTTTGACAGCCAAAGCAAAGTTGCGAACCGGAGCTTGAAGCACGCTGAGGAGCATCGAAAGGAGACCTTCGCGGGAAGGAAGATCCGCCAGCGCTTTGATTTGGTCCACGCCTACAACGCGACCTTCAACCACGCCACCTTTTACTTTCAACGCTTCGTTCTTCTTCGCGAAATCGCTCAGAATTTTAGCTGGAGCTACTGCATCTTCCGTACTGAACGCGATTGCCGTAGGACCCGTCAATACTTCGTCCAGTTCAGTCAGTTCAGCAGCCGCCGTAGCACGACGAACGAGCGTGTTCTTCAGCACTTGGAACTCGATACCAGCTTCACGAAGCTGTTTGCGCAATTCCGTAACTTGTGCAACGTTCAGACCGCGATAGTCCGCTACTACAGTTGTCGCGCTTTCGCGCAATTTCGCAGTTACGGCATCAACGGCTTCTTGTTTTGCTTGAATCACTTTTGCGTTTGCCAACCTGTACACCTCCTGATAGATTTACTCGGCTCTCTTCATATCCATGAAAAAAGCCTCCGTAGAATCACGAAGGCCTGATGAATCATCAACTACAGAAAAACTGCAGTACACTGATATTCTATCACAACACCTCGGTAGGAAATTAAGCCTCTTTGGCACCTACTGTCTACGGTAAGCATATTCGAATTTTATTGTTCGCTGAGGAAACAACTCGTTTAGTTTACCAGGAGATCAACTTCAAGTCAATCTCTTTTCCCGTCGTAGCGAGCGGTATTATCTGTAAACGGCTGTATTCACGCGAGCGCTAGGGCCCATCGTCGAAGAAATCGCGATGTTCTTCAAGTATACCCCTTTGGCAGCAGCCGGTTTAGCCCGGTTCAATGCGTCGACGAGAGCTTTCAGGTTCTCGTTCAACTGCTCGGCAGTAAAGGAAACCTTGCCGATCGGCGCATGGATTTGACCTGCTTTATCCAGACGGTACTCGATTTTACCCGCTTTGATTTCTTGAACGGCCTTGGCTACGTCAAACGTAACCGTACCTGCTTTAGGGTTAGGCATGAGGCCTTTACCGCCGAGCAGACGACCCAATTTACCAACTTCGCTCATCATGTCCGGAGTCGCTACGCAGACGTCGAACTCGAACCAACCCTGTTGGATTTTGTTGATCATATCTTGATCGCCGACGTAGTCAGCACCGGCAGCTTCCGCTTCCTTAGCTTTTTCGCCTTTGGCGAATACCAGAACGCGTTGTGTTTTACCCGTGCCATGAGGCAGGACAACGACACCGCGAACGGCTTGGTCTTGTTTACGAGGGTCAACGCCCAAACGAACTGCAGCTTCAACGGTTTCGTCGAATTTCGCAGTCGCTGCCTTCTTCACCAGTTCAACGGCTTCGGAAGGCTCATATGTCGCTTCGCTGTCGATCAGCTTAGCGGCTTCCAGGTATTTCTTACCGTGTTTAGCCATGAAATTGTTCCTCCTTTGTGGTATTAGCGGAATATCCTCCCACTGGTCTTTAATTAACTTGTTCGCTAAGCGAATAACAAATTAATTAAAGGCAACTTCCGTTGCAAATGTCTTGATGTTTTTCTAGGATGTTCTGCAACTACTTCATTGCTTGTACGCCCCAAGAATTAGTCTTGGATCGTGATGCCCATGCTGCGGGCTGTACCTTCGACCATACGCATTGCCGATTCAACGGAAGCCGCGTTCAGGTCAGGCATTTTTTGCTCCGCGATTTGACGAACGACGTCGCGCTTCACGGTAGCCACTTTCTTCTTGTTCGGTTCGCCGGAACCCTTCTCGATCTTCGCAGCAACGCGAAGCAGAACGGCTGCCGGAGGAGTTTTGGTGATGAAAGTAAAAGAACGGTCTTCAAACACCGAAAGTTCAACCGGAATGATCAAACCTGCTTGATCGGCAGTACGAGCGTTGAATTCTTTACAGAATGCCATGATGTTGACACCCGCTTGACCCAAAGCCGGACCTACCGGAGGCGCAGGATTCGCTTTCCCTGCAGGAATTTGCAGTTTTACCACTTTGATAACCTTTTTCGCCATGTAAAACACCTCCTTGCCCTAATGGTGGTAGACGGAGCTTGGCTCCTCCCACATAGAAACCCTAAGAAACCTATATCTTTTCCACCTGAGTGTAGTCCAACTCAAGCGGGGTTTCTCGTCCAAACATGTTGACGTGAACCTTAAGCTTGCTTTTGTCGACCAGAATCTCTTCAATCGACCCGACAAAATTGGCAAACGGACCAACCTTGATGCGTACGGATTCTTTCAGATCGAACTCGATAACTGGCTTCGGTTCTTCCATGCCCATATGCTGCAAAATCTGTTCCACTTCTTCAGGGAGCAGAGGCGTAGGCTTGGATCCCGAACCCGTAGAGCCGACAAATCCGGTGACGCCCGGTGTGTTGCGAACAACATACCAAGAATCGTCGGTCTGGATCATCTCAACCAAGACATATCCCGGGTAAACTTTGCGCATGACGGTTTTCTTCTTGCCGTCTTTGTTCACCACTTCTTCTTCCATCGGAACAAGAACCCGAAATATCTTGTCTTCCATGCCCATGGACTCGACACGCTTCTCCAAATTGGCTTTGACTTTGTTCTCATACCCGGAATAGGTATGAACTACATACCATCTCTTCTCCATATCAAGCCACCTATGGACCCTTCTTAAATTATCGCTTCGATCACAGCAGAGATGCCGATATCAAGAACCCAAAAATAAATCGCGACAGCCACAATTGTACCCAGCACAATCAGCGTATAATTGGTCAGCTCTTTACGATTAGGCCAGCGAACCTTTTTAAGCTCAGCCCAGCTTTCAGAGAAAAAAGAGAACAACGACTTGAAACTACGTTTCATCCGCGACTACACCTCCAAAGACTATCTGGTTTCGCGATGAGGAACTTGCTCGTTACAAAACTTGCAAAATTTCTTCATCTCCATGCGGTCGGGGTGGTTACGCTTGTTTTTCGTTGTCGTGTAGTTTCTTTGTTTGCAATTCGTACAAGCCAACGTAATAATTACCCGCATGATGTGCACCTCCCGAAGACATTTCTTTTATGAGAAAGTCTCATGAATTGACCTGAAATTCAAAAAAGCGCAAATTTAGGCCTACCTAAAACACTTTATCACATGCCAATACCCGTGTCAACGAGCCAAACAAGCTTCCGACATCGTAAAATTGAGGTAATTCGCCGAGGGCCCCGAGTCAAAAATGGATCGCCAGGAAAGTGCTGGAATCGAATGCGTACTTGTTCCAGTATTGCTCAACTTCTCGGAGGATAAACTTCCTTCCCGTTACAAATGAAAGAGTTCCTCAATAAAAGCAAAAAAGGACGACCTTAAGTCCTCGTCCCTTGTTTCCGCGGAATAGCTTATAAAAAGATAAAGATAATGATTTCAAATTCCACCGTCACGCACTTCTAGATAACGTTCAAGCTTCCGTTTCACTCGCTGCAGCGCATTATCAATAGATTTGACGTGCCGCTTCAGATCGACCGCGATCTCCTGATACGAACGTCCGTCCAGATAAAGCATCAGCACCTTACGTTCCAGATCGCTTAGAATCTCGGACATTTTGTCTTCGAGACCGGTAAATTCCTCCTGGTTGATAATGAGCTCTTCGGGATCGCAAACCCGGGAACCGCAGATGACATCCAGCAGCGTTCGGTCGGAATCCTCATCATAAATCGGCTTGTCCAAAGAAACGTAGGAGTTCAGCGGAATATGCTTCTGCCGCGTCGCCGTCTTGATCGCTGTAATAATCTGCCGTGTGATGCAGAGCTCGGCGAATGCCTTGAACGAAGCCAGCTTGTCTCCCCGAAAATCCCGGATTGATTTATAAAGACCGATCATGCCTTCCTGGATAATATCCTCACGGTCAGCACCAATCAGGAAATAGGATCTAGCTTTGGCACGCACAAAACTGCGGTACTTGTTGATCAAGTACTCCAGAGCTTCACTGTCGCCGTTACGCACGGCTTCGACAATGTCTTCGTCATTCAGAACCTCATAGTCGAATCTAACCCATGTCTCGAGGTTGACACTCACCACAAATCCCTCCGGCTGCAACGCACGGTGCCCCGTCACTCAGTCAAGTAATACGAACAGTATATATGATGCCGCACATGAGCGTCAACAAAAAAAGTACCAAAAGATGTAAAGTCGAACTTTGTCAAGGGCATTTAGGAGGAATCCGACAGATTTCTCGCCTATTCCCTTCGCCATCTTTCGAACATCTGGCGCAGCTCGGGGCTTAATTTTCCATCCAGCGTGTTGCGGGCGGTATTGCTGCTGCGCTCCGTCAATTTCGTCTGAATCTCTTTCTCGCTTTGTTCGACCTGTGTCAATAGTTCCCTGGCCGAAATTCGTAGAGCCCCCTGCCCAAAAATCACGTGCTGCTCCACCATATCGCTAGTGGCCACATAAATTTGCCGGCGCCGGTGCCAAAGCTCACCCACCAGCCGCTCGATGCATTCGTCCGCCGTCTCCTTCTCTTTGGTGTAATAGATATCGATTTTGTATTGAGCGAACGATTTTCCGAGGCCGGGTACCCGGTAGGCATCGAAAACCACAATCACCTTTCTCCCCGAAAAGGCCTGGTAATCGGCGAGCCTCGCCAGCAGGCGGTTTCTGGCCTCCTCCAAATCATTTTTGGACAAAGCGGCCAGCTCCGTCCACCCGCCGATCATGTTGTACCCGTCCACCAGAAGAACGTCGCGCATATCGCGCATAAATGTCTATCCCTGTGCCCGGCGTCTGCGCAGCACTTCATACATCACAACGCCCGCGGCGACCGAGGCGTTCAGGGAATTCAGCCTTCCGTTCATCGGAAGTTTCAGCAGCACGTCGCAATTTTCGCGAACCAACCGGCCCATCCCCTGGTTTTCGTTTCCGATGACCACCGCCACCGAACCGGTCAAAATATCGCCGCCGCCATAGATCTCATCCTTGGCCGCGACATCGGTACCCACGATCCAAACCCCGGCCTCTTTCAGCTGTTCCATCGTCTGCACCAGATTGGTCACCCGGGCCACCGGGACGTATTCGACGGCCCCGGCGGATGTTTTGGAGACGGTAGCCGTCACGGCCGCCGAACGCCGCTTGGGAATGATCACACCGTGTACCCCGGTACATTCCGCTGTCCGCAAAATCGAGCCCAAGTTATGCGGGTCCTCGATTTCGTCCAGAATCAGCAAAAACGGCGGTTCCCCTTGCTCGACGGCTCTCGACAGAAGTTCCTCCACTTCGACATAGGCATAAGGGGCCGCCTGGGCCACCACGCCCTGATGCTGCATGCCCGGCGCCATTTGATCGAGCTTCCGCTTGTCCACAAACTGGACGACGATGCCGCGGTTCTTGGCTTCGGCCAGAATCGGCTGGGTCAAATGCTTCTGTGCGCCTTCAGCCACCCAAATTTTGTTGATTGTTCGCCCGGCCTTCAGCGCTTCAAGCAGCGAATGCTTGCCGGCGATCCATTCCTGGTCCTCCATACGTATCCTCCTGTAAAAAAATATATGTTAACGTTCAAGCCTGGTCCTGTTCATGCTTGGCAAAGCCCTGGGCAAGCAAATCCCGCATGCGGTCATGCGCCCCCGTATAGTACAGATACCCGATCAGGCATTCCAACGCGGTCGCATGACGGTAGTCCTGCACGTTCGCGTTTTTGGGAACGGTGCCGGATTTGGCGTTGCGGCCCTGCCGGACAACGTCCTTTTCCCCCTCGGTCAGCTGCGGCTCCAGCAGGGCCAGCAGCTTGGCCTGGGCCTTGGCGGAGACGTACTTGGTCGACTGCCCGTGCAGGTGGTGAGGCCGGAGATTCGGCCGGGCCATCACATGCTGGCGGACGGCGACCTCGTAGACGGCGTCGCCGATATAGGCCAGCGCGAGCGGCGGCAGCAGCCGGGCCGGCCTGGCCGGCGGCTCCGGGAACCAGAGCGCCGCGGGCTCGGGCGCCGGCGGCACGGCCGGGCTCGGCGCGCCCGGGACGGCAGCGGCGGGCAGCTCCGGGCCGCCGCCGGTTGTTCCCGGGCCCGTCATTTGCGCCGCCATCTCATGCCCTGCGGCGTATCCTCGAGCAGGATGCCCTGCTCCTGCAGCAGATCGCGGATTTCGTCGGCCCGGGCCCAATTCTTGCTCTTGCGCGCTTCCGCCCGCTCCGCGATCAGCGCTTCGATATCCTCGTCGAGCAGCTCCCGCTCCGCTTCCGCGGCGATTCGCAGCACGCCGTTCATCTCCGCGAACAGTTTATGCGCCGCCTCCAGGTCGGCGCGTGACACCTCTTGGCGCTGCAGCAGGCCGTTGACCTCGCTTACCCATTCGAACACCGCCGTAATCGCGTCCGGCGTGTTGAAATCGTCCTGCATCCTGGCGTGGAAAGCCAGCCAGATTTCGCGCAGCTTCCGCTCCCATTCCGGAGTGACCTCACCGCCATCCGGCGCATCCGCGGATTCCTCCAACCTGTAGCGCAAGTTGCTCGCGGCGTTCGCGATCCGCTCTACCCCTCGTTCGGCCTGGAGCATCGCTTCCTCCGAAAAATTCAACTGGTTCCGGTAATGGGTCGACAGCATGAAGTAGCGGATGGCTACACTGTTGTAACGCTGGAGAAGGTCCTTGACCAGGATGCCGTTGCCGAGCGACTTCGACATTTTTTCCCCGCCGATGTTAACATACCCGTTATGCATCCAATAGCTGGCCAGAGGCTTGCCGGTCAACGACTCGGATTGGGCCACCTCGCACTCATGGTGCGGGAATTGCAAATCCTGTCCGCCGCCGTGGATATCCATCGTTTCGCCAAGATGGTGGCGCGCCATCGCCGAGCACTCGATATGCCAACCCGGCCGGCCTTTGCCCCAAGGGCTGTCCCAATGGATTTCCCCCGGTTTCGCGGCTTTCCAGAGCACGAAGTCCTCCGGATTTTCTTTGCGTTCGTCCACCTCGATGCGGATGCCGAACTGCAGTTCCTCGATATTTTGACCCGAGAGCTTGCCGTAGCCCGCGAATTTTTTGGTGCGGAAAAAGACGTCCCCGCCGCTCTCATAAGCATATCCTTTGCTTTCCAGCTCGCGGATAAACGCGATGATGAGCTCCATGTTCTCCGTCACCCGGGGGTTGGCCGTCGCTTTGGGGATGCCCAGCCCCTCCAGGTCTTTATAATAGGCGTCGATAAACATCGAAGCGACCTCGGGTACAGTCATCTTCATCTCTTCGGCTTTGCGAATCAGCTTATCATCCACGTCCGTAAAATTGACAACGTAGTTGACCTCATAGTTTTGATTTTCCAAATAGTTACGAACGACGTCGAAAAAAATCACCGGCCGCGCATTCCCGATATGGATATACCCGTATACGGTCGGCCCGCACACATAAATGGAAGCCTTTCCTGGCTCCCGCGGGACAAAATTCTCCTTCATTCGCGTCAGCGTGTTATAGATTTGCAGCGCCATAGCAATGTTCCTTTCCGCTAAAAAGTTCTATTATTATTGTACCCTTGATTCCCTGCCGTCATGGTCGTTCTTTCGGGAAACGTTATGCGTGAATCTATTTTGTCATTTTTTCTCCAGCACTTCCGGCCGGGTCTTGTTCCCCTGTTGAGGATGTTCCCCTTGTTGATCTTGCTTTATCTGCCGCTCGTTCAGCTCAGGCTGCTCAGATCGCTCATGTCGCTCCTGCTGTTCTTGCCGCTCTCCCCTCAAGCGCTCCACTTCACTTTGCAGCCGCTCAATCTCCTGCTGAAGCGAGCGCAGCGCATCGACAACCGGATCCGGCAGCTGGTGGCTGAGGCGATCCAGACGTTTGCCGCCCTGACGGACCACTTTTCCCGGGATGCCGACTACTGTGCTTCCGGAGGGAACTTCTTTCAAAACAACCGAATTTGCCCCGATGTTGCTTTGATCCCCCACCGTGAAAGAGCCCAAAATCTTCGCTCCGGACCCGATAACAACGTTGTTGCCGATGGTCGGATGGCGTTTGCCCTTCTCTTTGCCGCTCCCGCCCAATGTAACGCCTTGATAGATCACCACATCATCGCCGATTTCACAGGTCTCCCCGATCACCACACCCATCCCGTGGTCGATGAACAGCCGGTTCCCGATCCGGGCGCCCGGGTGGATTTCGATTCCGGTGAAAAAACGGCTGACCTGGGAGACAATGCGGGCCAGCGTAAACCACCGCCTGCGGTAAAAGGCATGGGCAATCCGGTGGCTCCAGATGGCGTGCAGGCCGGAGTAAGTGAACACGACTTCAAACCAGCTTCTGGCCGCGGGATCGTTTTCGAAAACCGCCTGGATATCGGATTTCATTCTTTTAAACATAAGCGTTCCCCCTCTTTCTGCTTACGTCTCTCACGGTAAGTTGGATTAAGAAACCGCCTAATCCGCCAAAGCTACTGCGAACATCCGTCGTTCGGTGAGCTTGGAGCTCTGATCGAGCTTGGCACATTTAACATCCAGCAGGCGCAGCGGACATCGCTCCAGCTCACCCATGCCGATCACCCGTCCGCCTTATCAAGTTACTCCAACTAACTAATCGCCTCACTCCTGCTTACTCCCCGCCATTGGAGATTTCCGCGCAACTGTGGCACGAGTGCATAAAACATTAACGGGAAAACCTCCCGTTAATTCGGCTCTTTTCGCCTTCTGGGGTCAATTTAGCGGGAATTTCTCCCGCTAATTTCAACAATATGGGGAGATCGAGCCTCTGCCGCGGAAATTAGCGTGAGGTTTTCCTGCTAATTGATAGCCGCAGGCGATACGGCCTAGTTTAGCTGGAGGTTTTCCTGTTAATTTTCGGACGCGGCCACTCGCTCAAATTTAGCTTGAGGCTTCCTCGTTAAAGTTCCGTTTCCGGGCGATCGAGCATTGGCTGCGGTATTTCTCCGCCGCACGCCGCACTATGAAAAAAAGCGCCCCTGCAGCTTTCGCTGCAGAGACGCCGATTAATGTGCGTGGTTCCACTCTGCTTCGGATAGACGGTTGGGCCGGGGGCCTCCTGCTTGGATCGAGCTGCTTGAAATATGCCGCGGATCCGCCTGCATCGGCCTGGATTCGCCGACAACACGCCGACATCCGTCCGCGATCTGCCGATCTGCCCGGCATGGCCGAGCGCAGCTTCCCGATTCTATCCCTCATCGCGTCCTTAACGCGGACAATACGGCAGCTTCTACCCGCACCAAATGGTTAGGCGCGCTCGACGCTGCGGCTCCCGGGTGCATTTCCGCCGCGCGTATTGGGATAACTCTCAGCCTCCGCCGCGCTTAAAACGCGGCTTTCGGTTACCCTCTCTGGTCAATACGTACGCGATGCGTACTTCTCCCGATCCTTGCCGTTGCCTATATCTTACCTGATTGTCTGCAAAACTGACAATAAAGATTTCATGTTAAGCGCCACGGATTTGCGACTTCAGCCGGTCGATCACACGGTCGCGGCCTAGCAAATAGATCGTCTGATTCAAATCGCGGCCATGCGTTTGGCCGGTCAATGCCACACGGATCGGCATAAAGAGCCCTTTGCCTTTGGCGCCGGTTTCTTTCTGCACTTCTTTGATCCAAACGGCGATCTGCTCCGGCTTAAACTCGGCGGAGGAGGAAGCCTCCACCTTGCCCAGGAAAGCGCTCATGACTCCCGGCACCTGCGGCTCCGCCAGTACGGCGGCCGCCTCCGCATCCACCTCCAGATGGGTGCGGAAGAAGAGGTCCGACAGCTCTACGATGTCCGAAGCCGCCGTCATCTGCTCCTGATACAGCACGACGAGCGCCTTCGCCCAGGTTTCCTGCTCCGGCGTCAATTCCGCCGGCAAGCGGGACGCCGCCTGCAGGTGCGGAATGGCCAGGGCGGCCACCCGGTCCGGATCGGCGTTTTTGATGTAATGGTTGTTCAAGTGGGCCAACTTGTGCTTGTCAAAAACGGCCGGACTGCGCGATAGCCGGTTCGCGTCAAAGATCGAAATCAGCTCTTCCCGGGAGAAAATTTCTTCTTCCCCTTCCGGCGACCAGCCCAGCAGAGCGATAAAATTAAACAACGCTTCCGGTAAATAACCCAGCTTGTCGTACTGCTCGATGAACTGAATCACCGATTCGTCGCGTTTGCTCAATTTCTTGTGGTTCTCCCCGACAATCAGGGTCATGTGGCCGAACCGCGGCGGTTCCCAGCCGAAGGCCTCGTAAATCATCAACTGGCGCGGGGTGTTCGAGACATGGTCTTCCCCCCGAAGCACATGTGTGATTTTCATCAGATGGTCATCGAGCGCTACCGCGAAGTTATAGGTCGGGATGCCGTCTTTTTTGACGATGACGAAGTCGCCGCTGATGTCCGATTCGAAGGTGATCGGTCCTTTGACCAAATCATCGAACGTGTAAGTGCGGCCCTCCGGCACGCGGAAACGGATGCTCGGCACCCGGCCCTCCGCCTCGAAAGCGGCGCATTGCTCCGGCGTCAAATCCCGGTGCTTCCCGGAATAACGCGGCGTTTCGCCGCGGGCGATCTGCTCCTCGCGCTCTTGCTCCAGCTCTTCTTCCGTGCAATAACAACGGTAAGCCAGACCGCGGTCGAGCAAATCCTGCCAGTACTTGCGGTAAATATCCAGGCGTTCGGTCTGGCGGTAAGGTCCGTACTCCCCGCCAACGTCCACGCTCTCATCCCAGTCGATGCCAAGCCATTTCAAATAGGTGAGCTGGCTCTCTTCCCCGCCGGCGATATTCCGCTTCACGTCCGTATCCTCGATGCGTATAATAAATTTGCCCCCATGATGTCTGGCAAACAAGTAATTAAACAACGCCGTTCTGGCGTTGCCGATATGTAAATGCCCCGTAGGACTCGGCGCATAACGCACTCGAACCTCTGTCACTGTAATCCCCTCCCGATTTTATCCTTCTTCCGGCATCAGAGATACCCTTACAATCCTATGATGATAGCACATCGGAGACCAAGCATACAATACATTGTGCCGCAATCCCCTCACCGCGGCCGGTAAATCCGAGATGCTCGGTGGTCGTCGCTTTCACATTGACCTTCCCCGCATCCACCCCCAGCGCCTCGGCGATTATTTCAACCATCCGCGGAATGTGCGGCGCCATTTTGGGCGCCTGCGCGATGATGGTCGCGTCGAGATTGCCGAGGCGGTAACCGCGCTCGGCGGCCATGTCCCAAACGTGCCGCAGCAGCACGAGGCTGTCGGCATCTTTAAACGCCGGATCCGTATCCGGGAAGTGCCGGCCGATATCGCCCAGCGCGAGCGCCCCCAAAATGGCGTCGCTCACGGCATGCAGCAGCACGTCGGCGTCCGAATGGCCGAGCAGCCCTTTTTCGTATGGGATGGTGACGCCGCCGATGATGCAAGGCCTTCCCTCCACCAGCTGATGCACATCAAATCCTTGTCCAACCGCGATCATGATTTATCCTCTCCCCTGAATTCCTTCTGTTTGATGAAAATTTCCGCCACGTCCAGATCTTCCGGCGTGGTGATCTTGATATTGCTGTAGCTGCCCTCCACCACGAACACGGGGAAGCCGAGCCGTTCGATCAACATCGCATCGTCCGTCCCGATAAATCCGTCGGCTTCGGCGCTCTCGTGCGCCCGCAGCAGGTCCGACCGCCGGAACGCCTGGGGCGTCTGTACGGCCCACAAGCTTTTACGATCCGGCGTGCCCGTCACCTGTCCCCGCGCGTCCACCTGCTTGATCGTATCCTTTACCGGTACGGCCAAGATCGCCGCCCCGTGCCGGACGGCTGCCTCATAGCAGGAGGTCACCTGCCCGCTCGTGACAAAAGGGCGGACGCCGTCATGCACCAGTACCCAGGGCGTGCCGATTTCCCGCAATCCCCGGTATACCGAATGCTGACGTTCCGCCCCACCCGATATGACTTTTACATGCTTCGTTATGCCGTACTCGGCGATCCAGGCCCGGCAGCGTTCCACATCCTGCTCCCCGGTCACCAGCACCATTTCGCGAATCAACGGATGGCGGTCAAAGACCTCCAGCGTATGGACGATGATCGGCTTGTCCCGAAGCGAGAGAAACTGCTTGCTCTCTTTCGTTCCCATGCGCGTACCCCGGCCCGCCGCCACGATAATCACCCCGGCGTCCGGGATGGTAGTTGTCTCCATATGTCCTGCCTCGCCCTGATAGAATATAGAGGAGCCAAAACCAACTCTTTGTCCCCCATGTATTCCCATCATACCGAATTTACTGGGCTTTTTCCAACAGTTTCGGTTTGGCGAAGATCATGCGGCCCGCGGAAGTCTGCAGCACGCTCGTGACGAGCACTTCGGTGACGCTGCCGATAAAATCGCGGCCCCCCTCGACGACGATCATCGTCCCGTCATCCAGATAAGCGACGCCTTGGCCGTGTTCCTTCCCGTCCTTGATCACCTGAACCATAATTTCCTCGCCCGGCAGGACCACCGGCTTGACGGCATTGGCCAGATCATTGATGTTCAGCACGGAAACCCCTTGAAGCTCACACACCTTGTTCAAGTTAAAGTCGTTGGTGACGACTTTCCCCTGCAGCACTTTGGCCAGCTTGACCAGTTTGCTGTCGACCTCGGAAATCTCCTCGAAGTCCCCTTCATAAATCAGAACCTTGACGTCGAGCTCTTTCTGAATTTTGTTCAGAATGTCCAATCCCCGCCGCCCGCGGTTCCGCTTCAGCAAATCGGAGGAATCGGCGATATGCTGCAGCTCCTCAAGCACGAATTCCGGAATCACGACCGTCCCCTCAATAAATCCGGTCTTGCAAATGTCGGCGATTCGGCCGTCGATGATGACGCTCGTATCCAGAATTTTATGCTCTTCCACCCACCGTTCTTCCTCCTGGCCGCCGGCCGCCCATTTTCCCGAAACCCACATGGAAGAAAGCTCTTCTTTTTTCTCGAGAGCAACATATAACCCGATATAGCCAAGCAGGGTGGAAACCGCAATCCGGGCAAAGCTTTCCAAAGAGCCGAGCCAGGACAAAACGGGATAGACCATTAAAGAAAGAAGAAGTCCTGCAGTCAGTCCGGCCGCCCCGGCCGCCATGTCCTTCATAGGGATTTGGGTTAAGGACGCAATCCATTTCCGCACTCTGGCGGAAACGGCGTCCGCGGCAAGCGAGAACGCGAGCAGAAACAGACCCGCCCCCGCAGCGGCCAGCAGCAGTGAACCCGCGAGCGGACTCATTCCGTCAACCCAGCTCCGCAGCGGTTCGGGAAATGCGCCTGACGCCCCTTTCGTCGTGTAGCCGAACCACGCGCCGCAAAGTCCCGCCACGATCAATAACCATTTTTTTAGCATAACGCTCTTCACCTCCTGATAGATATCCTCTTTATCCAGTATGATCCAATTTTTGGCGACATAATCGGGGGAGCGGCAACTTTTTTTCTCTTTGGAAATCCCATCCAAACCCGGGGAGAAGCCGTGTGGTGCGGCATTTCTGGTTGATCGCGGGGAAAAGGTGGCATATAATGAATTCAATTCATAATATTGAGGTGGATGGAAAATGAGCGCACCAAGCCTTCAATCTTTTCAAGACCAAGTTTCTGAACTGTTGCTCCGTCACCGCAGTTTGCTGGATGTCATGTCAAAAGTGGGACAAACCAACGCCGCAGCCGTCCGCTCCGTAACCAAGGCCATCACGGAATGCGGCTGCATTGAACTTCACGCCACCAAACAGGAATTCGAACCGGGTTTAAGCCTCGAAGAGGCCAAAGAACGAATCGGCCAGCACGTCCAGGGGGAATTGTGCGAAAACTGCCGGGATATCATCAGCAACGAACTTGGACGCAGCTTATTTTATACGTCCGCTCTCTGCAATTTGCTGGGAATTCAGCTTGAGGAAGTCCTGGAGAAAGAGTCGCAGAAGTGCTCCACGCTGGGATTATTCAATATGTCTTGATTGAAGCTTCTATGACCTCAACAAAAAAAGGCACTGCTATTCCGTTGAATGGAATGCAGTGCTCTTTATTTTCCTTCGCGATTACCTTTTGGGCCGGAGCAGCTTTTCGGAGTCGTCCTCGTCCCGCCGTTTCCGTCGCATCAGTCGCTCGAAATTCTGCTTCAATCCGTATCCCGCATAGATCACCAACGGCACAAAAATCAGCTTGGAGGTTTCATCCGGAAAAAGCACCGCGATCACGACCGCAAGCACGACGACAAAAGGCGTGGCGATCACGGCTTTCTTCGGAAGGCCGAGCTTCTTGAAATTCGGATATCTGACCGAACTGACCATCAGATAGGATAAAAGCAGCATGGATATAATGAAGTAGGGCGCAGTAATATCCTTATGGAACAAAGACAGCGTCGCGACAACCCCTCCGGCGGCCGGAATCGGCAAACCGATGAAGTAGCCGGGGATCCCTTTTTGTACGTTGAATCGGGCCAGCCTCAGCGCTCCGCACATCGGAAATATCGCGGTGACGGCCCAAGCCAATCCCGTCTGCGGCAAGCTGTGGAAGGAAATAACATACATGATAAGTGCGGGCGCAATGCCGAAAGAAATGATATCCGATAAAGAGTCCAACTGCTTGCCGAATTCGCTCTGACAATTCAGCGCTCTGGCGACCCGGCCATCCAGTCCGTCAAGCAGCATGGCGACAATGACCATGATCGCAGCCAAGCTGTATCTACCGTCGAGAGCAAGCATCATGGCCAACATTCCGAGAAACAGGTTACCCAAGGTAAACAGGTTCGGAATTGATTTTGTGATCATTTTTTCACCTCAAATAGATATTCCTGTAACATACATCCATTGATTGTAGGAGAATTAAATTTGCCTGTCAATGAATACCTGTTCCTGGAGCCGCTTCAACCCTTCCTTGATCGCACGGGCACGCACCTCGCCGATACCGTCGACTTCGTCCAGTTCCTCGATCGTAGCCGTGAGGATGTTCGGCAGTTCGCCGAATCGCTCCACCAGGTTGTGAATGATGACATTGGGAAGGCGAGGAATCTTGTTCAGTACCCGGTACCCCCGAGGAGAGATCAGTTCTTCCGAGGTGGCCGCCGAAGAAGGATAGCCGAGCAACCGGGTAATATGGTTATCGTCCAGCAGCTCATCATCGGTGGAACGTTTCAGCCCGAGGATGATTTCACGGATCGCTTCATCGCTGTCATCCTTCGCGTAATCCTTGTAGAGCAGCCAGGCCTCTTCTTCCATGTTGCTGACCAGTTCTTCCATCTGCATGCTGATCAGTCGACCTTCGGTCCCCAGCTCGTTAATAAACCGTTTGATTTCCATCTTGATGCGGATGACCATTTCCACCCGCTGAATGACGTTGATGACTTCAGGTATTGTAACCAGTTCTTCGAACTCTGACGCTGTCAAATTGGTCAGGGTTTGATTGAGAACCGATCTATATTTCTCCAGCGTTTGAATCGCCTGATTCGCTTTCGTCAGAATGACGCCGATTTCTTTGAGGGCGTATCTTAGTCCGCCCTGATACAGGGTGATGATATTCCGGCGTTGGGAAATGGAAACGACGAGCTTGCCGGTCTGCTTCGCAACCCGCTCGGCCGTCCGGTGGCGAATGCCGGTCTCCGAGGAAGAGATGGAGGAATCCGGAATCAGTTGGGTATTGGCGTACAAAATCCGCTTCAAATCCTCGCTCAGGATAATCGCACCGTCCATTTTGGCAAGTTCATACAGATAGTTCGGCGAGAAATCGCAGTTGATGGAAAATCCGCCCTCAACGACCTCCATCACTTCCGGGCTGTAACCGACAACGATCAGACCGCCCGTCTTGGCTCGAAGCACGTTCTCTAACCCGTCGCGAAAAGCGGTACCGGGCGCAACGAGCCTAAGCAATTCATTCATTTTTTCCGCTTGGGTTGATTCTTTCATCATTTAGTGCCCCCTAATCTAACGCAACCGCTAGCGCATCTGCAACGGTATTCACACCGATTAATTGAATTTCCTTGGGTCCCTTCCAACCCTTCATGCTCTTCTCCGGAAGGATGACCCGTTTGAAGCCGAGTTTGGCCGCTTCCTTCACCCGCTGCTCCGCCCGGGATACCGCCCGGACTTCACCGGTCAGCCCCACCTCGCCGAAAAAGACATCGAACGGCTTGGTCGGCAAGTCGCGGAAACTCGAAGCGATGCTGACGGCAATTGCCAAATCCACGGCCGGTTCATCGAGCTTGACACCTCCGGCCAAATTTACATAGGCATCCTGGTTTTGCAGGAACATGCCCATCCGTTTCTCCAATACCGCGATAATCAGATTCATCCGGTGATGATCCACCCCGGTCGCCATTCTTCGCGGGGAAGGGAATTGAGTCGAAGCGATCAAAGCCTGGAGTTCCACCAGCATCGGCCGGGTTCCTTCCATCGAAGCCACAACCGTAGATCCCGCCACGCCCAATGGACGTTCGGACAGGAACAATTCCGACGGGTTCGCCACCTCATCCAGTCCCGCTTCCTTCATTTCGAAGATACCGATTTCATTGGTTGATCCGAACCGGTTCTTCACCGCGCGCAATAAGCGGTATGAGTGATGCCGCTCTCCTTCGAAATACAGTACGGAATCCACCATGTGCTCCAGCATGCGCGGACCGGCGATCGCCCCTTCTTTGGTAACATGGCCAACCAGTACTGTAGCGATCCCCTGTCCTTTCGAGATTCGCATAAAGCGGGCGGTACACTCCCGCACCTGCGAAACACTGCCCGGCGCGCTCGTCACCTCCGGCAAATAAACCGTTTGAATCGAGTCGATGACCAGAAAATCGGGTTTCACCTGATCGATGGCCTCCTCGATCCCGTCCATGCTGCTTTCGCAAAGCACGTAGAGCTCGGGGGACAACGCCCCGAGCCGTTCCGCTCGGAGCTTGGTCTGCCGGGTCGATTCCTCCCCGGAGATATACAGCACCCGAAGTCCCGCCTTCGCCATTTCATGGGACGTCTGCAGCAAAAGCGTGGATTTCCCGATACCGGGATCCCCACCCACCAAAATCAACGATCCGGGAACCACCCCGCCGCCCAGCACGCGGTTCAGCTCCGCGATTCCGGTCTGGATTCGCGGCTCCTGGCCGCTCTCTATATTTATGATCGGAAGCGGTTTTTCTTTCGTATGAAATAAACCCGATGTAAGGCCCTGGGTTTTTACCACTTTTTCCGTTTCCTCCACCATTGTGTTCCAAGACCCGCAGCCCGGGCATTTTCCATACCATTTCGGCGACTCGTAACCGCATTCGGTACAGAAAAACTTTGTTTTTACTTTAACCATTTATCTCTCCTTCTCCGCACTGCAAAATTTGACAAACCTTGCAGGCCGCGCCGCAGAGGCGATAATAAAAGTTTACCATTCTTTCAGGTGAACTGGAAGCATTTCCGGGGAGATCTGGAAAGGTTGTAAAGCGGAAAAAAGCAGCCCAAAGCACATGCTTTGCAAGCTGCCTTTACCTTATTACATCGGCGGAAACGTTGGATTTTTGTAGCAATGGGGTCGCCTTTGTTTGCAAATTCACATCTGTCTGTCGATTAATTCGGCAATCCCCTTGCTGCGGGCGACTGTCGAGTTGTTCAGGAACAGCACGTCGGTAATTTCATGCTCCTTCACAAACTCGGTCAGGCTTCCTGTATAAAAGCGGGGATCGATATAATAAATCGATTCAAAATGCGGGATCAGAAACGGAATCAAGGCGTTCCCATAGGAGTCTTTGATCACCGCGATTTTTCTCCCGTCATGCAGGTCCGTCTGTATCTCGCCCCAAGGAAAGTCCCCTCCCAAAAAGACCGCGTATCCGCCACTCGCTTCGGCGTAATCCGAGTCGACGACCTTCCCCCGGATTGCCTCTCCTTTAGTGGAATACCGGGTGTATGTGTAATTTTCGATGGGCTCATAATAATCGATCGTATCCGGATGCGCCTTAAGCTTGAAGCTTAACGTTGCCTTATAGGCGGTGCCCAAAAAGCCTTCTATCCTCCCATTTGAGTAGGAGCTGAGCGGTATGGCCGGTTCACCCAGCTCCTCCATCAGCTCGGCATACCCATAATAGGCGCCCAAGGCGGTCCAATGGTGATCGGTTCCGAAGTAAATCGCTTCCTCCTTGTGCCGGGCCAACGCCCCGTAAACATCTATCCGGCGGATCTGGGAATCCAGCGATTCATTAATATGTTCGAAAGCGGCCTTTTGCGAATCGGAAAGCTTGCTGTAGGTATCATGCCCGATAAATTCAGCCGAGGTGGGAGCCAGCATGGAGAACACGCGAATCTTCGGATCGACCGCCGCCTTAAAATTGTTCAGCGCCTGGGCGTACGCCTCGGCCGATGCTGCCGAATATTTGTACAGCGTAAAAGCCCGGTCCTTATAGATCAAATATTGAACTTCTTGTCCCGCGCCCGCGGCCGTCCGGTTTCCGTTAGCCGCTGCATCCAGCTTCTGGGCCGTGTTATCTCCGCCCTGCTGAATGATCGTTGCCTCATGATCGGGAAGCCCTTTATACTCCACAAGAAAAGCGCCAGCTTTGGCCATGGATGTGCGAAAGGCGAAATGATCCGAGAAATAATCATCAAACTCCCTCGTAAATTCTCCCGAAAAGAACTTTCCCCATAAAAAAGAGGGCCACTGCGTCAGAGTCCGCTGTTCCAACGAGGAAACGCTGCCGGAATGGGGATAGGCCAGGTTGAGAATTCCAAAGCCGAAGATCACCAGTAAAAAGAAAATTGTATTGAGTACATATCGTAATTTCATCCTGCTCCTCCTCGTCAAAACCGATAGTAGAGAAACGGGTTATAGGAACTGCCCACCAACAAAATCGTGGCGAGAATTAAGATCGCCGCATTAAGCGCCTGGCTCCCCACGACGGTCAGCCCCCTCCCGAGTCTCGGGGAAGATTGAGCGATCCATCGGATTCCCCGCACGACCAGCGGCGTCGAAAGCAGGACGGCTGCGAGAAACAGCAGCAAATTGTCATGCATATAGAATTCCAAATACGGGTTGGCGAATTCCCGGCGGTATAAACCGAACATCGTAAGAAGCGCTTTGATTCCCTCGGAAAGGTCGGTGAAATAGAACCACACCCAGCCGACCAATATCGCGATGACCGCGTAAAGATGAGCGATAAACGCAGGAACTTTAGCCATCCATCTCCCGAGAAATTGGCGCTCGAGATAAATCAGCATCCCGAAATAAAGTCCCCAAATGATGAAATTCCAGCTTGCCCCGTGCCAAATGCCGGTCAGAAACCATACGACAAACAGGTTGCGCAGATAGAATCTCTGGTTTCCTCCAAGCGGGATATACACATAATCGCGGAAAAATCCGCCCAAGGACATGTTCCAACGCCGCCAGAATTCCCCCGCGGACTTGGAGATGTAAGGATAATTGAAATTTTCCCGCAGGGTAAAACCGAACATTCTGCCCAAGCCGATGGCCATATCCGAATAACCCGAGAAATCAAAGTAAATCTGCAAGGCGAACAAGGTAATGCCAAACCACATCCCTAACACGGAAGAGGTTGCCGAGCTCGGATTCAGCAGCTGAGCAGCCGCCTCACCGAGCAGGTTGGCCAGCAGCACTTTTTTCCCCAGCCCCAACAGGAACCGCGAAATCCCTGCACTAAACCCCTCCAGGGTGACTTGCGGATGCTCGATCTGCCTTTCGATATCCGTATATCGGATAATCGGACCGGCCACCAGATGCGGAAAAAAAGAGACATAAAAGAGTACTTTCTTCGGCGACCGGGGAGCGCGGATCGTCCCTTTGTAGACGTCAGTCAGATAACAAATCAGCTCGAAGGTGAAGAAGGAGATGCCAATCGGCAGTTTCACTTCCGGAACCGGAAGGTTCACCGGCAGAAGCAGATTCAGATTCTCAATCAGAAAGCCGGCATATTTAAAAAAACCCAGCATGCCGATGTTCACGACAATGGAGGCGACAAACAGGGCTTTAGCCAGGTTAGTCCCCCTTGCCCGCTCGATGCCGAGCGCAAAAACGTACCCGAGCATCGAGGCCAGAAGGAGTAATATAACCCAAAGCGGCTCCCCCCATGCATAAAAAACATAGGAAAATACAATCAATACCCAAATGCGGTATCCCGAATTTTTGGAGATAAAATAAGCCGCGAGCAGCAGAGGCAGAAAGAGATACAGAAAGATCAAGCTTGAAAAAACCATGGCGATACGTAAACTCCCCTCTATCTTTAAACATCCGAGGAGAAGTATAAAAGATGAAACTTAACAATCTGTTCAGCAAAGCTTAACAAAAACTTACCATTTGCTTATCAATTTCAGACACAAGTTTTATGATCTTTTATCCCACTCCATAGATTACTTTTTATTCCACTCCACAGAATTAGATGAACGAGGGCCCCAAAATGTTAGAAAGCCCGATTACGGTTTATTCAGCCAGGGGAAAACGTGTCTCAAACACGGTGCATTGCGGGTTGCTTGCTACCGAGATTTGGCCTTGATGAACGTCAACGATGCTTTTGGCAATAGCAAGCCCAAGTCCCGTTCCTCCCGTCGACTTGGAACGGGAGCCCTCAACACGGTAGAAGCGGTCAAAAAGGAAGGGGAGGCTGCTTGAGGGAATCTCTTGGCCATAGTTGGTAAACTTCACGCTGGCCCACCCCTCCTCCGCGCCGACCTGGATATCGATATATTTTCCCTCGGTCCCGTATTGAATGGCGTTGTTCATCAAGTTTTCAAAAGCGCGAACCAGCAAATCCCCGTCAGCCAGAATAGGCACCTGCTTGCGACCCACCGTAACGCGGCAGACCATCCCCGTCTGTTCCAGACTGGGGACGAATTCTTCGGCAAGCTGGCAGAGGAAACCTACCAGGTCAAGCTCGGATAGCTGCAACGGCAGCCCGTTATGGATGCGGGTGTATTCAAACAGTTGGTCGATCAGCTTTTTGAGGTCCTGTGACTTTTCATAGGCAATGTTAACATAATAGCGCAATTCGGTCTCATCTTTGTAACGATCTTCTTCAATGGCTTTAAGAAAACCCAAAATCGAGGTAAGCGGTGTCCTGAGATCATGGGAAACGCCCGTAATCAGATCGTTCTTCGAGCGCTCCGCACGGCGTTCCTCCTCGATGGAGCGGCTGAGCCGGTCCGCCATACTGTTGATGCTTTCGGAGACTTTGGCCAGTTCCCCGGTCTGGGCGGGAATCTTCCGGTCCAGCCGCCCCTCCGCTATTTCCTCAAGCCCGCCGGTGATTTCCTGCAGCGACGAATGGAGTCCCTTCATCGCCCTATCCAGATTTTCCGCCATATTCCCCAATTCATCGGCGGTCCGCACCGGGATCCGCACATCAAGGCGGCCCAGGCCGACTTCCACCAACGCTTGGTCAAGCTCATTCAAATATCGGGTCGTTCCCCGCGTCAACAGCATATAAATCGTGACGAATACCGCCACACCCACGACCGCCATGGCCGGTACGGAGCCGATTTGTTGGATCACTTCCCGGACCGCCCAACGGAAAGGCGAGACGAACGGCGACTCCCGCAGTTCAAGGATGTAAGCCGCCAACTGGTGACACACAAATAGCATGGAAACCGTAAGCAACAAACTGCCCACGCCAAACAGCAAAAATTTCAAACGCAACGACATTAACCGCTTCATTTTCATATTCTGAACCTCTGCCTTTTCAATCGGCTTCCATCTTGTAACCGATACCCCATATCGTTTTTATGAAGCTGGGGTTCTGCGGATCCCGTTCGATTTTTTCGCGCAGTCTGCGGATGTGCACCATGACTGTATTTTTCGACTCCATATATTGTTCCTTCCAGACCTCCTCATAGATGCGGTCCATGCTCAGCACGATGCCGCGATTGACGGCCAACAGCTTAAGCACCTCAAATTCGCGCGGTGTCAACTTGATTTCCCGCTGATCCACGGTTACTTTGTGCATGGCGGTATTGATCACCAGATCGTCGATCACAATTTCGTCCTGGGCAGGGGGCCAGGCTTGTCTGGCAAACCGGTTGTAGCGCCGAAGCTGCGACTTGACCCGTGCGATCAGCTCCAACGGATTGAACGGCTTGGTAACATAATCGTCCGCCCCGATGCTGAGCCCGGCGATTTTATCCATGTCCTGACTCTTGGCGGACAACATAATGATCGGTGTATCGCGCGCTTCGCGAATGCGCATGCAGGCTTCAAGCCCGTCGAGCCTCGGCATCATCACATCCAGGATAATCAAATCCACATCGTGAGAATGCAGCAGCTCCAGTGCTTCCAAGCCGTCCGAAGCCGTTAATAGACGGTAACCTTCATTCCGCATGTAAATTTCCATGAGCTTGATAATTTCTTTCTCATCATCTACCAAAAGAATCGTTTCTCTCACTTGAAACAAGCCTCCTTGATTTCTACCTACTATTTCGTCAAAAAGGCCCTTCTTTCCTGTACGTTTTCGAAATCAAAAACGGACCTGCAGCGATTGCAGGTCCGTAAGGACATCACATTCATACGTTAGGCGTTTTCGAAAAAGTCCCGGTTTTCTCCACGGTCAGCGAGCCATCCAGCTCGTCAATCGTGAGCGAGTCGCCCTTCTTCACGTGACCGGTCAGCAGTTCCTCGGACAGACGGTCTTCGATATGCTTCTGGATCGCCCGGCGGAGCGGCCGCGCCCCGTAAGCCGGGTCGAACCCTTCCTTGGCCAGGAAGGCTTTGGCTTTGTCGGTCAGCACGAAGTCGACGTCATACTCCCGCAGCCGCTTGCGCAGCTCCTCGGACATGAGGGTGACGATTTGACCGATATGAGCTTCCTCGAGCGAGTGGAAAACGATGATTTCATCGATCCGATTGAGGAATTCCGGACGGAAGCTTTTCTTCAACTCTTCCATCACTTTGCCCTTCATGTTGTCGTAATCCGCTCCGGCGTCATCCACGGCGGTAAAGCCCAACCGCGTATTCCGCTTGATCGCTTCGGCCCCCACATTGGAGGTCAGAATGATCAGCGTATTGCGGAAGTCGACGACTCTGCCCTTGGAGTCGGTCAAACGGCCATCCTCCAGCACTTGCAGGAGAATGTTGAACACTTCCGGATGCGCCTTTTCAATTTCATCGAGAAGAACGACGGAGTACGGTTTGCGGCGTACTTTCTCGGTCAGTTGGCCGCCTTCCTCATAGCCAACGTATCCCGGAGGCGCGCCTACGAGACGGGCCGTGGAATGCTTCTCCATGTATTCCGACATGTCGATGCGGATCACGGCATTCTCGTCGCCGAACATCGATTCGGCGAGGGCCCGGGCCAACTCGGTTTTACCCACCCCGGTTGGGCCGAGGAAAATGAATGAGCCCATCGGGCGTTTCGGATCCTTCAGGCCGGCACGCGCCCGGCGGATCGCCCGGCTGACAGCCTTGACGGCTTCATCCTGGCCGATGACGCGTTCATGCAGAATCTGCTCCATATTCAGCAGGCGCTCGGTCTCTTCTTCCTTCAGCTTGCTGACCGGAATTCCCGTCCAGCTGGCCACGACCTGAGCGATATCCTCCGGCGTCACCTCGGAGTCCGTCCGGCCCTGCTTTTCTTTCCACTGATTCTTCGTGATATCCAACTCTTCGCGGATCTTTTGTTCCGTGTCGCGCAAGGCGGCGGCTTTTTCGAATTCCTGACTTTGCACCGCGGCGTCCTTCTCCTTGCGGATATCCTCCAAACGGTTCTCCAGCTGCTTCAAATTCGGCGGTACCGTGTAGGAGTTCAGCCTTACCTTGGAGCCCGCCTCATCGATCAGGTCGATCGCTTTATCCGGCAGGAAACGGTCCTGAATGTAACGGTCCGACAACTTCACTGCCTGCTCGATGGCTTCATCGGTAATCTTCACCCGGTGATGCGCTTCGTAACGGTCGCGCAGTCCGTGCAGGATTTGAATCGCTTCGTCCACCGACGGCTGGTCTACCGTAATCGGTTGGAACCGGCGTTCCAGAGCGGCATCCTTCTCGATGTACTTCCGGTATTCGTCCAGCGTCGTTGCCCCGATGCACTGCAGTTCACCGCGCGCCAACGCCGGCTTCAGAATGTTGGAGGCGTCGATTGCGCCTTCCGCGCCGCCGGCACCAATCAAGGTGTGCAACTCGTCGATGAAGAGGATGATATTTCCGGCCTGGCGGATTTCATCCATGATTTTTTTCAAGCGGTCTTCGAATTCACCGCGGTATTTCGTTCCGGCTACCACCGATCCCATATCCAGGGTCATTACCCGTTTATCGCGGAGCGTTTCCGGGATTTCGTTGTTGATGATCTTTTGGGCCAGCCCCTCGGCAATCGCGGTTTTCCCGACGCCCGGTTCCCCGATCAGCACCGGATTGTTCTTCGTCCGGCGGCTTAGCACCTGAATTACCCGTTCGATTTCCTTGCTGCGCCCAATCACCGGATCCAGATTGCCTTCCTTGGCAGAAGCCGTCAAGTCGCGGGCCAGGCTGTCCAAGGTCGGTGTATTTACATTGGCGGGCGTTCCATGGTGGCTTGAGACGGCTTCACTGCTGCCGAGCAGTTGAAGCACTTGCTGACGTGCCTTGTTCAGGCTGATGCCCAGGTTGTTCAGAACGCGGGCAGCCACACCTTCGCCCTCCCGGATCAAACCAAGCAAAATATGCTCGGTGCCGACATAGGTATGGCCCAATTTCCGGGCTTCATCCATCGAGAGTTCGATGACTTTTTTCGCCCGCGGCGTATATGCAATATTGGAAGGCTGCTCCTGACCGCGACCGATCAGCGTTTCCACTTCGTCCTGGATTTTCTCCAGACCCAACCCCAAGCCGATGAGCGCTTTGGCAGCAATGCCTTCGCCTTCCCGAATGAGTCCAAGCAAAATATGCTCCGTTCCGATATTGTTGTGCCCCAGTCTGACAGCTTCTTCCTGAGCCAAGGCCAGCACTTTTTGGGCACGTTCCGTAAATCTTCCAAACATCATGTCTTTTGCACCTCCATAAATTAAGTCCGCTTCAGTTATTTACCCACTTTTTCGCGAATCAGCTTGGCGCGGTACATATCCCGCTCCCCAGGCGACAGATTCTCGCCGAACATCTTTTGTAAAAAGCCGGGCTGGGTCATGACGTTAAGTTCATTGAGCACTTGGGGGGACACATTATCTATTAACCCGACATCCACACCAAGCCGAACATCCGATAGCCGCTGTGCCGCTTCCTTCGAATCCATTATGGACGCATGGGACAAAATCCCGTACGATCGCATCACCCTGTCGGTCATCCGCAGCCGGGATTCGGTAAGCAGCTTGTTGCGGGCGTTCTTCTCATGTTCGATAATTTGCATGACAACGCCGTACAAATTCTCAATAATTTCTGCCTCGCTTTGTCCTAGTGTAATCTGATTTGAGATTTGAAACAAGTTGCCCATCGCTTCACTGCCTTCACCGTAAATTCCCCGGACCGTCAATCCCACTTGCGACACGGCCGAGAGTATCCGGTTAATCTGCTGCGTCAGCACCAGGGCAGGCAGATGCATCATGACCGAAGCCCGAAGCCCCGTCCCCACATTCGTCGGACAGCTGGTCAAAAAGCCCCGGTTGGCGTCAAACGCATAATCGACATGATCTTCAAAAATATCGTCGATGGCCGTCGCTTTTTCCCAAGCTTCCTGGACTTGAAGGCCCGGATACAGACATTGAATCCGTAAATGGTCCTCTTCATTGACCATGATGCTTAAGCTTTCGTCCTCGCTGATGAAAGCGGCACCTTTCCGGGATTCCCCCGCCAGGTTCGGACTGATCAGATGCTTCTCCACCAAAATCTTCTTGTCGAGCTCCTCCAAATCCGCCAGAAGCACCGGATGCAGCTTGCCGTAGCTCTGCAAACGCTCATCGCTTAAAGCGTCCTGCAGCAGCCTAAGCACCTCTTCGGACTGCTGGTTGGTCGCCAGCATCGGGAAAGGATGATGAACCAGGTTGCGGGCAATGCGCACGCGGGTACTGATCACAATCTCCGATTCCTTGCCGCCCCGGCTCATCCATTCGCTTAAAGGTTGCTGTGTAAAACGAAGATCAGGCATTCTGCACTCCCCCTACTCTGCGGAAATTTGCTTCTCAATCTCGCGAATTTGATCCCGAAGCGCGGCTGCTTCTTCAAACTCTTCCTGCAAAATCCGGTACTGCAACTCGCGGCGGAGGTCATCGAGCTTCCGCTTGACCTGGAGATGGCCGCCGGCCCGTTTCGGCACTTTCCCTACATGGACCGTGTTGCCGTGTACTCTTTTGAACAAGGGATCCAAGCGGTCGTTAAAATATTTGTAGCAGGAACTGCAGCCAAAGCGTCCGATTTTGCTGAACTGGGAATACGTCAGACCGCATTCTTCACAACGGATACTCTCCTTCGGTTTCGCCGCTGCTGCCGGCCCGTGAATACCTGGCTGAAATTCCATTAATCCCGAGAGCAGATTATGGATCGAGAAGCCTCCGCTCGTGCCCGGGATCATCTCTCCCTTCTCCCGCGCACATGCCTCACAGATATGAAACTCCGTTTTCTCGCCGTTGACGATTTTTGTGAAATGTAATGTGGCAGGGCGTTTACCGCATTCTTGGCATTGCATAGTTGTCCCTCCTCCAACAATGGATTGCCTTGGTTTTATTGCATGCTGCCGTTAGCCGGGTAAAGTTAGCCAAGTAAAGAGATCAGCATTGCCTTCATAATTCTGGCGCGAATCTGGTCCCGGTAAGGCAGTTTCACCATCAGCACTTCCCTGGAAATCGCGGCCCTCATCAGCGCCGCTTCCCTGCTGCTTAAAAAACGGGCCTCTTCCAGTTGATAAATAAGTCCTTCCGCCGCCGTCTGGCCGATCTCTTCACTTATCATCTGGTGGAGGTACGTGTGCAGGCTGTTGGCACCCGGCAATTCGATCCGCCTGATGCGTACGTACCCGCCGCCGCCGCGTTTACTCTCCACCAAATATCCCTTTTCCACCGTAAACCGCGTACTGATTACATAGTTAATCTGTGACGGCACGCAGCTGAACTTATCGGCCAGATCATTGCGCTGAATTTCAATCGCCCCTTCCGGGCTTTCATGCAAGATACTTTTGAGATATTTTTCAATGATGTCGGAGATATTACGCATGACCCATCCTCCATTATTTAAAGCAGTTCTATCTGGTATGACTATCTGTATTGACTTTCTTGCATTGGATTGACTTTGACTTTCTTTGACTTTAATCTCATTATACCATAAATTATGCTTTTGCCAAGGGGGCACTCTTATCTTCAGTGTGAGCGCCCTGCGGTCAAAATATTCCTCCAGGCTTCCGAAGGTGCAAAAACAAAGGCGGTAACGAAAACGAGGCTTCTGGCTTTTTGATCCTGCCTGGAACACAAATTCCTGCAAATCTGCAGGAATTTATGGGAGTTAAGCCCCTCTGTGCGATATTCCTGCAAATCTGCAGGTTTTTTTTGTTGCTGGGGCTCCCCTCAAGAAAAAGGCCGAAAATTCCTGCACTTTTGCATCCTTTTCGCTCTTCGGGGCACAAACGTTCGGAAATACCTGCAGATTTGCATCAATTTGTATTAGAGCATACAAAAAGAGCACCACCGCTTCATACGGTAGTGCTCTTTCTTAGTTGCTTGGCAACGTCCTACTCTCCCAGGACCCTTCGGTCCAAGTACCATCGGCGCTGGAGGGCTTAACGGTCGTGTTCGGGATGGGTACGCGTGGAACCCCTCCGCCATCGCCACCAAACGTGTTCAGATGTTTGATCACCTGAAAACTGGATACGAAACGTGCTTTGCGTTTTAGTCTCCTCAAGTGCTCAGATCGGCTTGTTCAGCCTGACGCCACTTTTTGGAGTTGTTTTTGGATAAGCCCTCGACCGATTAGTACCTGTCAGCTCCATGCATTGCTGCACTTCCACCCCAGGCCTATCAACCTCGTCGTCTTCAAGGGGTCTTACTAATTGGGA
Source organism: Paenibacillus sp. A14 (assembly GCF_036864815.1). Classification (NCBI taxonomy): domain Bacteria; kingdom Bacillati; phylum Bacillota; class Bacilli; order Caryophanales; family Paenibacillaceae; genus Paenibacillus; species Paenibacillus sp. A14. The sequence goes on from NZ_JBAGJD010000014.1 coordinate 75,536, forward strand.
AATCTCATCTTGAGGGGG